>NZ_CP140151.1:2157099-2876132 GCF_034479555.1 Chromohalobacter canadensis | reverse complement strand
TCCTTCGACGAGGCCGCCGACGAGACCTGCTACCGCGACAACCTGGCGACGCTCGAGCGCACCCTGGAAGCGCCCTGCCTCGGCATCGTGCCGCGTCTGGCCGCCGATACGCCGGACGCGCGCGCCCGTGCCGCCGCCGATCACCTTACGCTGCCCACATGCGAGGAATCCCTATGACATCTCCCGTCTGGCACCCTTACGCTCATCTCAAGACTCAGTCTCCCGCCCCCAAGGTGGTCGGCGGCGACGGTCCGCGCTTCACCCTGGACACCGGCGAGTCGCTGCTCGACGCCACCTGCTCCTGGTGGTGCATGATCCATGGCTATCGACATCCGCGGCTGGTCGAGGCCATCCAGCGCCAGGCCGACGCGCTGTGCCATGTGATGCTCGGCGGCCTGACACACGAGCCGGCCGACCGCCTGGCCCGCGAGCTGGTGCGCGTCACGCCCACCGGCTTGAACCATGTGTTCTTCTCGGACAGCGGCTCGGTGGGCATGGAAGTGGCCATGAAGATGGCCGTGCAGTACCACCATCTGCGCGGCAAGCCGGCCAAGCACCGCATGCTGACGCTGATGAAGGCCTATCACGGCGACACCGCCGGCTGCATGGCGGTGTGCGACCCCGAGGAAGGCATGCACTCGCTGTTCGCGGGCTTCCTGCCGCAGCATCACTTCGCGCCGGCGCCCACCGCCGGTTTCGAGGCCGGCAAGGATGAGGTCCAGGCCGACCTCGATGCCCTGCGCGCCGTGCTCGAGGCCCATCATGAGGAAATCGGTGCCCTGCTAATGGAGCCGCTGCTGCAGGCGGCCGGCGGGCTCAACATGACCTCGCCCCACTACCTGCGTGGCGCACGCAAGCTGTGCGACGAGTTCGACGTGCTGCTGGTTTTCGACGAGGTGGCTACCGGCTTCGGTCGCACCGGCAAGATGTTCGCCGCCGACCACGCCGACGTGACGCCGGACATCATGGTGCTCTCCAAGGGCCTCACCGGCGGCTACCTGGGCCATGCCGCGACGCTCGCCACCGACCGGGTGCACGACGCCTTCATCGGCGACAGCGAGCTTCACGCCTTCATGCATGGCCCGACCTTCATGGGCAATCCGCTGGCCTGCCGCGTCGCGCTGGAGAGCCTGGCAGTGTTCGAGGAGGACGATTACCTGGGCCGCATTCAGGCGCTCAACACCGTGTTGCGCGAGGAACTTATGGATGACGCGGCGCTGCGCGCCCACCCGGACGTGTCCGACGTACGCGTGCTAGGCGCCACCGCAGTGATCGAGGTCCACGATGCCGAGGCACTCAAAGGCGTGGCCGATTTCGCTCGATCCCGGGGCGTGTGGCTGCGTCCCTTCGGTCGCTGGCTGTACACCATGCCGGCCTACATCACCTCAGGGGACGAGTTACGACGCATCACCGGTGCCATGAAACGTTGGTTTTTCGAGCGCAAAACTGCCTCATAAGCGCATGAGGCCGTTGTCCGTCCCAATATCCGCATGTTCCCGGCGAGACGCCGGGTTACGTTTTCGCCCGGCGGCGATGTTAACCTATCGGGCTCATGTGCCCTTTCATTCACCGGCACCGCGAATTCCGCGAGGAGTCATCCGTGCAGCCATTGCCGCCTCCCTACCCGAATACCGCCGAGGGACGCCCACGGCGGGTCGGCGTGGAAATCGAGTTCGCCGGCCTCATGCCCGACACCGCCGCGCGGCTGGTCGCCGACTGCTTCGGTGGCGACATTGTACGCAAGAGCCCTCATCGCATGAGTGTCGAAGGCACGCCCTGGGGAAAATTCACCATCGAGCTGGACAGCAAGTACGTCCACCCCGACGATGCGGTCATGAAAGCCAACGGCATGGCACCCGGCAAGGCAGCGTCAGCAGGACGCGAATGGCGCGTGGAGTTCCATCAACGCTCCCGCGAATGGCTCGGCGAGATGGTCGCGGGGCTGGTGCCGACTGAAATCGTCTCGCCGCCGATCCCCTGGTCAGAGCTCGGCGAGTTCGACCGGCTTTTCGACGCCTTGCGCCGGCATGGCGCCGAAGGCACCGATGCCAGCGTCTTCTATGGCTTCGGGCTGCATCTCAACCCCGAAGTCCCTGCGACCGATACGTCGAGCGTCCTCGCGCACCTGCAGGCCTATATTATCCTCGCCGCCTGGCTCCGCGATCAGATCCGGGTCGATATCACGCGCGAGATACTGCCGCATACCAATCCCTTCTCCAAGGCCTATGCCTTGAAGGTTCTCGACCCCGATTACCAGCCGACGCAGGCGCAGTTGATCAGCGACTACCTGCGCGACAACCCGACGCGCAACCGTGAACTCGACATGTGCCCCTTGTTCGCCCATCTCGCGCCCGAGGCCGCGCATCCCTTGCTTCAGGAAAGCCTGGTCAAGCCACGCCCTACCTTTCACTTTCGCCTGCCCAACGCCCAGCTCGACACACTCGACTGGGGCAGCGTCACGGAGTGGAATCGCTGGGTAACGGTCGAACGCCTGGCCGCCGATCCGCACAGTTTACGCACCCAGATGCAGGCCTATCGTGCCCACCATACGCAATCGACGATGGGGCAATGGCGGGACAAACTGAAACGCTGGGTCGAGAAATGAGTTCACGCCCCCTGATCGGCATTACCACGTCGGATCACAAGAGCTTTCTGGCGTGGGCATGCGACCGCCTTGCCGTGTGGCGTGCCGGCGGCCAGCCGGTGCGGCTCTCGCCCTCGCGCGAGATTCCCGAAGGGCTGGCGGGATTGATGATCGGCGGCGGCGACGACATCGGCGCCCAGCTCTATGGCGGAGAAATGCGACTCGACGTACGCGTCGACCCGGCGCGGGACCGCCTTGAACTCGCTCTACTCGAGCGCTTTCTGCCCCAGCAGTTGCCCGTGTTGGGCATCTGCCGAGGCGCGCAGATCATCAACGTGCACTGCGGCGGCACCTTGATCGGCGATATTTACACCACCTACGATCACGTGCGCCGTCAGCGCACCGTGCTGCCTCGCAAGCAGGTCGACATCGCTACCGGAAGCCGCTTGCACACCCTACTCGGCGTCTCGCGCTGTCGCGTCAATAGCCTTCATCACCAGGCGGTGGATCGACTGGGCGATACCCTTCACGTGGTGGCACGCGACCGTAACGGCCTGATCCAGGCCATCGAGGCGCCCGAATGTCCGTATCTGGTCGGCGTGCAATGGCATCCCGAATTCCTCGTTTTCAATCGCCCCCAGCAGCGCCTGATTCGAGGCCTCGTCGACGCCGCACGCGAGCGTTGATCTCTTTACACGCGCTGACCTTCCCACACGAAGATGCCCCGCATGATGGCGGGGCGTCGTGGTCTGCGTGTGACTTTGGTTGAGTACTTCTCAGCGGCTCATGAAGCCATGACCGCCAACCGCCGACCACTCGGCGCACGCATCAGATAGAGCCCAATGACGATGCCCAACCCGCCAAGCGCGGCGACATAGACCGCCGGGAACATGGGATGCACGGTCATCAATACCGACACTACGATGGGCGTGAAGCCGCCGAAGATCGCGTAAGCGACATTGTACGAGAACGACAACCCCGTGAAGCGCACCATGGCCGGGAACGATTTGACGGCAATCGTCGGTACCACGCCAACGATACCCACCGCAAAGCCGCACAGGATATAAAGCGGCGTCAGCCACTCGGGATGCGTGCCAACGGTGGTCATCATCGCCCAGTAGCTGATCGCCAACAGCAAGCCCCAGAGCATGATGGTGGGGCCGCTACCAAAGCGGTCCGCGCTCCAGCCCGAAGCCAGGCACCCGACCACCACGCCGAGGATGGCGTAGACATTGGCCAGCGAGGCATCCAACGCGTAACGCGTCTCGAGTAGGCTCGGCGTCATCAGGATCACCACCACGATGGCGGCGGTCAGAATCCAGGTAACGGCCATCGACAGCACCACGCTCGGCAAGTTGTTGCGCAAGACGCTTTTGACCGGCAGTTCCTCGGCAAGCGCCTTCTTCTCCTGCATCTCGGCGAACACCGGCGTCTCGTGTAACCAGCGCCGCAAGTACACCGCCAGCAGCCCGAACACCCCACCGATCAGAAACGGAATCCGCCAGGCATACGCGGCCAGCTCCGCATCGCTGTAGGTGGTCTTGATGAACGCCGACATCAGCGAGCCGATGAGAATGCCCGACACCAGGCCAGCGGACAGCGTGCCGCAGGCAAAACCCACGTGACGACGCTTGACGTGCTCGGTGACGAACACCCAGGCACCGGGGACTTCACCGCCCACGGCGGCACCTTGCAGGATGCGCAGTGCCACCAGCAGCAGGGGCGCCGCATAGCCCAAGGTATCGTAGGTCGGCATCAAACCGATCAACAGCGTCGGCACCGACATCAGGAAGATCGACAGGGTGAACATCTTCTTGCGCCCCAGCAGGTCACCGAAGTGCGCCATGATGATGCCGCCCAGCGGGCGTGCCAGATAGCCGGCAGCGAAGATTCCAAAAGTCTGAATCTGACGCAGCCATTCGGGCATTTCAGGGGGAAAGAACAACTGCCCCACCACCGTCGCGAAATACACGAAGATGATGAAGTCGTAAAACTCCAGCGCGCCGCCCAGAGCGGACAGCGACAGCACCTTGACGTCGCGGCGATTGAGCGGGCGCGACGAGGCCGTATCGGTCTCTTGCGAAGTAGCCATGATGAATGAGGTCTTCCGTCGAATGATCGTTGGTTGTTTTATACGATGAATAACTGCGTCCAGCGTCGCGATACCTAAGTAGGCGGGAGGTACCGACCGACGAGCGTGTAGGAGGCTAACAGATTCGCGGAGAGACTGCATTAGCGACGTTGTCAAGCACCAACGACACTAAGGGAAGATACCTATAAACCTATAATATAAAAGGGCCGGCGCAATGCCGGCCCCAGAGAAGCGATGCCGATCAGCTTTCGAGCTTTGCATCCAGCGTGATTTCGGCATTCAGCACGCGCGAGATCGGGCAACCTTCTTTGGCCTTGTTGGCCGATTCGTCGAAACCTGCCTGGTCGATTCCCGGCACTTTGGCACGGGTGACGAGGTGCACCTTGGTGATCTTGAAGCCGCTGTCATCCTGATCCAGCGTCACGGTCGCCTCGGTACGCACATCGTCGGGGTCGTGTCCGGCTTCTCCCAGGATCATCGACAGCGCCATCGAATAGCAACTGGCGTGGGACGCTGCGATCAATTCCTCGGGATTGGTCCCCGGCTCACCTTCGAAGCGCGTGTTGAAACCATAGGGATTGTCCTTGAGCGCACCGCTCTGAGTGGAGACCGTCCCCTTGCCGCGCTTGAGACTGCCTTGCCAATGGGCGGAACCGGTTTTCTCGATACTCATTCGTGCCTCCTTTCGTGAGTGGGCGTCATGCCCCTACACCATAGTCCATATGGGTGATGTCGTGGACTTCAAGGGGCAAGGGATCAATCGCTCGCCCGCACGCGACGACACGCCGCCCACTGCTCGGCCAACGCGGCGCTGCCGATTTCACGCAAGGTAGCGACATTATCCTCGGGGATCGACTCCGGCGCGGAATGATTCGCCACGGCGGCCTCGACACTGCGCTCGCGCAGGAGGTGCCACATCGGCCAGGGTGAACGGTTGGTGTAATTGGCGGGATCGCTCGCCGCGACGCCTTCGAAAACATAGTCAGGGTGAAAGCTCGCCAACTGGTAAATCCCCGCGTACCCCTCCGCCTCGAGCAATGCTTCGGCGACGCCTAACAGATCCAGGTAGTCGTCGAAGTCGGCCAGCCCCTCCGGCAGGATCATCAGTGTGGTCTCGATGGCTGGCTCGGCATCCAGACGATGACATTCCTCGATCAAGGTATGCAGAAGATGTTCGGGTTCATCATCGTTCGCCACGACATAACGCAGGCTGTTGCGGCGTACCTCGCGACCGGCGAAGGGACAAACGTCATGCGCCACGACGAAGTTCGCCACCCAGGCGCGGGTCATGGCGATGATATCGGCATCCAGGGGACGCTCGGACATTTGAATCGATCCTGAAACGAGAGAGGGCCGCCAGTATAACGGACTTGTCGTGCTCTCCGTGTCGGCGCACCCTGAATGCACCCTCATTCACCCATACCATCCCCATGTCAGGGAGCAGTCATATGGTCAAGTCCCTTTCCCCCGACACGCCTAGCGTCACCCTCTCTGCCACCGCGCGCGAGCCCACCGTCGCGCTGCCCGCCATCGGCCAGGGCAGCTGGCACATGGGCGAGAACCGTGCGCCACGCCGCGACGAGGTGCATGCACTTCAGCACGGCCTCGACCTGGGGATGACACTGATCGACACCGCCGAGATGTACGCCGACGGTGGTGCCGAGGAAATCGTCGGCGAGGCCCTGCGCGGTCGTCGCGACGAGGCCTTCTTGGTCTCCAAGGTCTACCCGTGGAACGCCGGCCGCCAGGACGCCATCGCCGCCTGCGAGCGCAGCCTGCAACGCCTGGGCACCGACTATCTGGATCTGTATCTGCTGCATTGGCCTGGCAGCGTGCCTTTGGAAGAAACGCTGGAAGCCTTCGAGTACCTGCAAGCCCAGGGCAAGATTCGCCGCTACGGCGTCTCCAACTTCGACGTCGACGACATGCAATCCCTGCATGCCGTCCCCGGCGGCGATGCCTGCAGCGTGAACCAAGTGCTCTACCACCTCGGCTCGCGCGGCATCGAACACAGCCTGCTGCCCTGGCAGAGAGATCACGGCCTGCCGACCATGGCCTACTGCCCCTTGGCCCAGGGCGGTCGAGAGCTCAAACATCCCGAGGTCCGCGCCATCGCCGACGCGTTCGGAGTCAGCCCTGCCCAGGTGCTCCTGGCATGGGCGACCCGCCCCACTTCCGACGGCCAGCGCGATGTCATCGCCATCCCCAAGGCCGTGCAGCCCGCGCACGTCGAAGCCAACGCCGCCGCCATGCGACTCACGCTGGACGACGCCAGTCTCGCCCGACTGGAAGCCGCCTTCCCCGCGCCGGCGCGCAAACCGCCGCTAGATATCGTATGAATATCGGCTAACCTGATGATTCACCAAGATTTCATTCAGCTATCCATATTCGGGAGCTCACGTTGGCTATGACCACATCGCCCCCTACCCTCGTTCGACCTTACTGGCTGTCGGCTATGGGGCTGGCGCTGAGCGCTGGCTTGTTTGCGACACCTCTCGCTGCCGAAACCCAAGAGCAAGCCCAAGAGGGCACGCCAACATACGGTGCCGAGTTGGAAGGCTTCGATTACCCCTACCCGGTCGAGCGATTCCAGTTCGCCTCGCAACGTCAGGACCTGCAAATGGCTTATCTTGACGTACCCGCCGAGGATCCCAATGGCCGCACGGTCGTCCTCATGCACGGGAAGAACTTCTGCGCGGCAACCTGGGAAGATTCCATCCAACGCTTGACCGATGCCGGCTACCGAGTGATTGCCCCGGATCAAATCGGCTTCTGCAAGTCGAGCAAGCCCGAAGCCTATCAGTTCAGCTTTCACCAGCTCGCCGCCAACACCCACGCCTTGCTCGACAATCTAGAGCTCGACGAGGTCACCGTCATGGGGCACTCCATGGGCGGAATGCTAGCGAGCCGCTACGCCTTGATGTACCCCAAGGAGACCGAGCAACTGGTACTGGTCAATCCCATCGGGCTGGAAGACTGGAAGGCCAAGGGCGTGCCCTATCAGACGATCGACGAGACCTACCAGGCTGAACAGCAGAAAAACGCCAAAGGTATTCGCGAGTATCAACGGTCCACGTACTACGTGGGCGAGTGGGAGCCTCGCTACGACCGTTGGGTCGAGATGCTAGCCGGTATGTACGCTGGCGAAGACGGCGACCTTGTGGCATGGAACCAGACGTTGACGTCCGACATGGTCTTTACCCAGCCCGTGATTCACGAGTTCGGCGAGCTGCAGGTACCCACACTGTTACTGATCGGCGAGCAAGATAATACGGCCATCGGCAAGGGACGTGCGTCTGACGCGGTCCAGCAGAAACTGGGCGACTACGAAGTGCTAGGCGAGCAGGCCGCCGAGCGCATCCCGAATGCCAAACTGGTCGAATTTCCCGACCTCGGTCACTCGCCGCATATTCAAGAACCGGAACGCTTCCATAAAGCGTTATTCAAAGGGCTGGGGGCGCTTGACAATAGACAAGCTCAGCAAGAGTAACAAAAGCCGCTAAATTGTCGTCTGTACCACTAAGCTAAGGCAGTCGCTCTCCAACTGGCCGATTCCGCGAAAAGTCCTGACGCCGAATTCCCGGCGCCAGGCTGGGTGCAGACGGCCAAGAACTGCCAGGTACCGCCTAGGTCTCGTCGAGCATTATGCCGCTGAGGCAAGCGGCATAATGCTCCCCGTAGCCATATTCATCTTGCAACCCCTGATGAATGGCGCGGCGTTCGTCTAGCGGCTTGTGCTGGCTCGCCTTGCGCTTGCCCTCGAGGCGTTCGGCGGTGATCTCGATCCCGACGATGGCGCGGCACATCGCGGCGATGTAATCGTCGGGGGCATCCTCGACCTGCCAGGGCCTCTCCCGCTCGCTTTCGAAGCGCTCGGTGAGAGTGGTCACCATCTCGCGCAGCCAATGTGGATCGTCGATCAGGCGCAGCCGGCCATGCACGTGCACTACCTGATAGTTCCAGGTCGGCACCACCTTGCCGTGCTCTTGCTTGGCCGGGTACCAGCTCGGAGTGATATAGGCCTGAGGCCCATGAAAGATCGCCAGTGCCTCGATGCCGTCCAAGGGACTTTCGAGCTCCCTGACGAGTGGGTTGGCACGCGCGATATGGCCAATCAGGGTATCCGACGAGCTCGCGTCCCCCGCCGGTGCCAGCAACAGTGGCAAGTGATCGGCGCTTAGCTCGCCGGATGCATCATGGGTCACCAGCGTGGCGAAGGGTGCGACCTCAATGACCCGATGGCATTCGGCACGACTGTCGAGGCGAAACTGGGGCGGCTGATACATGACGCGACTCTCAGGATTGGGAAAAATCGTGCCGCAAGGCGGCCGTCATCGACGCGAGCGAACGATTCTGGCGGCCCGCGGCATCGAAGTTCTCGGGTGCTAGCCAACGGCGGTGGCACTCGTGAATCGCCGGCCACTCGACGTCCAGAACTGAGAACCAGGCCGTGTCCCGGTTACGCCCGGCCACGACTCGGTGCTGGCGGAAGACGCCCTCGAAGCGGAAACCGAGCCGCTCGGCGGCGCGACGCGACGGAACGTTCAGGGCATCGCACTTCCATTCGAGACGCCGATACCCCTTGTCGAAGGCGTGAGCCATCATCAACATCAATGCCTCGCTGGACATCGACGTGCGTGCCATGCGGGGCGAGAAACTGAGATGGCCGATCTCGATTCGCCCTTCCTCCGGCACGATATTGAGATACGTCGCCATGCCCACCGCCTGCCCATCAGTGAAATCGATCACGGCGTAACACAGCAGATCCTGGTCCGCATTCATACCCGCCAGCCAAGCTCGGCAGCCGGTCTCGTCGTCGAAGGGGCGGCCACCCAGATAGGTCCAGCGGGCGTGTCCTTCGGCGTCGTTGTCGATCTCCGGATCCGGTTCCCGCCACGCCAGCCACAGGGCCTCGGAATGGCGGGCGGCCTCCAGCGGCTCCAGCCGGCAGAAACGTCCTTCCAAGCATTCGGGATCGAGTTTTGACGGCGGTTGCCAGCAGTCGATATCGGGACCGACCGGCTGGCCGTAATCGTTATAGATGTGGGTCATGAAGACTCACCTTTGGTGTGACGAATCGCCAGTCTGGCGCCATAATGGTTCCTCAAGAAGAACCAATCCTGCCGATATATGGGGAACCAGTGACCGACCCGAACGCCCACTGGCTCTGGATTCAGGAAGCGCTGAACCTCCAACTGGCCGAGCCGGACGCACGCACCCTCAGCCAGCGCCTCTACGACGCCCTGCGTAGCGGCATCCAGCAGGGTCAACTACCCCATGGGAGCGCCCTGCCTTCGTCCCGGCAACTGGCCGCCAGCCTGGGCGTGGGACGCAACACCGTGCTGAGCGCGGTCGACCGCCTCGTCGCCGAGGGATTTCTGGTATCGCGTCCGGGCGCCGGGGTTTTCGTTGCCGATTGGCAGTGGGGAACACAGAGATGCCTCGAGGCTCCATCACCGCTACCCGTGGCGCTCTCACAACGCGGCGAACGCCTTCTCGATTTCACGACGCCCCCGAGCGCGCGTCATGCTGCTTTCGCACCGGGCGTACCGGCGCTGGATCGCTTCCCCCGCGAACGCTGGCAACGCTTGCTCCGTCGTCATCAGCAGCGAGCCCCCATCGACTGGTTCGATTACCGGAATGAAGGCGGCGTGGACGCACTGCGCGAAGCACTGTGCGACTACCTGCGGTTATCGCGCTCGGTGCGCTGTCAGCCGGAACAGATTCTGATTACCCAGGGCGCTCAGCAGGGCTTCGAGCTGATCGCACGACTGCTCGCCGATGTCGGGGACAGCGTCTGGATGGAGGAGCCCGGCTATGGCGGTGCACAGGCCTGCTTCGCCTCGGCGGGGCTGACCCTGCAGCCGGTCCCGGTCGACGACGAAGGGCTGAACGTCGCGTCGCTTCCCCCCGAGACGCCATCCCCCAAGCTGATCTACATGACGCCATCGCACCAGTATCCCAGTGGCGCGACCTTATCGTTGTCACGCCGCACGGCGCTGCTGGGGCTCGCCCAGCAGCATGGCGCCTGGATCATCGAGGACGACTACGACAGCGAGTTCCGCTATACCAGCGCGCCGATTGCCTCACTTCAAGGGCTGATGGATAACGCCCCAGTGATCTATGTCGGCACCTTCAGCAAGGTCCTCTATCCGGGGCTGCGGCTAGGCTACCTGGTATTGCCGCCATCGCTGGTGGCGGCCTTCCAGAACATCAACACCCGCCTGCACCGAGAAGGGCAATATGTCGCCCAGGCAGCGCTGGCCGACTTCATCAGCGAAGGCCATTTCGCACGCCACGTAGCGCGCATGCGCAAGTGCTACCGGCACCGCCAGGCCATGCTTCGTCAGGCGCTGGCGCCGGCGGTTTCCGGCGGGCTCGAACTCTCGTCTGGCCACGCGGGAATGCACCTGGTCGCGTATCTACAAAGCCATGAACTGGAACGCGAGCTGGTCCACCGGGGCAAACAGGCAGGCCTGCGGCTATCCCCGCTTTCCGGCTTTTATCTGCAAACGCCCAGCCAGCCGGGGCTGGTCCTCGGCTATGCCGGCGCGACAGAGGCCGAGATAGAGCGTGCCGGACGTTGGCTCAGCGAGAGTTGGTTGGCGTTGACGACCTAACCTTTCCACGACGCCAGCCGATCCGCCAGTCGCGTCGGCTCGGGTAGCTTGGTCTTGCCCAGGCAGGCAATCGCCCATTCCAGCGCCGTGGCCTGATCCAGCCGATGTCCCGGCGAGACGATCACCGGTTTGACGTTCACGCGCGAGCGCAGCATCGCGCCGATGACCACGCGACCTTCGGCATCGGTCTCGATGTCAGCAGGGGCCTCGGCGCGGCGCCGGTCGGTGAGCGGCGCCCATTCACCCCGAGTCGCGGGTACTTCACCGTGACGACCGCAAAGCACCTTCTTGGCCACGCCGATAGTCGGAAGGTCGAGCCAAAGCCCTAGGTGCGAAGCCACGCCGAGACGCCGTGGATGCGCGATGCCCTGGCCATCGACCATGACCAGGTCAGGGCACGACTCAAGTCGCGCAAAAGCAGCCAGGGCGGCGGGAATCTCGCGAAACGACAACAGCCCCGGAATATACGGCATTCGTGTCGGCTCGCGGTGGACCACCGACTGCCGCAACGTCAGCGACGGCCAGTCGAGCACCACGACCGCCGCCCGCGTCGTCTCGCCGCCATCCTCGAAGCCGATATCCACGCCCGCGATGCAGGTCACTGCGTCCGGCTTTCCGTGCCGGATAACCCGCGGCGCCAGGCGACGCTGCAGTGCCACGGCCTCTTCGGGGGTCAGCGTCCAGGCATGCAGGTCTTCATGATGTGTCATACCGTCTCCTTGTCGTTCCTTCTTCCTTGTTACTGGCCCCATTGGGCCGCCCTCCTGCAACCGGTAAACTGACACTCCGGTATAGGAGATCTGCGTGAAACTCATCCACACAGCGGACTGGCATCTCGGCCAGACCTTCCACGGGCAAGAGCGCCACGCCGAGCAACGCGCGTTTCTCGACTGGCTGTTGGCGACCCTCGAAGCGCGTCGCCCAGATGCCCTGCTAATCGCAGGTGATATCTTCGATGTCGTCAATCCATCGTTGCGCGCCCAAGAGATGCTCTACGACTTTATCGTCGAGGCGCATCAACGTTTGCCGCAACTGACCATCGTCATGATCGCCGGCAACCACGACAGCGGCAACCGCATTGAATTGCCCGCGCCACTGATGCAGCGCCTCAACACCCACGCCCTGGGCCGGGTAAGTTGGCTCGACGACGGCTGGCTCGACGCCGAGCGTCTGCTGGTACCGCTGACCGATGCCGACGGCGAGGTTCGCGCCTGGTGCCTGGCGCTGCCCTTCCTGCGGCCCGCCGAGGTCACCGGCGGCACAGCGCCGAGCGGCGACGAAACCGACGACGCCTCGCGCAATACCTATGTCACGGGCATCACGCGCGTTCACCAACAGCTCATCGACGCCGCGCGCGAACGTCGCGCTCCCGGTCAGGCGCTCATCGCCATGAGTCACGCCCATCTGCACGGTGCCGCGGTCTCCGAAGCCAGCGAGCGACCCATCGTCATCGGCGGCGAGGAGTCGATCCCGGCCTCGTTGTTCCCCGATGACATCGCCTATGTCGCCCTGGGCCACCTGCATCGGGCCCAGCAGGTCGGCGAAGAACGCATCCGCTACAGCGGCAGCCCCCTGCCGCTGGATTTCAGCGAGGTGGCCTATCCCCATCAGGTCGTCGAAGTCACACTCGACGGCGAAGCCTTGCGCGATGTCGAGAGCCTGCCCGTGCCACGCCCGGTGGCCATGCATCGTCTTGGCCCGGCGCCACTGGATGACGTACTCGCTGAGCTGGACGCCCTGGAAGATACGCCCGACCTGCCACGCGAGCGCTGGCCCTGGCTGGAGGTACGCGTCGAGCTCGAGGCGCCGATGCCCGACCTGCGTGCCCGAGTGGACGCGGCGCTCGACGGCAGGACACTGCGCCTGCTGCGTCTGGAACGTCGCCTGCCGAGAGTCGCTGCCGAGGACGCGCCCACGCGTATCGACCTGGCGGCGCTCGGCCCGCGCAAGCTGTTCGAGCGCACCTGGCAAGCGCGCTGGGGCGAGCCGCCCGCCGCCGACGTGCTCGCTGACTTCGACCGGCTACGTCAGGACGTCCTCGACAACGAGGAGACACCATGAAGATCCTCGCCCTGCGCCTGGCCAACCTGGCCTCGATCCCCGGCCCCTTGGAACTCGACTTCACCGCCGCGCCGCTCGCGGAGGCTGGCCTGTTCGCCATCACCGGTCCCACCGGCGCCGGCAAGAGCACCTTACTCGACGCCTTGTGTCTGGCGCTCTACGGCAGCACGCCCCGGCTACGCCAAGCGCCCGGCCAGAACGCCCCGCTGCCCGACGTGGGCGACGCCACCCTCAATACCGCCGACCCGCGTACCCTACTGCGCCGAGGTACCGCCAGCGGCCATGCCGAGGTCGATTTCCTGGGCCGCGACGGCCGTCGCTATCGCGCCCGCTGGGCCGTGCGCCGCGCCCGCGAGAAAGCCGATGGCAAACTGCAAAAGATCGAGCAGTCGCTCACCGACCTGGACAGCGACCGCCTGTTGACCACGCAGAAACGCGAGTTCGACCGCCTGCTGCCCGAGCGCCTGGGACTCAGCTTCGAGCAGTTCACCCGCGCCGTGCTGCTGGCCCAGAGTGAGTTCGCCGCCTTCCTCAAGGCCGACGACAACGAGCGTAGCGACCTGCTCGAGCGCCTCACCGGTACCGCCGAGTACTCCGAGATCTCGGTCGCCGCCTATCGCCGCGCCAACCAGGCGAAGCACGCCGTCGATGCGCTGAACGCCAAGCTCGCCGACGACCTGCCCGCCGAGGCCGATGCCCGCGCCGCGCTCGAAAAGACCACCGAGACCGCTCAAGCCGAGCTCGACACCGTGCAACGCCATGCAAAGCGCCTGGAGACACAGGCGCAGTGGCACGCCACGGATGCCAAACTTCGCGATGCTCACGCCCAAGGGCAACGCGAGCACCACGATGCCGAGACGCATTGGCAGACGCTGGCCCCAGCCCGCGCCGATCGTGACTGGCATCGTCTGATCGCACCTCAACGTCATCATCTGGCGCGCCAAGCTGAACTGCCCGGCGAGATCTCTCGCTTCGAAACGGCCCATGCCGACACGTGCAAGGCCCTGGCACAGGCCGAGACCACACAGCAACAGGCCAAACAGACACATGCCACGGCCGAACGGGCCCTTCAGGACGCCGACACGGCACGCCGCATGGCCGAGCCTCAGTTGCACCGCGCCCGCGAGCAGGCACAGCAACTGGCTACCCGCGAGCATCAGTTGGCCGAGCTCGACAAGACGCACGCCGCACATCACCGCGAAGCGCAAGCGCTGACCACGCGTCACCAGGAAGCTCACGAGACACAGCAACGACAGCGCCGCCAGCGCGATGACTGGCAGGCGACCCTGCGCCAGTTGATGGGTGAGCATGCCCGCGTGGAGGACGCCCGTCAGGCCGTTCAGGGCGCGCATGATCACGCCGCCCGACGTCACCTGGCACTCGGTGAGCTACAGAGCCGCTGGCAGACCGCCTGTCGTGCAGATCATACCCAGCGTACGCTCAATGAGCGCCTGACTCAGGACGCAGCGCGGCTCGAGGCGTTAATCACCCAAGGCCAGGCCGCGCGCCAGCACCTCGATGACCGCGAGCGCCACTATCGCAGCGTGCTGGAATTCGTCGAACGCGGCCGCGCAGTGCGCAGCGAGAGTGTCACGCACCTGCGCGACGCCCTCGAGGAAGGCCAGCCCTGCCCGGTGTGCGGGGGGCTCGAGCATCCCTGGCGCCACCAACCGCCACAGACGCCCGAAGCCGCCCAGCTTGCCGCACAGCAAGCGGAAGAAGACCGCCAACTGGCGGACGCCCAGCAACAACGCGACCACGCCCAGCAACAACGTGACGAGCTGCTGGGCCAATACCGCGCGTTGGAGGCCTCGCTCACGCAACAACGCCAGGACGGTGCGGATGCCGATAAGCGCCACCAAGAGGCGCACCAGGCGCTCGACGAACATCCGCTACACGCCGAACTTGCCGGCATCGATCACGACCGGCGCGACGCCTGGCTGACCGAGCAACGCCAGACAAGCGACGCCCAGCGCGCGCAACACGAGGAGACGCTTCAGGCCCTTGCTCGCGCCGAGGCCGAGCTTGCACCGCTCGACGAGGCATTGCGCCAAAGCGAGCTGACACTGGCACAACTCGATACCCAGCGCATCCGCCTCGACAAGGAACTCACAGAACTCGATGCGCGTCTGCCACCGTTACGCCGCGAGCGCGACGACATCGCCGCCCGGCTCAAGGCCCTGCTCGGCGAGCACGCCTCTCCGGATGTCTGGCAGCAGCAGCTCGATACGCGGCAGGCCACCGCACGACAGGCTCGGGATACGGCGCTTGCCCAATGCCATGACAGTGAGAGGAAACATCAGCGACTTGCCCAGCAGTCGCACTACGAGGCCGAGCAGCTTGCCAGGCTCAAGCAGGAACTCGACACCCTAGCCCACGAGCTGGATGCCTGGCGCCAAGCGCATCCTGAGCTGGACGACGCCACCCTGCAGCGACTACTCGACGAAACCGACGATACTGCCAAGCATCGAGAACGGGAGCTGACCCAGGCCGAGCAGGCCCGCCAGCAAACCAGCGCCACCCTTGCCGAGCGCCGACAGGCCTTCATCGCGCATCGCCACGACCAGGCTTTGACCGAGCACGATGCCAGCGCAGACGCTCTATTGAGCGAGGCAGTCGAAGCCCGGATCGATCAGCGCCAGGAGGCGCTCGACACCAAGCGTGACGCTCTGGCGCCCCAACACGATGCCGCCCAGACACGTCGCGACGACGCCCTACACGCCCTGCGCGATGATGATCGCAAGCGTCAGCGCCAACGCGAGGGGCAAGCCGAGCTCGACGCCGCGCGCGCCGAGTACCACCGCTGGGGCCGCATCAGCGAGCTGATCGGCTCCGCCGACGGCAAGGTCTTTCGGCGCATCGCGCAGGCCTACAATCTGGAGCAACTGCTGGAGCACGCCAACGCGCATCTGACAGGGCTGAGCCGCCGTTACAAGCTGATTCGCGGCGGCAGCGAGCTAGGCCTGCTGGTGGAGGACCGCGACATGGGCGATGAGCGTCGCTCGGTGCATTCGCTGTCCGGCGGCGAAACCTTCCTCGTTTCGCTGGCGCTGGCGCTGGGGCTCGCCTCCATGGCCTCCGGCGAACTCGTCATAGAATCGCTGTTCATCGACGAAGGCTTCGGCAGTCTCGACCCGCAATCCCTGGCGCTCGCCATGGACGCCCTCGATGGCCTGCAAGCGCTGGGTCGCCGCGTCGGCGTGATCTCGCATGTACAGGAAATGCACGAACGTATCCCGGTGCAGATACAAGTCGAGCCGCTGGGCAATGGCACGAGTCGTGCGAGGTTGGTGAGTACCTAGGTGTACTTTAAAGCCTCTAGCCGTTCGCGAAGCTCCGGGATATGCGTCTGAATGATGCTCCAGACAGTATCGGCATCAATTCCGAGATAGGCATGTATGAGGCGGTTCCGCGTGGCGATGATCAGACGCCATGGAATCTCCGGATGAGCGGCACGTATATCATCTGGAATGCGGGTAGCCGCCTCCCCGATCAATTCCAGATTGCGGAGGGTGGCATCATATGTCAGGTCGTGCTTAATGAAGCCTTCTTGATCCAGTCCATCAGTGTAAACAAGCACTTTTTCTGAGAAGCCGATCATGTCATCGATGTAAAAGCGCCACTCTCGTGGTGGTCTATTTTCAGACATGCATGGCCTCGCGCTCGATGAAAGGTCGAAGCTCGGAACGCAACGCCTTATCGGTCACCAAGTCCACCGGACGCCCCAAGAGATCTTCCAAATAGAATTGCACCCCGAAATAGCGATCTGCCGTTGCCGGGCCCTCGAAGCTCACCAGGATATCGACGTCACTACGCTCTTCCGCCTCATCGCGCACCATAGAGCCGAAGAGAGCAAGGTCCCGAACACCAAATTGATGGACCATGGCAGGTAGATGCTGCTTCAGTAACGACAGCGTTTGCAATTTGTTCATCTTTTACCTCCATGTCGGGCAGCAACGGCCTCTCACTAACCCCTTTGTCTCATGTGCGCTTAGCATAGCACTCGGAACTCCCGCATCAACGACCTCCAAGGAGCCCGTCGCCCCATCTCGCTCGAACCTCGGCCCTGACGGCGTAGAGCAAGCGCCGCGCTGGACGGCCTGCAAGCGCTCGGCCATGGGACGAGTCGTGCGAGGTTGGTGAGTACCTAGGCAATATTGAGTCACTAGGAAAGATGAGTTCTCAATAAATAAAGGACGGCTGCCTCCACCGTCCTCGGCTCAGCATCATAACGCCCGAAGCCGTCGCCAAAGGCGGCCGATACCGAGAGAACTGGCGAACAGTATGATCCCGACACCCACGGAGAAACCACCGCGCCAGAGACTGTCGGAACTGGAAGAGCCCAGCGTTTCCAGTCGCGCATAATGCGTGCCCAGCGTGACCAGACCCGACGCCAGATAACCGATGCCAATCAAGGCAGTCCCCACGGCCATCAGAGTCGCCGACGAGACTGAGAAGTCGGTCTCATACGGCGCTAGCCAGCGACTGATCGGCTTGCGCGCCAGGAGAAGCCCCGCTCCCAACAGTACACTGACGAGAAAATGCACGCCTTGGATGGCGAGCATATTCGGTGACCCCGCCTCTTGTGCAACAGACGAACTGGACCAAGCTATATAGAGAGATGTGGCCTGGTTCGAGAGCGTCCTTACCAGAAGCCAAATCCCCGCAAGACCCAACAGCGCTTCGCACAACGAGCGAGTATGGAAATTGGGCATACATTTCCTTATAGCGATAATAGCGATAGAAGGCTTGTCACCCCACGAAGCAGCCAGCTATTGAGTATGTCAGCAGGGCGCCCCTAAGCGAATCCTGCTACCAACCTTACTTTTTGGGACGATGCACGTACAAAGAGGCACATTTGGCTAAACCGCCTCCAGCGAAGGGAATGATGCAGAGCAGTATGTTTGTTACGAGCCCTAGAACGAACCATTCTCTTACCCCACTTGGTCCAACAATATAGGCATATGCATTCTGTCCCACATACATGCCTGCCACTACGACCAAGAGAAGCGCCAGCTTTTTAGTCCAGCCTGTATATATAGTAAAGGTAAGCATTAAAGCCTGCCCAATCACCCAGCCGACCATCGTGTCAAAGGGTTCGAACTCCCCCGACACCAAAGGTGAAATCCCCCAGCTGGCTGCTCCTACAAAAGTGCCTACGATAAAATTGAATAAATAGTTCATAAGAAGTAGATACGCATAGCATCTCTTATTGAAATAACGTAAGCCCTTCAGCAACACAATACGCCGCGCCCGAGGCACGGCGTCTGGCATTGATGGCAGTCAGTGGGGCGTTTAGCCGGCGAGCTTGGCGGCCATTTCAGCGATGTGCTGGCCCTGGAAGCGGGCGATGGTCAACTCGTTTTCGCTGGGTTGGCGACTCCCGTCACCACCGGCGATGGTCGTCGCGCCGTAGGGCGTACCGCCAGAGACGTCATCGAGCTCGCTCAGTGCCGCGCAGGAATACGGTACGCCGACGACCGCCATGCCGTGATGCAGCAAGGTAGTATGAATCGAGGTCAGCGTGGTTTCCTGCCCACCATGCTGGCTAGCGGTGGATGTGAAGGCGCCGCCCAGCTTGCCGATCAGCTTGCCTTGCGCCCAGAGACCGCCCGTCTTGTCCCAGAAGTTGCGCATCTGCGAGGCCATGTTGCCAAAGCGCGTGGGGGTACCGACGAGAATCGCGTCGTAATCGGCCAGTAGGCTAGGGTCATCCAGCACGGCAGCGGTGCTGTCTTCCTTGTAGCCGGATTTTTCGGCGACGTCAGCGGGCACGAGCTCGGCCACGCGATACAGATCCACCTGGGTGCCGGCCACACCGCGTGCGCCTTCGGCAACAGTATTGGCCAATGTTTCGACGTGCCCGTAACTGGAATAATAGAGAACGAGAACCTTGCTCACGTGAGTACTCTCCCGACTGAGTGTATGGACACTCTCAAGATGACGCACGCTCGCCCCGCCGTCAAAGTGACGCCCCGCGACATCGGCGTGCTAGGCTGGCGCAAAACATCCCGCTGGGAGGCCATCATGTCCAAAACCACTGACTTGCTCGAACGCCTGGTTGGCTTCGACACTGTGTCGCGTCACTCCAACTTGGAACTGATCGCCTTCATCGAGCGTTACCTCGCCGCGCACGACGTGCCCTGTACCCGCATCGACAACGATGACGGCAGCAAGGCCAACCTGCTCGCACGCATCGGCCCCGAGGTGGCAGGTGGTGTGGTGTTGTCCGGGCATACCGACGTGGTACCGGTCGACGGCCAGCCCTGGAGCAGCGCCCCCTTCACGCTGACCGACAAGCACGACGGTCGCCTCTACGGGCGTGGTAGTTGCGACATGAAGGGCTTCATTGCCAGCGCATTGGCGCAGGTGCCTCAGTGGCAGGCCAGCGATCTGCAACGGCCCATCTATCTGGCGTTTTCCTATGACGAGGAAGTCGGCTGCCTGGGCGCGCCGCGCTTGATCGAACGTCTGATGGCCGATGCACCGACGCCGGCAGCGGTCATCGTCGGCGAGCCCACGCTGATGGCGCCGGTGGTGGCCCAGAAGGGCATCACCAACCTGCGCACCACGGTGACAGGTCGCGAGGCGCACTCCAGCCAGGTGCGTCAGGGTGTGTCCGCCGTACACGTGGCCGCCCGCCTGGTGACCCGCATCGAGGACATCATGGCGGAACTGGTCAGCGAGGGGCGTGTCGATCCGCTCTTCAACGTCCCCCATTCCAGCTTGCACGTGGGCAAGATCCAGGGTGGTACGGCGATCAACATCATGGCGCGCGAGTGCCATTTCGACTGGGAGATTCGCCACCTGCCGACGGACGGCTTTGAGGCCTTGTTCGAGCGCTTCCAGCACTACGCCGAGTCATTGGTCCGCGAGTTGCGCCCACGCGCGCCTCAGATCGCCATCCAGACCGACCATCTCACCGAGACCGTGCCCGCCCTGGCCGACCGCGACAACCAAGCGGCGGTAGCGCTATGCCAGTCGCTGCTCAGCGCCACCGACAACGAAGCCGTGGCGTATGCCACCGAAGCGGGCCAGTTCCAGCGCGCCGGCCTGCCTACGGTGATTTGCGGCCCCGGCAGCATCGCTCAGGCACACCAACCCGACGAATATCTGGAAGTGGCTCAACTCGACGCGGCGGATGCCTTCATGGTGGCGCTCGGTCAGCGCCTGGCAAGCGCCGACTAGGCCAGTGACATCTTCTCCACGAAAACCTCTACCATCGGCGCCTTGTCGAAATGTTCGACATATGCCAGCGTGAGCGAAATGATTCGGAACGATGTCACGTGAAGAGCAAACAAACCCCATCCCGCAAACGCCCTAGCGTCGCCGAGGCGCTAGCGAAGGAGATCTTCTCCGGCGAGTATCAGCCGGGGGATTTCGTGCCGCGCGAAGTCGACCTGTGCGAGCGCTTCGCCCTCAATCGCTCGGCCGTGCGCAGCGATCTTCGCCAGTTGGTCGATGCCGGGATCATCGAACGCATCTCAGGGCACGGCTCGAAGGTCCGCGAGTACCCGGAGTGGAACATTCTCGATGCTCAAGTCACCGAGTGGATGACGCGCTATGCGGCGCCCAATCCCGGTGTGCAGCGCGAGATCCTGGCCTTTCGCCTGGACGTGGAGCCCTATGTCGCCATGACCGCCGCCAAGCACGCGACGGCGCATGACCTGGTCGCCATCGAGGAGGCCTTCAACGGTATGGGCAGTGACCTCGACGACCCCGCTTCCAACCGTGACGGTCGCCTGCATAGTGATTATGACATCGCCTTCCATGTGGCGATCTTCAAGGCCACGCACAACATCGTCTGGTCACAGCTCTCGCACATTCTGCGCCCCTCGATATTGCTGTTGATCGAGACCTCAAACGTCAGTGCCAGCGACCCGGCGGAGAGCCTGGAACGCCACCGATTGCTGATGGAAAGCATTCGCGCACGCCGACCACGCGATGCCTTTCTCGCCTCGCAGGCCGTGCTTGCCGGAACCGCCAGCGCCTTGGGGCTAGAGATTCCAGAAACGCCACTTGGGCATAGCGCCGAGCTGTTGTCCGAAACCTGACACGCTTCAAGTTCCATTCTCTCGACTCAAGCTCCTGCAACGCGAAACGGGCGTCGCATGGCGACGCCCGTTTCGGTGGCTGAATGCTCAACGGTGAGTATTGGGTGCTGAATATTCAGTGATTGTCGCGAGGCGGGCTCTGGCGGGCGACGTCGCGGTACTTAGTGGCCGGGCCCAGCGTCATGCCACGATCGAGCTGCTCGACCATGCCGCGCTGAATCTCCTGCCAAGGCGTCTGGTCCACCGGATAGATGTAACCGCCCCGTGACTCCAGCGCCTGGCGACGTTTCGCCAACTCGGCGTCATCGACCAGCAGATTCGCTTCACCGCGCTTGAGGTCGATACGAATCCGGTCCCCCGTTTCCAGTAGCGCCAAGCCGCCACCCACCGCCGCTTCGGGGGCCGCGTTGAGGATCGAGGGCGAGCCCGAGGTCCCCGACTGACGACCGTCGCCGATGCATGGCAGCGATTCGATGCCTTGACGGATCAGCGCCTCCGGCGGCTGCATGTTGACGACCTCGGCACTCCCCGGATGGCCGATCGGCCCAGCACCGCGCATGATCAGGATGGTATTCGCGTCGATCTCGAGCGACGGATCGTCGATGCGCGCATGATAATCCTCGGAGCCGTCGAATACCGCCACCTTGCCTTCAAAGGCATCCAGATCATCGGCCTGACTCAGGAAACGCTGCCGGAAGTCGCTGGCGATCACGCTGGTCTTCATCAACGCCGAATCGAACAGATTGCCCTTGAGGTTGATGAAGCCGGCCTCTTCCACCAGCGGATTGTCATAGCGGCGAATGATATCGTCGTCCAGGGTTTCACGCCCTGCCGTATTCTCCGCCAATGTCTTGCCGTTGACCGTTGCCACGTCGCCATGCAGACGTCCGGCCTTGATCAGTTCGCTGAGCACCGCGGGCACGCCACCGGCCCGGTAGAACTCCTCGGAAAGATAGATCCCCGCCGGCATCACGTTGGCAAGTAGCGGAATTTCGTGCCCGAGGCGCTGCCAGTCGTCGTTGGTCAGCTCGATCCCCGCGTGACGGGCGATGGCATTGATATGCACCGGCGCATTGGAGGAACCGCCCAGCGCAGAACACACCACGATGGCATTTTCGCAGGCCTCGCGAGTGATGATATCCAGCGGCCGCAGGTCTTCCCACACCATGTCGACGATGCGCGTCCCGGTCTGGTAGGCAACCATCGAGCGCTCCTTGTAGGGCGCCGGGATCATCGCCGAGCCGGGCAGGCTCATGCCCAACGCTTCGGCCATGGAATTCATCGTCGAGGCGGTGCCCATGGTGTTGCAGTGGCCCACGGAAGGCGCCGAATCGGTGGCGCGGGACAGGAATTCCTCGTAGCCGATATCCCCTGCCGCAAGACGCTTGCGCAGTTCCCAGATGATGGTGCCCGAGCCCACGCGTTCCTGAGTGCCGCGCCAGCCATTGAGCATCGGCCCGCCGGAGAGCACGATCGCCGGAATGTTGACCGTCGCCGCCGCCATCAGGCAGGCGGGCGTGGTCTTGTCACAGCCGGTGGTCAGCACCACGCCGTCTAACGGATAACCATGCAGGACTTCCACCAGGCCCAGGTATGCCAGGTTGCGATCCAGCGCTGCCGTCGGCCGGCGCACGTTTTCATGGATGGGATGCAGGGGAAACTCGAACGGCACGCCCCCAGCGGCGCGGATGCCATCCTTGACGCGTTTTACCAGGTCGATGTGGTGACGATTGCAAGGCGTCAAGTCGGAGCCCGACTGCGCGATGCCGATGATCGGCTTGCCGCTCTTGAGTTCTTCCAGCGTCAGGCCGTAGTTCATGTAGCGCTCGATGCATAGCGCCGTGGTCCCCGGATGCTCGGGATTGTCGAACCACCAGCGCGAACGCAGTTGATCGGGGGTCATGCGGCGATTGTCGGCGGACATCGGGTTATCTCCTCTCGAAAGAACAATCGGCTCCTAAGTAAGTCAAACATATTCCCAGTATGTTCAACATACTCCGATAGGCGTAGATCTCCCGCTGACACATGCGAGCAGCCCCCAACGCAAGGAGGCGGCCCATGGGCCGCCTCCCAAGGCGATGTTGGTATCCAAGGGTATCAACCATGAGCTCCCCATAAGCTCACCACCCTTGGTTAAGAGAGATTCTTTACCCTTCCAGCTTGACGACGCTGAAAAGCATTGCTCATACAGCACATGCATGCCTGATCCATCAAAGGATAACGGGGATATGACCAACGTATAATGGAAATCTCTTTATTATTACACAAACATAATATTAATTAACTCTTCAAACTAAACACTCCATCGCTCGCCAAATAGGAAAGCAAACAGTCGTTAGACATGCACCACTGCGTCTTCACATCACTGGAGGTCAGCGCCCCCTTCCATGACAACGAGGTCCACCATGACGGCAAATTCACAGACTTCAACAGCGCCTGGTGAGCACGCAACGCACACTGCTTCTCCAGTCCCACCAGTCGAGAAGATCGGTCTTCTCGAGAAGATCGGCTATGGCTGTGGCGACTTGGCCAGCAATTTCATCTGGCAAGCGATGAGCATCTTTATCGTGTATTACTACACGGATGTCATCGGCGTCGCCGCCGGAGTCATCGGCTCGATCATGCTGTTCTCACGCGTGTTCGACGGCGTCTCGGATATTGCCATGGGATACGTCATCGACAAGACGCGCTCCCGTCATGGCAAGGCGAGACCCTGGCTATTATGGCTGGCAGTGCCCTTCGCGCTTTCAGCAGTATTGCTCTTTGCCGTGCCCGATGTGTCTCCCTTTTGGCAAGTTGTTTACATCGCCGTGACCTACAATGTGGTCTGCCTCGTCTATACGGGACTCAACGTCCCCTACGGGACGATGAACTCGCTTATAACTCAAGACCAATATCAACGCTCTTTGTTGAACATCTTCCGAATGAGCCTAGCCCTCATAGGTGTCTTGTTGGTCAGCAACCTGACGCTCCCTGTCGCGACACTGCTCGGCGGCGAGCAATTCGGCTGGGTCGTGACCTTCATGATTTTCGGTTCGGTCGGTACTGCGCTTTTCATCTTCACCTTCAAGACGACACGAGAACGCGTCAAGCCCGCCAGTCAGAGCCAACGAGACTCGACCGTTTCACTCAAAGAAAGCCTGCTGACGCTGTGCAAGAACAGGTATTGGGCGCTGGCAACAGCGTTCATCCTGATGACCTATATATTCAACGCACTCAACTCTGGTGCCGTGGTCTATTACGCCGAATATATCCTGGACGATACCTGGATGGTCGGAATCGTCACCACTGCTTATATCGCCTTCATCCTCGTGGGAATGGCCTGCGTGGCTCCGATCACCAAGCGTTTCGGCAAACGCAACGCGATTATTGTCGGCGAATTGATCACCATTTTTGGCTATCTCGTGATGCTGATCGACCTCAGCAACGTGACACTGCTCATCGCCGGAACCATCATCCGAGGAATCGGCAAGGCACCGATCAATGGCAGCATGTTTGCCATCTTGGGCGACACTATCGAGTACGGCGAATGGAAGACCGGTATCCGTAACGAAGGCATGGTCTATAGCGGCGGCAGTATGGGTATCAAGATGGGCAGCGGGCTGGGTACGGCGCTCATTGGTTGGATACTGGCTTTCGGTGGTTATGTCGGCGGGGGCGGCGAACAAAGCGCAGCCGCCTTGCTATCGATCCAGACTCTGTTCATTTATCTGCCACTCGCGCTTTGTGTTCTTCTTATCGTTCTCATGCTTTTTTACGATCTCGATAAACGCTACCCGAACATTATCGCGGACCTCAAGGCAAGAACTTGAGCTCACCGCCTGGCAACAAGGAAGCTGATCATATGGCTCTCATTACCAATCCCGTCTTGCCCGGCTACCATCCGGACCCCTCGATTCTCAGAGTGGGCGACGACTATTATATCGCGGTCTCCACATTCGAGTGGTTTCCCGGCGTACAGATCCATCACTCCAGAGACCTGGTCCATTGGCGGCTGCTTACCTATCCGCTGACGCGCACTTCTCAGCTCGACATGGTTGGCAACATCGACTCGGGAGGGGTCTGGGCGCCCTGCTTGAGTCATGCCGATGGCCTTTTCTATCTGGTCTATACCGATGTCAAAAGCCGAAAAGGAGCATTCAAGGATACCCATAACTATCTCGTTACCGCTGAGAATATCGAAGGGCCCTGGTCCGACCCTATCTACCTGAATAGTAGCGGCTTCGACCCTTCCCTTTTTCATGATGACGATGGCTCGAGCTGGCTTCTAAACATGATCTGGGATTTCCGCAAGGGACAAAACTCTTTTGCTGGCATCGCACTCCAGCGTTACGACCGGGCCACCCATTCTTTAACAGGCCCCATACGCAACATCTTCAAAGGGACTCGACTCGGCGTAACGGAAGCGCCCCATCTCTACAAACGTAACGGATATTATTATCTGATCACGGCCGAGGGCGGTACCGGATACACTCACGCCGTCACGGTAGCGCGCTCTTCTTCCTTGCTAGGTCCCTACGAAGTCGATCCCGATAACCCTGTACTTACCTCCGATCAAAGCCAGCGAGATCAATTACAAAAGGCAGGTCATGCCAGTCTCGTCGAGACACAAGACGGAGAGTGGTATATGGCCCATCTATGTGGTCGTCCGGTCGTGGAAGACAAATGCATTCTCGGACGCGAAACGGCCATTCAAAAATGTCATTGGACCCAAGAAGGATGGCTACGTGTCATGTATGGCCCCCACCCCAGTATCAACGTAGAGGCACCGAAGCTACCGCCCCACCCCATGCCGACGGAAAACAACCTGGACGAATTCTCTTCTCCCGAGCTGAAGGGCTACTGGAATTCACTACGGCGAGCCTTCAGCGAGGATTGGCTCTCGCTCTCCGAGCGCACCGGCTTTTTGAGGCTCAAGGGAGGCGAGTCGATGCAGTCGACGCATCACCAAAGCCTGCTGGCAAGACGACTGACTGACTTTCACGTCGAGGTTGAAACCCAGCTCGAGTATTCTCCAGAGAATTTTCAACAAATGGCGGGACTGATCATCTATTACGATACGACCGATTACGCTTACCTACATGTAACGCATCATGAGACCGACGGGAGATGTCTCGGTATCATCGAATCTCGCCACGGAATATATGATGAGCTGCTGCTGAACAAGATCCCACTCCCGGAGGGTCCTACTCGTTTGATGGCAACGATCCACAAAGAGCGCATGCAGTTCTACGCAGCGCCGGTCGATGAGGCGTGGCGCGCCATTGGTGATGTCATCGATATCCGCAACCTTTCCGACGATGCTGCCGATTACATACGCTTCACCGGAACCTTCGTGGGGCTATGCACGCAGGATCTAGGTGGCCGATGCCAGGCAGCGGATTTCGCCTACTTTGACTACCGACCTCTTTCATAAGCACGACCGGCACGACATGCTGTCATAAGCAACCGTTCACTATCACGACATGCCCCATGGCACCTTGCATGGCGGGGCTTTGCCCCGCCACAATCGGCCGCCAAGCCCTCAGTGCGAGTGACGAGGCACTTCCGCACCACGACAGCCAACCAGGAAGTCGAAATCGCAGCCTTGATCGGCTTGCAGCACGTGCTCGATGTAGAGCTGGCGATAACCGCCGGTGCTGGCAATCTGGGTCGACTCAGCGGTGGGATCGGCCTCGGCCAGGCGTGCAGCAAGCTCGGCATCGTCGACCTCCAGGTGCAACGTGCTGGCATAGGCATCGAGCGCAATCAAGTCGCCATTACGAACCGCAGCGAGCGGCCCCCCGGCAGCAGCTTCCGGCGCCACGTGGAGAACCACGGTACCGTAGGCAGTGCCGCTCATGCGCGCATCGGAAATACGCACCATGTCGGTGACACCCTGCTCGAGCAGCTTGGACGGCAGCCCCATATTGCCGACTTCGGCCATACCGTGATAACCGCGCGGCCCGCAGTTCTTCATCACCAGGATATCGTCGGCGGTGACATCGAGATCGGGATCGTTGATACGTGCCTTGTAGTCGTCGAAGTTTTCGAAGACCACGGCGCGTCCCCGATGCGACATCAATTCCGGCGTCGCCGCGGAAGGTTTGAGGACAGCGCCATTGGGCGCGAGGTTCCCACGCATCACGCACATACCGCCATCCTCGCGCAACGGCGTGTCGAGGGGGCGAATCACGGCGTCGTTATACAGCGGCGCGTCCTCCACGTTCTCCCATAGGGTCTTGCCGTTGATGGTCAGGGCATCCTTGTGCGGCAACCGGTCGGCCTCGCCAAGGCGGCGCAACACGGCTGGCAAGCCGCCTGCATAGTAGAACTCTTCCATCAGGTAGCGCCCCGAGGGCTGCAGGTCAACGATGGTCGGCGTGCCACGTCCGATGCGCGTCCAGTCGTCCAGCGTCAGGTCGACCCCGATGCGTCCGGCGATGGCTTGCAAGTGAATGACCGCATTGGTCGAACCGCCGATGGCCGCATTGGTGCGAATAGCGTTCTCGAAGGCTTGCTTGGTAAGCACCTTGGAGAGCTTGAGATCCTCGTGAACCATCTCGACGATACGGTTGCCGGAGAGGTGCGCCAGCACGTAGCGGCGCGAATCGACCGCTGGAATGGCCGCGTTGTGGGGCAACGAGGTGCCCAGCGATTCGGCCATGCAGGCCATAGTCGAGGCGGTGCCCATGGTGTTGCAGGTACCGGCGGAACGCGACATGCCCGCTTCGGCGGCCATGAAGTCGTGTAGCGATATCTTGCCGGCTTTCACCTCCTCGGAGAGTTTCCACACCACGGTGCCCGAACCGATGTCCTTGCCCTCGTGCTTGCCGTTGAGCATCGGGCCGCCAGTGACCACGAGAGTGGGGATATCGCAGCTTGCCGCTCCCATCAGTAGCGCCGGCGTGGTCTTGTCGCAGCCGACCAGCAGAATCACGGCATCGAGCGGGTTGCCACGAATCGCCTCCTCGACATCCATGCTCGCCAGATTGCGGGTGAACATCGCGGTGGGCCGCAGGTTGGATTCACCGTTGGAGAACACCGGAAACTCGACCGGATAACCGCCAGCTTCGAGTACCCCTTTCTTGACGTGCTCGGCCAGCTTGCGGAAATGCGCGTTGCAGGGCGTAAGCTCCGACCAGGTATTGCAGATGCCGATGATCGGCTTGCCCTGGAATTCATGGTCGGGAATGCCCTGGTTCTTCATCCAGCTGCGATACATGAAGCCGTTCTTATCGGCAGTACCAAACCACTCGGCACTGCGCAGTCGGCGAGGGGACTGACTCATCGGGGGCTCCTTCTCATGGCGTTCGCATTAGCGTTGCCAACACCATAAACGCCCCCTTCAATAACCGAATAATGTCAAAAAAGACCTGCTTTGATATAAAAAAAAATATCAAAAATTTTATCGGGCTTTTTTCACCCCCTTCAAAAACCGACATCGAGATCTAGGTACAGTGCCGAAACGAGGCTTCAGGATGCTGATTAAAATGCGTTTTCCACCAATGGACAGCAAGAGGAAAGCGTCGATCAACCCCTATACCAGCAGCCCGACCGCCTGGGGTAGATTGCAGCGGGTATACCAAAGTCTATGTTGAACATGTAAGCACTATGTTCAACATTTACCGCCTGATGCGACGAATCCAAGGGCGCGCCCATGAATGAATTTCACCCGTTTCTTCCCCAAGATGCCGGCAACAACAACTTGATCGGCCGCATATGGGACCCCGATGCGCAAGGTCCCCGCCTGGTCACCGTGCGTGACGGCATGCTGCACGATATCAGTGCTCTGGCCCCCACGTTCAGTGCCCTGCTGGAATTCGACGATCTACCAACACGCATCGCCCAAGCGCCGGATGCCCCGCTTCTCGCGGTCAGCGATTGCCTTGAAGCCTCGCTCGATGCCGAGGGCGACCCCGCTACCTGGCATCTTCTGGCCCCCTGCGATCTGCAGGCAATCAAAGCTTGCGGGGTGACGTTCGCGTCATCGATGCTGGAGCGGGTGATCGAGGAGCAGGCGCGCGGCGATAGCCAGAAGGCCGCGACATTGCGCGAGACCGTCACCTCGTTGATCGGCGACGACCTCTCCCGGTTGACGCCGGGCTCCGCCGAGGCTGAGGCCCTCAAGGCCAAGCTGGTTGAGCTCGACGTCTGGTCGCAATACCTGGAAGTCGGCATCGGCCCCGACGCCGAAGTGTTCACCAAATCGCAGCCCATGTCGGCGGTGGGCCTAGGGCATCGGGTCGGCATTCACCCGGCCTCTAAATGGAACAACCCCGAGCCCGAGGTCGTGCTGGCGGTGGACTCGCGCGGCCAAGTACGTGGCGCCACGCTCGGCAACGACGTCAACCTGCGCGATGTCGAAGGGCGTAGTGCTCTGTTGCTGGGCAAGGCCAAGGACAACAACGCCTCTTGCGCCATCGGCCCCTTCGTACGCCTTTTCGATGACGACTTCGATATCGACAGTGTTCGCGCCCTGGAGGTGACTCTGGATGTCCGTGGCGAGGATGGCTTTCACCTGGACGCGGTGAGCTCGATGAACCAGATCAGTCGCGACCCACTCGACCTCGTCGGCCAGACACTAGGCGCACATCACCAGTATCCGGACGGCTTCATGCTGTTCCTGGGAACATTATTCGCCCCGACCCAAGATCGTGATACCCAAGGTAGCGGCTTCACTCACCACGTCGAAGACGTGGTGACCATCGCCACGCCCACACTCGGGGCGCTGGTCAATCGCGTCGACACCAGCGACCGCATTCGGCCCTGGCAGTTCGGTAGCGGTGCCTTGCTGAACTATCTCGTACGACAGCGTCCCGGCGCTTGACGGTCGGCGGCGTTTCAACACCATGGCCGGGATCGCCCACGACGTTGATCTCAAAGCGTTACGTCCGGCCATGACATCCACCCAAAACAGTACTCTCGATGACATGGGAGGCGCACGCGATGGCAAGGGATCACGTCACAACGTTGGTGCGACAAAACGTCCCCTTGACTTTCGCGCCAAGCGTCGCCATGTCATATATATGCCCATCAATGCCAGGAGGCAAGCATGATATTGGAAGGCAAACAGATCATCGGACAAGACATCGCAGCCGGCCCCGGCACTAGTTTCCAGGCGGTTGACCCCGCCAGTGGCGAGACTCTGCCACCCGAGTTTCCCAGTGCCGATAACAAGCAGGTAGAACGTGCCTGTCAGCTCGCCTGGGACGCCTTCGATACGTATCGGGAAACCTCACTGGAGGAACGGGCCAAGTTTCTGGAAACCATCGCCGAGGAAATCGAACACCTGGGCGGTGGCCTGATCGAACGCGCCATGAGCGAAAGTGGCCTGCCGGTCGCACGTCTCGAAGGTGAGCGTGGACGTACCTGCAACCAGCTGCGCCTTTTCGCGGGTGTCGTCCGTGCCGGCGAATGGCTCGGTGTGCGCGTCGATCCGGCACTGCCGGAACGCACGCCCATGCCGCGCCCTGATCTTCGCCAGCGCCACATTCCGCTGGGACCGGTCGCGGTCTTCGGCGCCAGCAACTTCCCGCTAGCCTTCTCCGTGGCCGGCGGTGACACTGCGTCCGCACTGGCCTCGGGCTGCCCGGTGATCGTCAAGGCACACTCGGCGCACCCTGGCACCTCTGAGCTAGTGGCACGCGCCATCCAAAGCGCTGCCAAGAAGTGCAACATGCCTGAAGGCGTGTTCTCCATGCTCTTCGATGCCGGTTATGAAGTAGGCACCTCACTGGTCAAGCACCCCAGCATCAAAGCGGTCGGCTTCACCGGCTCTCGCAAGGGTGGCCTGGCACTGCAGCAAGCCGCACAATCGCGCCCTGAGCCGATCCCGGTCTACGCCGAGATGAGCAGCATCAACCCCGTATTCTTGATGCCCAAAGCGCTTGAGACACGCGGCACCGACCTCGCCCAATCGTTCGTGGGTTCCTTGTCCATGGGCGCGGGCCAGTTCTGCACTAACCCCGGCCTGGTGATCGGTCTCAAGAGCCCGGCACTGGATAGCTTCATCGAGGAAGCCGGCAAGGCGCTCAAGGAAACGCCTGCGAATACCATGCTGACGCCTGGGATTCATGCGGCCTACGAGCAAAGCGTCGCCAAACTGGCGGGCAACGCCAAGGTGAACGAAGTGGGCCGCGGCCTCACCGGCGAAGGCGAGAACCAGTGCCAGGCCGGTCTCTTCACCACGCAAGGCGCCGATGTGCTGGCTGATGAATCGCTGCAGGAAGAAGTCTTCGGCGCCACGTCGCTGGTGGTGATCTGCAGCGACATGGACGAGATGAAGCGCGTGGCCGAAGCCCTGGAAGGCCAATTGACCGCCACACTGCAGATGGACGAGGACGACACCGACGCCGTCGCACGTCTTCTACCCACGCTGGAACGCAAGGCGGGTCGTATCATGGCCAACGGCTGGCCGACCGGTGTCGAGGTCTGCCATGCCATGGTCCACGGCGGTCCCTTCCCGGCCACGACCGATTCACGCAGTACCTCCGTAGGCAGCGCCGCGATCTTCCGCTTCCTGCGCCCAGTATGCTATCAGAACCTGTCTGATTCGCTGCTGCCCGAGGCACTCAAGAAAGCGAACAGTCTCGGCCTGAATCGTCTGGTCGACGGCAAGCGCGAGGGGTAAACTGCCTCTCCTGATGCGCCTGAGTCCTCCGGGACGAGGGCCATCACCAACGCAAACGCCCCATGGCAGCAACATTGCCATGGGGCGTTTTTTAATGGCCGCTCGTCAGGTGACGAGCGGCGCGCGTGAGCCGTTAGCGGCTAGATCACGCCTGCGAACGGTTCTTCTGGGGAGCAGCGTCGCCGTCTTCACGTTGGCGCCGCGGAGCACGCTCCGCCGAGCCGTGATCCTCGGCAATCTCCAGCGGACGGCCGGCGACACGCGCCTGACCGATGCGTGACAGCACGGCAGTCGGCAGCGTACTCGGCAATTCGACCACGGAGAAGGCGTTACGGATGTCGATACGGCCGATCTTGCCACCGTCGATACCGCCTTCATTGGCCAATGCACCTACCAACTGGCCGGGCTTGACGCCATCCTTGTGCCCCACTGATACGCGATAACGCGTCATGCCAGCGCTCGGGCCACGATCACGGCGGTTGGGCTTTTCATCGCGACCACCACCCTGACGAGCGGGACGACGTTCGCCCGGCTTCGGCAAGCGACCGATGGGGGCCTCGCCGGAACGCGCCATGCTGGCCATTGCACAAGCCAGGTCCACGGGATCATAACCGTCATCGGCCAAGCCTTCGATCAGCTCACGCTGATAGTCGCTGCCTTGCTCCAGCGTCTTCAGCACACGCTCACGGAACAGTTTGTCGCGATGGGCACGAATGACAGATTCATCGGGCAACTCGACTTCCTGCATCGGCTGACCGGTCACACGCTCCATATCACGCACGCGGCGCTGCTCGCGGCCACCTGCGAAGGTGATCGCCACGCCCTTGCGTCCAGCGCGCCCCGTCCGCCCGATGCGGTGAGTATACGCCTCGCCGTCTTGCGGCAGGTCGTAGTTGAACACGTGGGTGATACGCGGCACGTCGAGACCACGCGCAGCGACATCGGTGGCGATGAGGACATCGACCTTGCCACGCTTGAGGCGATCGACGGTCCGCTCGCGCAGGCTTTGATCCAGGTCACCGGACAACGCCGCCGCGTTCACGCCGCGCGCCAACAACTGCTCGACCAGCGTGGTGCAAGCAGCACGTGTGCGCACGAAGGCGATGGCGGCATCCACCGGCTCAACCTCGAGCAAGCGCGAGAGCGCCTCCAGCTTGGCGCCACCTTCGATACGAACCAAGCGCTGCTCGATGCCTTCGGCCGTCTTAGTCTTGGTCTCGATCATGATCCTGAGCGGATCGACCAGGTAATGATTGACGATACGCGAGATTTCAGCGGGCAAGGTCGCAGAGAAGAAGACACGCTGCGCCTCTTTCGGCGTATCGGAGACCACACGCTTGACGTCATCGATGAAGCCCATGCGCAGCATTTCGTCGGCTTCGTCGAGTACCAACGCATTGAGGCCGTCGAGTTTGAGGCTGCCACGGTTGAGGTGGTCGATCACGCGTCCCGGCGTGCCCACGATGACCTGGGCGCCACGGCGCAATCCGCTGAGCTGTTCGCGATATTCTTGGCCGCCACATAGGCTGAGAACCTCAAGTCCCTTGAGATCACGGCCGTACTGGACGAAAGAAGCGGCAACCTGCTGGGCCAGCTCACGCGTCGGCGCAAGCACCAGCACCTGCGGCTCGCGACGCTTGAGGTCAAGACGCGACAACAGCGGCAAGGCAAAGGCAGCGGTCTTGCCCGTACCGGTCTGGGCCTGACCCAGCACATCGCGCCCTTCAAGTAGCGCGGGAATGGTTTTACCCTGAATCAGTGAGGGCGTCTCATATCCCAGTGATTCGAGCGTAGAAAGAAGAACGGACGGCAGCGAAAGCTCGGCGAAAGTCGGCGAGGCAGCGGGAGTCGTGGTCATGTCACACCTTGGATAGCCGGAGCGAACCGGCGGAAAAATTCAAGGCGCCTTCATTGCCCATTGGCCGCTCGGCCTGGGGCATCGAAACAAAAGGCGCCGGTCGCAGCACCTGCGTCCTGCCGCATACGCGGCAGCTGTGGCGACCTTACGCGTCGTGGCGCGCCATCGATGCGGCAAGCGCTCTCACGGCCGGCTCGAAACGAGCGGGCAATGCGCCTTGCGCAGAAACGTCCTTTAGGCTCTATCCACGCTTAGTGGAAGGCACATCGCACAGGGACGAATACAGGATGGAGGGGTCAACACATGCGAGGAAGTGGCATACTACCATTGACCAATGGCTTTGCCCAAGCTTATTCGTTCATCAAGCCCTATTCGCTTATCGAGGAAGTATTCCATGCCGACGTTGTGGATCGACGCCGACGCCTGTCCGCGTCATGCCCGCGAAGTCATCGTGCGTGCCGCCGAGCGCACCCAGACGCCGACACGCTTCGTCGCAAATCATCGCTTGCCCCTGCCGCCCTCGGCCTGGGTCAGCGCGCTGGCCGTTCCCGGTGGCTTCGATGCCGCCGATGACGCCATCGTCGACCGGGTGGCCCCGGGCGACCTCGTTGTCACCGCCGACTTGCCTCTCGCAGAGGCCGCGTTGGCCCGCGAGGCCGAAGTCATCACCAATCGTGGAGAAGCGCTGACCCGCGACGGCATTCGCGCCCAGGTACAGATGCGTGACTTCATGGAAACCTTGCGCGCCAGCGGCGAGCATACCGGCGGCCCCAAACCTTATGGTGACGTCGAACGGAGGACGTTCGCCAATGCGCTCGACCGATGGCTGACACGTGCCCAGCAGCGACGCTGATACATCAGTCTAAGCGTCACGGCCCTAAGCGCCACGAATGCCCCGCCCCGGCAAGCGTTCACGGCCATGGGGGCGCTCCAGCGCCAGTACCGGCCCCTTGGGAACGATGCGCGTCGGGTTGATGGTGTCGTGACTATAATAGTAATGACGCTTGATGTGATCGAAATTCACTGTCTCGGCGATGCCTGACCATTGATAAAGTTCGCGCAGATAACTCGACAGATTGGGGTAGTCCTCGATACGCCGGAGGTTGCACTTGAAGTGCCCGTGATAGACGGCATCGAAACGAATCAATGTGGTGAACAACCGAATATCCGCTTCGGTCAGCCACTCGCCAGCAAGATAACGCTGCGTGGCAAGCCGTGATTCGAGCCGCTCGAGCGCTTCGAACAACGCCGTGACGTGTTTCTCATAGACCGCCTGCTGCGTGGCAAAGCCCGCCTTGTAAACACCATTATTGATGTGGTCATAAACATCGGCGTTGACGGCATCGATGGTCTCGCGGAGATCCGTCGGGTAAAGATCCAGCCGGTTGCCGGTCAAGTCGTCGAATGCCCCGCCCAGCATCCGTACCAAATCGGCGGATTCGTTGTTGACGATGCGCCCGGTTTGGCGATCCCACAATGCCGGCACCGTGACCCGACCGGTATACTCCGGATCGGTCAGCGTATAAAGCTGGTGGTGGTAGTCGACGCCATTGAGCGGATCGCCACTCGAACCCTCGTCGATGGCGTAGGTCCAGCCCTGCTCCAGCATCAACGGACTGGTATGTGATACCCCAACCAAGTCCTCAAGCCCCTTGAGCTTGCGCATGATCAGAGTGCGGTGCGCCCACGGGCAGGCCAGCGACACATACAGATGAAAACGCCCCGCCTCGGCCGCGATGCCCGGCTGCCCTTGCGGCCCCGGCGACCCGTCCGGTGTCACCCAGTCACGCAACTGGGCGGACTCGCGAACGAACTCACCACCGTGTTTCTTGGTGTCGTACCACTGGTCATGCCAACGGCCTTCGATCAACAGCCCCATACCTGCTCCCTCTACGCTCGAACTGACGCTTGATGAACGGCGGACCAATGCTTGGTCGCCCTAGATGCCGCTCAGCATAAAATGGCTGACTCGATGCGCAAGCGCATTAAAGCGGTTTAACCGTTCGTTTCTATCGAATGTTCCTCGCAACAATCGGCCACAGCTTCGTGCAAAGCCGCCGCCAGAGACCGCGTGGCCGGCCCGGCGCGATCCCGGTCGCGAAAGATCAGTTGTATCGGTGCTTCGCGACGCCCGCCAGTCACCAGAGGCAGGGGAACAAGCGTTCCCATGCGCAATGCCTCGCGAATGCGGGTCGTCGGCATCCAGGCGAACCCCAAGCCACGGCACAGCATGTCGACCGATGTCACCAGATGGCTCAAGGTCCAGCGCTGCTCAGCCTTGAGCCACCCAGCGTCCATCGATTGACGTAGCGCTGAATCGCGCACCACCAGTTGACGGTGCTGCTCCAGATCGCGCAGATCGAGCTCACGCCCCAGATGCTGCAGGGGATGCCCGGGATGCGAGACAGCCAAAAACTCCACATTGACCAATGGCTCACCCAGGAAACCCTGAGCCGCGATGCCGGACACCACCAGATCGGCACGTCCATCGTAGAGCATCTCGACACCGCCATTGAGCACGGTTTCATGCAATTGCACGCGAACATGAGGGTAATGGCGCGAGACACTGTCCAACGCATACGCCAAGGCATCCGGCGGAAAGATCTGATCGACGGCGATCACCACCTCGGCTTCGAGCCCCTCCCCCAGACGCCCGGCGACATCTTCCAGAGCCTCGGCGCTTTCCAGCAATTGCCGGGCCCGGCGTAGCAACATGTCTCCCGCTTCGGTCAACCGCACCTGACGACCCACGGGCTCCAGAACCCGCACACCCAACTGCTCTTCTAGCTTATGCACCGCATGATTGAGCGTGGAAGGGCTCTTATGCACGGCTTCGGCGGCCCGCGCGAACCCGCCGTGATCGACCACAGCGGCAAGCATGCGCCATTGCGCCAACGTGACGTTACCCATTCGATTTCCTCGAAGAATATGAGCAAAAATATGCGATTAACTTTCGAAAAATACGAACTAGAATACCAGTCATGGTCATCAAGAGGATTCACCATGAAACATACGACGCAGACTGACCGCCAGATCAAGCACATACGATCCAGCCATCCAAGCCAAGACGGCGATGGTGTAAAGATCAAGCGTCTCCACGACTTCGAGGGTGGGCTCGATCCTTTTCTCATGCTCGACGAACTGGGGTCCGATCAGCCCGATGACTATATCGGGGGCTTTCCGCCACACCCACACCGGGGCATGCAGACGCTCACCTATGTGATTCACGGAGGGCTGACGCACGAGGACCACCTCGGCCACAGCAGCACCATTCATGCCGGTGATGCGCAGTGGATGCACACCGGACGCGGGATGATCCACTCCGAGATGCCCTTGACTGACAGCCAGGGGCTTCACGCCTTTCAGTTGTGGATCAACCTACCGGCACGCGACAAATTGAGCACGGCCACTTACCGCGATATACGCGCGCAGGACATGCCGCGCCTCGCAGGGCAAGGAGGCCACTTGGTCGCTCTCGGCGGTCACTGGCAAAGCGCCACGGCCAGCATCGACGGCCCTCTCGATGCCTTGGCTGGCAATGCCGGCGTCGCTGATGTACGACTTGACTCGGGCACCTTGTCGCTGACGCAGCTTGATGATGAGACGATGCTGGTATACGTCTATTTAGGCACGGTGCAGATTGGCAACCAAGCGGTAACTGCTGGCCATCTCGCAGTACTCGAGGCGGGCAATGCGCTAACTCTGGCAGCGGATGGTCAGGCTGGTGCCCTGCTTTTGCGTGGTACCCCGCATCGCGAACCGATCGCCCATTACGGACCTTTCGTGATGAATTCACGCAGTGAACTCGAGGCCGCCATGCAGGCCTACCGGGAGGGCAGCTTGACCGAGTAAAGTTATGCAACTATTGTACGTCGTGTGACGCCGGTAACGGATTACCAATATAGTCACGCATATAAGGCAAGCCGCTGACACCGGCTTGCCTCTGCTGTATGCATGAACAGGATAGGCATTTCATTTAACATGAGTTATCGTTTCGCTGCCTTTTATCTATTTAATGTTCACGTATACGGCTTCTATTTACCATGTTGCGGATTCTTCATTCGCTGCCCCGCACACATAAATTAATTTTGTTACCGGTCGCCACCATGGTGACCGTGCTGGGCGCGCACAAAATCGTTACCGTCATTGACGACAACGGTGGCAATTCAGCCACCCACCAGATCACTCAAGACGTCGGCGAATCTCATTCGTCGTCGCCTTCGCTTGCGGGCAATGCCCTCGATACCCTAGAGACTGTCACCACTCGCGATATCCCGCTGAGTGAGCTCAAGGCACAGGAAATCGTCGATGTCGACTTCATCGACAAAGCGCACGCGGCCGACAAAACCGTGCCTGATGCTTCGGCATTCGATACCCAGTCCTCTCATCCTTTCCTTGCTGCCGAAGCGCTCCATACAGCCATGCAGTTGCCAGGATTGCTCTCCGAAGACGAGATCGACGATGACGTCTTGGGCGGAACATCCTACGAAGACTTTTCCATCGACCCGACGGAATTGCACGACGAGGACGGCCCCCCCAATCTGGAGCGCGAGATCGCCACACAGCAGGAGTTCGTGCCGGAATGGGAAACCTATACGGTACAGAAAGGCGACACCTTCGCCGTGACAGCGGAGCGCACGCTGGGGCTGGGATATAGCGATGTCATGCACATTCTGGATAGCGTTCCTGACAAGAGTGCCCTGACGCGCTGGCGTGTCGGACGCACTTTCGATTACAAACTCAGTCAGAACGGCGACCTGCTCGCGCTGCGTGTCATGAAAAATGCACGCAAAGGGTATGTCATCGAACGCGACTCCCCCCAAGACGATTTCGACGTTTCTGACGTCATCAAGGCCACCGAGCCATCTCAACGTCTCTTTACCGGCACGGTCAACGGAAGCTTTACTCTCTCGGCGGAATCCACAGGGCTTTCGCGCTCAGAGGTCGCCCAGTTAACGAGCCTGCTTGCGAAGAAGCTGGATTTTCGCCGCAACACGCGTGCCGGCGACCATTTTCAGGTGCTCGTCGAATCCGACATGCTGGAAGGCGAAAGCGTCGACTCACGCATTCTTGCCGCTCAGTATCAAGGCGAGCGCATGGACCTGACCGTCGTACGCAATAGCGCCGACGATCAGTTTTATACTCCCGATGGTCAAGGCCTCGACCCAGCCTTCAATCGGTATCCATTCGAGGGGAACTATCGCATAAGCTCGCCGTTCAACCTGCGGCGCACGCATCCGATCACCGGACGCATCAGCCCGCACCGAGGTACGGACTTCGCCATGCGTACCGGTAGCGCCGTCGACTCGCCGGCGGGCGGTCGCGTCGTGAAATCCGCCTTTCAGGCCAATGGCGCCGGCAACTACCTCGTCATTCGCCACGACAACGGCTACAAGACGCGCTATATGCACCTCTCCAAGCGCCTCGTCTCTGAAGGTGATCGTGTCGAGATGGGCCAGGAGATCGCTTTGTCCGGCAACACCGGGGGGAGTACGGGCCCGCACCTGCATTACGAAGTAATGGTCAATGATCGTTCCGTCGACGCTATGCGCGTCAAGCTTCCCGAGAACCAAAGCCTGGAAGGCAAGCAGCTGGCGGCGTTCAAGAAAGAGTCCAAGCCATTGCTCGCCAAACTGGAAAGCGACAGCGATACACCGGCTATCGCCAGCGTGCACCTGGACAAGAAATCGGGCGACGAAGGCTAGGAAACGCCTAGTCGGGAGCCTCTCACAAATCGCCCCACCTTTCCGGTGGGGCGATTTGCGTTTGGGTCTTCTTCAGCCTCGTTCAGCCTTGGCCCGAAAAACGCCCGCCACCCAGCAGCTGATCACCCCCCATGGCGATGTCCCCACGGCGCCCTTCCAGCGCCCATTGCGACGCATGTTCGCCTTCGCTTTTAACATCGACAAGCGGGTAATTGAAGCCAAGGTCATCGGCCGCTTCGCGGAAAAGGTCCGGCCGCACGCAACGTGCCAGGCAATCCGCGAGCGCTGGCGCGGCGACATCCAAGTGCTGCCAACGCCGCATCTGGTCAGCGTACCAGCGTAGATGAGACCGCCAAGGGAAGTTCGCGGCATGGCGATGGAACACGCTCACGCCATGCGGCGCCGGCGTACCTTCCCCCGCCATGCTTTCCTCCACCACGGTGGGGGACACGTCCAGGTAGCCCTTTTCGCACATCAAGCGTGCCGCCTCGACACGCTGCGCCGAACCGTCCAGCCAGACGCAAGCCTCGAGTAGCGCGCGTAGCACCGCGCGGTGCGTTGCCGGATAGGCATCGGCCCATGCCTCGCGTACCGCGAAGACCTTTTCCTGCCCATGCTGCCAAATGGCGTGACTACCAATCAGCACACGACCACTTTCACGACGTGCCGCGAGCGTATTCCAGGGTTCGCCGACACAGTAGCCATCCAGCCATCCAGCCTCGAGTTGCTCCGCCACCAAGGGCGGGGGAACCACGCGCAATTCGAGATCACGGTCAGGGTCGACACCGCCGTCCGCAAGCCAATAGCGCAGCTGATAATGGTGCGAAGAAAAGGGATACACGCTAGCGAAACACAACGCCGGCTCGCCAGCGGCTCGCCGTTGGCGCACCACCGCCGCCAGTGCACGGGCGGAAATCGGTGCCTGCACCATGGCCTCGGGATCGGCTGCCTGCATGCTGGCATACAACGCGTTGGATACGGTGATGGCATTACCCCCGAGGTTCAGCGTCAGCGCCGAAAGCATCGGCGTAGGGCGTCCATCGAGTCCCAAGGTCGAGGCCAGTGGCATCAAAGGCAGCATCTGCGCACCATCGAGGAGCCCAAGTTGCATACTATCGCGCAAGCCGGCCCACGACGACTCGACTTGCAGTGTCACATCCAGCCCATGCGTCGCGAAGAAGCCGCGCTCTCGCGCCACCACCAGTGGCGCAGCATCGTTGAGCGGCAACATGCCCAGGGTCAGCGTATCGAGTTCCGGCGAAGGCCACGCATCTCGAGGCGTCTGGTGATCTTTCATCATTGTCTCCTACGACTCGAAGTCATCGCTGGCCAAGACGGCCTGAGCCACCTCGTGAATGGTCAGCCGACGATTCATGGCGTGCTTGCGTAGCCACTGATAAGCAGCGTCTTCACTGAATGCGTGCGTTTCCATCAATTGGCTCTTGGCACGTTCAATGGTGCGGCGCTGCGAGAGCGTGGTCTGCGTCTTGGTCAGCTCGCCCTTGAGAGCGCGATGTGCTTCGAAGCTGGCAATTGCCACATTGACCATCGAACGCACCAGCGCCGGCTGTACGTCCTCGACCACGTAGGCGCTGACGCCTGCACTCGTCGCTTCGCGCGTTAAGTCCGGCGTTTCTTCCTCGGCGAGCATGATCATCGGCTTGGGGAAGCGACGGCCCAGTTGGCCCATGTGCTCCAAGGTATCGCGACTGGGCAGCGCCGCATCGATGATCACCGCGTCTGGCTTGACGCGCGTCATGATGGCATAGAGGTCGTCATGCTCATCGGCACGTGTCACGACCTCGAACCCCGCGTCGCGCAACGCTTGCTCGAGTGCTCGCGAGCGTTCCGGACGAGCATCCACGATCAGCACCTTCACGGTCATGCGCTTTCCTCCCCCTAGGTGCTTGTCGAGTTGTAATGCAGGTTACATGCCAGGTAATGCCCTGCGGCAGCCCATGCCACACTGGGCTTGCACATAAGCGGTGCGCTGTTAATGCATTACAGCGGTGCGATAGCGCCTCAAATCGCACCAAAAGCATGCCCGCGAGCCGCTTTGGGTCGATAAGACGGGGCATTAACCCTTGCTCTTCTCCATTGGCATGCCTTTTGCTTTTTATAGGTCAGCCAGACGTGGACCAGGCTCGCCAAGTGAGTACGAGTGCGTCGAACCCAAGAACCCGGCCCTTCATGACGAAGGTCGCCGATGTCGCGTTCGATCTCCGCTACTCCAACGCTAGAGGATGAGCCATGGAAATCCGCAATAAAGCCAACAAGATACGGCTTTTCAGCCTCAAGACGCCACAGATGCGCGTCTTCCACATGTCGTGGTTCGCGTTCCACGTCTGCTTCTTCGGCTGGTTCGGCATCGCGCCTCTGATGGCCGTAGTGCGTGAAGACCTCGACCTGAGCAAAACCCAGATCGGCAACACCATCATCGCTTCGGTGGCCATTACCGTCCTGGTACGCTTGGTGATCGGGGTTCTCTGCGACAAGATCGGCCCCCGCAAGGCTTATACGTGGCTTTTATGCCTCGGCTCCCTGCCGGTAATGCTGATCGGCCTCGCCGACAACTTTGAAACCTTCCTTCTGGCGCGGCTGGCCATCGGCGCGATCGGCGCCTCCTTCGTCATCACCCAGTACCATTCCTCGATCATGTTTGCCCCCAACGTGGTTGGCACCGCCAACGCGACTACGGCGGGCTGGGGCAACCTGGGCGGCGGCACCACGCAGATCCTGATGCCCTTGGTCTTCGCCGGCGTCATGATGCTCGGCGTCAACGAGGCGCTCGGCTGGCGCCTGGCCATGGTCGTGCCCGGCATCGTCCTGTTCGCGACCGGTATCGCCTACTACTTCTTTACGCAGGACGCACCGAACGGCAACTTCGACGAGCTACGGGCGCGCGGAGAGCTCCCTTATGCCGAGAAGGAGCACGGCATGGCGCAAAGCTTTGGCGCCGCCATGAAAGATATACGCGTCTGGGCGCTGTTCATCGTCTACGCAGCCTGCTTCGGCGTCGAGCTGACCATCAACAATATCGCCGCCATTTACTTCTTCGATAACTTCGAGCTCGATCTGGCTACTGCCGGGCTCATTGCCGGGCTCTTTGGGCTAATGAATCTGTTCGCCCGCACTCTCGGCGGTATCTTCTCGGATCTTTTCGCCCGTCACGGTGGCCTCAAGGGGCGCGTGCGCTGGCTGTTCATCGCCATGCTCTGCGAAGGTGTCGCCCTGATGGGCTTCGCCCAGATGCAGACACTGGCGCTCGCCATCGGCATCATGCTGGTCTTCAGCCTCTTCACGCAAATGGCCGAAGGTGCCACCTTCGGGGTCGTGCCTTTCATCAACAAGAAAGCTCTAGGCGCTGTTGCCGGCATTGTCGGCGCGGGCGGCAACGCCGGTGCCGTCGGCGCTGGTTTTCTATTCCGCAGCGAATCGCTTTCCTATCAGCAAGGCCTTTTCTTCCTCGGCGTTGCGGTGATACTCGCCTCCTTTTGCACCCTGCTCGTCCGCTTCTCGCCGCAGGTCCTCGCCGAGGAAGACGCCGCCTATCGTGACGCCGCAGCAGGCAACGCACCCCCTGTCGATGCCATTGCAGCGCGTTAACCCCATCCCCTTATGAATCCACGAAAAAGCCACCGCTCTTGGGCGGTGGCTTGCTTATAGGGAACAGAGCATCACGATTACCACATCGCGCCTCTTGCTCAGGTGCCCACTTTGTCGGTCACGTCATCATCCTGGCTCACTGGCTTGGTAAGCCGGAGGCTCGCCACATAATAGATCACCGCCCCCAACGCCGAGCCGGTGAACCAGCCATAGTCGTAAAACCATGTCCAGGTACCGGTCACAAGCGAGAACACCGTCAACAATACGGGAATGAAGAAGGCGATAAAGCCAGCCGGATTGTAGGCAAGATATGCGGCACCGTCCTTGTACAGACTGGCGACGTCGAGTTGCTGATGCTTGATCAGGAAATAGTCGACGACCATGATCCCAGCGATCGGCCCCAGCAGGCTCGAATAGCCCAACAGCCAGTTTGAATAGAGGCTCTCGAGGGTCACGTCGGAAACGATCACACCGGCTTTCTGCAGCAGGTCATAACCCATCAGCAGAACACCGACCAGCCCCGTCATCAATGTGCCGCGCGTCTGGTTGATCAGCTTGGGCGCGATATTCTGGAAATCATTGGTCGGCGATACGATGTTACCAGCGGTATTGGTCGAGATCGTCGCGATGATGATCAGCACCATGGCGATGACTACCCAAAAGGGGTTATCGATACGCCCGATCAAGTTCACCGGATCGGCAATCGTTTCACCCACCAGCGACGCCGATGCCGCCGTCATGACGACGCCGAGCGAGGCAAAGAAGAACATGGTTAAGGGAAGGCCGATAATCTGGCCAACGATCTGGTCCTTCTGACTCTTGGCGAAACGGCTGAAGTCGGGAATATTAAGCGACAGCGTGGCCCAGAAACCTACCATAGCCGTCAGCCCCGCGAAGAAATAACCATAGACGGGAGCACCCTCGGGACGCGACGGCGGCTGGCTCAACAGCTCGGTCATCGATACGTGCGGCATGGCCCAGACCATCAAGCCCACGGCGACCGCCAACAACAGCGGCGCCGAGAGAGTTTCCAACCACTTGATCGACTCGGCACCGCGGATCACTACATAGAGATTCATGGCACCGAACAGGAAGAAGCCGATCACCTCGCCGACCCCTTCCAGTGCGCGCCAGGGTGGAAAGACCGCCGACAGCAATAGATGAATCGCCAGCCCACCGAACATCGTCTGGATGCCGAACCAACCGCACCCGACCAACGCCCTGATCAGGCAGGGAACGTTGGAGCCGCGAATACCGAACGACGAGCGCAATACCACCGGAAACGGAATGCCGTATTTAGTGCCTGGGAAGGCATTCAGCGTCAAGGGCACCAGGATCACGATATTGGCGATCAGGATCGTGACCAACGCCTCGCTCACCGAGAGGCCGAAGTAAGCGGTGAGGATACCGCCCAACGTGTAGGTCGGCACGCAAATCGATAGACCAACCCACAAGGCCGCGACGTTCCAGCGCGACCAAGTACGCTCCTCAAGTCGTGTCGGAGCAATGTCTTCATTGAAGCGTGAACTCTCCCGAACATCCTCACCGACCTCGAGCTCGACGAGTTCGCCACGCTGCACAGAGCGTGAAGTATTTGCCGTCATTGTTGTTGTCTCCTCATGCGGCCGCCAACTCCCCGCACCGGGAAGCCGTGCGTTGTATTGGATACTGACTGTCGCTTGTCAATTTCCCGCAAAAAGCGTGCCCAACTTGACGTTTGGATGAAAGGAGGCACCTTTGAACCCACCCTCGTCAACCTTGGGCACTTTTAACAAGTCATTGATTTCAATAAACCAATCAATCCTGCCCCGATCGTCAACTTTTTATAGATACCATCACTTCAAAAAATCGCGCATGCCTTAGCGGGCTGTCTGGCAAGCGCCCTGACACTCTAGACAATCTCCACAATGGTGCATAACAACGCTAACCAGTCTATCCATCTGTCTTTTAATTAATCATATGATATTGTTTTTTAAAGTAAAATTAAAACATCACCTAGGATTAAACACTTGGTGCATACCCTGCTCCTTTATAGGGAATTCTTTGTGAATTAATGAGTTACGCTATTTTAATGCCATTACAAAAATTTCAAAAAAATCTTGAAAGAACACCTTGGTAGGGACTAGTTTCTTATCATCCTGACTCTACAGACAGGTTTTATAAAACCGCATCAATGCAGAACGACGCACGACGAGCGTTAACAACAAGCACAAGATGAGGATCGATTGATGGAAAAAGTAAAGATCGGCTTGATTCAGATGGCCTTGAAGGTCGAGACCGACCTCGAGCCGGCCGCTATCCGCGACGCCATGAACGAGGCGCACTTGCCGTACATTGAGCAGGCCGCCGAAGCCGGCGTTCAAGTGCTGTGCTTCCAAGAAGTCTTCAATCAACCCTATTTCTGTCCCAGTCAGGACAAGAAGTGGTACGCCGCCGCCGAGAAGGTCCCCGAAGGGCCGACTTGCCAGATGATGCAGAAACTCGCGGCCAAGCATCACATGGTGATCATCGTGCCCATCTTCGAGGAAACCGCCCCAGGCATCTACTACAACACCGCGGCAGTATTCGACGCCGACGGTAGCTACCTCGGCAAGTACCACAAGACGCACATTCCGCAGGTCGCCGGATTCTGGGAGAAGTACTTCTTCAAGCCCGGCAAGTCCGACTGGCCGGTCTTCGACACCGCCTACGGCAAGATCGGCGTGTATATCTGCTATGACCGCCATTTCCCCGAAGGTTGGCGCGCCCTGGCACTCAACGGCGCCGAGATCATCTTCAACCCCTCGGCCACCGTCGCCGGCTTGTCGCAATACCTGTGGGAGCTCGAACAACCCGCCTCGGCCGCCGCCAACGGCTGCTTCGTGGCTGCCATCAACCGCGTCGGCACCGAGGCACCTTGGAATATTGGCGAGTTCTACGGCAACTCCTACATCGCCAACCCGCGCGGCCAGATCGAAGCCAAGGCTAGCGCTAGCGAGGACGAGCTGCTGATTCACGAAGTCGACCTGGCGATGGTTCGCGAGATTCGCAACACCTGGCAGTTCTTCCGCGATCGCCGGCCCGAGACGTATACGCGGCTAACCGATGGCGAATAGCCGCGGCTAGCAACGACGAGCACAAGAAGACAACTACAAAAGGTGAGACCATGACCATCCTGATCCGTGGCGGCACCGTCGTCACTCATGACGATACTTATCGCGCTGATGTGCTCTGCATGGACGGCAAGATTGCCGCTATCGGCATCAACCTCGAAGCACCAGCCGACGCCGAGGTGATCGACGCCAGCGGCCAGTACGTATTGCCCGGCGGCATCGACCCGCACACCCACATGCAACTGCCGTTCATGGGCACCGTGGCCAGCGAGGACTTCTACACCGGCACCGCCGCCGGGCTCGCCGGCGGCACCACCACGATCATCGACTTCGTGATTCCCAATCCCGGCCAGCCACTGATGGAGGCCTTCGAGACTTGGCGCGGCTGGGCCGAAAAGGCCGCCAGCGATTACGCTTTCCATGTCGCGGTGACCTGGTGGAACGACAGCGTCCACGAAGACATGGGCACACTGGTGCGCGAACATGGCGTCAACAGCTTCAAGCACTTCATGGCCTACAAGAACGCCATCATGGCCACCGACGATATTCTGGTGGCCAGCTTCACCCGCTGCCTGGAACTCGGCGCAGTGCCCACCGTGCACGCCGAGAACGGCGAACTGGTCTATCACATGCAGCAGAAGCTGCTCGCCCAGGGACTCACTGGTCCCGAAGCGCATCCGCTGTCGCGCCCGCCGCAGGTCGAGGGCGAAGCCGCGAGCCGCGCCATTCGCATCGCCGGCACACTGGGCGCGCCGATCTATGTGGTCCACGTGTCATGCAAGGACGCGCTCGACGAGATCACCTACGCGCGCCGCCAGGGCCAGCCGGTCTACGGCGAATGTCTCGCCGGGCACCTGATGATCGACGACAGCGTCTATCGCAACGCGGACTGGGCCAAGGCCGCCGCCCACGTCATGAGCCCTCCTTTTCGCAGCAAAGAGCATCAGGACGCGCTGTGGACCGGCCTGCAGTCCGGCAACCTGCAGACCACTGCCACCGATCACTGCTGCTTCTGCGACGATCAGAAGGCGATGGGCAAGGACGACTTTACCAAGATCCCCAACGGCACCGCCGGGATCGAGGATCGCATGGCGGTAATCTGGGACGAAGGCGTCAACGGCGGCCGCATCTCGATGCAGGACTTCGTCGCTGTCACCTCCACCAACACCGCCAAGATCTTCAACATGTACCCGCGCAAGGGGGCGATCCAGGAAGGAGCCGATGCCGACCTGGTGGTCTGGGACCCCAACGCCACGCGCACGATCTCCGCCATGACCCACCATCAGAACGTCGATTTCAACATCTTCGAGGGTAAGACGGTGCGCGGCATCCCGCGCCACACAATTAGCCAGGGCAAGTGGGTCTGGCGAGATGGTCAAGAACTACGCGCCGAGAAAGGTGCCGGCCGTTACATCGAGCGGCCCGCCTACCCCGGCGTCTACGACGTACTCAAGAAACGCGCCGAACGCAACGCGGCCACTGCCGTCGAGCGCTGAGCCTTTAGTTCACGCCAATAATAATGAGCGACTTCCGCCAGCAGGCTCCGCCTGTTGGCGGTCGGGCGAAGGAGTTATACCGTGACTCATCCCTTGGATCACCTACCCCGTGCCGGCCATGGCAGCGATAGTGACTCGCTCGAGGCCAACTTCAGCGATTTGCACCCGCCGCTGACCCAGCGTCAGGCGTTCATCGAGAGCCAGCGCTGCCTGTACTGTTACGACGCCCCGTGTGTCGAGGCCTGCCCATCGGATATCGACATCCCGCGCTTCATCCGCGAGATTGCCGAGGACAATATCAACGGCGCCGCCCAGACCATCCTCGAGGAGAACATTCTCGGCGGCAGTTGCGCCCGCGTCTGCCCCACCGAGATCCTCTGCGAGCAGAGCTGCGTGCGCAACCACGACACCGAATGCCAGCCAGTGCTGATCGGCCTACTGCAACGTCATGCCGTCGATCACATGCACTTCGACGCCCACCCGTTCCTCCGCGCCGCCGATACCGGCAAGCATATCGCCATCGTCGGCGCCGGACCGGCCGGGCTCTCCTGCGCCCATCGGCTGGCCACCTTCGGCCACCAAGTGACGATTTTCGAGGCCGAGGCCAAGCCCGGCGGACTCAACGAATACGGCATCGCCAAATACAAGCTGGTCGACGACTATGCACAAAAGGAGATCGACTTCCTGCTCGAGATCGGTGGCATCGAGATCCGTCACGGCAAGCGCCTGGGTGACAATTTCGATCTCGAGAGCCTGCGGCGTGACTACGATTCGGTGTTCCTGGGCCTGGGCCTAGGCACCAGCCGTCAGCTCGGCCTGACCGGGGAACATGCCGAGGGATTAATGCCCGCCACCGATTACATCAAGGAGCTACGCCAGAGCGAGGACATTGGCGACCTGGCGCTGGCCCAGCGCTGCGTAGTGATCGGCGCCGGCAATACCGCCATCGATATGGCGGTGCAGATGGCCCGCTTGGGTGCCGGCGCAGTCACCCTGGTCTATCGCCGCGGCGTTGAGGCGATGGCCGCCACCGGCCACGAGCAGGAGATCGCCAAGGCCAACGGCGTGCGTATCATCACCTGGGCCCAACCCGAACAGGTACTGCTCGACGCCACCGGACGCGTGGCCGGCATGCGCTTCGCGCGAACCGAGCCCCACGGCGACACCCTCGCCGCCACCGGCGAAACTCTCGACATCCCCACCGATGCGGTCTTCACGGCGATCGGCCAGGCCTTCGATGACGCCAGCCTGAGCGACGTTCGTGCCAGCCAGCTCGGCCGGGAAGCCGGGAAGATCGAGGTCGACGGCAACTTTCGCACTCGCCTTGCCGGCGTGTATGCCGGCGGCGACTGCATCGCGGCCGGTCAGGACCTTACTGTCCAGGCCGTGCAGCACGGCAAGCTGGCCGCCCAGGCCATCCACAACGAGATCATGGCCCAGCAGGAGGTCGCGTAATGAAGGCATTCGCGCAAAAGCCCGACGTCGATCTAAGCATCGAGTTCGCCGGCATTCGCTCGCCCAATCCTTTTTGGCTGGCCTCCGCCCCGCCCACCGACAAAGCCTACAACGTCGAGCGTGCATTTGAAGCCGGCTGGGGTGGCGTGGTCTGGAAGACCCTCGGCGAAGACCCGGCCGCGGTTAACGTGTCGTCGCGTTACTCGGCGCACTTCGGCAAGAATCGCGAGGTGCTGGGCTTCAACAACATCGAGCTGATCACCGACCGCAGCCTGGCGACCAACCTGCGCGAAATCACCGAGGTCAAGAAGCGCTGGCCCGACCGCGCGTTGATCGTCTCGCTGATGGTGCCCTGCGTCGAGGAGAGCTGGCAGGCGATCCTGCCGCGGGTGGAAGCCACCGGCGCCGACGGCATCGAGCTCAACCTGGGCTGCCCCCACGGCATGCCCGAGCGCGGCATGGGCGCCGCGGTGGGTCAGAACCCCGACCTCATCGAGCAGGTCACGCGCTGGTGCAAGCAGTATTACTCCAAGCCGGTGATCGTCAAGCTCACGCCCAATATCACCGACATTCGCGTAGCCGCTCAGGCCGCCCTGCGCGGTGGCGCCGACGCGGTCTCGCTGATCAACACCATCAACTCGATCACCTCGATCGATCTGGACAACATGGTCGCCAAGCCCACCGTGGGCAGCCAGAGCACCCACGGCGGCTACTGCGGCGCGGCGGTCAAGCCGATCGCCATGAACATGGTCGCCGAGATCGCCCGCGATCCAGAGACTCAAGGCCTGCCGATCTGCGGTATCGGTGGCATCTCCAACTGGCGCGACGCCGCCGAGTTCGCCGCGCTGGGGGCCGGCGCGATGCAGGTATGTACCGCCGCCATGCTCCACGGCTTTCGCATCGTCGAGGAAATGCAGGACGGCCTGGCACGCTGGATGGCCGAGAAGGGCTATCGTAGTCTCGCCGAGTTTTCCGGCAAGGCAGTGGTCAACACCACCGACTGGAAATATCTGGACATGAACTTCCAGACCATTGCCCATATCGACCAGGACAAGTGCATTCAGTGCGGTCGCTGCTATATCGCCTGCGAGGACACCTCGCATCAGTCGATCGCCAAGCTGATCGACGCCAGCGGCGCGCGGCGCTACGAGGTGATCGAGGAGGAGTGCGTGGGCTGCAACCTGTGTCAGATCACCTGCCCGGTCGAGGACTGCATCAGCATGGTGCCGCAGCCAAGCGACAAGCCCTACATGAGCTGGAACGAAGACCCGCGCAATCCATTTCGTGAAAGCGTCACGGCGACCAACTAGGCTACTCGGCATCCATTCTGAGCCTGCCAGAGAAAGGTCCATTCACGTTTAACGACAGACATCGCCCCCACCGGGGTGATGTCTGCACTTTCATGTTCGGCCCGTCACCGCCTGCACCCCCGCATCACCTCGGCAGCCCATACCTTGGAACCCGCCGCGCGATTGCACGAGTGATTCAAGCTGTTTTTGCCCATTTCCGCCAACTGGCACGGTAACTGCAAAGCTATAAAGGAGCGCCATGCCGGCGACACAAGGAGACTCGCATGCGATCACTGCTGCGCCCGATCCGGGCCTTGCTCGGCAGCGTCGCGTTGCTGCTGCTCGGCAATGGACTGATCAACACCCTGCTGACCCTACGTGGTACCAGCGAAGGATTCTCGACCACACTGGTCGGCATCATCATGTCGGGCTACTTCGCGGGTTTCATCTGCGGCACCTGGTTCAGCCCATGGCTTATCCGCCGCGTAGGGCACATCCGCGCCTTCGCCTTCTGCACAGCGGTTTGCGCCTCCGGCGCGCTGCTCCACCTGATATTCGTCGACCCCTGGGTATGGCTAATCCTGCGTTTCTTCTACGGGCTGGCGTTCGTCACCCTGGTAACGGTGATCGAGAGCTGGCTCAACAGCCAGGCCGCCGCCCACGAGCGTGGCCGGGTCTTCGCCATGTACATGGTGGTCAACCTGGGTGCGATCGCCATCGCCCAGCAGATCCTGCGACTCGACAACCCCGAGGGCTTCCTGCTATTCGCACTGGCTTCGATCCTGATCAGTTGGGCGCTGCTGCCGATCACCATGACCCGACGCAGCCAGCCGGTGCTCTCCGATCGTCCCAAAAGCAGCTTGAGGGCACTGCTTGGCTTCGCGCCTCTGGCGGTCGCCGCCTCCGCACTGTCTGGGCTGGCGATGGGCGCCTTCTGGGCGATGACTCCGATCTATGCCCAGCAGCTCGGTTTCGACACTGGGTCGATCGGGCTGGTGATGAGTATCGCGATTCTCGGCGGCGCCGCGCTGCAGATTCCTGTCGGACGCTTCTCGGACAAGCATGACCGCCCGCGGGTGCTGACCTGGGTGGCGCTGCTCGCTGCGGGCGTCGCGGTACTGATGCCGCTAGCCCCCGGTCAGTTGACTCTGTTCGCGCTGTACTTCGTGTGGGGCGGGCTGTCATTCTCGCTCTACCCGATCGCCGTCGCCCAGTTGATCGACCAGTTGCAACCCGAGGAAGTGGTCTCCGGCTCCGCCGACATGCTGGTTCTACAGGGCGCCGGCAGCGCCGTGGCGCCGATTCTCGCCGGGGTCGCCATGCACGTCTTCGGCACCCAGGCGCTCCCCCTCTACATCGCCGGCGTGCTGACACTGCTAGCCATATACGCGACCTATCGTCGCCGCCACGTGTCGAGCATGATCTCCGGCGAGACGGCACACTTCGAGCCCATGGTGCAGACCAGTCAGGAAGCCCTGGCAATGATCTTCAATGGTCATCAGCGAGACCTCTTCGACGACCCCAGCTTCTACGAGGAGCATGAGCGCAAGCGACTGGTCGAGGCTCTTAAAGGGCAAGACTGAGCGGCGGAGGTCTACAGAGACTGAGCCTACAGGTCGATGCAGTCGTCGACGCGTTCTGATGCGCGCCATCTGAATACGCTCCGGCCTGTCACGGCGATAGCCCTATCCCACGCAAGATGACACTCGTCACCGACTGCACTGCATGCTCGAATTGGGTGTCGTCGAGGGGCGCATCATCGTTGAGGAGATAAATCTGGTAATCGAAGTCGGCATAATGCTGGGTTGATGCCCAGATCATGTACAGCAAGTAGGACGGCTCGACAGGCCAGATCTGCCCTGCCTCGACCCATTCACGTATCTTCGCTTCCTTGAGCTTGGCCCATTCGTAGAGGTTATCGCGAAGCGAATCGCCGATGACCGCGCCCCCTTGCATGACTTCGGCTGCCCAGACCTTGGACCCCGCCGCGCGGCCGCGCGAGTGGTTCATCTTGGCGCGAATGTAAGTTGAGAGCACGATGCGCGGATCGTCATAAAGCTCGAAGCACAGCGCATCCTGCTTCCACACCTCGAGGAGTTCGAGCAAGACATCGCGGTACAGCTCTTCCTTGGTGGAAAAGTAGTAGTGCACGTTGGACTTGGGAAGCCCCGCCAATTGCGCGATCTCCCCCATCGAGGCACCGGCATATCCTTTCTCGGCAAACACCTGCTCCGCCGCCAGCAGGATCTTCTCCACGTTCTGCTGACGAATCCATCCTTTTCGTCTGGCCATTGCTCTCTCAATCCGGTTGTGCCCTCACGCTATTAGGCGAGTCTACCACCGCTCTCACCACACTTGGCGCCACGCGCCTCAACGGGCAAGACTTACCGGATACCCGAGGGTTGCGATATGCCGATCTAATAGCGCACTGTGAATAATCAGGACCGATCACCTAAAGGAGTTCACTATGACCATCGCACAAGGCGACAAGCTACCCAGCATCACTCTCAAGACCAATGGCGCCAACGGTCCGGAAGACTTCGATACCGGCGAGTTCTTCGCTGGCAAGCGTGTGGTGCTGTTCGCGGTGCCTGGCGCGTTTACGCCAGGATGCTCCAACACCCACATGCCGGGCTTTGTGATCAATGCCGACGACATTCTCGCCAAGGGGGTGGACGCCATCGCCTGCCTGGCCGTCAACGACGCTTTCGTGCTCGGCGCCTGGCAGCAGGATCAAAACGCCCAGGCGATTACCATGCTCGCCGACGGGCATGCCGACTTCACTCGCGCCATCGGCATGGAGAAGGATGCTAGCGGCGCCGGCATGGGAACACGTAGCCAGCGTTACGCCATGATCGTCGACGATGGCGTGGTGAGCTACTTAGGCGTCGATGAGAAGGGCGTCGAGAAGAGCAGCGCCGAAACCATCCTCGCCAATCTATAAGACTATGCATCGGCGTCCTGCCGATGCTCGCTACTGCTTCCTTCCTCGGCCGGTGCATCGGGCACCGGCCGACCGATTAACGCCGCTCGTCTTTCGGTGAACTCATCACGATATGCGTCGTGATCGCACTGACATGGGGCTGCGTCCCCAGCATTTCGGTGTGAAAGCGTTTGTAGCTTGCCAGGTCCTGACTTTCGACTCGCAAGAGATACTCGAACGTGCCGGCGATGTTGTGACATTCGACCACGTCGGAAGCGACATACATGGCACGCTCGAAGGTTTCCTGAGCAGCCTTGGTGTGCGATGACAGCCCCACGGTGACATAGGCCACGAACCCACGCCCCATGCGCTGGGGATCGGTCACCGCGCGATAGCCGCGTATCACGCCCGTGCGTTCGAGTTCCTGGACACGACGCAAGCATGCCGAAGGAGATAGCGCGACACGCTCGGCCAGCTGCACGTTGCTGATACGACCATCCTGCGTAAGCACTTGCAATATCCTGCGGTCTACAGCATCCATTTCATTCCTTCATTGCATAAAACGCGCGAAAACGACGATATAAGGGCCAATATTGCGTCACGATTCTCTTAAAATTTCACACCACGTGCAAAGAGAGGATCGTCCATGAATTTCCCCACACTCGCTGCCCTGCTGGGCTTCGCGCTGGTCACCACCGCGACCCCGGGGCCGAACAACCTCATGCTCATGGCTTCCGGTGCCAACTTCGGGTTTCGCAGAACAGTGCCGCACATGATCGGCATCGTCGGTGGCTTGACCGTATTGACCTTGATGGCCGGTATCGGGCTGATGGCGCTGTTTGACGCTTTTCCCCTCCTGCGTAACGTCCTGGAGGTCATTTCCATCGGTTATCTGCTCTGGCTAGCCTGGAAAGTCGCCACGGCCGCGCCGTTGAAAGACACGGCGGCCGGTGGTCAACCGATGACCTTCTGGCAAGCCGCAGCCTTTCAGTGGGTAAATCCCAAGGCGTGGGCGATGGGCCTGTCGGCGATCACGCTCTACGCGCCCGACCGCTCGCTACTGTCCATCATGCTGGTGGCGGCTGCCTTCGCCCTGGTCTGCTTCCCGGCGATTTCAATTTGGGCCTGGCTGGGCACGGTGGTTCGCCAGTGGCTCTCAAGCGCCCGGCGTCGCCGCGCATTCAATATCGCCATGGCCGCATTGCTCGTGGCCTCGCTTTATCCGGTGTTGGGTATCGGTGGGTAAGAAGCATCATCGCGGACACATAAACTAGGCAAGCGACGCTTCTTTACAAAAGGCTGGGGGTGCATCCGGCCATCGTCACCCCGCCCTCTTCCCAGAGCCATCCGGTACCTCATGGCACTTCATCGAACATAAGAAAAACATGCAAAAAAGCTTGGCAACGTTTGACCAACGAAAATACGCGCTCTACGATAAGAACGGTTACCAAAAATTACATTGTTTAACCTGTATCAACCCAAGGGAAACTTTGGCCCCGTTTCATGAGAGCTGGATGTTCTCGAGTCAAGCTTGGTGATGCGACGCAATAGAGATAGCCGTCGCGAAAACAGAAACAACTCGGCACGAAGACATGGCATCTTCGTCGTCCCCCGGGAGCCCCAAGGATTGGGCTAAAACTGCGACCCGGCACGCTAGTTCTTGCGACAGACCCTCGGGTCTGTCCTGCGCAATGAAACGTGAAAACGCAAAACACCATGGAGAGGTATTGAGATGAAGATAACGATCTTTGGATCGGGCTATGTCGGGCTGGTCACGGGCACCTGTCTGGCAGATGTCGGCCATGAGGTCGTCTGTGTCGACGTCGACGCGGACAAGATCACCCGCCTAAATCGCGGCGAAGTTCCCATCTATGAGCCCGGACTCGAGTCGATGATTCGCGACAATCGAGAAGCCGGGCGCCTGCGATTCACCACCGATGCCGAAAGCGCCGTGCACTTCGGCATGCTCCAGTTCATTGCCGTCGGCACCCCTCCCGATGAAGATGGCAGCGCCGACCTCAAATATGTACTCAAGGTCGCCGAAACCATCGGCAAACACATGAGTGAATACAAAGTGGTCGTCGATAAGTCCACCGTACCGGTGGGCACCGCCGACAAGGTCCACGAGGTCTTGGAACGCACACTCGAAGCTCGAGGCGCCGAGATCGACTTCGACGTCTGCTCGAACCCGGAATTCCTCAAGGAAGGCGCGGCCATCGAGGACTTCACCAAGGGCGCGCGCATCATTATCGGCACCGACTCGGAAGCCGTCCGTCGGGGTATGCGTGAGTGCTACGCCCCCTACAACCGCAACCATGAAAAGCTGATGTTCATGGATATGCGCAGTGCCGAGCTGACCAAATACGCTGCCAACGCCATGCTCGCCACCAAGATCAGCTTCATCAACGAGATTTCCAATCTTGCCGAACATCTGGGTGCCGACGCCGAACACGTCCGCCACGGCATCGGGTCGGATCCACGTATCGGCTATCACTTCATCTACCCGGGCTGCGGCTACGGCGGCTCCTGCTTTCCCAAGGACGTTCAGGCCCTTGGTCAAACCGCCACCGAAATCGGCTACGAGGCACAACTGCTGGAGGCGGTCGAGGCCGTCAACCTGCGTCAGAAAACGAAACTCTTCGACAAGCTCGATCAGGCATTCGACCGCGACCTCGAAGGCAAGACCATCGCCCTCTGGGGCCTCGCCTTCAAGCCGAATACCGATGACATGCGCGAAGCCCCCAGCCGCGAGTTGATGGAAGCGCTCTGGAAGCGCGGCGCCAAGGTCCAGGCCTTCGATCCCGAAGCCGCCGAGGAATGTCGCCGGATTTACGGCGAGCGCGATGATCTCATCCTCGCCACACGGCGCAACGATACCCTGGAAGGGGCCGACGCACTAGTGATCTGCACCGAGTGGAAAGCCTTCCGGACGGTAGACTTCGATCATCTTCAGCGGACCTTGCGTACGCCAGTGGTCGTTGACGGGCGCAACCTGTTCGACCCCCAGAGCGTCAAGTCCGCAGGGCTTCTCTATTACGCCATGGGCCGGGGCGATTCGTTGCGACGTCAAGCCGCCTGAGGCGGTCATGTCACTTCGCCGGCCGTAGACGGCCGGCCTTCTTTCACGACACAAGCCAATGCCATCGACGGTTGACCGCGTGCTGAAGCGCGCGTGAACCGTCATGGCATCGGTGATCGTGCGGCGTCGGGGTCCCCGTCGCCACTCATTAAGAGAAAGGCCGTGCGGCACGTCACGACACCTGTCTCACAGCCCCTCGATACACAAGGAAGGTTCGTCATGCCGCTGAACCAGCGTAACGGACGCTCGCGGGCCAGCCGGGTCACCGAGTTGACGACACTGCTGCTCCTGCTGTCGCTTGTCATCATTCTCGTATTCGAACTGCCTCCCGAGGTTTTCTCTCCCAGCTCCAAGAGTTTCATACTCGCCATCGGCGTGATCGGGGCCTGGCGCTATTCATGGTGGTTCACACTGGCCACTCGCGCGATGTGGTACAACCGCCGCGTGTTTCCGGCGCTTCGCCAGCGCGCAGATATCGCCGAGTCCCGGTATCGCCCTGACGCCTTGTACGTATTGTGCACCTCGTTCCGCATCGATCCCGAGGTCACTTTTTCCGTTTACGACGCGCTGGTCCGCGACGCGGCCGATTACGGCGTGCCAACGACCATCTTCGCGGCAATCTCCGACCGCAGCGACGTCGATGTCATCGATCACGTGATGGCCGAGAACGGCTGGCCGACCAACATCGAGATTTCCTACATGTTCCAGAAAGGCGACGGCAAGCGCTCGGCGATGGCCGAAGTGCTCCGCGCCATCTCACGACGCATGCCGAGTCACCGCTCGCTGATGATCTCGATGGACGGCGACATTCAGATCGAGCCGGGCACACTTGCTCGCTCGCTGTCGTTCTTCTTCGTCAAGGACGATCTCGGCGCACTGACCACCAACAACCACGCCTACGTCCACGGCGGCGATGTCACCAAAGAATGGTATGACCTGCGCTACGCTCAGCGTCATTTGGTGATGAGTTCGATGTCAGTTTCCGAGCGCCTGCTGGTATTGACCGGACGCTATAGTGCCTTCCGGGCCGAGTTGGCCACTCAGCCTGGCTTCATCGACCTGGTCGAAAACGACCATATCGAGCACTGGCGCTTCGGTAACTTCAAGTTTCTCTCCGGTGACGACAAGTCGACGTGGTTCTGGCTGCTCAAGCACGGCTGGAAGATGCTCTACATTCCCGACGTCCATGTCGCCGGCTTTGAAGAGCTCCCCGACAGGAAGCGCTTCTTCAAGTCCAGTATCGATCTGATGCGTCGCTGGTACGGAAACATGCTGCGTACCAGCGGGCGCGCCATTGCGCTGGGCCCCAAAACCATGGGGTTCTTCACCTGGTGGAGCCTGGTCGATCAGCGCCTCTCGATGTGGACCACCCTGATCGGCCCCACGGTCGCGATCATGCTGACGCTATTCGTACGCCCGTCGTTTATTTTCGCCTATCTCTTGTGGATCCTGTTCACCCGTACCGTGACCGCCACGGTTCTAGCACTTCAGCACGGTCGCTTCAGTCTGCTATGGGTGCCGCTTCTCTATTACAACCAGGTCGGCGGCGCCCTGCTCAAGACCTACGTCAGCTTCCGCTTCAATCGACAGTCCTGGTCACGCCAGGGAATCTCCGCCGGCGAGCCCAGCTCGCCCAAGGCAGCGCGGCGCCAGCGCCGCATGGGCCACGTCATGCATGGCCTCTATGCCACCGCGCTGGTGCTGTGCCTGGCGATCGTGGTGCACGTCTTGGCACCGCCGGATCGTATGGCAGTCACCATCCTCGAGAAACAAAGCGAAATACTGGAAGGCCGTGACACGAAGCACAGCGACGATGGCTATTGGCTAGCCCTGTCGCTTTCCGACGCCCCCCAGGGCGGCAGCGTGCAGCTTCCGGCGGGCACCTTACGAGTCGGCAAGCGCTTCACCGAGCAACTCGTCAAAATCGACAAAGTGCGTGCCCGAACCTTCATCGGACACGACGGGGAGCTACCCACAATCATGCGTTTGAGCCCAAGCCTCGCCGGTCAGGTGCAAGATTCACGCGGGCGGACACTGAGCGAGACCGGACATCTCGTCTGCCAAGATGCCAACCCATGCCGCCTGGAAATCGCATCAGGCACGATCACTCTAAGTGACATCGACGTGCGTCGCGCCGCTGCCCAGCGTGGCTAACGAGTATTCCTGACAAGGATCAAGGGACCAAGGAGGAGACCTTCATGAGCGATGACAACAAGCGCGACCCGGACCGCCCCGACACCTCGCCATCGGGCGACACTGCTCACGACACCAGCGCGCAGATCAATCACGAGCGCCGCGACGAACGGCGCCACGTTCGCCTCGATGTGCCTTTCGAAGTACGTTTCCCGAGCGGTAGTACACTGGTCGGCCACGACCTGTCTCTGGGCGGCTTCTCCGTCCATAGCGACGAGCCACTCCCCTACGACAGCGTCATTTCCGTTTCTTTGCTGCTGACCGCCGGTACGGCAGAGTTGATCGTCCCCGTCAATGCCAGGATGCTGCGTAATCAGAAAACCGAAGACGGCAAGAAGCACGAACTGGCCTTCGAGATCACACGCATCGAGCGTCGTCATCGTGAACTGCTGCGGCGCATTATCCGTGCCCACCTGAGCGGCCAGCATGCGTCGGTGGAAGACTTGATCACCAGCAATGATCCGCAGACGCCTCGCAAACGCCGGACCTCGGACACTGCACAACCGGCGGCGAAACGACGCAAGCCATGGGGACGCTACACGGCTTTACTACTCGGCATCGTCGTTCTGGCGGCAGTGATTGCGGCTACTGCTTACCGTAACTTCATGCTCATCGAACCGGACTTCGCCGCCGTCACCGCGCCACGCATCGACATTCGCGCGCCCGGCTCGGGCATTCTTGCCCAGCACGACTTCGAGGCTGGCGACCGTGTCGAACGCGATAAGCAACTGGTACGTGTAAAGAACAGCGAACTCGAAACGGACCTAATTCTGGCCAAGGCATCGCTCAACTACGACAAGCAACTGATAGAAAACCTCAAAGACCGCATCGCCTCGCCGGACACCGACCAGGTCTACATTCCGTCCGACGACTCCGGCGCCAACGGCACGCCGGCCGACTTCGAGAGCGTGCCGCCGGAAGTGGCACATGTGCGTATCAATCAGTTCGAGACCGCCACCGACTACCAGAGCTCACGGATCGACGCCTTTCAGGCACGCATGTCGCAAAACGTCATCTACAGCCCCTGCGACTGCCTGGTCGCCTGGGCGCGCAGTAGCTCGGGCGGGACTTATATCAACCAGAGCGAGCGCATCATGACGCTCACCCAGACCGGGGCAAACGACATCATGGTCGAGGCCTTGGTGCACATGGACGATATCGATCGAATCGAACCGCACCAGACCGCCTACATCGCCTTGCCCAACGCCTCCGAGCCCATCCAGGCCCAGGTGCGCACCGTCTCCTTGGATGTCGAGCGCCAGCCGCGCGCCGGTTTCCCCAAATGGGTACGCCAGCAACAGAACGTCGCCAGTGTGCTTCTGGTACCCGAAGAGCCGTTGCCGGCCAGCACCGTCGGTGTCCCGGTCGACGTGCGCTTCAGCGAGGCCCCAGTGGTCGACGCCACCGCCGAGTGGGTCTGGCAAGGCGGCCGTGCCGTGGTTCAGGAATTCGAGGAGCTTTTAGCGTCAGCCATCGACTCACTCGACAACGACGAAACCTCCGACGCGACGCTGAACGATCCCGATACCGGGGATTCAGCCGAATCTCAAGGCACGTCGGCATCATCCTAGAAGGCGGTGCCGAGGTTTATCTGACAACGAAACCTCGGCTCGCACACCAATTCCCTTCGACGGTGACGGCCTGACGTCCGTCCCGGTCATGCGCCAGGAGACACATCCATGAGGCACTTCAGCACCTCCAGCCGTCTCGCGCCGCTCCTGCTGGTGGGGACGGCATCGGCCCTGATGCTCGCCATACCGGCGACTCAGGCAGACGATGACGAACCAACGGCCGAGCCGCTGCCAATTCCACGCGCGGCGCCATGTTCTAAGCGTTATGACTTGGTCGCCGAGCCCGAGCCGCCGATGCTCGACGACGGCAAAGCTGCCATTCGACAGGCCTTTGGCACTCACGATGATTGGGGAACGGCCAAAAACGTCGAGGTCCTGGCGGCGAACGAGACCGGGCTTGGCGAAGCAGGCTTGCGGGTCGCATATCCGGAGGGCACCTCCGCCCCTAGCGATCAGGGAGAAGGTGGCGCTGGCTTCTACGCCACTATTTCCGGCCTGAGTGAAGCCGAACGTGCCTGCCTGCGTTACAAGGTCCGTTTCCCGCAAGATTTCGAGTTCGTCAAGGGCGGCAAACTGCCGGGGCTTTACGGTGGCGATGCGCCCAGCGGTGGCGATGAAGTCACCGGCGATGGCTACTCGATGCGTTTCATGTGGCGCCGTCACGGCCAAGGCGAGCTTTACGAGTACATCGTCAACAAGGACGCGGACAACGACTATGGCAAATCCGTAGGCCGCGGCCTTTGGCATTTTCCTACGGGACAGTGGGTCACGGTCGAGCAAGAAATCGTGCTCAACGACCCACAACGCGACAATGGCATCGCCCGCGTCTGGATCGACGGCAAGCCCATTTTCGAACAGCGCGGGATCGTCTACCGGAAACAATCCGCGGTCTATGCCGATGGATTGATGTTCTCGACCTTTTTCGGCGGCCACGGCGAGGATTGGCGCACACCAAAAGATCAACACGCCGATTTCGCCGACTTCCGTTTCTACACCAGCCAGGGCTGATCGCGCACTGGCCGTCTTGTCTCACACGAACGAGTCGCTATGTCTACCATCAACGACACTGATCGCAACGCCGGAATGCGCCAATGCGCTGGCCTCTTGCTGGTTGTTTTCCTAACCATGGGCCTGGCACTGCCGGCCCTCGCCATGTCGATCGAAGAACGGCAGAAACTGGACCTCTCCGAATATCAGGTAACGGAAACCAATGCCTCCTACTTCGATGTCGAGGCACGCATGACGCAACTGCAGCACACGGAGAACCCCTTGCTGCTTGCCCAGGTCGATGCGCTGGCAACAGGACCCAGTTGCAAACAGCTGCTACAGGTCCCGCCGTTGGACACCAAGATCCGCATCCCGGGCTTCTACCCCAACCCCAAGGAATGGCGGGAAATCTCGGGGCCACTTTTCCAGTTCGAGAAGACCGTGGCCAACCTGGCCGGTGCTTATGTCGCAAGCGGCGACATCTATTACGGGAAATGCCTGATCCGTTTCCTCGACAAGTGGGCTCAGCACGATGCGTTGACCCAGTTCTACTATGACCAGGCCCACCCGCAAGCATGGTTCTCCACCGAGTCGATGATCTTCTCCGCCGCCACCGCCTACTCGGTCGTGCGCGGCGATGTCGACGGCATGGACGACTCAAAGCAGCGCGTCAATGACTGGCTGCGGCGTCTTGCCTACAAGCACAAGGCGATCCCCGGGCAGCCCAATAATAGCTGTTGCAACAATCACTTCTATCGTCGCGCGCTCTACGCCTCGATGATCGGCGTGCTCACCGAGGACGACGAGCTCTTCCGCTTCGGCGTCAGTGCGGTCTATTCCGCCCTGCACGACCTGACCAAGGAAGGTGCCTTCCGTCTCGAGATGAAACGTGGCCGTCGTGCCAGTCACTACCAGAATTACGCACTGCTTTATTTGATACCCAACATGCAGATTATTTCACGGCAGGGGTACGACATCTTCGACAAGGAAATCGACGGATACACCATCGAAGACGCCGTGGACTTCGCTATCGATATCTTCGAGGACCCTTCGGCGCTTGGCGACATGGCGCCGCACGAGCAGTACAAAGAGTTCCTCAAGGACGATCAGTATCTGGCCTGGATGGAGATCTACCTCAGTCACGTCGATAACCCGCGGCTCGCACAGTTTCTCAAGACGATGCGCCCCATCACCAATCGCGGCGCCGGGGGGTACGTGACGCTGTACTTCATGGATCCCGATGCGCAACAACAGGCATATACCGAATCGCAAAAACAGCGCTCTCAGGTTTTCGAGGGTCTGCAATAACGCCTCGCCAATTGAGTGACGAGCGTCTCTACGATCACGGAGGAACCCCATGTTCAATCATCCCCACCGAGATGGCGGCAGATCCCCCTGGCGGGTGCTGCTGCACCTTTCTCCGCTGATGATAGCCATCAGCGGCTGTACGGCCCTCGACGAGGCGCCCCGGGATTACGCCGCCCCCCCGGTGCCCCAGCAGTACGCTGACTGGTTCGACGGTGGCTTTCCCCTCGACATGGATGGCATGGACTGGGGACGTCTGGACTTCGCGCGCCAATCCGCCGAGAAAGGCAACTACGACCAGGCGATCGCCAGGTTCAAGGCTCTGGGCCAGGAAGGTCTGCTGCCTGCCTATTACTATCTCGGCAAAATCTATGACAATGGCGAGGCAGTACCACGCGATCCCGAGCTTGCGGCTCGGTACTACGCCAACGTCCTGCACCGGCCCAATGCGTTGCTGGGCAATGCCTCGGTCAAGCTGGGGCGTCTCTACCGAGACGGCGATGGTGTCGAAAGGAACCCCGCCTTGGCGTTCCATCTTTTTCGTCAAGGCATTGACCAGGGCAAGGCTGACCAAGCTGCCGTACCGCTCGCCGAAATGCTACTCGCCGGCGAGGGGGTCGAGCGCGATCCCCAGCGTGCCTTGTCCCTCTACGAGCGGGCCGCCGACGCCGGCGACACGGACGCGCTGCGCGAGCTGGCCAATGCCTATCAGCAAGATGGTTGGTACCAGGCCGATCCCGCCAAGGTCCAGACCTACGCCCAGCGTTATGAAGACGCGCTTCTCTCGCTGGCCCGACAAGGCGATGTCGACGCCATGACCGATCTCGCATCTCTCTATAGCCAAGACGGCCTCTTGGGTCATCGCCCCGACGAGCAACGTCGCTGGTTGAACAAGGCCGCGGAATCCGACGACCCCGCTGTGCTCGCTGACGTCGGCCAGGCCTTGCTCAAGAATGGTGATAGATCGGGTGCAATGGCCATACTCGAGACGGCGGCCAAGGCCGGTGATGTCGAAGCCATGACCCATTTGGGCAGTGCTCTACTCGATGACGATGCGTCGTCGTCACGTCCAGAAGAAGCCGAAAGGTGGTTGGCCAAAGCTGCCGAACAGGGATCGCCCCAGGCAGCCATCACTCTGGGCAGGACTTATCTCGCCGGCGAGACCTTGCCGCAATCACGTCAACGAGGCATACGCCTATTGGAAAAGGCCGCGGGCACCGGAGACCCTCTCGCCCTGGCAGTGCTTGGCGATATCTATCTCGATGGCGAACACGGCATCGCAGCCCAACCGCAAAAGGCCATCGACTATCTCGAACGCAGCCATCAGGCCGACAGCGCTTATGCTACAGCGCAGCTCGGCGAGGCTTATCTCAAGGGAACCGGCGTCGCCCAGAACCCGCAACGCGCCGAGACACTGCTCAAGGATGCAGCCCAGGCCGGCCAGACTTATGCCGCACGCCTGCTGGGCGAAGCCTACCTCAACGGTACGCGACTTCCCGCCGATGTCTCAGCCGGCCAGGCGCTGCTCGAAAAGGCCGTGTCGGCCGAGGACACTACCGCCATGACAGTGCTGGGCAAGGCCTATCTCGATGGCCCACTCAAAGGTCAGAACGACGGCAAGGCCATCGCGTTGCTGACCCAAGCCGCTAACCAGGGTGACGACTATGCCATGCTCGTGCTGGGACGAGCCTATCGTGACGGGACGGGAGTTCCCCGCGACTATGACAAGGCCGCACGCTGGCTCGAGCGTGCCCAAGCCGCCGGTCACGAATCCGCTCGTCAGGCCCTGGCACGCTTGTACCGTGAACGTGGCGAAGGCAATGGCAGCATTCAGGCCACACTCCATGCTGCCAAGCTTGGCAACCCCGGCGCCATGACCGATCTCGGACGCGCCTATCTCAAGGGCGAACGCGGCCTCGAGCAAGATACCGACAAAGCCAACCAGTGGCTGACCAAGGCTTATCAAGCTGGCCACGCGGGAGCTGCGGCCACCTTGGGGCGCGCTTACCTTCAAGGCGACAAATTCCCCAGGAATACGACCAAGGGAATAAGATATCTGGAAGCCGCTGTCGCGCGTGAGCATGTGGGCGCCACCGCCGATCTAGGCACGAGATTGCTCGACGGCGAGGATGTCGACGCCGAGCCCGAACGTGGCGCACGCCTCCTTGAGCGTGCCATGCAAGGTGGCAACCTAGGCGCCATGCAGACACTAGGCCAAGCGTATCTCAAGGGCCATGGTGTCGAGCGCGAACCGCAGCGCGGTATCGAACTACTGACGCATGCTGCCCAGCGGGGTAACGCCTATGCCGCCCAGATTCTGGGCGAGGCCTATCTTAGCGGCACCGGCGTGGACAAGAACCCGGCCAAGGCGAAAGAGTGGCTAAGTCGCGCCGCCGAGGCGGGAAGCCTGTCATCGCAGGCAAATCTCGGGCGCTCGCTGCTCTATGGTCGCGACGGCATCGCCCAGAATGCCAAACGCGGTCTGTCCATGCTCACCGCAGCAGCCGAGCAAGGCCACGCCGGGGCCCAAGCGACATTGGGGCGCGCCTATCTACGTGGCGAAGTGACCGAGCAGGATAAAACCAAGGGCGCCAACTATCTGTTCCGCGCGGCGCGCCAAGGGCATCCCACCGCACGCCTCGCGCTAGCCAAAGCGTACCTCTGGCAACAAGGGCTGGAGAATGCCAACCAGGATCAGGCGCTGCTTTGGCTCGATCAGACGCTGGAAAGTAAGGGACAAGCCGCACTGAAGACGATGCGCGATCTGCTTCAAAACAGCCAGGCCGCCGAAGTGGCCAGTGACGTCGATCGTGCAGGCGATGCTGACAGAACGTCTTCCTGAGGAATCGGTCACGACAGCGACTCATGATATTCCTTCTTGGCGTGACTTGGGCGGCGGCGACGCCGCCCTTCGCGCTAGACTGGTCGGGCCATTCGTCATGGACACCCCGCCACACGACAAGACAAGGAGACAACACTCGATGACGCTATGCGACCTCACCGGTTCGTCCGGTGGCCTACTCTCGGTGATTTAGGCCCAGAGTCATGCCCATCCCTGGTGCGCCGAGGCAGTTTTATGGCTTCTATTGGCGCACCAAAGCGCCATTACAACATGCGCCGCTCGTCTTGCTTATCATAGAAACTAAATAAATATCTGTATTTAAAGAATATTTAAAATTTTGGCACGCGCTTCGCTACCTATAAGACACGAAGGACGTCATCCATGACACAAGGCGATACCTTCACCCCTTTTAGCGTCGCTGAACGACAGCGATGAACCGAGTGAGCTGGCGTGCTCCCCTAGTCCCCTTCTTGGGGACTTTTTTTTTGCGCGTCATCTTTTGGGATCTCTCCCACCATCAGCCACACTCATCCTTTCCCTGCAATGGAATGCGTACCGCATGTTGCCCTTACGACGTTGCCCCTGGCGCTTATCGCTACTGACCATCACGCTCGCCAGCATGGCACTGCCCGCCATGGCGGCCATTGATCGCCCGGCACTCGAGCAAGCCGCACAACGCATCGGCGACTTGCCACGCACGCATACCCTGCTCATCGCCGTCGACGGCGAGACTCTCGTCGCCCGTGGCTGGCGCGGCCACTCCCCCGATGACATCACCAATATCAAGTCGCTCTCCAAGACACTCATCTCGGCCCTGGTGGGCGCCGCTATCGCACGTGATGTCATCCAGGGCGTCGACCAACCGATCGCTGAATTGCTAGGCGAGCGAGTGCCTCGTGACGCCGATCCTCGTGTCCACGACATCAAGATCGGCCACCTGCTGTCGATGCAGGCTGGGCTCGAGCGCACCTCCGGCGCCAACTACGGTGGCTGGGTGGCCAGCGACGACTGGGTCGGCAATGCCTTGTCGCGCCCCTTCGTCGCCGATCCCGGCGGTCGTATGCTGTATTCGACCGGCAACAGCCATCTGCTGTCGGCCGCGCTGACCGACGCCAGTGGCCGCGATACGCTCACTTTGATGCGCGAATGGCTGGGGGCGCCCCTGGGGATCGAGATACCGCCCTGGACGCGTGACCCGCAAGGCATCTATTTCGGTGGGAACGAAATGGGGCTCACGCCACGCGCCTTGCTGAAAATCGGTGAGCTATATCGGCAACAAGGCATGTACGACGGCGAGCGCGTGCTTCCCGCAGAATGGATAGAGCGTTCCTGGCAAGCACGTACCCGTTCGCATTTCAATCAGGACGACTACGGCTACGGATGGTTCAGCACCCAGCTTGCCGATACGCCGGTCTATTATGGCTGGGGATATGGTGGGCAATTGCTTTTCGTGGTGCCGGAGCATGACGCCACCCTTGTCATGACCAGCGACCCCACGCCACCCTCCAACGGCAGCGATTACTTGAATCGCGTCAAGGCGGTGGTCGCCGATGCCATCGAGGCCATTGACTGACTCCCCCATTCCTGACGACATTACCGGTCTTTATTATCTCTCACTCGAAGGAGCCCACCATGTCAGCATCCCAAGAGAGCCAAGGCACCTGCCTGTGTGGCGCCGTCAGTATTCGCGTGTCGCTCGCCAGTTACGGCGTGAGTGTCTGCCACTGTCGCATGTGCCAAACCTGGAGCGGCGGCCCAATGCTTGCCATCGAAAGCGACGAACCCATGACTTTCAAGGGCGAGGAAAACGTCAGCGTTTATGCTTCTTCGGACTGGGCCGAACGCGGCTTCTGCCGACAGTGTGGCACGCACCTCTTCTACCGTCTCGCCAATGGCCAGCACTACGCCTTTCCCGTCGGTTTGCTGGATACCGGCGAACCCTGGACCATCGGCCAACAGATTTTCATCGACGAAAAACCGAGCTTCTACGATTTCACCAACGACACTCTCCGCCTGACCGGCGACGAGGTCTTCGCGCAATTCGCGGGCAGTGTCGACAGCTAGGAGTCGCTGCCAGCCAAGGAGAGCAATGACCCCGTTTCAAACGGGGTCATTGAGGGTCAGGAAGGAAAGGAGAACTGCGCACCCTCTCGGACGCCGGCCGATGGCCAACGCTGGGTCACGGTCTTTCGTTTGGTGTAAAAGCGCACGGCGTCCGGCCCGTAGGCGGCCAGGTCGCCGAACAGCGAGCGCTTCCAGCCGCCGAAGCTGTGATAAGAAACCGGCACCGGCAACGGCACGTTGATGCCGACCATGCCCACCTGGATATGATCGCTGAAGTAACGCGCCGCCTCGCCGTCACGGGTGTAGATGCAGGTGCCGTTGCCATATTCGTGATCGTCGATCAGCCGCATGGCCTCTTCCATTGTGCCGACACGCACCACCAGCAGCACCGGCCCGAAAATCTCCTCGAGATAGCACGTCATGTCGGGCGTGACGCGGTCGATCAGCGTCCCGCCGACATAAAAGCCGTGCTCGTGCCCCGCCACCTGGGCACCGCGACCGTCGACCACGATATCAGCGCCCTGCTGCTCGGCGCTGTCGATGTAGCCGCAGACCTTCTCCTGGTGGGCCTTGGTGATCACCGGGCCGAAGTCGTTCTCGGCGTCATGGAAGGGCCCGACCTTCAGGGTCTTCATCTGCGTCTGCATCTTGCCGATCAACGCGTCGGCGGTCTCGTCGCCCACGGCCACCGCCACCGACAGCGCCATGCAGCGCTCCCCCGAGGAACCGAAAGCAGCCCCGTTCAGGGAGTTGACCACGTTGTCCATGTCGGCGTCGGGCATCACGATGGCGTGGTTCTTGGCGCCGCCGAGGGCCTGGCAGCGCTTGCCGTTGGCACTGGCACGCTGGTAGAGGGTTTCGGCGATCGGCGTTGAACCGACGAAGCTCACGGCCTTCACGCGGTCGTCGTCGAGCAGGGTATCGACCGCCTCCTTGTCGCCGTTGACCACGTTTAGCACACCGGCGGGCAGGCCCGCTTCAAGGGCCAGCTCGGCGATGTAGAGCGCCGAGGTCGGGTCGCGCTCGGAGGGCTTGAGCACGAAGGTGTTGCCGCAGGCGATGGCCATGGGATACATCCACAGCGGCACCATGGCCGGGAAGTTGAACGGCGTGATGCCGGCCACCACGCCCAGCGGCTGGAACTCGCTCCAGGAGTCGATGCCGGGCCCGGTGTTCTTGCTGTGCTCACCCTTGAGCAGCTCCGGCACGCCGCAGGCATATTCCACGTTCTCGATGCCGCGCTGCAGTTCGCCCTTGGCGTCATGGACGATCTTGCCGTGCTCCTGGCCGATCAGCCGGGCGATCTCGTCGGTGTTCTGCTCCAGCAACTGCTTGAAGTTGAACATCACCCGCGCCCGCTTGGCGGGCGGCGTATCGCGCCAGGCCGGATAGGCGGCCTGGGCGGCGGCGATGGCGTCCTCGACGGTGGCCTTGCTGGCCAGGCTCACCTGGCCGCCGACCTCACCGGTGGAGGGATTGAAGATATCCTGGGTGCGTCCTTCTCCGGTGACGCGTGAGCCGTTGATCAGATGGCCGAGTGTGGTCATGTGTCACCTCTTGAATGCAATCGTAAGAGAAATGCTTGAGTGCCGGCGTTCCGATGCGCTTTCCGTGGACAAGTCTTCGCGAGGGCGCTGTAACCTTTACCTGGGCGCTACATCCGTCATCCATGACGGATGACCCTCGCTGCGCCTTATCCCCGTCGCGCATCTCGACAGGCGTCGTCTGATTTATTCCAGTTCGCCGATGGCGTCGCCCAGCACATTGACGAGGCGATCGATCTCCTCGCGCTCGACGATGAACGGCAGGCCGAGCTGGATGGTGTCGCCGCCATAGCGCACGTAGTAGCCCTTTTCCCAGCACTTCATGGCGATCTCGAAAGGACGCCGCCCCGGCTCGCCGGGGTAAGGTTCGATCTGCAGGGCGCCGGCGAGACCATAATTGCGGATGTCGCTGATGTAGCGCGTCCCCTTGAGAGAATGCAGCGCATTTTCGAAGGTCGGCGCCATTTCCTTGACTCGCTCGATCAGGCGGTCGTTCTCGAGCACATCCAGTGCGGCCAAGGCGGCGGCACAAGCCACCGGGTGTCCCGAATAGGTATAGCCGTGAGGCAGCTCGAGCATATAGTCGGGGCCGCCCTGCTCCATGAACGTCCGGTAGATCTCGCCCTGTACGATCACCGCCCCCATGGGCACTGCACCATTGGTCAGTTGCTTAGCGACATTGAGAAGGTCCGGCACCACGCCGAACTCCTCGGCCCCGGTCATCGATCCCATACGCCCGAAGCCGGTGATGACCTCGTCAAAGATGAGCAAGATTTCATGCGCATCGCAGATCTCGCGCAGGCGCTTGAGATAGCCTTTGGGCGGCGGAATCACCCCAGCGGAGCCGGCCAGCGGCTCGACGATCACCGCCGCAATGTTGGAGGCATCATGCAGCGCGATCAGCTCCAGCAACTCATCGGCGCGCTCGGCCCCCCGCTCGGGCATGCCCTGAGTGAAGGCGTTTTCCTTCAACAGGGTGTGGGGTAGGTGGTCGGCATCGACGCCCTGGCCGAACACGGTGCGATTGGCACCGATGCCGCCCAGACTGAAACCACCGAAGTTGACGCCGTGATACCCCTTGGCACGCCCGATCAGCTTGGTCTTGCTCGGCTTGCCCTTCTTGCGCCAGTAAGCACGCGCTATCTTCAGCGAGGTATCGGCACTCTCCGAGCCGGAGCCGGTGAAGAACACGTGATCGAGGCCCTGAGGCGTCAATTCCCGAAGCCGGTGGGCCAGTTCGAAGGCCTTGGGATGGCCGTACTGGAAGGCCGGTGCGTAATCCAATTCGCCAAGCTGGCGACTGACCGCCTCGGTGATCTCGGGGCGGCAATGCCCCGCGCCGCAGGTCCACAGCCCCGAGAGCGCATCGAAGACTTGGCGACCCTGGGAATCGGTAAGATAGCTGCCCTTGGCGCCCACGATGAGGCGCGGGTCGCGCTTGAATTGACGATTGCCGGTATACGGCATCCAGTAGGCATCCAACTGTTCCGGGCTCAAACCCGCCGTATGCGGAAACTCGCGATCCGACATGTCTTCTCCTGCCGATAGGCGGTGATAAGTTGTTCTATCGGAAAAGCTAGGCGGGGCGGACGATAAGTTAAATCCAGAAATACTGAATCTCATGAAAGCCACTGGTTAACTTTACGCACTGACAGGGCTATCCTCGCAGGTGTCCGTCATCGAGATGAGGAATCCCGCCATGCCTTCCCGCAGCGAGACCCTGATGGGGCAGCCGAGCGATGCCGACCTGCGTCTGCTGAGGATCTACCGCAAGGTCGTGGAGTGCGGCGGGTTCTCCGCCGCCGAAGTGGAACTCAACATCAGCCGTGCGGCGATCAGCATGGCGATGAACGACCTGGAGACACGGCTCGGCCTGCGGCTCTGCCAGCGAGGACGCGGCGGCTTCGCCCTCACCGACGAGGGCGCGGAGGTCTACGATGCCACCCTCCAGCTACAGACGGCCGTGGCGGGATTCCGAACCCGCGTCAATGGCTTGCATGCCCGTCTCAAGGGCGAGCTCAGCATCGGCATCACCGATAACCTGGTGACCATGCCCGAGATGTATATCACCGATGCCCTCAGCGCGCTCAAGGCGCGGGGGCCCGAGGTGCGCATCAATATCCGCATGATTCCGCCCAGCGACATCGAGCTGGGCGTGCTGGACGGTCGCTTGCATACCGGCGTGATCCCGGCGCTCAAGACATTGCCGGGTCTTGCGTATCTGCCGCTCTACGAGGAAGCGTCGCGGCTCTACTGCGCCGCCGATCATCCGCTCTTCGACACCGAGGACATAGACGAGGAGCGGCTCGCGGTACATGATGCCGTGGTGCCCGCCTACGCACAGACGCCGGAGGTCAAGGCGTGCCATGCCCCGCTCAAGGCCGCCGCCTCGGCGACCGACCGCGAAGGCATCGCCTTCTTGATCCTGTCCGGCCGCTATATCGGCTACTTGCCGACCCACTATGCCGAGCGCTGGGTGCGCGACGGCCGCATGCGTGCCTTGAATCCCGAACGCTGGCATTACCTGACCCACTACAGCGCCATCACCCGCAAGGGCGCGCCGCCCAACCTGGTCGTGGAAAGCTACCTCGAGGAGTTGGGGCGCCTGATCCAGGCGCCTGCAATCAAGCCTTGCGACTGACCAGTACGATGCCCGAAAGAATCGCTGCGCCGCCGAGCACGAAGTTCACGGTCAAGGGCTCATCGAGCAGCACGGCTCCGAACAGCACGCCGAAGATCGGCGACAAGAACGAGAACACGCCCAGTTGCGAGGCCCAGTAACGGCGCAGCAAGGCGAACCACAAGAGCAAGGCGCCGAACGAGATGACCAGCGTCTGGAAGGTCATGCTGGCTAGGGCCATGCCGCTGGACGTGACGTGTTGCCAATCGCCCAACCACAACGTGATAGGCAACAACAGCGCGCCCGCGGTCAAGAGCTGGTACGTCAGCGTTTGCACGGGCGGTGCCTCGGAGAGCGAGGAACGACGCACCACCAGGGTAGTGGCGGCCCATGACAATCCCGCCAGCAAACCCAGGGTGTCACCCAGGAGGATGTCGCCGGCTGGCGCGCCGGGCGAGGCCGAAGGCGCCATAGCAACCAGCATGCCCGCGAATGCCACGCCGATTCCCCACCATTGATGTCGCGCCAGCTGTTCGCCCGGTACCCAAAGATGCAACCCCAGGGCAGCGAACACCGGTGCCGTGTACAAAAACACCGACATATGCGACGCCAGGGTGTAATTGAGCCCCCATGCGACGAAAGCGAACTCGCCCGCAAAGCCCAGGCCAACCAGAATGCCCGCTCCCAGCCGGCCACGGAACGCCGCCAGGCCGATGCCCTGAATACGCGCAATGATCAGCACCAGCACTCCCGCCAGCAGCGAGCGCAACGCGACCTGGCTCAAGGGCGTGATATCGTCGGCCACGGCCTTGATGGCTACCTGCTGCAGCCCCAGCACCAGGCAAAACCCGGTCATCGCAATGCCGGCAGGCATATCCAGGCCACGCCGCAATCGAGGCGACGCCACATCCGGCCTTGCCGCGACAGTCTCCAAGGAAGATTCCTTCATGCTTCCACCCTTCGTTGAATCGAGACTCAGTGGAGCATTTGCCGCGCTGCAATCCAAACGATTAATCTGCAGCCTCAGGCTCAGGAAAACTCAACTCATGAAGATAGAGCGACTGCCCCTCAACGCACTGCGTGCCTTCTCGGAAGCAGCACGAGCTGGCAGCTTCAAAACGGCAGCGGAGCGTTTGTCTGTGACTCCCGGCGCGGTCAGCCGACAAATCAAGCAACTCGAAGAACGGCTGGGCGTGGCACTTTTCGAGCGTCATGCCAACGGCGTGCACGTAACCGATGCCGGCCACCTGCTGGCCGAGGATGTCGATGCCGGTCTGGCGCGCATCGCCAACGGCGTACAAGCCGTTCATGAACGTGCCCATGCGGCCACCACGCTGACCCTCAGCGCCCCGCCCTCATTCACTCAATTCTGGCTACTCCCACGCCTGGCAGACTTCGAGGCGCAGGAAAGCCATGTCGAGATCTCCTTGGACGCAGACCAGGACCTGAGCGACCCGATATGGCACGGCGACGGCGCACGGCTCGCCCTGCGCTACGGACGCGGCCCCTGGCCCGGCGTCAGGAGCAAGCGGCTCCTCGAAGACTCGCTGTTCCCCGTCTGCTCTCCCGCCCTGCTTGAACGCTCCCCCATCGACACGCCCGCCGACCTGCTTGCCCATCCATTGCTCGAGGTGGTCTGGCAATCGCGACAGAACGTCGACTTCCCCGGCTGGCGAGACTGGTTCGACGCCGCCGGGCTACCGGGCAAGACACTGCCGATTCAGCAGCGGTATTCCCTCTACGGCCTGGCCCTCGACCAAGCGATCGCCGGGCGCGGCATCATGCTCGCCAACCCGGCAGTCGTCGCCGACCGCCTCGCCAGCGGCGTACTGGTTCGGCCCTTCGGTGATCGCCACGTAATCGATTCGCCGTTCACCTACGACCTGATCCTCCCCGCCACCGGCCAGGCCCCGCCCGCGATCCAACGCTTCATCGACTGGCTGCTCAGTGAGGCGGCCAGGTTTCAGGGGGAGATCGGTTAGAGACTCGACACCGGGGTCATGGCACTTGTCGGTTTCCCATGCCAAAATTCTGGAATACGTAACAGAAAGGAAGTTCCCATGGATCTCCAAAAAATCGAGGACGAGGCGCTCCATTTGCCCAAAGAGGAACGCGCACGACTGGTACAGCGATTGGTCCTGAGCTTGGAGGCTCCTTCGGAAGAAGAGCTTCGCTCGGACTGGCTGCTCGAAGCCCGACGCCGGGCAGAAGAGCTGGATAGTGGCTCGGTTCAGAGAGTATCCAGTGACGACGTCATGAGGAAGGCACGCGCCCTGATCCGATGAGTTATTCGTTCCACCCAGCGGCAGAAGCCGAATTTCTGGAGGCCATTGGTTACTACGAGTCCAAGATCCCAGGATTAGGGGAAGCCTTGATAATCGAATTCGAGGCCCTTGCCCACTTGATTGACGACTCACCAAACGCTTGGCAAGTCGCACTTGAGCCCGCTATTCGTAGAGCGCCCCTCCGCCGATTTCCCATGTCCATCGTGTATCGCGAAGCCGTGGACGGCGTTCAGATCCTAGCAGTCGCCCATGACCGGCGACGCCCGCAATACTGGCTGGGTAGGCTCTAAAAAGCCCGTCATAACGCCACACTTTCATCACATACCTCTCTCGCAACGCGGCCTGCTTGGTGCACCACTCCGGCCATCTTCACCACGCTGCCCACGACGATCAGGCACGGCGAGGGAAGTGGCGTGGCGGCGAGCTTGTCGGGCATGTCGCCGAGCGTGCCGATCAAGGTTTGCTGCTCGGGCAGAGAGGCATTGGCGGCGAGCATGATCGGCCAGTCATCGGGCAGGCCGGCATCGCGTAGCCCTTGGCAGATCTCGATGACCTTCGAGAGCCCCATGTAGAACACCAGCGTCTCGTCGCGGCGCACCAGTGCGGACCAGTCTGGCTCGCCACTGGCGCGGCAATGCTGGGCGGTGACCAGGCGTAGCTGCTGTGCATGGGCGCGGTCGGTGAGCGGCATGCCCAGACTGGCAGCCGTGGCGGAGGCGGCGGTAATACCGGGGACGATCTCGGTGGGCAGCCCCGCCTCGGCCAGCACGGCGAGTTCTTCGCCCATACGGCCGAAGATTCCCGGATCGCCGCCCTTGAGCCGCACCACCGACTTGCCTTCGCGCGCCAGCCGTGTCAGCAAGGCGCCGATCTCGGCCTGCGGCACACTGTGATACCCACGCGCCTTGCCGACATCGTAACGCTCACGCTGGGGAGGAATCATCGCCAGGATGTCATCGCCGATCAGGCGGTCGTAGACGATGGCGTCGGCTTGCGTAAGAAGACGCCAGGCACGCAGAGTCAGCAGGTCCGCACTGCCTGCCCCTGCCCCCACCAGATAAACATGACCGGGCCGCGTGGCACGGCCCACCTCTGGTGTGTATGCGAGCGGAGCCCCGCTGCGGTCTTCCCGCGTGCCGGGCCACCAACTCGCCAGCAAGGCACTCACGCTTGCGATGGATGTATCAGGCCGTTTCCAGCGCTTCATCAGTCCCAGCATGCGCCACCTCCTCTTCGAGCAATGATTTGAGTTCGGGGATGCAGGAACCGCACTGGGTCCCGCACGCCAGGCGCGCGCCTAACGCATCGACATCGGTATCGCCACCGCGAATCGCCTCGCGGATCGACGTGGCACCGACCTGATGGCAACTGCATACCACCGGCCCCGTATCGGCCTCACCGGAGGCGCATCCCGCCAACACGCGGCGACGCTGCTCGGCATCCAGCGCGATATCGCCGAAGCGTGCATCAAGCCAGGCCAAGCCCGGCAATTCGCTGGGTGGCCCCACCATCAACCACCACACCAGGCGCCCATCGCGAAGCCCTGCGGCGCGCAGGCGCCCACTCGTCGCGTCCTCGCACCATAGCGTCGCCGCCACCCCGAACTGTTCGGCGCACCAGGTCGGCCAGTCATGCGATGACGCGCCCGCATCGCTGGCCAGTTGCCAGCGCTCGGCATGATGCAGTGGCATGCGCGCCCAATAAGCGAGCGACGCACGTTCGGACAACCCGCCACTATCGCTCGCGACCAGCAGCGTCGCTTCCTCGGCGATGGCCAACGGTGCCAACGCGACGGCGCCATGTTTGGTTTCGGGCTGTCCGGAGACAGGGTCGGTATGCGCGGCAAAGAGCGTGCCCACGCGCCCAGCATTGCTGAACTGCGCATTCCAGTGGATAGGCATGAAGGCTTCTCCCCGGCGCTGCGCCGTCGCCACGCGCGCCCGCACCCGGGCTTCGCCGTGGGCGTTGTGGAGCCGCGCCAGGGCGCCGTCCGCGACGCCGGCGGCTCTAGCATCATCGGGGTGCAGGTCGACGTAAGGCTCGGCGCGATGATTGAGCAAGCGCGGGGCACGGCCCGTCCGCGTCATGGTGTGCCATTGATCGCGTACGCGTCCGCTGTTGAGGCGCAACGGGTGCGCGGCACTCACGGCCTGGCGCGGCGCATGCGGCGTCACGGCGACCAGGCGCGCGCGTCCATCCGGCGTGGCAAAGCATCCATCCTCGAATAAGCGCGCGGTGCCACGCGGCACCTCGGCCGTCACCGGCCACTGGAGCGGCGCCAGCGCATCGTAGGCGGCGTGATCCAACTCCGCCAGGGCGGAAATATCGAACAGACGCGGCACCCCATCGGCCCGGTTGGCATAGCCGGAAAGCCGCGCGTGTTCGACGAAGATATCGCGGGGGTGGCAATACTCGAACGCTTCTTCATACCCCAGATGCTTGGCGACTTGGGTGATGATCCACCAGTCGTGACGCGCCTCACCGGGCGGCGGCAACATGCCGCGCTGGCGCGAGATTCGCCGCTCGGAGTTGGTCACGGTGCCATCCTTCTCCGCCCAGGAACTGGCCGGCAGCACGATGTCGGCATACGCCAGGGTATCGGTATCCGCCATGCATTCGGAGACGATCACCAAGGGGCATTTCGCCAAGGCGCGCTTGGCTTGGTCGGCATCCGGCAGGCTGACCACGGGGTTGGTGGCCATGATCCACAGCGCCTGAATATCACCACGCTCGATGGCCTCGAATAGCTCGACGGCCTTGAGCCCCGGCCCCTCCGGCAGATGAGGAGCATGCCAAAATTCCGTGACCAGCGCCTGGGCACCCGGGGTATGATAATCCATGTGCGCGGCGAGCTGGTTCGCCAGGCCACCCACCTCGCGCCCACCCATGGCATTGGGCTGGCCGGTGATCGAAAACGGCCCAGCACCCGGCAGGCCGAGCTTGCCGCCCGCCAGATGGCAATTGATGATGGCGTTGCACTTGTCGGTGCCGCTGGTGGACTGATTGACGCCCTGGGAATACAGCGTCACCACGTGCAATTGCGAGGCGAACCAGTAGTAGAAGGTTTCCAGCGCCTCGGCATCCAACTCGCAATCGCCGGAGATACCCGCAAGCGTCGTCGCTTCGTCACGGGCCGCCGCCAAGGCATCGTCTAGCCCTTGGGTGTGGCGTTCCAGATAGACCGCATCCAGTTTGTCCTTGTCAGCCATGAAGGCCAGCAAGCCATTGAAGAGCCGCGCGTCGCTGCCCGGCTTGAGCGGCAGATAGAGATCGGCGACCTCACAGGTATCGGTCACGCGCGGGTCGATGACCACCACGCGCAGCAACGAGTTGCGCTGCTTGGCGGTGCGCAAACGCTGAAACAGCACCGGATGATTCCACGCCAGGTTGGAGCCCACCAGCACCACCAACTCGGCCTCTTCCAGATCCTCGTAATTGCACGGTACGGCATCCGCCCCGAAGGCACGCTTATACCCCGCCACCGCCGAGGCCATGCAGAGCCGTGAATTGGTATCCAGATGCGGCGAGCCCAGAAAGCCCTTGAACAGCTTGTTGGCGGCGTAATAGTCCTCGGTCAGCAACTGTCCGGAGAGATACCCGGCAATCGCCTCACCACCGTGACGTTCGCGCACCGCTGCCAGTCGATTCGTCACCTCAGCGAGCGCATCATCCCAACTCACCTCACGCCCATCCACGCGTGGCGCGAGCAGGCGTCCGTGATCGCCCAGCGTTTCATGCAACGCCGAACCCTTCACGCACAGCCGCCCATAGTTGGCGGGGTGGTCCCGATCGCCTTCGACGCCGGTCATGACGCCGTCCTCGATGGTTGCCGTGACGCCGCAACCGACGCCGCAATAGGGGCAGGTCGTGTGATGCTGCATGCTGTCTCGCCCTCCGCCTGCAAACGCAAGAGGCCCGACCCCGCCGCAGCAGGATCAGGCCTCGTTGCCTGGTAGGACGACCGTGCAGGCCGCCCGCCAATGATGAATTGCGTCTCGCCGCCGTTGGCGTTTTCGGCGCGCCGTGGCCGAAAAGATGACGTATGCCATGCTTGCAAATACAGCGCCATCTTGGATCTAATTCCTTTTAAACAACCACTTGGGCTGGCACCTGGCTGTCCATCACGCCCCTACCCATGCCCAAAGGCACCAGCCTGGTGCAATCTGCGCACCATCCGCACAGCCAGCGCGCACGTCTCGCCATCCGCTGCCACCGACGCGGGCTACCAAAACCGCCCAAACGACTGAAAAGAAAGCCTTAGCGGACGATTGGCATGCCTCTGGCATAACTCAGGGCAAGGCGGGTCAACGTCGACCCCTTGGGCTTGAGACGCACATACGTCTCGCGCCGGCCGGAGCCGACACACGGCTCATGACAACACGATTACCTTCAGGCAAAGGCGCCTGGCATCCGATTTCCCCATCGGGTGTCAGGCGCTTTTGCGTTTCTGCAGCACATTTTCAGGGAGGCAAGGGGAAATGAGCGCAAACGACGAACATCTGGTGATCGTCGGCAACGGCATGGCCGGGCATCGCTTGCTTGAGCGCGTGCTGGCGCATCCCCATCGTCCGCGTCACATCACCATCCTCGGCGACGAACCGGAGACGGCCTATAACCGTATCCTGCTCTCGCCCTGGCTGGCCGGCGAGATGGACCGTTCGGCACTGACGCTGCGCGAGCGCGACTGGTACACAGCGCAAGGCGTGACCCTGATCGCCGGCGAGCGCGTCACCGCCATCGACCGACAGGCGCGCACCCTGACCACCGACCAACAACGCCGGCTCGGCTATGACCAGTTGGTGCTCGCCACCGGTTCACAAGCGGCGCGCCCTGGCGTGCCGGGCGACGACCTCGACGGCATCCACACCTTTCGCGATCTGCGCGACGGCGAGCGGCTGGCACGGCTGGCCGATACCGGCGGCCGCGCCGTGGTGCTTGGTGGCGGCCTGCTGGGGCTGGAAGCCGCCGAGGGTCTGCGTAAGCGCGGCATGACGGTGAGCGTCGTACATCGCGGCCCGCACCTGATGAACCGCCAGCTCGACGCCACTGCCGCTGGCATGCTCGCCGACGAACTGCGCGCACGCGGGCTCGACGTCATCACCGGCGCCCGGCTCGCCCATTACGGAGCAGGCGACGACGGCCGCCATGTAGCCAACGTGGCACTCGAAGACGGCACCACGCTGGCGACCGATGGCGTGGTCGAGGCCATCGGTATCGTCCCGCATATTGACCTAGCCAAGACCCTGGACCTTGCCACCGGGCGCGGTATCCAGGTCGACGCCTATCTGAGCACCCATGATCCACGCATCTCGGCGCTGGGCGAATGCTGCGAGTTCGAGGGCACCACCTACGGCCTGATCGAGCCCATCTGGCGCCAGGTCGAAGTACTCGCCGCACGGTTGTGCGGCGACACACCCGCGCCCTACCGCGAACTCCCCTGCGCCACCAAACTCAAGGTCAGCGGGATCTCGTTGTACGCCTTCGGCCCCATCACGCCCGCGCCCGAGCACGACGTGCTCACTTATCACGACCCGCAGCAGGGCGACTACCGCCGCCTACTGCTTCGCGATGGCCGCCTGGAAGGCGCTGTCCTCTACGGCGATACCGCCGCCGGCCCGTGGTACTTCCAATGTGCCCTGGCCGGCCAAGACCTGAGCGCCGGCCGCCAGGCGCTGCTATTCGGCGAGCACGACGCGCAACCGTTACTCGATACGCCCGACACTCTATCGGAGGAAGCCGCATGAGCATGCCCACACACCCCAACGCACCGCGCTTGATCGTGATCGGCAACGGCATGGTCGGCCATCACCTGATCGAGCAGCTCGTCGAGCTCGGTGCCCATCGCCAATACGCCATCATCGTGTTCGGCGAGGAGCGTCATCCGGCCTACGACCGCGTACACCTTTCTGAATACTTCAGCGGCCGTGATGCCCAGTCACTGGCGCTCTCGAGTACCGACTACTACGCCGAGCACGGCATCGAACTGCGCATTCACGACAGCGTGACCGCCATCGATCGCGACGCCAACGAGGTCGTCACCGAATCCGGCCGTCATTCCTATGATCGCTTGGTCCTGGCGACCGGCTCCTACCCTTTCGTGCCGCCGATCCCCGGCAACGACCGCGAGAAATGTCTGGTCTATCGCACCCTGGATGACCTCGATGCCATTCGCGAGGCCGCCGAGGACGCCACCACCGGCGTGGTCGTCGGCGGTGGCCTGCTGGGCCTGGAGGCCGCCAATGCCCTGCGCGGCCTGAACCTGGATACCGCCGTGGTCGAGTTCGCGCCCCGCTTGATGCCCATGCAGGTGGACGCCGAAGGGGGCACGTTGCTGCGCGAGAAGATCGAAGCGCTCGGCGTGCAGGTACTCACCGGCCGTGTCACGCAGCACATCGAGGCCGGCGAGACGAGCTTTCACCGCATGGTCTTCCAGGACGACAAGATGCTGGAAACCGATCTTATCGTGTTCTCCGCCGGCATCCGGCCGCGCGATCAACTGGCGCGTGACTGCGCCTTGGAAATCGGCGAACGCGGCGGCGTGGTCATCGACGACCACTGCCTGACCAGCGACCCGGCGATCCTCGCCGTCGGTGAAGTCGCTCTGTGGCAGGAAAGCATCTTCGGGCTGGTCGCGCCGGGCTACCAGATGGCGAAAGTCGCCGCCGCCACGCTGACCGAGGGCAATGCGACCTTCACCGGCGCCGACATGAGCACCAAGCTCAAGCTGCTGGGCGTGGATGTCGGCGCCATCGGCGATGCCCATGGCGATCGCACGCCCGGCGCTCGCACCTTCCGCTACCTGGACGAAATCAAGCAGGAGTACCGCAAGCTAGTGGTCTCCAGCGACGGCAAGAAGCTGCTGGGTGCCATGCTAGTGGGCGACAACGCCACCTACGACACCCTGATGCAGTACTACGCCAACGGCCTCGCGCTCCCCGAGGACCCGGCCTCGCTGATCCTGCCATCCAGCGAGGGCGCGCCGACGCTGGGGCCGGATGCCCTGCCGGACACCGCCACCCTGTGCTCGTGCCACAACGTCACCAAGGGGGACGTCTGTGCCACGCTCGACGCCGGCGCCCTGGATCTGGCCAGTGTCAAAGGCGAGACCAAGGCCAGCACCGGCTGTGGCGGCTGCGCGGCGCTGCTCAAGAGTGTCGTCGACCATGAGCTGGAGGCGCGCGGTGTAGAGGTCGACCAATCGCTGTGCGAGCACTTCGCTCACACCCGCCAAGAGCTCTATTCCATTGTCCGCGTGGAGGGCATCAAGACCTTCAGCGAACTGATCGAAAAGCACGGCACGTCATCCGGGCATGGCCTGGGCTCTTCATCAGCCCCGAAGCTCGGCTGCGATATCTGCAAGCCCGCCGTGGCCTCGATACTCGCCGCCTGCTTCAACGAGCCGATCACCGACGCCGCCCATGTGCCGTTGCAGGACACCAACGATACCTTCATGGCCAACATGCAGAAAAACGGTACCTATTCGGTCGTGCCGCGCATCCCCGGCGGCGAAGTCACACCCGAGAAACTGATCGTGCTGGGTGAAGTCGGCAAGAAGTACGGGCTCTACACCAAGATCACCGGCGGGCAGCGCGTCGACCTGTTCGGCGCCCAGCTCCATCAACTCCCCGATATCTGGGGCGAACTGATCGAGGCCGGCTTCGAGACCGGCCATGCCTACGGCAAGGCCACGCGCACGGTGAAATCCTGCGTGGGTAGCACCTGGTGCCGCTACGGCGTGCAAGACAGCGTAGGTATGGCGATCCATCTCGAGGAGCGCTACAAGGGGCTGCGCTCGCCACACAAGCTCAAGTTCGCCGTCTCAGGTTGCACTCGCGAATGCGCCGAAGCGCAGAGCAAGGACGTCGGCGTGATCGCCACCGAAAACGGCTGGAACCTCTACATCTGCGGTAACGGCGGCATGCGCCCGCGCCACGGCGAACTCTTCGCCACCGATCTCGACGACGAGCAGTTGATTCGCACCATCGACCGTTTCTTGATGTTCTACATCCGCACCGCCGACCGCCTGCAGCGCACCTCGGTGTGGCGCGAGAACCTCGAAGGTGGACTCGACTACCTCAAGGACGTCGTTCTCGACGATAGCCTCGGACTCGGTGACGAACTCGAAGCCCAGATGCAGCACATCATCGATACCTACGAATGCGAATGGGCCAACACCCTATCCGACCCGGAGAAACTCAAGCGCTTCCGCACCTTCGTCAATGATGACGGCCCCGATCCGGACATCATTGCTACCGAGGAGCGCGGCCAGCTAAGGCCCGCCTGAACGGCCGACTCAACAACCCTGGAATTGTCAAAAGTACAGGAAAGGATTTTTGTGGGAGGGAACTTGTTCCCGACGATGGCAGCTCCCAGCCAACTACATCGCGAATGAATTCGCTCCCACGACATTTCGATCGGGATCAACGAATACGGCAACTTGATGAGGTAACGACCATGAACGCGGCAACGGCAATCGATAACGACGTGACCTGGCAGACGCTGTGCTCAAAGGCCGATCTGGTGGCTCATTCCGGCGTCGCCGCCTGGCTGGCCAGCGCCGACACGCAAGTCGCGCTTTTGTACCTGCCCGGCCTGGCCCCCGAGGTCTACGCCGTGGACAACCACGACCCGTTTTCCAACGCCAACGTCATCGCACGCGGCATCGTCGGCGATATAAAAGGCGAACCCGTCATCGCCTCGCCAATCTACAAGCAGCACTTCCGCCTCTCTGATGGCGTCTGCGTCGAGGACGAAAACGTTCGCCTGCGTACTTGGGAGGTCAAGATCGAAGACGAGCAGGTGATGATCAAGACATAGCAACGGCTATCAAGTATCGACGTCGCCATGCAGGCACCGGCCTGCGACGAAGATCCGCTGGGGGTGCAGGGCGCGATCGAGCAGAGTGATATCTGCGTCGAAACCAAGCGCCAGGCGCCCCTTGTAGTCATGCAGGCCCAACACGTGTGCGACGTTAGCCGTCAGCAGCCCTAGCGCCGACTCGAGTGGCAATACCTCGTCATGCACGAGCCGTTGCCAGTCCGCGATCAACGCCGTATTGCGCGCCACCTGCATGCCCACATAGGCGCCATCGGCGTCGAACTCCGGCAGACTGCCATTGCAGTCGGAACTCAGGGTGATGCGTGTCGACGGAACGCCACGCGCCAGGAGTCGCGACACTGCATCGAAGGCGGACAGCCCTTCGCCAGCGTCTTCGAAGGCGGTGACATCAACACTCGCACCAAACGCCAGTGCGTAATCCGCCGCCTCCTCGAGCAGCTCAGGACGGCGATTCACATGGGTCGGGATGATCTGATCAGGCGGAATCTCGGTCTCTTCAAGCAACTGGCGCAGAGGCGCCAAGCCGCGCTTGCCATCGCCGAGATGGAAATGACAAATGCCTCGCTTGCCAGCCAGCATGGCGCCGACTCGCGCCTCGCTCACCAGCCGGGCGAGTTCATCCTGGCGCGGCTGGCTCGAGCGGTGATCGGAGATGGCGATTTCCCCGACGCCGATGACCTCGGGAATCCACGCCAGATCGCGCTGAATGTCACCGGTAAGCGTCGGCGGCGGCACGCGATACGCGCCCGTGTACATGTAAGCCGCTAGGCCCTCGGCCGCGAGGCCGCGCACCGAGGCCAGTAAATCGGCCGGCGAGCGGCTGATGCTGTCGGTGCCCAGCACCCCGACGACCGTGCCGATGCCCATCGACGCGATGTCATGGGCGCTGATCGGCGGGCAGCGCGTACCGCAACCGCCCTCGCCTCCGCCGCCGGTGACATGCACATGCTGATCGATAAAGGCGGGCACGGCGATCAGATCGCGCGCATCCACTTCCCGGATGGGCCAGCCACGGGGAACGTCGAGCCCCTGTCCCAGCGCCACGATTTTCCCGCCGGCCATGAGAATATCCGTCGCCTCGCATCGTTCGGGGGTAAACACCTCGCCGACACGCAGCAGGGTCATCGTATCGGCAGAGCGTAGCTGGTCCGGCCTCATGGTCGCGCCCCTTCGGCGCCATTCGGTGCCAGCGGTTCGAAACGCCGCCCGCGCAAACGCTCGGTGACGGCATCGACATCATCCACCAGCAACACCAGCAGATCGCCCTCGGCGGCCTCGTCGAGCGCCCGGTCAACCGCATCGAGTTCTTGCATGACGGTCTCGACCCGACATTCGTCCGACACCGACGCCGCGCCCGCACGCAGCAAGTCGACAGTCTCGCCCGCGGGGCGCCCGCGCGGCACGGTGTCGCAGAGAAAAACGATGTCAAGCATCTTGGCAAGCAGCGCACCCAGCGCGAACAGGTCCTCGTCACGCCGATTACCCGGAGCGCTGGCCACGCCAATGCGCCGTTGCGCCGGGATGCTGCTCACCAGCTCGCTCAAGGCCTCGAGTGCCGGCACGTTGTGACCATAGTCGATCAGCACCTTCACGCCACCGGCATCGATCAGGTTGGTGCGCCCGGGGTTCTGCCCCGGCGTCGGATGGAAGGTCTGCAAGCCCAGTTGTATATCGGCGATACTCAGCCCCAGCGCATGGGCCGCGGCACTCGCCGCCAGGGCATTGGCGATATTGAAGCGCGCGAATCCATCGAAGGTAATCGGCGCGTTCGTTACGGGAAGCACTTCGGCCACCACCTGGCCTTGCAGCATCACGATGTGGCCGTGGTGCACCGTGAAAGCGACACCATGGTCGCTCACATGCTCGCGTATGACCGGCGAGTCGGGGTCCAGCGTGAAATAGATGATGTCGCCACGCGCCCATTCGCCACTCGCCAACACGCGCGGGTCATCGGCATTGAGCACCGCGGTGCCCGACTCGCCGACTGCATCGATCACCACGCTCTTGCAACGCGCCAGTTCATCCAGGGTATGAATGTCACTCTCGCCCAGATGATCGCTGGCAATATTCAACAACACACCGACCTGGCATTCATCGAACCCCAAGCCTCGGCGCATGATGCCGCCACGCGCGACCTCGAGCACGGCATACTCGACGGTGGGCTCGCGCAGAACGGTTGCGGCGGCCTGCGGGCCGCTGTAGTCGCCGCGCATGATGACGTGATTATCGATCTCGATAGCCCCTGTGCACGCCGTGCCGACACTCCGCCCCGCTTGACGTAACAAATGCGAGATCAGGCGCACCGTCGTCGTTTTGCCATTGGTGCCGGTGACCGCCACGATGGGCACGCGGCCGTTATTCTCGCTATCCGGAAACAGCATATCGACCACATGGCCGCCGACGTCTCGGCCGGTGCCATGGGTCGGGGAAAGATGCATGCGAAAGCCCGGCCCGGCGTTGACCTCGACCACCGCAGCCGATTGCTCCTCCAAGGGGCGTGTCAGGGTCTCGGCGAGCAGATCGATGCCGATGATATCGAGACCTACCAGGCGGGCGATGCGCTCCGCCATGTAGGTCACATCGGGATGCACATCCTCGGTGACATCCGTCGCCGTGCCGCCGGTACTCAGATTCGCAGTCGGCTTGAGATAGACGATCTCATCGCTGGCGATGACGTCGTCCAGCGTCAGGTTCTGCTGGTCGAGCAGGCGATGTGTCTGTTCATCGATGTGAATCTGCGTCAGCAGGTTTTCATGGCCGATACCACGGCGCGGATCGCGATTCTCTTCGTCGATCAATGCCTGCAGCGTGCTTTGACCATCGCCTATTACATGGGCCGGACGGCGCTGCGCAGCGGCAACCAACTTGCCGTCAATGACCAGCAGGCGATGATCCTCGCCGCGCACATACTGCTCGACGATGACCGCGGTATTGTGCTTGGCGGCGATCGCGAAGGCGTTGGCCAATGCCGCATCATCGCTGATGTCCGTGCTGACGCCGCGGCCGTGGTTGCCAACCAGCGGTTTAATGGCGACCGGATAACCAATATCGTGCGCCGTCTTTAGCGCCTCATCGCAGGAATGGCATACGTGCCCGTGCGGCACGGGAATACCCGCCTCACCGAGTATCCGCTTGGTCCAATCCTTGTCATGGGCGATGCCATGCCCGATCAGATTCGTACGCCCGGTCACCGTCGCCTGGATACGTTGCTGGCGATGGCCATGTCCCAGTTGCACGTAGCTGGTTTCCTCGTCGAGGCGCTCATAAGGGATTCCCCGACGCTGCGCCGCTGCCACGATCGAGGCGGTCGAGGGACCCAGCATATGGGCGTCGCGCACGTCCTTGAGACGGGTGACAATCGCATCGATATCGCTATCTTCGCCAGCGAACAGACGCGTGACGATCTCCACCGCCTCGACCCCAGCCGCGAGTCCGCAGACTTCGTCGCGGTAGCGATAGACGACGTTATAGATGCCCGTCTCGTAGGAGTCGACCGTCTTGCCATAGCCGACCGAGAAGCCGATCAGGTTCTGCAACTCGATCGCCACATGCTCGACGACATGGCCGGCCCAAGTGCCACGCTCCAGCCGCTCCAGAAAGCCTCCAGGTCGCCCCACCGAGCAGCGGTGCTCCGCCAGGGTGGGTAAAAGTCGGGAGGCACGCTCGACGATGCCAGACACGGTGTCGCTTGGCCGCGCCTCGAGTTCCTCGATATCCAGGCGCATGAAGATCGCCGGATAACGACTGTAATAGTTCGGTCCGCGCAGCGCGCGATGCTCAAGAATCTTCATGTATTGCGCCTCCCTGCCAATACCGTTTCGAGCTCATCGGCCACCAGGTAACGTCGCGCATCGACATCGTAGCCGTGACCGCTGACCATGGCGTGCAGGATCATGTTTTCGACGGCGACGGGCTCGCCCATCTCCAGTTCCGCGATATTCGAACTCGCGAGATCCCGGCTATCGATGATGATGACATGCCCCGGCCCGATGGTTTCGAGCACACGGTTGGGATAGATAATGACGGCAGCGTCCTCACCGAGGCCGATGCCCAGTTGCTCGGGGTTGCTGGCACCGACTTCCATCAGGCGAGTGAACCGCCCCCGTTCGAGGAAATGGCTGTCGATGATCATGCCGCGCACGAACCCGAGCCCGAAGGTCATGTTCACCGCCCCCTTGCGCAAGGCATCCGACGCCGCACCGTTGTAGATCATGGTGCTGGGCATCGCCGCCGCGCCCGCGCTGGTGCCCGCTACCACGGCGCCCGCTCGCAAACGCTCGCGGATGGCACGTAACGTGGCGGAGCCTCCCAGCACGGTGGTCAGGCGCAGTTGGTCGCCCCCGGTGAAGAAGATCACCCCACTACGCTGGATCAAACGGGCATTGTCGGCATCGGCGGCTTGCTGGCGATCCTGAATATCCAGTGCATGGACATGGGTCGCGCCCAGCCGGCGAAAAGCCGCTTCGTAGCTGGGCAAAAGCTGCTCGGGAATACTGCTCGCCGTGGCGATGACGGCTACCTCGCGACTGTCCTCAGGCGCCAGCTCGAAAACACGCTTGAGAATGGCAAGTTCGGAGGTTTTGTCCTCGGCACCGCCAATGGCCACGATATGGCCGCATACGGTAGGGGGTCGTGACGTCATATTCCTCTCGCCGTCTAGCAACGCTATTAAGGAAATGCTGAACCATCACCTCTTCTACAGGTAATGTCGTATCGCGTGACAATCGAACCCGATTCTTCACTTATAACAGCCTTGCCTCATCCCCGCCAGATTAATGACACCCTTCCTGCCCGGACCATTCTTTTCCCGTAAAATGATGAGATTTTCGTTTATACTCGTTTTGGTGCAGCGCATTCGTCACAACACGCTATTCTGCAAGCATTGGCATCTTCCATTCCCAGTCTAAAAGGGTAGAACAACCAAAAGCGGTACGAACCATTGCGCTTCGGCTAAAAGGACACCAGCAGCCGAGCTTGCGCCAGGAGGCGATTATGAGCGACAAGAACGTGTTCGTTGTCGGATTGGATGCACTCAACAGGAAACGCCTGGAACATCTGCGTGGTGCAGAGCACTACCGGTTCCATGGCGTGATCGAACCCTCGGAGGTCTACGACACGGAGATCTTCCCCATCGAGGACATGCTGTCCCGGGCCGAGGCGCAGCTGAATGAATTCCAGGACCCGATCGACGCTATCGTCGGCTACATGGACTTTCCCGTGTCGACCATGCTGCCCCTGCTCTGCGAGCGTTTCGGCACGCGCTCCACCAGCCTGGAAAGCCTGCTCAAATGCGAGCACAAGTATTGGAGCCGATGCGTTCAACGCGAGGTCATTAGCGACTATATTCCGCGTTTCACAGCATTCGATCCCTTCGATGACCAGGCGCTGCATAAGATCGGCGAGCAAGGGCTTTACTTTCCATTCTTCGTCAAACCCATTAAATCCTCGGGCTCACGACTGGGATTTCGCATCGAAAGCCCTGAAGACTTCGAACAGGCCATCTCACGGCTATGCGAAGATATCGGAACGATTTCAGAACCCTTCAATTTCGTTTTGGACCACGCAAAACTGCCTGAAGAAGTGCGCTCCATCGATGGCGGCTATTGCATGGCGGAAGAGATCATCGGTGGTTGGCAATGCACGGTAGAAGGGTATGCTTTCCAAGGCGAAATCGTACCCTACGGCATCGTCGACTCGATTCGATATCCACAAGTATTGAGCTTCTTCTATTATCGATATCCGTCACGACTTCCCGATCATATTCAGGAAAAAATGCGAGAACTAACTCGTCAAATAATGAAACACATCGGCTATGACAACGCCGCCTTCAACATCGAATATTTCTGGGACGAAGTACAAGACCGTATCTGGCTATTGGAGATCAATACGCGTATCGCGCAATCGCATTGCGATCTATTCGAGAAGGTCGATGGGGTCAGTCACCAGCAGATAACGGTGGACCTGGCGCTGGGCCAGCTGCCCGACATGCCCTATCGCCAAGGAACGTTCAAGGTCGCGGCGAAATTCTTCTATCGGGTGTTTTTCGTCGACGCCACTATTACCCGCGTACCGACGGAAGAGGAAATAGATGCCTTGGAGAAAGCGTTTCCCGGTACCGTGATCGCGCTGCAGGCCGAGATCGGCACCCGGCTGTCATCCCTTCCCGAGCAGGATAGCTACAGTTTCGCCTTGGCCTATGTATGGATGGGCGCGGACGACGATACGGCACTGGAAGAAAACTACGCGCAGCTCGCCGAGCAGCTGCATTTCGAGTTTGAAGACATCGTTGGCTAGGTTTATGTAGAGCACACGAGGTCGGGACCACTGCCGAAAGGCCACTGCATGCCATTCAAGGGAGCACCGCCATGCACATCGTCAGCCACTTTCCCCGACAGATTCACGAGGAGGAAGACTGGATCACGCTGGCCGATGGCTGCCGGTTGGCGGTACGCATCTGGCGCCCGATAGATGCCGAACGCGACCCCGTGCCGGCGATTCTCGAATACCTGCCGTATCGCAAGCGCGACCTGACAGCGATGCGCGATGTCCAGTCTCACGCTTACTGGGCCGGCCACGGTTACGCCGGCATCCGCGTTGACCTTCGCGGCAGCGGCGAATCGGATGGGGTCTTGCGTGATGAATACCTGCAGCAGGAACTCGACGATGGCGTCGAAATTCTTGAGTGGCTGGGGCAACAAACGTGGTGTACCGGGAATGTCGGCATGATCGGCATTTCCTGGGGCGGCTTCAACGGCCTGCAAATCGCGGCGTTGCAGCCCCCCGAGCTCAAGGCGGTCATCACCCTATGCTCCACGGATGACCGCTACGCCGACGATGTCCACCACATGGGAGGCTGTCTACTCGGTGACAACTTGTCCTGGGCCTCGACCATGTTCGATGCCAATACCTGCCCGCCCGATCCGTTGCTCGTCGGCGAGCGCTGGCGCGAGATGTGGCAGGAACGCCTCGAAGGTAGCGGCCTGTGGCTAACGAAATGGCTCAAGCATCAGCGGCGCGATGCCTATTGGAAGCACGGCTCGGTCTGCGAGGACTTCTCGCGTATTCAGTGCCCGGTTTACGCCGTCAGCGGCTGGGCCGATGGCTACTGCAATGCCGTGTTTCGCTTGCTGGCGGGCCTCGACGTACCGCGCAAGGGTCTGGTAGGTCCCTGGGCGCACAAGTATCCCCATCTCGGCGTCCCCGGCCCGGCCATCGGCTTTCTTCAGGAATCGCTGCGCTGGTGGGATCACTGGCTGAAGGGCAAGGACACCGGGATCATGGACGAGCCGATGCTGCGTGTGTGGATGCAGGAATCGGTGCCGCCCTCGGCACGCTACGAGACACGCCCCGGGCGCTGGGTGACGGAACCCAATTGGCCGTCGACGCGCATCGACATGCAGCCCTTCCGCCTGACCAGCGGCCACAGCCTGCGGCCTATGACGACGGCCCCCACACTCCCCGAGGACCACGACGAGACACCGCTGACAATACGCTCTCCCCTCTCGGTGGGACTTTTCGCCGGCAAGTGGTGCTCCTACAACGCGCCGCCGGATCTACCCCACGATCAACGCGACGAAGACGGCGGCGCGTTGGTCTTCCAGACGGCGCGACTCGAGCGGGACATCGAAATCTGCGGTCAGCCCGTGGTCGAACTCGAGCTCGAGGCCGACCAGCCCGTGGCGATGGTGGCGATACGCCTCAGCGATATCGCCGAGGACGACAAGGCCACGCGCATTTCCTATGGCCTGCTCAACCTGACCCACCGCGACAGCGACGAACACCCCCAGCCACTGGAACCGGGCACGCGTTATAACGTGCGCATACCGCTCAAGCACATCGCCCAGCAGTTCCCTGCAGGCCACGCCATTCGGCTATCGATCTCGAGCAGTTACTGGCCGCTGGCTTGGCCCGCGCCAGCCCCCGTCAAGCTGACGATTCATCCTGCCGGCAGCCAGTTACTATTGCCGTGTCGCACTTCCCAGCCTCAGGAAGAAGCCGCACTTCCCGAGTTTGCGGCACCGGAGGCCGCACCGCCGCTCGCCAGAACCCTGATACAACCCAGCCAGGAAACGTGGCGGGTAATACGCGATCTCGCCAATGACCAGACCACGCTCGAAGTCATCAACGACGAGGGCACCTTCCGCCTCGATGACATAGACCTAGAACTCTCGGTGCGCATCACCGAACGCTACACCTACGCCTACGGCAACTACGATAGCGTCAGCGGCTGGACACAATGGGAGCGGTGTTTCCGGCGTGGCGACTGGGTGGTGCGCACTGTGACGCGTACCTTGATGACTTCCACTGCGGAGAGCTTCCGCGTGCGTGCCACATTGGATGCCTACGAAGACGACAGCCGAGTTTTCGCCAAGAGCTGGGACGAGGAGATTCCGCGCGACCTCGTTTAGTACGTTGCCTGAGCTTCACCCTATTCCTCCACCATCCGGGGTGGCGCGATACATCACGCGTCGCCCCACCGGCTGTTCCTCAGCCACTATTCTGACCTACTCATGCCTATCTGCCATGCAGTACAGTGCATATTGATCCGATCTTGAGGAGGAACGGTATGACCCAACGTATTCTGTTTACCGGCGGTAGTGGCAAGGCGGGCCGACATGTCGTCCCCTATCTGCTGGAGCGCGGGCACCGGGTCGTCAACGTCGACCAGACGCCGCTGGACCACCCTGGTGTCGATAACATCATCGCCGACGTCACCGACAGCGGTCAGATGTTCAACGCATTGAGCAGCTATGCCGCCTTAGATGAACTGGAACCCGGCACCGGTGTGCCGCACTTCGATGCCGTCGTGCACTTCGCGGCGATCCCTCGCATTCTCATCAAGCCGGACAACGAGACGTTCCGCGTCAATACGATGGGCACCTATAACGTCATCGAAGCCGCGGTAAAGCTGGGCATTCGCAAGATCGTTTTTGCCTCGTCCGAGACCACCTACGGCATCTGCTTTGCCGACGGTGTCGTCCAACCCCAGGTGCTGCCGGTGGACGAGGAGCATCCGACCGAACCAATGGATAGCTATGGCATGTCCAAGGTCGTCAACGAGCGCACCGCACAGGCATTCCAGAAGCGCTCGGGCATCGACATCTACGGTCTGCGGATCGGCAATGTCATCGAGCCCCACGAGTACGTGGCTAATTTCCCCGCTTACTTCGACGATCCGTCGCTGCGGCGGCGCAATATTTTCTGCTACATCGATGCACGCGATCTCGGCCAGATCGTCGATCGTTGCCTGAAGACCGACGGCCTGGGTTATCAGATATTCAACGCCGGCAACGACGATAACTCCGTCAATCTCACGACACGGGAGATCATCGAGCGCTTCTATCCCGAGGTACCCGTGAGCCGCGAATTGGGCGAACGCGAAGCGCTTTACTCGAATCGCAAGATCCGCGACATGCTCGGCTTCCGTGAAGCGCATTCATGGCGGCGTTATGTCGCCGACCCACGAAACAAATAGAGTCGTCATCAGTCTTAAAGCTCGGTACGCAAACGACTCGCGTCTCAAAAATTGCAATTTTTTGTCGCTCGGCCATGCTTAAGTCATACGACACGCGAAAGGAGAATGCCCGACACACCACCTCGACCGGACTGTTTCGCAGGCGACGCTGCCAGGGTGAGTCGGGCGCCACACGGGCGCAACATCATCCTGTCAGGGTCGGAGAAGCCGTTAACCAAGGAGTGCTTCCCCCGATGGTGAGACTCGACAAGAAAGTGACCCGGCTCTACGTGCTGGATACCAATGTCCTGATCCATGACCCCACAGCCCTGTACCACTTCGAGGAACATGATGTCGTCATCCCCATGACGGTGCTGGAGGAACTCGACAAGCATAAGAACGGAATTCGTGAAATCGCCCAGACCGCGCGGCAAATCAGCCGCACGCTTTCCGACCTGACTTCTCGCTTCACCCCCGAGCAAATTCAAGAGGGCATTCCATTACCCGTGAGCCACGGCCCCAGCGGTCGCCTGCGTTTCCTGTGCTACACCGATCTCAAGACGCTCGACCCGTTAGTCGATTCCCCCGATAACCGGCTTCTCGCCGAGACCTGCCGCCTGCGTGACGAGCGCCTCGACGCGTCGGTGATCCTGGTTACCAAGGACATCAACCTGCGCGTCAAGGCGGCGGCGTTGAACGTCCCGGTGGAGGATTACCTCAACGACCGCGCCTACGACGATCTCGACGCCATGATCGAGGGCGCCAAGGTCTACGCCGAGGCCGGCGTGGAAGGCCGAGGGCTGTGGGACCGACTCGACGTCGAGGTCGATGTCGAGCGCACGGAAGACGGCACCTTCTACCACCTCGCTGGCGAGCTGCCCAAGGACTGGCACGTCGGCATGCTGGTATCGGACAGCGACAACGGCGCAGGTTTCGAGGCCATCGTACGCTCGTTCGCGCCGCATCGCGCCACGCTGCAACTGCTGACCAACTACCGCCATCACGACGGCGTCTGGGGCGTACATGCCCACGACAGTCGCCAGAACTTCACCCTCAACCTGCTGATGGACCCCGAGATCGACCTGGTCACCATCGCCGGCAACGCGGGCACCGGCAAGACCTACATGACGCTGGCGGCGGCCTTCCAGCAAACCCTCGATAGCAAACACTTCGAGCGTATCGTTTTCACCCGCGCACCGATCCCCATGGGTGAAGATATCGGCTTCCTCCCCGGTACAGAGGAAGAAAAGATGTCGCCCTGGATGGGCGCCTTCCACGACAACATGGACAACCTGCTGCGCGACGAACAACACGGCAGCTCAAGCTGGAGCGACGGCGCCACCCGCCAGTTGATCGGCTCCCGTGTGCAAATCCGCTCGCCGAGTTTCATGCGCGGACGCACCCTGAGCGACACTTTCCTGATCATCGACGAGGCGCAGAATTTCACCCCCAAACAGCTCAAGGCACTGATCACGCGCGCGGGGCGCAATACCAAGCTGGTACTGCTGGGCAACGTCGGACAGATCGACACGCCCTACCTCACCGCCAATACCTGTGGCATGGCCTACGCCGTGGAACGTTTTCGCGACTGGCCGCATGCCGGCCACGTGACGCTGAAAAGCGTCGAACGCTCACGCCTCGCCCTCGCCGCCGAGGAACTTCTCTGACAACGCTTCGATAACGCAACGTCCTTTTCATCCCTCTCAACGCAGAGCGCCCCGACCAAAAGGCCGGGGCGCGCGCTTCAAACACTCTTGAGCTTACAATGATTTTTACAGCTTACACCGATCTTTGTAACCGTCTTGGTGGCCGACCGTCTTGGTGACCGTAGAGTCATGCCACGTCGAGAGCGGGATTACTCCTCGGTAGAAGAGGGCTTGCGGTTATTGACCACGTCCTCGATGAGCTGCTCGTTCTCGCTGCGCGGCATCTCGTCGAGCATCTGCTTGGCGGCCTGGTAATCACAGATCTCGGTATTACACGAGCTGCAGAACACGATATCGTCGAGTTGTTGCGCCTGGGAGACCGTCACCTTGTGACTACCGCAATTCGGACACCCCTTGGGCAAACGCATCTCGACAGAAAAATCTTCGTTCATCGCCTTTCCTCCATGATCCTGCCGTGGCGGAACGAGCGCCGCGCCGCGACCCTCGCAATCCATGTGTCTATCTATCCATGTGCCTATCCACAGTGTTTGGGGCCCGGGCCAGGAAATCAAGCGTTCGCCGCGCGCCTAAAGACCACGCCGAGGTTATTCGCCGGCAATTCGTCGACGCGCTCCAAGACGAGCTCATTTAGCCGGGCCTCGGCCTCGACATCTTCCAGGGCCCGAATGCCCCAGGCAGGATCGCGCTGGCGCAGGTCGGCATCGAAGGCCGCGTTACTCGCGGCGGTGTGTTCGCCATCACGCATGAAGGGGCCGTAAACGATCAACACAGCGCCCAACGGCAAGCGACGCCCTGCCTCGCGCAATAGCGCCTGGGTCGCCGCCCATGGCGAGATATGCAGCATGTTGATGCACAGCATGGCGGACGGATCGCCGACGTCATCGGGCCACGGTTGGGTGACGTCCAGCGCGAGCGGCGACGCGAGGTTCGCCAATGCGGCGTGGCGCCGCCAGGCGTCGATGGAGAGCCGGGCACGCTCGCTCGGGTCACTGGGCTGCCAGGTAAGCGCGGGAAGATGCTGAGCGAAATACACGCCATGCTCGCCGCTGCCGCTGGCAATTTCGAGGACACGGCCCGAGGTCGGCAGCACCTCGCGCAGCAGTGCCAGAATAGGCTCGCGATTACGCTTCGCGGCGGGCGTGGAAAGACGCATGCCCTCGCCGGGCTCAGAATTTTCCATCGTCTGCATCACACCCTCTCTACGCCTAGCCGCGCGTTCAGCCACTGGCCGATATCGCCGATCTGTTCGGGGCACAGCGCATGCTGCATGGGATAGGTACGGTAATTCACCGCATAGCCCAGCGCCTCGGCCCGCTCGGCGCCCTCGTGGCCCAAGGTCTCGGGGACTACCGGGTCGAAGCTGCCGTGATGCACCTCGATGGGCAGCGCACGATTGGCCTCGCTGAGCTGGATCGACTCGGCCGTGGCGAAATAGGTCGAAAGCGCCAACAGGCCCGCCAGCGGCTGGGGATACGTCAATGCCGCGTGGTAGGCCACTGCCCCGCCCTGAGAGAACCCGGCAACGACAATCCGGCGGCTATCGATACCCTTGGCGATCTCGGCATCGATCAGCGCATGCACCCTGTCCGCCGAGGCCTTGAGCTGCGCCTCGTCGATGCGTCGGCCCAGGTTCATGTCGAGGATGTCATACCACGCCGGCATCTCCATGCCGCCGTTCACTGTCACCGACATGCGTGGCGCATGCGGCAGGATGAAGCGCACAGCCAGTGAGTCGTCCAGCGGCAAGGCCGGCACCAGCGGCTCGAAATCGTGGCCATCGGCCCCCAGTCCATGCAACAGAATCACCGTCGCATCGGCGGCACGGTGGCGGGGTTCGATGATCAGTGGCGAAGAATCGGCCATCGGCTCGGCTCCTGGAAACGATTTGCACGGATGAAAAGGCACAGGATGTGCCAAACGCGTGGCACTGTCCACGCCCTACAGACGGCATCTAGAACGGCCAGACCATCGGCGTCAGTACCAGCGTCATCACGCCGACCAGCACACTTAACCCGCCGCCGACACGCAAATAATCGCTGAACCGATACCCGCCGGGCCCATAGACCATCAAGTTGGTCTGATAGCCGATAGGGGTCAGAAAGCTCGCCGAGGCGGCGAACATCACCACGATCACGAACGGCATGATATCCACACCCAATTGCTGCGCGGCGCCGGTGACGATAGGAAAACTAATCACCGCCGCCGCGTTGTTGGTGACGATCTCGGTCAAAAGCGCCACCACCAGATAGGTACCGATCAGCAACAAATACGGATTGCCATCAGCCAGAGCCAAGGCGACCTGGGCCAAGGCCGAGGCGGCGCCGGAACTTTCCATCGCCGCCCCCAGACCGAATGCGGCGGCGATGGTCAGCAACACTTGCGTATCCAGCCCCCGTCGCGCCGCGCCAATCGTGCAGCAGCCCGTCATCAGCACCAGGGCGGCGCCGAGCATCGCCGCCTTTAGCAGGCTCAACACGCCGAACGCCGCCAAGGCGACCACGCCCAGCATGATGCTCCACGCCACCCAGGCCCGTTCATGGTGCGGCCGTGCCTGACCGTTGAGCTCGCTGATCAGCAAGAAATCCCGCGACTGACGATGCCGCTCGACGAACGCCGGGCGCACCTCCATGAGCAGCACGTCCGCCGGCTGTAGCTGGATCTGCCCCAGATTGCCGGATACCCGCTCACCATGGCGACAAACCGCCAGCACCGAGGCGCCGTAGAAGGTACGAAAATGCCCCTCGCGCAGACGTCGCCCCAGAAATTGGCACTGTTCGGAAACCACCGCTTCGACCAGGCGCCGTTCGGCGAAGGACTTCTTGAGGTTCGACTGCCCCTGCCCGGTGGGTCGCAGACCACGAATCTGCTGAAGCTCCACCGCCGCCTCCGTCGTCCCGGCAAACACCAACCGGTCATTGGCCTTGAGACGCTCGCCGCGCCCCACTACCGAGACGACATTCCCATCGCGCTCGATCTCGACCAGAAACAACCCCTCGAGATGACGCAGCCCGGCCTCCTCGACGCTCTTGTCGACGATGGGACCTTGCGGGTCGACCTGCATCTCGATGGTGTACTCACGCGGGTTCTCGAAGACATCCGATGCGGTGCGGCGTTTGGGCAGCAACCAGCGCCCCACCAGCATTAGATAGGCCAGCCCCACCAGAGCGACGGGCACACCGACCCAGGCGATATCGAACAGATGCAGGGCCCGCTCGGGATAGCGCTCGCGCAGCAGGCCATCGACCACCAGATTGGTGCTGGTGCCGAGCAGCGAACAGGTACCGCCCAGAATCGAGGCGAAGCTCAGCGGCATCAGCAAGCGATGTGCCGGCAAACGCAAACGCCGGCTCCAACTCAGCACCGCAGGCAGAAACGTCGCCACCACCGGCGTGTTGTTGAGAAAAGCGCTGGTCGCCGAGACGGGAAGCAGCAATCGCGCCTGAGCGCCCAGCTCGTTGCGCGGACGCCCCAGCACGTAGCGGATGAGCAGGTCGATGCCGCCCGTCTCGCGTATGCTGGCCACGAGGATGTACATAAAGGCCACGGTGAAAAGGCCCGTGTTGGAAAAGCCGGCCAGGGCCTCGTCAGCATTGATGACGCCAGCACCGAACAGCGCGATCACCGCGCCCATGAGAATCACGTCCGGGCCGAGGCGACTCATCGCCATCAACAGAAAAGACGCCGCCACAATGGCCAGCGTCAGCCAAGCATCGAATGGCATACCGCCAGTGTCCTAACAAAAGATACGATATCCGCATTGTGACGAACCGCGAATATTCCAGGAAGTTATTTGTGGGAATGGACTTAGATACTTTTTGATCTATACAGACAAGGAAAGCCCATGCTTCGCTGGTGGCTGACACTGCTCCTCGTCAATGCCGCGCTCATCGCTACGGCACTCCCCCGTTTAGGCGTCGCCGCCATGCCCTGGCTAGCGCTGGAGGGCCTTATCCTGGTCGGCGCGCTGAGCCTGTGGCCCTCGCGGCGCCTCACACGCCGGTCGTTGGCATACGGCAGTGCCGCGCTGATCGTGCTGGCACTGGCCTGTGCGCTGGGCGATGCGATCACCCAAGAGATCCAGGGTCGGCCGCTCAATCTCTATCTCGATCCCTCGCAGGTACCGATCCTGCTGGAATTGTTGCGCGACAACCTGAGCCTACCGGTGAGTATCGCACTGGTGATTGCGACGCTCTTGGCGCTGCTGGTCATCGGCCTCGGATTGGGGCACCTACTGGCGAGCCTGCCGCGCCACGGCGCACCTCGCCGCTGCGCCTGGGGCACGCTGGTGTTCGGCGTGGGGCTGGCGCTTCTCGGCCTATGGCGAGATACGACGACCTTCGGCACGCCCGGCATTACGCTGCTCACCGACCAGGCCACTCGCGCCTATGAAACTCGAGCATCGCTGCGCGATTTCGACGCACGTCTGGCGGCGCGTGAATCCCCGCTCGACGCACCGGACGGCCAGCCCTTGCCCGGCCTCGCCGAGACCGATGTCATCCTGGCATTCGTGGAATCCTACGGCATGGCCGCGCTCGAACGTGAGCCCTTCGCCGAACCAGTGAACGCCCGCCTCGACGCCATGGCCAAGGCCTTCGCGCAAGCCGGACTCAGCGTGGCCAGCAGCCGGATTGCCTCACCCACGCTCGGCGGGCAGTCACGCCTGGCGCATGCCAGTGTACTCAGCGGCTTATGGGTAAGTTCACCGCTGCGCTACACGCGATTGCTCGAAAGCCCACGTGCCACCTTGATCGACGACTTCGAACGCACCGGGCAAACCAGCGTGGCCATGATGCCAGCGATCTACCGGGATTGGCCGGCGGGGCGGCGCCTGGGCTACGACGAAATCCACGACGACGCGCGGCTCGACTATCGCGGTCCGCGCCTGGGCTGGGTGACGATACCCGACCAGTTCGTCTGGCACCGCCTGCGCCAGGTACGCCGCGAACATCGCGACCCACTGTTCGCCGAGCTGGCGCTGATCAGCAGCCATGCGCCTTGGGTGCCGGTGCTCGAACCGCTGCCCTGGGACGAGCTCGACAACGGCGAAGCCTTCGCGCGCTGGGAAGGCGAAGGCAGCAACTTCCTCGAACTCTGGGGGGACAACGCCGGCATGCGACAACGCTACGGCCCTGCGCTGGCGTATTCGCTGGCAGTCGCCGGGGAATACGCCGAGCGTTACGTGGACGATGAGACCCTACTGATCCTGCTTGGCGATCATCAGGCCGCGCCGGGCATGCTGGGTGTCACGCCCAACAAAGAAGTGCCGATTCACGTCATCAGTGGCGACCCTGCGCTGATTTCGCCACTACTCGAGCATGGCTTCCAACGCGGGATGCAGCCAGGGCACGACACGCCCGCGCGCTCGATGGCCGAGCTACGTGGCTTGCTGCACACGCTATACGGGGGCAGCGACACCTGACGCCGCCCCGCCATACGCGGCCTGCGGAACCGTCAGACGCGCGCCCGGTCGCGGCGATCCTTGATCAAGCTCGCCACGCCCGTAACCACCAGCGCGCCGACGATGATGGTCATCGACAACCAGATGGGAATCTCGGGGATCGATTCGATGGGATGGCCGCCGTTGATGAACGGCAGCGTGTTCTCGTGCAACGCCTCGAGCACCAGTTTGACACCGATGAAAGCCAGTATCACCGACAGCCCCAGGCCCAGATAGACCAAGCGTGACAGCAAGCCACCGAGTAGAAAATAGAGCTGTAGCAGCCCCAGCAAGGCGAAGGCATTAGTCGTAAAGACGATATACGGCTCACGCGTAAGCCCATAGATGGCCGGGATGGAATCCAGCGCGAACAAGAGATCGGTAAAGCCCAGTGCCACGATCACCATGAAAAGCGGCGTCACCACACGCTTGCCGTCGACTTTCGCCAGCAGCTGCTTACCGTGATATTCATTGGTGACGGGCAACCAGCGCTGCACCAGGCGCACGGCCAGGTTGGGGCGATATTCCTCTTCTTCGTCGCTGTCCTCGAAGCTTTCCTTACCCAGCTTGTAGGCCGTCCACAGCAGGAAGGCGCCGAAGATATAGAATACCCAACTGAATTGATGGATCGCCGCCGCGCCCACGGCGATGAAGATGCCGCGCATGATCAAGGCGATGACGATGCCGATCAACAGCGCTTTCTGCTGATGCACCCGTGGCACCGCGAACTTGGCCATGATGATCACGAACACGAACAGATTATCTACCGAGAGGCTCTTTTCGGTGATAAAGCCGGCGAAGTACTCGGCGCCGCGCTGCGGTCCCCATACCCACCAGAGCCCGGCACCGAATGCAATGGCGATGGCGATGAATACGCACGACCATGCCGCCGCTTCCTTGAAGCTCGGCTCGTGCGGCTTGCGAACGTGAAAGACGAAATCGAAAACGAACAGCGCGATAATGCCAGCCACAGTGGCCAGCCATACCCACAGGGGGACGTGCATAGATCTACCTCCGGTCAACGGTCAACGTTGCCGAAGGTCTCTCCCGCTTGGCATTAATGCCGAGCCGCTGTCACCGGGGCGTTGCGCCCGTGCTGACGATGACAGCGCGAAGCTGTGAGCCTGGCGACCCGCTTCGGGAATACTCCCCTTCCGCTGCGGCGCATTGTGGGACGAGGCATGCCGCAACGCAACGTTTATCGTCGCGGCATGCCTTGATCATCTCAACCCCAGCAATGCACGTAGCGATAGGCCGTTTCCGCCAGGCGCGAATCAAGCCCCCACGGCGCGAAACGTCGTGCCATTTCATCGACGACTTCACGCAGCGGCCGCGACGCCTCGCGTACGCGTGCCTCTACGATGGTGCCAATCGTGAACAAGGCACTATTTTCAGGGCTAGTGTCATCCACACGCGGCGTTTCCAACCACGGCGCCTTGCGTGCCAGCTCGACATCTTCCTGGGTAATCATCTCCCAACCTCCCGATACTCTTTCTGTCTCGCTCGTTGTGTGTGACTCACGGCTCTCTATACGACTTTAGTGCAACTCGCGAAGTTCCGCCATGCGTCACATCGGCGCAATCACTATGTGGTACTGCGCAGCCTCATGAGGCCAGCAAGCGCTCACCACGCGCGGGCTCAGCCACCTTGAAACGCCCCACCACTTGCGCCATGCCTTCGGCTTCCTCATCCAGCGATTTACTGGCAGCCGCCGCCTGTTCGACAAGGGCCGCGTTGCGCTGGGTGACTTCCTCGAGTTGCGAAACCGCCTGATTGACCTGCTCAACCCCCGACGATTGCTCCTGCGAGGCACTGGCGATTTCCGCGACGAATTGCGCCATTTGTTGCACGCCCTCAGAGATGGCACTCATCCGGTCATTGGCATCGCTGGCCAGCTGTTCTCCGCGATCGATGTTGGCCACATTAGTGCCCACCAAGGTGCGGATTTGACTGGCCTCGTCGGCGCAACGCTGTGCCAATGTGCGTACCTCCTCCGCCACGACCGCGAAACCTCGCCCATGCTCGCCGGCGCGCGCTGCTTCCACCGAGGCATTGAGCGCCAGGAGGTTGGTCTGAAAGGCAATTTGGTCGATGGCTTCGACGATGCTGGTCACCTGCTGGTTGGACTCCTTTATCGAAACCATCGCTTCACGCGTGTGCCCGGCAACCTCGCCGCCCTCACGCGCTTCTCCCTCGAGTCGCTCGGTGAGATCGCGGGCCTGGGTGGCCGAATCCGCCGTCTGCTTCACGGTAGAGGTAATCTCCTCCATGCTCGAAGCGGTCTCAACAATGGACGATGATTGTTCCTCGGTGCGCTGGGCGAGATCTTGGTTGCCTTGCGCGATCTCTCCGCTCGCGCTGTTCACACTCTCGGCGCTGCGCTTGATATTGACGACCACGCGCTCGATGTCATCGGTCGAGGCATTGAAGGCACGATTGAGCTGGGCCAGTTCGTCGTTGCCCCAGACGTCTAGCCGCTGCGTGAGGTCCCCCTCGCGCTCGGCGAGGGTACGGAGCGTGCGCTTGAGCGGCACCACGATGCTTCGCGTGACGACGATAGCCAGGGTAATGGCGATACCCAGCGCCACCAGCGCCCCGATCACATAGCCCCAGAAGGCCTGACGCGCCTGTTGCCGCAGCTCGGTGGCGGCGGCCACCAGTCCCTCGCCTCCCTGTAGTGCCACTTCATTGAGCAAATCGATCCGCTCGGTTTGCTTGTCGAACCAAGTCGTCGGCGAGATATCGAAACCACCCTCGACACCGCGCTGCACGGCGGTATCACGCATCGCCATCACCTCTTCCACCACGGGGCTTGCCATGCGTGTTTCCAAGGCTTCGATCAACGACGGCGTTGCCAGCGACCGAAACGTCTCGTCGAACGCGCTCTCTTCGCCCAACAGGGTCAGATAACGGCGATACAAATCAGGATTGAATGCATCGGCAGCGAAAGCATTGGACAGCAAGGCTCGCTCGATCCCCGCGCGCTCCTTGACTTCCTGCAAGGCGTAGAACGCCCCCAGACGCTGCACTAGCTCACCATTGCCGGTGGTATCGGCAAGTGCCGCGACACCGCCCAGCAGCAGGTCGTTGATAGTGGTGTAATAACCGATGGCCGAGGCGGTTTCGGCGCTTAGGTCATCGACATCGCCACGCTGGCGAGTCAGCCCCTCCAACTGCTCGCGCGCCGAACCAAAGCGGTCTGCGATACGCCCGCCTAGCGTGTCGGCATCCACCGCGGCAAAGGCCTTTTCGAAGGAGGCCAAGCGCTCGTCGGTGTCGCGACGCTGATCCTGGATAGCATCGCCGAAGGACTCACCTTCACTGCCCAGATAGCCCGCGCTCATACCGCGCTCGCGCTGTAGCTGATGCACTAACGCCCCGGCGCGACTGGCAAGCTCGGCCAGGGTTTCCAAGCGTGCCATGCTGCTCATGGTCCGCTCACGTTCGAGCGCCCCCATCATGGCGAACCAAACAAGCACAGCCAGCGGCACGATGAGTGTCAGCGTAAATTTCTGACCTAGCGACAGACGATGCAACAGCTTCATGGCGACCTCTTGTTATTGCGTTGGGCTATGGGCTACTACTTTCGTTTATCGACCTCCGCTAAGTTTTCTTTACATCATTAACTTTCAACGTTATTTGAAACGCTAAATAGCCATGCAAAAAACCGCCGGACATATATCCGGCGGTTTTTCGTGACGAGTCCGCTTTCAGCCCAGGATGAAGATCACGCAGGACGCAGTGAGTGCCCCCATGGTCCCGTTGAACGCTCTCCAGGCGCGTGGCCCCTTGAGCCAGCGTCCAATGGCGGTGCCGAACCCCGCCCAAAGCGCGATGCATGGAAATCCCACGAGCTCGGCCACACCCGCCAGCACGAGAGCGTTGACGACGGTGTTGCCATTCTCGGGCAGAAAGCTCGCCATCAGCGTCAACCCCATCACCCAGGCCTTGGGATTGGCGAACTGGAAGGCGGCTGCTTGCCAGAAGCTCAGTGGTCGTCCTTCGCTCGCGTCGAAATGCGGCGGCGGCGCCGTTGCGATGCCCCAGGCCAAGTACAGTAGATAGAGGCTGCCGATGACACGCAGCGACGTCTGCACCAGCGGGAAACGCTCGAATACGACACCCAACCCCAGGGCCAACGACGAAAACAACACAAAGCAACCACCTATGATGCCCAATAGATGCGGCAAGGTACGTCGGAATCCGTAATTGGCCCCGGAGGCAGTGAGCATCATGTTATTGGGGCCTGGCGTAATGGTCATGGAGATCATGAACAGTGCGGCGGGCCCGAAAGCGGACAGAGTATTCATCTTAAATTGTACCCTCACAATTTTTTAAATCTGATTTATTATCGCCATATTTTGTGAGCATAATGAGTACAATAAGAGCGTCAAAGGTTTTATTGTCACCATGACAATTTGGACACCCGAACTGCCCGAGGGCGGCCCACGCTACCGGCGCATCGCCGAGGCCATCGCCAAGGCGATCGAACTCGGCGAACTCATGCCTGGCGATAAGTTACCGCCCCAACGCCGCCTGGCCGATCGACTAGGCGTCACTATCGGCACCATTACCCGCGCCTACGCCACGGCCCATCACCAGGGCTGGGTCGACTCTCGGGTGGGCAGCGGTACCTATGTACGCCAAGCCATCGGAGAAGCGCCCACCAGTTTTCGTGCCGGGCAACCTATCGATCAGGGCATGATCGATATGGGAATGAGCCTGCCGCCGCCCCATCCGTTACGCGCTAAAGGTCTTCAAAACGCTCTCGAGAGCATTACCGCCTCGCCGCAGTCCCTCCAGGCGGCCACGGAGTATCAGCCAGAAGCCGGCGACGAGATCCAGCGAACGCGCATCGCGGCCTGGCAAAGTAGCCTCGGCCTACCCGACGACCCGAGCCGCATGGTGATTACGCAAGGCGGGCAGCACGGCATCCAGCTCGCATTGCAGGTCCTCTGCCAGCCAGGTGACCTGGTGGCGGGTGAAGTGCTGACATACCCGGGTTTCATCTCCGCCGCCCAGCAGGCCCACTTACGTCCGTTGGCAGTACCCATGGATGCCTACGGCATGGACGTCGATGCTCTGGCCCGGCTGTGCGCTCGCCAACCGCCGCGCGTGCTCTACACCACTCCCGACCTCAACAATCCCACCGGTGCGCAGCTCGACGAAGCACGTCGCGAGCGACTGGCGGACCTGGCACGCGAGCACGACATCTGGCTGATCGAGGACGCCGTGCAGTACCTCCCGGAGGACGAGCGTGGCACGCCACTGGTCGCGCTGGCACCAGAACGCACCCTGCATATCTTCAGCACTTCCAAGGTACTGGCCGGCGGGCTACGCATTGGCAGCCTCACGGTACCGGCGCATCTACTGGAGCGTCTGGGAACGGCAATCCGCACCCAAAGCTGGATGGTGGCACCGCTGATGGTCGAGACAGCCTGCCGCTGGATGGAGAACCCCGAAAGCCAGGAACTACTGCACTGGCAGATCGATGAGCTTGCCGCCCGCCGCACACTGGCACTGGAACGCCTATCTGACTACGGGCCGATGAGTCGCGAGGGCTCGTCGATAGTATGGCTGCCACTACCGGCAGGACGGCGTAGCAGCGAATTGCAGACACTACTCGCAAGGCGCGGCGTCAAGGTTTCCACGCCCGAGCCCTTCTGCATGGGCAGCGAACCGGCCCCACAGGCACTGCGACTGTGTCTGGGACCGCCCGAGAATCGTGCCTCACTAGAAAAAGCACTATCACTCATCAAAGAGGCACTTTCGGAAGCACCGTCGTCGCCCTGGCAGACCCTGTAACACTCGTCGCTCGCGCTCGAAGCCCCACTGCGACGCACGACACGAGCAAAAAGTTCTTCGCAGATCAGCGTGAAATGGTAAGGCCCCACCATGCTCACCGCTATCGGGAATAAATTCCCTCCCACAAGGACAAGCTAACTGACAGGGGCTGTGGGAGCGAACTTGTTCGCGATGATCTGTGCCGCATTTCCCGGCAAAGTGCGATGAACCAAAAAACCGCCGGACACACGTCCGGCGGCATTTCGTGACGAGGGCCTTCAGGCCCGCGCGTCAGCGTTCGTGCGAGTCGCTCGGCAACGCAGCCGGCTGGCTTTCACTATCGCGACGCTCACGCAGGGTGAAGGCGCCAACGGTTTCGGCGAGTCGCTGCGACTGGGCCTTGAGCTCGGCGGCTGCAGTGGCACTTTCCTCGACCATGGCGGCATTCTGCTGCGTCATGTTGTCAAGATCGGTAACCGCCACATTGACCTGGCCGATGCCGTCACGCTGCTCGCTGGTCGCGGCGCTGATCTCGTTGAGCACATCCGTGACGCGTGTCACGCCATCGACGATCTCGTTCATCGCCGTGCCCGCGCTACGCGCCAGCTCGGCGCCGCTCTGGGTCTTGCTCGAGGCGTTGTCAATCAACGACTTGATCTCACGGGAGGCATCGGCACTGCGCGTGGCGAGCTGGCGCACCTCGCTGGCTACCACCGCGAAGCCACGCCCTTCCTCACCGGCACGCGCCGCCTCGACAGAGGCATTCAGGGCCAGCAGGTTGGTCTGGAAGGCGATGCCATCCATGGTGGTGACGATCTCTGCAACTTGCTGCGAGGCCGTCTCAATCTCGTCCATCGTCTTGACCACGTCCCCGACGACCTCGCCACCGCGCGTCGCCGACTGACTGGCCGATTGGGCCAGGCCGCTGGCCTGACTCGCCGAATCCGCGGTATGCGAGACAGTACTGGTCAACTCCTCCATCGAGGCCGAAGTTTCCTGCAGACTGGAGGCAGTGGTATCCGTGCGGCCGGCGAGATCCTGGCTCGCCGAGGCGATCTCCGAGGACGCCACACGCACCGAATCGCTGCTATCGCGGACATCCAGCAGTACATCGTTCATCTTGTCGGCGAAGGCGTTGAACTGCGTCGCCAGCTCGGCGATCTCGTTACGGCCACGCACCGGCAAGCGCTGGGTCAGATCACCGCCACCGGAAGCGATATCGCGCATGCGTCCAGCCAATTGGCGCAACGGCCGCGACAGGCTACCGCCCAGCAGCCAGCTCACTACCAGGCCTAGCCCCGCAATGACCACACCGACCCCGATCATGCCGGCCATGTCGGCCTGGCGCTGATCGGCCAGTTGCCCTTCAAGATTGTGCAGGCCAGCCAGCACGGCCTCCTCGGGCAGACGAATCGTCAGCACCCAGGAGTCCGGTGAGTCGCCGATGGTGAAGGGACGATAAACCTCGAAGCGCCCGGCCGCTTCGTCGAAGCGATAAGTCATCTCGCCGTTCGCAGCCGCGTTCAGCGGCTGGCGCATCGACTCGTCAAGGGCGCCAGAAGCCGCTTTCCCCAGCGAGTCAGGCGCCTGGGTGGCCGCGGCGAGCACACCGCGAGAGGCCACCAGCGACATGTCGCCCACACCGTCGTAGAGACCCTGATTGGCCTCGGTGAGCAGGCCCTGGAGGAAGTCCACGTCGAAGTCCACGCCGGCCACGCCGCGGAACTCGCCATCGACCTGAATCGGCACGTTGAAGGAGGTGACCAGCTTGCGCTCACCGCCGTAATCGTAATAGTACGGATCGATGACGCAAGTGCGGCCGTTCTCCTTCGGGCACAGATAGTACTCGCCCTTGCGGACGCCCAGCTCATTGGGAGTCTGCAGGCCTTCGCGGTCGTTCAACGCCAGCGTCAGTACCTCGAGTTCGTCATCGGCGGTGCGATACCACCACGGCATGAAGCGGCCATTCGGGCCATAACCTGCGTCTTCACGGCCCGTGTAATCGCTGTCATCGCCAAAAGCGTTGGGCTCCCAACCGATGAAGGCATCCAGCAGATCGGGGTTTTCCGCCACCGTGTCGCGGACCACATTCGACAGTTCCTCGCGGGATAACGAGACACCTCGGTCCTCGCCCATCAGCTCATTGAGCGAGGCCAGGTTACGCGCCTGTCCCAGTGCCTGGCTCAGGCGGGCCTTGATCTGCTCGACCTGGGTCGAGGCCACCGCATCCAGGCGTTCCTCGATGTTTTTCTCGAGCAATCCTCGCGTCTGTGTTTCGACGACCTCAGCCGACCGGGAATTAGCAAAGGTCGCATAGCCGACCAAGGCCACCACCAGCACTACGATGCAAGCCCCGACGAGCGTTGCGACCAGGGTACGAATCGATTTGAAATTCATGCTCACACCTCCCGCCGCGACGGTTCGGTGGAGAAGCATGCAGGAGGCGACGACGCCAATACGGCACCGTCTGCCACGTGGCGACACATGGACAAGCAAGACAACATGGGAACGATCTCGTTTGGGATAGGGTTCGAACAGGAAGGAGCATGGAATCGATGCCCCGTGCCACGCGTATCGGCATGCCGTAAGTAAACTTTAGGCAACACCTGATCGCGTCCGGGGCGCTCGGTTGTATTGCCCGGCCTACACCACCACGAGCGTCAGGCGCACAAGCCCTGCTTGTAATGGCACTTGGGGTTTTGCAAACTGCCCCGCGTTGGCGCAGATACAAGACGCGCCGCTGGCAGCATGCCCCAACGACGACAACAGGGAATGTGGTATGTCCGATGCCTCAAGGAGCTCCGCGCCCCCGCAAGACGCAGCTGCCGGAGACCACCTGCACGACCTGCTCCGGCGCGTGACCCAGCGTGACCGCCGCGCCTTCGCCCAGCTGTACGCGGCCACCTCGGCGAAACTCTACGGCACGGTGCTGCGTATCTTGAGAGAACGGGGCCGGGCCGACGACGTGGTACAGGAGGCCTACGTCACGATCTGGCAGAAGGCGGCGCAGTTCGACACCAAGCGCGCCTCGCCCATTGCCTGGATGGTTGCCATCGCCCGCCATGCCGCCATCGACGAGCTGCGCCGCCAGCCCCGGGCGCCTCATGAGTCGGAAGACGCACTAGCCCACATGCCCACCGATGCGCCCAGCGCCCGCGAGCATCTGGAGCACGAGCAGGACGCCCGGCGGCTGTACGCGTGCCTGGAAGCGCTCGAGGCCGAGCGCCGGGACATGGTCCGCCTCGCGTACCTGGACGGCTGGTCACGCGCTGATCTGGCCACGCATTTCGAACAGCCGGTGAATACCGTCAAGACCTGGCTTCATCGGGCCTTGAAGCAACTCAAGGGGTGCCTGGCACCATGACCGACCACGACGACATCGACATGCTGGCCGCCGAGTACGTACTGGGCACCCTCGACGCCGAGGAACGCGCCGAGGTGGCCCGGCGCCGGCAGCACGACGCCGATCTCGACGCGTGCATCCTCGCCTGGGAAGCACGCCTCGCCCCGCTCGGCAACGAGGTCGAGACCATCGCCCCGGGACCGGATTTGCTGGCCAGGATCGAGCGTCGCATCGACGATCTCGAGACGACTTTTCAGACAAAATCCAAGTCGGAAGACGACACCCACGGCACGGCCCAGGTGATCGCGCTGCGTCGCCTCGGCTTCTGGCGCGGGTGCGCCGGCCTGGCCACGGCCGCGGCGCTGATACTCGCCGTGGTGCTGATCGCGCCGTTCGACGACACGCCGGATGCACCGCCCTTCGTGGCCGTCTTCCAGCAGGACGACCAGCAGCCGGCCTTCATGCTTTCCGTCGACCTCGACAGCCGCCGACTCAACGTACGCCCGGTGACCGCCAAGCCACTGCCGGACCGCAGCTATCAGCTATGGATCAAGTCGGATGCACTGGGGCCCAAGCCCCGCTCGGTGGGCGTGCTGAACGACGACTTGAGCCTGCCGGCCGACGCCCTGAGCGACTACGATTCCGAGTTGCTCAAGCGGGCCACCTTCGGCATCAGCATCGAGCCGCCGGGCGGTTCCCCCACCGGCCAGCCGACGGGCTCCGCGATTCACGGCTATCTATATCCCACCGACCGGGACGCGGTATCACAGCATTTGTGAATTTTTTTCGCGTCGAGGTGAAACCTTGCCCGGGCTCCTTGCGTAACTAAGAGCACGCCCATCTCAACCACTTCCCAAGATGGGGCGTGCTCGGAACTCAAGGAGAGAATGATGACCAAGCTCATGGCAAGTGCATTCGTATCCGCCACCCTGCTCGCCGGCGCCTCCCTGGCCCAGGCTGAAATGCACGGTGACATGCATCCGCAGGTCTGGGCCGACGATCAATCCGTCACCGGCGGCACGGTCACCGCGGAAAAGGTCACGGCGGACAGCAACGGCTGGCTGGTGGTCCATCGCACCGACGAGAGCATGAAGCCCGGCCCCGTGGTCGGTCACGCCCCGCTCAAGGAAGGCGAGAACATGGACGTCACCGCGTTGCTGACCGAAGACGTCAGTGCCGGCGATCACCTGATGTTGATGGTCCACAGCGAAGAAGGCGGCATGGAGCCCGGTGTGTTCGAGTACACCCTCGGCGCCAAGGAAGACGGCCCCATCAAGATGGACGGCAAGCTGATCACCGAAACTATCACCGCGCAGTAACCGTTCTCCGGCATGCCGAGAGACGGAAGGGGCCCAGCGGGGCCCCTTTTTCATGCCTCGCGCCGTGCTCGCCGGTGCATTGCGCAGGGAGCTTTTATTCCGGCGCCGTCAACTTGCCGAAGGTCTCGCGCAGGGTTTCCGGCGTAAACTGCAAGGCATCGGCGTCATCCGCTTGCCAGGCGGCATACTGGCGTCCTTCCAGGCACTTGATCATGTTGTCGGTATTCAGCACTTCCAGGGAGTAGACCCAGTTGGCCATGATCGTCAACGCGGCCATGTGGGCGCCCTCGTTGGAGGCAGTGCACATGTCATGCACGAGATGGATGCGATAGTCGCGAAAGTAGGCGTCGAAGACCGAGGTCATCAAGCACCCATCCGTCACCACACCGCCGATGATCAGCCGCTTCACACCAAGGCTTTTCAGCATCAGGTCCAGACTGGTATCGAAGAACGCGCTCCAGCGGTATTTATCGATCACGATGTCCGTCTCTCGCGGCTTGATCTCCTCCATGATCTCGATGCTGTCGCGGCTGTCCGCATAGAAGCAGGGTTCACCATCGGGATGGCGAGGCTCATCGAGCGAGAGCCCGATACCATCACGACGGTTGATCTGGCGGGTATAGATCACCGGCACACCGGCGGCACGGCACGCATCGATCATGCGTTGGGTGTTGCGCACCACGCCATCCAGTCCGAAGAGGCCAAAGCCACTCTCTTTCTGCAGGTCGATCACGACCAGGGCAGTTTCGTTATTCGTCATCGTGGACAGGTTCTCCCAGAAAGTATTTACAAAACAGAGGGGGGCTCGCTTGCCTGCGGGGATGCGTCAGGCTCGGGCGGGGGGAAGTGTGTAAAGATATCGCCCGACTCCATGGCATTGGCGAGTTGCCTGATCCAGGTCAGGTAGGCTTTCGAGCCATTGACCAACGCGAGATCCTTGGTCGCCGTCTGCCTGACGGCCTCGTCATCCGACTGCCGGGCGAGTTCCTCCATCACCGGCTCGGTCTGCTCGATCGCCTTATGGATGACGCCACGCTCCAGGCGTAGCATCTTGACCATGAACCCCAGGAAATTTTGGAAGAAGTCCTTTTCAGCGATGTAGTGATCCTTGCGGTCTCCTTTCTTCCAGACCTTCACCACCATGCCGGTATCGATCAGCTCGCGAATGCCGGTGCTGACACTCGCCTTGCTCATGGCCACCTCGTCCTTGATGTCATCCAGCGTCAGCGGTGACTCGGCAAAGTACAGCACGGCGTAGATGCGTCCTACCGACGGCGTGACGCCATACGCCACCATGCTTTGGGCAATGGCGCTGATCATCACATCGCGCGCCTCTTCCAAACGCTGGGAGTCTGTTGTCTGCATGGCACTGCCAATTCATTTTGTATTGAATGTTTTGAACAAGCTATACAATACAGTCGGCAGCGTCAAACCTGGCAAACGCGGGTGCCTGCATCTTGTCTCCTCGAGGGCCGGCCAGGGCGCCCGGCCGCTTGTCGCCATAAATCGCGTCGTTATGGCTCGGGTCGCGCCAGGTCGAGACACAGCGTCACGGTATCCGTGACGTCGCCAGCGGGCTGCGTCACGAACCCCAGCTCTGCCGCCATCTGCCGCATGGGGTGGTTGTCGCGCAGGACATCGGCGAAGATCTGGCGAATGCCGCTCTCGCGGGCGTAGTCGATCATCTGCTGCATCAGGCGATAACCGAGCCCGGTGCCTTTCATGTCACTCCGCACCATGATCGCGAACTCGGCTTTCTCCTTGTCGGGATCGGCGGAGAGCCGCACCACACCGACGATGGCCGCATCCTCCGGCAAGGTCGCCACGAAGGCCATCTCACGGTCGTAGTCGATCTGCGTCAGGCGTGCAGCGAAGGCATGATCGAATGCCTTGATGGCCGAGAAGAAACGCAGCCGCACATCCTCGGGCGAGGAGTTGCGCAGCATCTCGACCAGCGCGCCCTCGTCCTCGGGGCGAATGGGCCGCAGGCAGTAACGCTGCCCGGCGCGCGTCTCGATCTCTTCCTCCAGCTGCTGCGGATACGGCCGAATCGCCAGGGGCTTGCGCTGGTCGTCCTCGGCGCGGACCACGATGCGTGCATCCAGGGCGATCACCCCGCTGGCATCCGTCAGCAGCGGATTGATGTCGAGCTCGACCACGCGCGTCAGGTCGCTGACCAGTTGCGAGACTTTGACGAGCGTCGCGGTCACCGCCTCGAGGTCGGCCGCCGGGCGGTCCCGATAGCCGCGCAACAATCGCGCCACGCGCGTCGAGGCGATCATGTCCCGCGCCAGCAGTGGATTGAGCGGCGGCAGCCCCACCACCCGGTCGCCGATGACCTCGACCGCCGTACCGCCCTGGCCGAACACGATCACCGGCCCGAAGAGGCTGTCTTCGGCGACGCCCACGATCAGCTCATGCGCCCCCGGCCGGCGGATCATCGGCTGCACGTTGAAGCCCTCCACGCGGGCCTCGGGCTGGGCACGCCGCATCGCCGCGAGCATGTCCTCGGCGGCCTGCGCCACGGCACCGGGCGAGGCCAAATTCAACTGCACCCCACCGACATCCGATTTATGCGAGATATCCGGCGAAAGGATCTTCAGCACCACCGGAAAGCCCAGCCGCTGCGCCGCCTGGCTGGCCTCTTCCGGGGTCCGCGCCACGATGGCGGGCACCGTGGGGATGTCATAGGCCGCGAGCACCGCCACCGCCTCCGGCTCGGTCAACACGCGACGCCCCGCCGCGATCACGCCGTCGATGACCGCCTCCGCCTTGGCGGGGTCAAGAGTGACGGCTTCGGCCAGCGCCGGGGGCGTTTCCATCAGCGCCTGCTGGTTGCGCCGGTAGCTGAACAAGTGCGAGAAGGCCCGGATGGCCTGCTCCGGCGTCTCGTAGGTGGGCAGGCGCTGCGCGGCGAACAGATGCCGCGCCTCGTCGGGCGCCCCCTCGCCCAGCCAACAGGTCAGCACCGCTGCCTGCCGCGTGCCGATCGTCTCGACCACCGCCCGGGCTGCATCCAGGCTATCGACGACCGCCGCCGGACAGTTCATGACCAGAATCGCATCCGCGCCGCGCTCATCGAGCAGCGCCTCGAGGGCGAGCGCGTAGCGCCGCCCCGGGGCATCGCCCAGAATGTCCACGGGATTGGCATGCGACCACGCCTCGGGCAGCGCCTCGTTCAGGCGTGCCAGCGTCGTCTCGGAAATTTCGGCCAGGTGACCGTTCTCAGCGGCCAGCGCATCCACCGCGAGCACGCCGATGCCGCCGCCATTGGTGAGAATCGCCAGCCGGTCGCCCTTCACGCGGATGCCGGTCGCCAGGGTGCCGGCGGCCTGGAACAGCTCGTCCAGCGTCGCCACCCGGAGCATCCCCGCGCGCCGGAACGCCGCGTCGTAGACGGCATCCGCCCCGGCCAGTGCCCCGGTGTGCGACAGCGCCGCCCTGGCCCCCGCCGTGCTGCGGCCGGCCTTGACCACTACCACCGGCTTGTTGCGCGAGGCCATGCGCGCCGCCGAGAGAAACTTGCGCACCTCGGTCACCGCCTCGACGTAGAGCAGGATCGAGCGGGTCTTGGGGTCCAGGGCCAGGTAGTCGAGCATGTCGCCGAAATCGACATCGCTCATCGCCCCCAGCGAGACGACGTGCGAAAAGCCGATGCCACGCGCCGAGGCCCAGTCGAGAATGGACGTCGCCACCGCGCCGGACTGGGTCACGAAGGCGACATCGCCCTTGGCAGGCGTGAGATGCGCGAAACTGGCGTTGATGCCCATGTGCGGCGCCAGGATACCCAGGCAATTGGGCCCGACGATGCGCATCAGATAAGGCTTGGCGGCATCGAGCATCGCCTGCTTGAGCGCCATGCCCTCGGGGCGCGCGCCCTCGCCGAAGCCCGCCGAGATCACCACCGCCGCGCGGCAGCCACGCTCGCCAAGCTCGCGGATCAGCCCCGGCACACTCTCCGCCGGCGTGGCGATGATCGCCAGGTCCGGCGCCAGCGGCAGCTCGGCGATACTTTGGTAGTTGAGGGTCGAGCGGATGGCCCGCGCGTGCGGGTTCACGGTCAGAATGGGCCCCGCGAAACCGGCCTCCAGCAGATTGCGCGCCAGCACCGCCCCCACCGAGCCCGGCCGGTTGCTCGCCCCGACCAGGGCGATCGTGGCCGGGGCGAACAACGCATCCAGATTGCGAATCGACATCGGGCCTCTCCGGTCCGTTCAGCGAGCGGCAGCCATCAGGCGGTCAGCAGCATCTTGATGGCCTTTTCCGAAGCGGCACGCGAGAACACCTCATACGCCTTTTCGATCTCGTCCAGCGCGAAACGGTGGGTGATCAGGCTTTCGGCATCGATGCCACCGGTCTCGAGAAACCGCATGAGCACGGGAATGGTATTGGTGTTCACCAGCCCGGTGCGGACCGTGACGTTCTTGATCCACAGCTCCTCGAGGCGCAATTCGACGCTGCGGCCATGGACGCCGATGTTGGCGAGCCGTCCGCCCGGACGCAGGATGCGCTGGCAGGTATCGAACGTCTCGGGGATGCCCACGGCCTCCATGGCCACGTCGACGCCCTCGCCGTCAGTGAGCGACATGACCGTCTCCACCGGATCGGCACTGACGGTGTCGGTCGCGCCCAGTTGCCGCGCCACGGCGAGGCGGTTCTCGTCCGGGTCGACCATGATGATGCGCCCCGGCGAATAGAAGCGCGCGGTCAACAAGGCGGCCAGCCCGATGGGCCCAGCACCGACGATGGCCACGGTATCCCCCAGCGAGACCTCGCCGTTCAACGCACCGATCTCGTGGCCGGTGGGCAGGATGTCGCTCAGCATCAGCGCCGCGGCAGGCTCCAGCCCCGGCGGCAGCCGGTACAGGCTGTTGGCGGCATGCGGAATGCGCACGACCTCGGCCTGGGTGCCATCGATCTTGTGCCCGAGAATCCACCCGCCATCGCGGCAATGCGCGTACATGCCCTGCTTGCAGTAATCGCAGTGCCCGCACGACGTGATGCACGAGATCAGCACCTGATCGCCAACCGCGAGACCGCTGACGCCCCCGCCGACCTCCTCGATCACCCCGATGCCTTCATGGCCCAGGGTGCGCCCCGGCGTCACCGCCGGCACATCGCCCTTGAGGATGTGCAAGTCGGTACCGCAAATGGTGGTATGCGTCACCCGCACGATGGCATCCGTGGGTTGCTCGATTGCGGGTCGTTCCTTCTCCTTCCAGGCCCGCTGCCCCACTCCCTCATAGACAAGCGCTTTCATGCCACCCTCCCCGGGTAACGCCCACCGCGACTCGGCAGGCACTCCGACTGAGTATAGGAAGGGCCAGGGAAAAGAGATTGATCGAGGTCATGTTTCCGCGAGTGCGGCGAGGGGAATGGGTGGTGGGGAGCGTAAGGTTTGAGGCTGGAGATTATGAATTTGCTTTTAAGTCAATAAGATACTGGTATTAAAGGACAAGCAACCATAATTGAGATAAAGGTACAGTTCTTTGGAATCAGTAACTTAGCGAAAATTGAGGATAGCGTAGGAAGGTGGTGTGTACCGGCGGCGTACTGTTTGGGGATTTCCCACTATCCGGCAGTACGCGTATCAAGGATTGCAAGATTGGATTTCTCTCAAAAAAGGTGACTGATTTCGACCAAAAGCGTACATTAAGGCAACACTTATATAGTATTTTTGCTGCTGAGTGGCGCTCGACGCCGCGTCCATTCGAGCACCTTTTTGGGCGGTAGTAAGATTTAGCTTAGTTACTGCTATTTAACTTTTCAAAAGTTGACTTAACCCTAGTAAAAGAGGGTCAGTATTCTGGTCTTACTAATATGAGTTCGGCTTCATCAACCCCATCGCGCAAATGGAGCTCGGGTGTAGATTCCTCATCAATACCTTCGAGCATTAGCGCATTCTTCGCTTGCCTAAAAGCCTTTGTAACTGACTCACCGAAACCAATTGCCGAATAGAACTGTGCTGAAAATATACGTGCTGCTTCATCCCCAATTGACTGATTCATTCCAATTGCTGCATCTATATATTGCGTACATGCAGCTGCTTGCCTGTATGAATGGCACGTATTGAAGAATAATAGGCGCACTGAGTCGTAAAGTTCAAAGGTGCCAATAATGCTATCCATCGATACAGGTATGGCCTTGCCGTTTCGGTCTTGAAGCACGAGCTCATCTTGATTGCTGCCATGGCCACTAAAATGTACGATCGTAGGGTTAAGTTCATTCATATATTGAAGAATGTCACCAGGACGCAACGCCCACCTCGACTCAAGCCTAACTGCATCGCGATGATCTGAAAGACGAATCTTTTGGTGAATTTCTCTGACCTCTTCATCCAGTAGCAATCTGCGATCAGAAGCTATTGTTGGGTCAGTTGCAAAGAACGCAACGATAATCTCTTCTGGGAGAGCGCTCAATTTGTCTATTCGCGCTGCAGCTTCGTTGTGAAGAACGTCGTGCTCTTTTAGGCTATATTCTAACTTACTGAGCTGGCGTTCATGTCCCTCTTGCATCTTCTTATGTTCAGCATTTCTTTTTTTCAGGACTTTCTCCTCTTCGCTCTCTAACCTTCCTTGAGCTGTTACCAGCTTCTTGTTTTCAGCTGCAATCTTCTTCTCTAGCTTAGCCACTTCATTTAAATGCTTTGCTTGTACATCAGCGTGTCGACTCGCTTCTTTGAGCTTTGACGTAACTGTAGAAAGCTGTTTGGTCTTGTTAGCAGCAGACTCTGCAGAAAGGGACTTTCTTCCTGCATCAGCAGCCTTCTGTGATTCCTTAGCCTTCTGATCCACAAATTTAGCTATAGCGCCACGGATTTGCACGACTTGACGGCGATACATGTCAACACTCATAATACCTTTATCACCCTTAATAAAATAGTTAGGTCAGCGCCACCCAGCAACAATTAAATCTTAAGAAACGGTCGTTCGAGTCAATCCAATAAAAGCAATGGACTGGGATCATCGTGCGGCACAATTAACGTAAGCGACCGTTTGGCACGACTCAATGCAACATACAATAAGCATCGAGATATTGCTGAATTACTGAAGCTTTGTCGATCGCACGGCATGATGATTGCGTGATCGCATTCCATGCCTTTGGCCTTATGAATTGTGCTAAGTGCCTTACCGGGCGGCGTGGGACGAATGAAGGCACGTCGGCGATTTATCTCGCGCAGGGCAATCGAGGAATCTGAGAAGCCACCGAGCGAGACTGCATCACGAAACTCGCGCCGATAGTCGATTTTAATTTCTGTGAACCCACCTGCCTCCTCAGAAACAAATCCATTTAATAGCTGTAAGCATCGGGATACACCAATGTGGTTGGGTCGATCAACCAATTCTTTAGCCATAGCCTGAAGAAGTGCTGGCTTACCACGAGCACTCGATATACACCCCTCGCGGGCCTCTCGTAAAAAGCGATCTGCATGGCTACGATTTGCGAACCCTTTACAAGTTTTTTGTAAGAAGCTAACCGTTGCATTGGCGAGAGCTACAACGTTGCCGCAGTCAAGCTCAAGCGCAGACAATAGTTCGGTCAGGGCATAGCGCGTGTGGCCTTCCCATATTGAGTAGCGCCGATTCCAGAAAACCCGCAGCGATTTGACTGTATCGTTATTACGGCTGAGCACTAGCATGCTTGGTAACCGGTTAATTTTTGCATCGATAGGGCGGCGGTCATCTGGATTAAGCCAGAAGTCATTGTGTCGCTGGGATCGATTTTCAACTCGAATTACTCCTAACCCCTCTGGCAATGGCTCACGTAGATCAACCGCCTCACCATTTTCGAGTGCTTCTCGCGCTCGTAGTATCCATCGCCCGAGATCGACTGAACCATCGTGCCAGCGATGAGGGTTACTTAACGTGCCGATTTTTCCCTTGTCGCCCAGCTCATCCCAACGAACCTGATCGGCTTGGCGTTCGGCCGCAGTTTTATTGCCATATAGAGTCTGCATTCGATCCCCAAACAACCTCATCACAGTGCCGGCGCTGTGCAAAGACATCATCAACTGGTGTTGTGCCGAACTTGAATCTTGGTGTTCATCACCGATAATGACGGGGTAGCGTCGCGCCAGTGCGGTCGCGACCATAGGCCGGCTTACTAATAAGCCGGCCACACGCTCGGCGATGACTGCGAAGTCACCATCTTGACTTTGGGCCCAAGCAGCTGGGTCAGATGGGAGGTCGAGTGGCCTATGGTAGATGCGAGCAATTTCAACGATGAACGCATCAAGCGTTTTGATCTCAACGCGCGCGCTCACGCTGCTCGTTGCAGAGGCGAAAACGTTGCAGGCTGCGTGAGTGTGCGTCAGGATTAGTACCCGCCCGCGATTCAAGTTAGCCAGCGCGCGAGCAGCGTAGAGAGCACCTTGGTATGTCTTCCCACAACCGGCTGGGGCACACACAGTCACTAGCCGCTCAGGCGAGTCTAACAGCTCAGCGATTTCATCGTCACCCATTGCTAATATTCTCAATTTCCGGCAACTCAACGACTAGGCGAATAGCGTTAATGTGCGGCAGTAAGATACTTTTCAGCGCAGGCCAACCGCCAAGCCTGAACATGTGGCATGCAAGCTCACGGCCACCTAACTCTGATTTGAACCACTGCTTTGCGTGGGCTTTCCACTCCTTTCGTTGCGGTCTCTCCAAACAATCTGGCGCCTTACCAGTCGCCGCCTCGATAATTAGTTGGCGGAGTGTCATATCATTGCGTGCGCAACTCTCTTCAATAGCTTCAAGCGTTTTGGTTTGCGAACCAATCCGGGTCGCGAGCGTCCGCATCCGATCGCCGATAAGGTCACCGTCGTCGTCACGTAGAAGTAAATGTAGATTTTCGACGCCAATTGTTCCGATTACCGCTTCTTCAGAGCAGCGTTGGTCTGGCCATTGAAAAAGGCGGTGGCCCATGCTCACCTTGAGATCTCTCCATTGACCTGGATCACGGCCCTCATCGTCTGCAAATCCTGCGAACTGTAGACCCGCGCCGTTCAGCGATTTGAGCAGAGCTAAGGTGGAATCGTTGCCTTTACCATCAGCTAAATGAATGCCGTAATTACGGTAGTCGCCCTCGATTCCACGTTCGAGAAGTACGGAGAGAAACCCCATTTCCGTAACGCCTTCGCAGATTACAGCGAGCTTGGCAAGAAAGGTCTCGGCGTCGCGCTGTTGTTGACGTGCTATATCAGCGCCTTGGAGTTCACCTATTTGACCGCCCGAATCTAGATACCAAAGATGAGCGTCCGCCATTGCGCTGATGGCGACTGCACTGTGGGTGGTGATAAAACCTTGCACCCCGTCATTTAGCAACGAATGCGTGAGATTTCGCAAGCGATAAGGCTCTAGGCCCCGCTCGATCTCGTCGATAATTGTTATTCGTGTATTAGCTTCGGTCGCTTTTGCGATCTGGAGCGTAACCATACGGCGCGTGCCTGATCCCCAACTTGCAAGTGGCAATTGGGTTCCACTTGAATCCGTTGCGACCAATCCAGTGAGAGCGCCTATTGACAGGCCTTGGCTTGATGTCAGTCCTAAGGCTAGGTTATGAGGCAATTGTTCAGCAGCGAGAGTATTATCTAGTGTGGCCAAAGCTGCGGTCGAATCGTCTCCGAGCTCAGTTTGTAAATCAATTTCCGACAAACGCCGACCGAGCCGACCTCTTAGCGCCGGATCGGCGACCAAGCGATCCAAGGCTGAGCCATAGACGAGCCGTAGATCTCGATCGTTACGCGTATCGTTCGTCAGACGTACAACACCGATCTTGCGACGCACTGCAGCTGATAAGGAATCCGTTTCTTCATTGGGTTGGACGATTTCCCAACTCATCTCAAGATCTGTGGTCCCAATCGCACGGATGCGATATACCGGTTCACTGTCCTCCGCACCACCCTCATCAACAGATGGAACAACTGCCTCATGGCCATTCCACTGCCAAGGCCAAGCAAATTTTTGCTGGTGACCGATTTCTGTAGAGTCTGGTAGCGAAATAATCGCCTCAATAGCGAATTCATCGTCATGCTGACGTTTCCAATAATCAAATTCTGACACCGAGACATGATTCGACGGATGTAACAGCAGTCGCACAGCGTCGAGAATAGTGGACTTTCCCGCATCCCCTCCGCCAAGTAATACATTCATCCCTAGCGCTGGCGTCCATTCGAGCTTTTCGATCCCGCGGAATCGCTTAATAATCAACTTATAAATGCGAGCTGAATCTGGCATTTTTCTCTCTAGTCGTTGATGCGCTGTCGGTTCTACATCGCTGTTGGCAAAATATTATACTATGCTAAATGAGACCGCGTTCAAACCTCTCGAAGGCCGCTTTGGGTCGTTAGCGGTCATAGTTGAACCCTTCAGTAGATGACTTTCCAGCATACACTTCACGACTCGACCTCCCCGCCAATAGCTTGAGAATCAAAAGCGCAAACTGCCTGCCCGTCTCCTCATTCTCCAGCAGCGGCATGCTGAGCTTTTCTTGATCGCTCATGCTATCGAGTACGACGTCGGTAACCTTCTTCGGAAATAGGCCGTGCATCACTTGGTCTTCGCTGTGATTGCGCACTTGGGCCATCACCGCTTCGTCGCGTTCGATGCGGTCGGCGATGCCGTTGGCGAAGTGCAGCTTGTCGTCGTCGCTGACTTCGGACCCATAAAGATCGTTGAGCCGTTCGATGATCTCGGCGAGGCGTTGTTTCTCGGGGTCGTGGGGCTTGCCGGAGCCAACGTCGGTGCCAGGTTTGAGCGGCTTCCCCTCAGCTACTTCCAGCTTCAGTTGTTGTTCGGCGCGCTTGGTCATGCGGTAGTGGGTCAGTTCCAGTTCACTGACATCGACTGGATCTTCGTCCGTCAGTCGCTCACTCCGCAGTAGTGGCTGGAGGTGTTTGGCGTAAACGCACAGTTGTTCCAGTTCGAGATCGTCGAATGTGATGATCTGGCTGAGAAACTCGTAGGAACGTACGAAGCTGGTGAGGTTCTTGCGAAAGAGATCGAGCTCATCGAGGGAGGTGCCGGCGTCCTTGAGTTCCTGCTCGGCGCGTAGGCGGCCTTTTTCATCATCGTTTTGCTCGGCCTGTTGGCGTGCCTCGGTCCAGGTGTCGATCTGGTCGAGCAGCGCGCTATAACGCTTCTGAAAACGGTCCTGCGCGGGCTGACAATGGTAGCTCAGGCTGGAAGCCGGCGCCTTGGAGTCATAGAAAGCCTTGGCGAAAGCATCGACTTCTTCCCAATGGTAGATACCGGCAGCGTCCAGCGTGCGCTTGAGATCGAAAACCACCTGAGGGTCGGAGACGCCCTCCAGCTCGGCCTGCCGGTAATACGGCGCGAAGGCATCGAGAATATCCTTGGCGTCGTTGTAGAAGTCGAGAACGAAGGTTTCCTTGCCGGGATACAGCCGGTTGAGCCGCGAGAGGGTCTGTACGCAGTCCACGCCCTGGAGCTTCTTGTCCACGTACATGGCGCACAACTTGGGCTGATCGAAGCCGGTCTGAAACTTGTTGGCGGCGATCATGACGTTGTAGTCATCGGTATCGAACGCTTCGGCCAGGTCTCGGCCATTGAGTCCTGGGTTGAGTCGCTGACTGGTCTCGGTGACTTCTTCTGGAATCACCTCATCAGGCGGCACGCTACCCGAGAAGGCCACCAGCGGATACACGTTGTCATAGCCTTTATCGGCGATGTAATCGCGCATGGCCAGTTGATAGCGCACGGCCTCTTGTCGACTGGCGGTGACCACCATGGCCTTAGCCTGGCCATCCAGCAGGTAGCGCACATTGGCGCGAAAATGCTCGACGATGATTTCTACCCGCTGGGAGATATTGTAGGGATGCAGACGCACCCAGCGCGCCAAGGTTCGAGACGCCTTCTTAGACTCCACCTCCTGGGCGTCGGCCTCCGGATGGGCCAGCTTCCACGCGGTACCGTAGGTAACGTAATTCTTGAGCACATCGAGAATGAAACCTTCCTCGATGGCCTGCCGCATGGAGTAGAGGTGAAACGGTTCGGGCTTGTTATTGTCACCTGCGGGCAACGTCGAGTCGGGTGGCCGGCCGAACAGCTCCAGCGTCTTGGCCTTGGGGGTAGCGGTAAACGCGTAATAGCTGATGCGCTCACTCGGGCGACGAGCCGCCACGGCGGCATCCATCAGCGCTTCTGAGCTCACTTCTTCTTCGTCTGCCAGGTTTTCTCCCGCTGCCGCCAGCAGGGCCTTGAGCTTGCTGGCCGAACTGCCGGTCTGCGAAGAGTGAGCTTCGTCGGCGATCACCGCGTAGCGGCCCTCGGCGAGCTTGGGCCGCTTGTCCAGGGCATCGAAGAGCGCAGGAAACGTCTGGATGGTGACGATGATGATCCGCGTGTTGCTGGCCAAAGCCTCGGCAAGCTGCTCGGATTTACTCTGACTACCAACATCACGTGTGATCGGACACACCACGCCGTGGGCATGCTCGAACTGATAGATGGTGTCTTGCAACTGGCTGTCGAGCACGGTGCGGTCGGTCACCACGATCACCGAGTTGAAGAGCTTGGCACCGTCCTCGGCATAGAGGTTGGCCAGTTGGTGAGCACACCAGGCGATGGAGTTGGATTTGCCGGAGCCCGCGCTGTGCTGCACCAGATATCGCTGGCCAGCGCCCTCCTCGCGCGTGGCGTGAATCAGCCGGTTGACCGCTTCCCACTGGTGGTAACGCGGAAAGATGAGGGTTTCCTTGGTGTGGCGGCGGCCGTGGAAATCCTCGCTGGTCTTTTTCTCCAGGTGCAGAAAACGCCCCAGGATCTTCAGCCAGGCATCCGGTTGAAGCACTTCCCGCCAGAGATAATCGGCTGCGTAGCGGCGTTCATCCTCAGGCAGAGGATTTCCCGCGCCGCCATCCTCGGAGCCCCGATTGAAGGGCAAGAAGAAGGTGTCCTTACCCGACAGCCGAGTCGTCATGGCGACTTCCGACTGACTGACGGCGAAATGAACCAGAGCACCACGCTTGAAGGTAAGCAGCGGCTCGGCCTTGCGCGTGACCGGGTCCTTGATCGGGCGGTCGAAGCGATACTGACGTTTGGCGTTCTCCACGGACTGCTTGAACGCGCTCTTGAGTTCCAGCGTCGCGGTGGGAATGCCGTTGACGAACAGTACAAGGTCGAGGCGGGGATTATAGGCCTGCCCGCCCTTGCCTTGCTCGCGGGCATGCGGGGAATAAGAGACCTCCGGCACCACGCGCAGGCGGTTGGCGCGATAGCGGGCCAGAGAGTCGGGGTTCATGGCATGGTCGGGCTTGAAGCTGCACAGGTCGAGCTTCACCCCCGGCACCTTGAAGCCATGGCGCAACACATCGAGCGTATCGGCCTTTTCCAGCTCGCGGACGAGCTTCTGGATCAGCACGTTCTCCGGCGCGCGGGGATTGGCCTGGCAGAATTTTCCCCAGCGCTCGGGCCACGCTTCCCGCTGATAGGCAATCACGTCTTCCGTGTAGAGCGCCGTGGCGCGGTCATAGCCACTGGGGGTGCCGACTTGCCACCCCGCTTCGGTCATGGCCTCGATGATGTCCTGCTGGAATCGGTGTTCCCGGCTGTCCGCCATATTATTCCCTGCGCTCGGCGTAATCTTTTGAAACAGCCTAACGGTTTGGGAACATAAGGAGAAGTCTACTTAGGCCGGTGCATCACCCACAGGGAGCGGTCTCGCCAGTCCTCAGGGAACCCCATTTCGGCAACATTGATCGCATGCCGGTCGATCAAGCCAATCAGCCGCTCCCGCCAATGGTGGTGAGGGTTCACCACATCCATCAGGTGCAGCATCAAGGTGAGTGTATTATAGATACGGCGCGAGGCACCGGAGGACAGTGTGTCCAGAACTGCTGCCGGACGCTTCTTTGGCAGCTTGGGAAGGAAGGTGAACTCCCGGTTCCACAGTCGTGCATGGTGGGCACACTGGTTGCGCACCGTACTCAGATGATGCAGCACCGAGGTCAGAACGCTCTCGTCGAAGTCGTACTCACGTGCCACAGAATTACGATCCCGGCGCTGGCGCGTGTTGGCATACCACTGAGACAGTTGGCCAAACGTCATGATTTCCACCAGAGCCCATATCGGAGGCAACGGCTCATCGTAGGTGGTACTCAGGTGGCGGATGAAGGTTTCCTGGCTGCGCCGCACTTCCCCTTCCAGGGCACGAAGCCGCTCCTCGTAGCGCCAGGAACGATGCGGAGACTTGAATAGGGCCGGATCGAGGTGGAAGTGGGGCCCGTGCATGTGAGCCATGTGGTAGGCCCAGCAAGTGCGAATAGAAACCTCGATACGTTCGATGGCATCCATCACCAGCAGCCGAAACTCCCGATCGAACACATAAAGATTCAACACGTCGTCTAGGGTAGTGCCAGGCCGCAGGCGATGCGTCTGGTGTTCGGCCTCGAAGGGTAGCCAATAAGCGCCCAGCCGGTAATAGTTGAGATGGCGCAGGTAGTGGAGTGCCCTCTGACGGTCCGGCACCGTCAGCCCCCGCTCGATGAGCCGGTCGAGCTGGTCATCTAAGCTCAGTGGGGGCTTATTGAACCGCAAAACCGACCTCCAGAAAAAAGTAACCCCCCAAGGTGCGCTTCAGTGAGAGGCGTGGGGGGTGTTGTTACGAAGTAGTATAAGGACGCAAAGACCCACTGCCAAGTCTCATTTATCAGGTAGGCTCCATCTCCTCGGACTGCGCCGCAGCGGCACTCACCTGCTGATCCTGCCAGTCGCCGTAGGTCAGGCCACTATCTTCCGCCTTCCAGGAGATCCGACCGTTGGCGCTGCGGCCGGAGACCACCGCGGCGGCGGCGCTAGGACTGCTGAAGCTCTGGTCCTCGCTGAACACTCGGCAGCCTTCGCTGCCGACCACCAGCGCCCCGTCCTCGCAGAGCTGGTTATAGAGGCTCTGATAGCCGCGCTCGGTGCCGACCCAGCTACCCCGGGCTAGGGAGCCCTTGAAGACGTAGAACTCGCCGTCGATCTCCTGGCCGGTGGCGCGGATGCCGTGCCGGGGCACTTCGAGGGTGAAGCGTGGTGATGCCTCGGGCTCGGCAGCCGTAGTCGCTTCGGGCTCTCTCGAGGGGCGGGAGGTCTCGCGCAGGAAGTCGAGGCCCAGCACCGGCAGCACGGTGCGTATCTGCTCCATAAAGAACGCCATGTCGGCACGGTCCGACTCGGGCAGGTTGATGTACTCGTGGGCGGTGCCGTTAATCAGCTTGCAGCGGCCGATCTGGCCGGCGCTCTGAATCAGCAGGCTCTCCAGGTACTTCACGTGGGCCTTGGTCAGGTTCTGGTCCTTGCTGGTGACCAGGCAGACCTTCTCCCAGAAGTCCTTGCCGCCCTTGTCCTCCGGCCGGTTGTGCTGTTTCAGCCGGGTGCCGACATCGTCGCTTTCGCCGATGTAGACCAACGGTCGCAGGCTGTTCTCGGGATCCGGCCCCACCAGGAAGTAGATTCCGGTACGCCCGCACTCCGGACGCTGCACCAACTCGCTCAGCTTGCTGCGTGGCCCGGTGAGCACATGGCCGGTCCAGTTCATGATCTCGGAGGTAAGCAGGCCATTGGGCGTGCCGTCCACCAAGAAGAGCCGGATGCTGTGTCCCTGGGTCATACCGCCTCCATGCGAGCGTCCTGGTGTGCTGGCGCCGCGTCAGCCGGCGGCATCCAGCCCCTCACGTCGATCTTGCCGGTCACAGCGGCGGAGATAAGGGCTGAGCGGCGCTCCTGCATTAAGGCAACTATCTCTTCAGCTTGGCGAGACATTGTGTCGATGTTGCCAAGATCGTGCTCGAGGGTCTGTAGTATTTTTTCGATTTCATTGTGGGGAGGAACTGCCACTTTGATTCCTCCAACAGTATCAGTGTTGAGGTTGAGCTGCGTCCCCATCTTTCCTAACCCTAGATAGCAAAGCCCTGATTCAAAGATCTGGTAAAGAAAGTTGGGGTTTATAGTGAGTTCCGGAAAGTAGACAAACCCATCATGGATACATGCTTTTATGCTAGTGATGCATGGCTTACCTACTGTGCCAGCGATACTCACGAAGAGGCTCCCTGGTTGCAGCTTCACGCTCAAAGAGCTACCCAGTTTAGATAGCGTTTGCATGGTCGATTCAAGCTGGCCGCTGGATGCCGTTACATCTGCAATTCGTACCCAGCCATACTCGCCGTTTTCATCGAAATAGGCAGGGTCATCGATGGGGCGTGGAGAAGCCCCTCTTTGAACAGCTGAAAGCCACTTGATAGCTACGACATCCCAATGCGCTGGCACTTCCCCCAGCCACTCGACGCCGGAGTCCTTCATCGTCACGTCGGGATCGAGACCCTTGGTGACGGCATGGGAGATCACCGCCTGGCGTTTCTCCTTGAGCAGCGAGATCAGGTGCTGTTGTTCCTCGACCAGGGCATCGATGCGGGCGGTTTCGTGGTCGAGGAAGGAAGTGATACCCCTCTGCTCAGACTCAGGAGGAATTAATGCTGGAAGCGACTTAACAGATCCTGTGGATATACTCGCTTGATTAATCGCAGGCTTGGCTCTTGACTCAACTTCTTGTCGAATAACTTTTGATTTCAGCCAATATGCAACCCAGCTGCTGACTACAGATTCTTCCGGCTGAATTCGTAGAAGATTCATTCCATGCAGAAGAGGCTTACCTCCCATATAAACAGCAGCATTTCCTATCATCGGCAAAGAATTAATATGCGAGAAAAGAATATCCCCCGCCTTAAGCAGAAACCTTTTGTCAACCTCGTTCGGCCTCACATGTCCAACTTTCGAAAAGTCAACTTCTCCCTTTGAGATAGTCTCTATCCTAGAAACCGCTACTGAGCCATCTTCCTGATCGACTTGGTTTGCAATGGTTCCATTGCTGAGTGACTTGATCAAATACCTAAAGCTTCCCAACTTCCAGTGCGCCGGCACCTCTCCCAGCCACTCGACGCCGGAGTCCTTGTGCTCGGGGTATTTCGGAAAACTCATGCCGACAGCTCCTCGATCATCTGCTTGATCCGGTCGGTGCAGGCCTTGAGGTCGGCGTCGATCTCTTCCAGCGGGCGCGGCGGCGTGAACTGGTAAAAGTGCCGGTTGAAGGGAATCTCGAAGCCGACGATGCCGATCCGGCCGTCCAGCGGGTCGCGCTTGTCCTCGTCGATCCAGGCGTCGGGGACATGGGGCTTCACCTCACGCTCGAAGTAGTCGAACACCGACTCGCCCAGCGGCACGTTTTCAAAATCGCGCAGGTTGGTGTCGGGCTCGGGATTGCCCTTCTTGTCACGGCAGATATCCGCCTCTGGGTCACGTTCGGAGAGTGCGTTGAGAATGGCTTTTTGTACTGGCGCGCCGATCTTCAACCCGGCCTCCGCCAAGGCGGCTTTCAGTGCCTGGGTGAAGGCGTCGCGGTTGGTATAGACCTGCTCAGGATCGAAAGTCGCGCAAGCCCCCTTGAGCGCTTCGCGCTCTCCCGCGTCGAGTTTCTGAATGGCCTTCTCGTCATCGAGCTTCGCCAGGCGCTCGGGGCTGGCCTGGAAGTTGAGGCGCAACGGGCGCTCCACGGTGATGCGTCGGTAGCCGAAGGCCTCGACCGGGAAGAGTTTGCTCTCTTCGTTTTCCTGGAAGGCGCCGTAGAGCCGTACGATTTCCTCGATATCTCGATCGGCGACGAACTGCCGCTTGCTGCCCAGAGACTTGCGCATCTTGCTGGCGCGACCGGTGGCATCGATCAGTTGCACCTGGCCTCGGCGCTCGGCGAGCTTATTGTTAGAGAGAATCCATACGTAGGTGGCGATGCCGGTGTTGTAGAACATGTCCGTGGGCAGACCGACGATGGCTTCCACCAGATCGTGCTGCAGCAGGTAGCGACGAATTTCGGACTCCCCGCTGCCGGCGCCGCCAGTGAAAAGCGGCGAGCCGTTTAAGATGATGCCAATACGCGAGCCGCCTTCCTGGCGGGGTCGCATCTTGCTCACCAGGTGCATCAAGAACAGTAGCGAACCATCCGAAACACGCGGCAAGCCAGGACCGAAGCGGCCATCGTAGCCCTTGTGCTTGTGCTCGTCGGTGATCACCTTCTGCACCTTCTTCCACTCCACCCCGAAAGGCGGGTTGGAAAGCATGAAGTCGAAACGTTCACCGGCCAGTTGGTCATTGGAGAGCGTATTGCCCAGCTTGATCTGATCGACCTCTTGCCCTTTGATCAGCATGTCAGCCTTGCAGATCGCGTAGGACTCGGGGTTGAGCTCCTGGCCGTGTGGAGAAACGCTCATGCCGCCGCTAACCTGCTGCATGTACCCGTCGCTTTCGGAAAGAAAGCCTCCCGTCCCCGCCGTCGGATCGTAAACGGTCACGATGCCGTCATGAGTAAGTTTGTCGTCCTGCCCAGTCAGCACCAGCGAGGTAGTCAGGTGGACGATATCGCGCGGAGTGAAGTGTTCCCCGGCGGTATCGTTGGAGCTTTCGGCGAACTTGCGAATCAGCTCCTCGAACACCAGCCCCATGCCGTAGTGGGAAAGCCGCTGAGGGCTCAGGTCCATGGCGGCAAAGCGCTGCACTACTTGATAGAGCAGATCGCCGGCGCCGAGCTGCTGGACGAAGTTCTCGAACTCGAAGTGCTCGAAGATTTCCCGTGCGTCTTGACTGAAGGACTGCACATAGCTCAGCAGGTCATCGGCGGTTTGGGTATCAGAAAGCGTCCCCAGACTCAGCGGCGATGCGTTGAAGAAGGGTTGTTCGGCCGCGCGCAGCAGCAGTTTCTCGCGGACGGGGTCGGGCTTCGCCTGGTGGGTATGAGCCGCCGTCAGCACGGCCTCCTTGGAAGGCTCGAGCACACATTCCAGGCGCCGCAACAGCGCAAACGGCAGGATAATGCGACCGTACTGGGATTGCCGGAAATTTCCGCGTAGCAGGTCCGCCACGGACCAGATGAAGGCGGCCAACTGAGAATGACTCTCTGTGTTCAAGGTGCTTCCCCGCGTGCTTGATGCTGATGTCATGATTGGCGCCCATCATAAAGCAGCAGGCGCGACTGAACATCTGCGATGGCAACCGAACTTGGGATCACGCCCTTTCCGAGGTACCTTTACGCGCCTTACGCGCCGTTACATGTGGCGGCTATCCCCTTTACTGCCAGGACTGCATTGATGGACGACTCCCTGCTGGTCAGCCTCCGCCGCTATCGCCCCCGAGAAGGCCGCGATAGCCTCGAGGATTACCTCACCGAGATTTTCGCCTGGCTGCTGCGGAATTCCCGCGAGGTGGCCGATGCCTTTCTCGACACCGTCATGACATGCGTGCCGGAGGCGGAGCGCATCGAGCTGCCCAATGCCGATCAGGAAATCACCTGGGACACCCAAGCGCCCTATCCGGGTGCGCGGCTCGACATGCTCGCCCAGTGGCCGGGCGGCGCACTGCTTTTCGAGCACAAGGTGCATGCGCCGCTCTCGGCCGAGCAGGTGAACAAGTATCGCGAGCTGGCAGCGTCGGAGTTTCCCGGCCGGACCGCGCGGGTGATCGTGGTCTCCGCCAATACCGGCCAACATCGGCAGGAAGCGCACGGCTGCTTGTGCTGGGAGGACGTATACACGCTGCTCGAGTCACGGCACGCAACGCTGAGCGACCCGGCGGAGCACTTTCATATCGCGAGCTTTCTGGCCCTGCTGCGGCATGAGGGGCTGCATCCGGCGGCGCCAATCAGCCATCAGGCGGTGGCGTTCTACCCGGTGGCGTGGCGTTTTCCGGAGCAACTGGCGGCCGCGCTGACACCGTTGGCGCACGAGGAGTGGCCGCTCGCGGAACGCTATGAAGGACGCGGCCCCAATACGCGCTGGGGCCGGCTGGGGTTCGAGCTGATCCCCGTCGGTGGTCCCCTTCATTGGATGCCGGGGCTGTTCGTCGGGGTGATTCTCGACGGGCGCGACCACATGGTGCAGAACCGGCATACCGACCGGGTGATGCTGAACGTCATTCTCGACTTCTCGGTCAAGCTGCACGATATCTACCCGCAACTGCCGAGCTATCGGCGAATCGTGCAACAGCTTCAAGAGCTGACACCTCACAAGGGCTGGCACTTCTACGATCACCTCGAGGAACGCCCGGCCAACCGCCACCATCCCCTGTACCTGGAGACGCCCCTGCTCGATGTACTGCGCGGGACGACCACCATGGAAGAACAGCGCGATGCGATTCGCCGCGCCGTTCGTGAAGTGATCGACCTGCTACAGCACGATAACGCCTTGAAGACGCTAACCGACGAGGTCCGGCACAAGGCCGCCCAACAGATGGACGCCTGATGAAGAAGGCTCTGGGTAGGCCTCTTACTCCACGGCACCCCGTTCTTCGGCCCTTGCCTCCCTGAAGCTCACCAGTCGGTGCGCCTCTTCGTCCCACAGGACCAGGCGTATAGAGGTGAGGCTCTGCCATAGGGTGAGGCGGCCGATACTACGCAGTTCGGGATAATCGCGCAGCACATCGGGCAGGCGGTAGAAGGGAATGCGGCTGCACAGGTGATGGACATGGTGCACCCCGATATTGGCGGTGAACCAGCGCAGGATGCCGGGCAAGTCGTAGTGTGAGCTGCCGTGCAGCGCCGCCTCCAGGAAGGTCCAGTCGGGTTCGTGCTCCCAGAAGGTGTCCTCGAACTGGTGCTGGACATAGAAGAGCCAAACACCAATCGTTCCGGCGAGCAGCGTGATTGGCAGTTGCACGAGCAGGAAGGGGCCGATGCCTACCAGCCACATCATGGCGGCGATGAGGACCAGGATTGCCGCATTGGTCGCCATGGTGCTCAGCCAGGGCATCCAGCCGGCGCGCATGAAACCTACCGGCAATCGATTGTCGAGCAGGAATATGTACGCAGGGCCGAGCGCAAAGAGCACGAGGGGATGACGATAGAGTCGGTAACGCAGCCTTTCGTTGCGAGGCAGGGCGTTAAATTCCTTGACCGTCAGGGTGTCGATCCCACCAATACGCGGGCGATCGAGATTGCCGGAATGGGCATGATGGTGCCTGTGGGTATGGCGCCAGAAGTCGAAGGGGGTCAGCGTCAGCACGCCGATCGCCCGTCCGACCCAGTCATTGGCGCGCCTAGAGGGGAAGAAGGCACCATGGCTGCAGTCATGCTGGATCATGAACAGGCGCACGAGAAAGCCCGCGGCGGGCAGGGTGAGCACTAGGCCAAGCCAGTAGCCGGCACTCAGTGCCGCCCATGTGACGGTCCAGAGAAGGATGAAGGGAACCAGCGTGACCAGCAGTTCGATGACGCTGCGGACATTGCGTGGCGTGCGGTAGTCTCCCAAGGCACGCATGAGGGCGCGCGGTTCGCTGGTGAGGTCTTTTTTCTGCAATCGGGTATCCATCTGTAGGCTCCTGTCGGGTCCAGTACGCCATGTCGGGGTCTGTGGCCTCGGCAGGATGCGTGCCTGAAAATTCAGGGGGCATGACTCAGGATGCGCCGATGGATAGTGATGTGTATGTACGCTGGCGCACCCTATTGGTCGCAAAGCTGGTGTCCTCCCCCCTCAAGAAAGATATTCCGAGTAGCTTTCGGCCAGCTTCTGGATGTTCTCGTCCATGTACTGCAAATGCGTTTTCATGGCGCTTTCCGCAGCGTCGGGATCGCGGTTGGCGATGGCGTCGATAATCCGCGTGTGTTCCTCGACGATCGCGGGCACGCGCTCCTCATTGAGAAACAGCACCCGGACTCGATTGATATGCAGCTGAACGTGGTAAATGATTTGCCACACTGACGGGCGCCCAGCGATATCGGCAATCTTTTGATGAAGCTCTTCGTCGAGGGTTTCGATCTTGTAGTATTGCCCTTGCCGATACACGAGCCGCTGATGCTCGAGGTTATCGTATAAATCTTGAGCATCGCGGTCGCTGCAGTGCGCGGCGGCGTCGCGTATCAGGGCGCATTCCAGCACCGAGCGCGTGTAGTGGGCCGCCTTGACGACTTCGAGACGAATGGGCGTCACGAAGGTGCCGCGCTGGGCGAAGATATCGACGAAACCGTCGTAGCGCAGTCGCATCAGGGCCTCGCGAATCGGAGTGCGGCTGATGCCGAACTCTTCCGACAGCGCTTTTTCATGAATCCTTTCACCGGGTTTCAGTACGGTGGTGATGATCTTGTCGCGTATATCGCTATAGGCACGATCACTCGACGACCGTTCCTGCACCCCTTTCATCATGCTTTTGGCTCCTGGCTAACGCGGCCGATTACGCTCTGTTACCGCCATCCTACCCTTCCGCCCTATGCGGGGCTAACCGTTGGCGGCGCGCACGCATCGCGTATCAACGAGCGGTCGAGCTCCTGCAGGTTGCTGCATCCGAGAAGTCCCAGGGTGCGATCCATCTCCTTGTACAGTATGCCAAGTGCATGATCGACGCCCGCCTGGCCGCCTGCGCCCAACCCGTAGAGCGTCGTGCGGCCGAGCAATACCGCGTCTGCTCCCAGAAGTACCGCCTTGAGAATATCGCTGCCGCGCCTGAAACCGCCGTCCAGCAAGATGGTAAGTGCGTCGCCCACGGCTGCCCTGACCTCGGGGAGGATTTCCATCGGCGAGACGGAGCTGTCCAGTTGGCGTCCGCCATGATTGGAAAGCACGATGCCGTCGATGCCGTATTCCACCGCCGTGCGGGCTTCTTCCACCGATAGGATGCCCTTGATCAGCAAGTTGCCGGACCAGTTATCCCGCAGCCAGCGAATGTCCTCCCAGTTCAGGGAGGGCATCAAATGCTTGCCTATCTCGGCGGCCGCGCCCTGCACGGATGAATCCTCGGGCGGCAACAGATCCCCCAGGTTCTTGAAGGTCGGCACGCCATGCGGGTACAGCACATCCTTCATCCAGCGGGGCCTGCTCAGCACATGCAGCTTGTTGCGCCAATTGAGCACGAAGGGACGCGCGTAATTGCGCGTGTCCCACTCCCGGTTGCCGTAGATGGCGCTGTCCGTGGTCACGACGATGGTGTCGTAGCCCGACGCCCGACAGCGGTCGACCAGATTCTTCACATAGTCATGGTCGCGATAGAAGTAGATCTGCATCCATGGCCATCCACCGGGGACCTTGGCGATCTCCTCCAGCGGCTCGGTCGAGGCATTGCTCAACGTGAACGGAATCCCCCGCTCCGCCGCAGCGCGGGCCAACTTGGAATCCCCGTCCTGGGTGATCATGCCGTTGAACCCCGTCGGCCCGACCACGACCGGCATGCTCACCCGGTGGCCCAGCAGGTCTCGGCCGAGATCCCGCTGACTGACATCGGTCAGCGTCTTGGGCGTGAATCGGTAGCGATTGAAGATGGCCCGATTGTTCAGCAGGCTGACTTCGTCGTCGGCGCCACCATGAATGTATTCATAGACGAAGTTCGGAAGCCGTCGGCGTGCGATCTCGGCAAGCTCCGCGATGCTTAGTGCCTGATCGTAGCGCCGTCTACGCGGCATGCTTCTTTTCATGTCAGCTCCATCATTCAACCGTTGTGCAGAATACTTAAGGGGTAGGTCACGATCTCGGGGAAGAGAATCAGGGTCGGGCTATCCGTAATGCTCGTGAGCCCTGCTGCGATCTGGGAGGGAGCTTGCGCTACCGTGATCGCATAAGCCATGGGATAAGAATCGACCCCAGCCCCGCGGTCTCGGCAACGGCGAAGCCGGATAACCCAGCAAAGATCACGCCGGCCAGGATGAAAAAAGGAATGGCCATCAAGGCAAAACTATTGGCCCCGGTGAACCAACCAGAGTGCGGCCTATGATGGCTGAGAGTGAGTATGTCATTTGTTGTGCTCCCCGTTAGCTGATACAGGCGCTGGCATCGAAGGCTCCCTATGGAGCCAACTGATATACTAGTATTCACTTTGGGAAGCGCCTAGAAAGACTTTTGTCTAAATACAAACGTCTTGGCTCGCTGGTGATGAACAGGAAGGTCGAGGCTTGCAGACCGTGAGAGAGCTTTGGCCCTTTCGCGATGGCAGCCGAACTTAGGACCGCGTCCTTCCCGAGGTACCTTTACGCGCCGTTACCCACGACAATGAAACTCGGCACAAGGCAGCCTTGTTGACCGAGGCCTGAAGCCAATAACGAAGGAGCGCACCCGGCGCTTACGATCTTGGCGCTGAGCGATGCTCCCACGGGTTGAGTATGTCGATGCCAAGCGACTCGAAGTCCTTCACGTTGCGTGTAGCCAGCGTAGCGTGATGCTGTCGACAGATCGCGGCGATTTGAGCGTCAGCGGTATGCACCACCCTGCCTGCGCGCTCACTGATGGCTACTTGTTCTGCGTAGTGCACCGCCGCGACCTCATCGAATGGCAGAATGCGGCCTGCAAAATCTTCTTCAAACATCGCCGCTGCCATGGCGGCGAAACGGCGTTGGCGCTTGCCGCTAGGCATGCGCTCGATGCCATAGAGCATTTCTGCCACAGTAATAGCGGAAATGGTCACGGCACTCGTGTCCTGACTATCCAGCCAGGCGACGACGCACGTGTCCGGTTCGGGCCGCATAAGCTCGGATAGCACGTTGGTATCCAGGACGATCATACGTCGAGGTCCGGAGCACGAGGCTTATCAGACCTGGCTGGCACTTCCAGATCGACACCTCCCGCTGCCGCAAAGCGCTCCCGTATACGACTGCCTAGCCCCCCTTTTTGAGGTTGGCTCAAGGCGCTGCGGAGAATTATGCGTACCTCTTCTTCCATGGAGTGACCATGCCTGGCCGCTTCCATACGAAGCTGAGCCTTTACCTGCTCGTCTAAATTGCGAATCGTGATCGACGCCATACTAGCCTCCCCATGCGATCTCAATGCAATCAATGATAGCATCAAACTGTCAAAACCGCCTTCTCGACAGAGGGCATGGTTGATGTTCTATGGCGGGAGGTGAGCGGCTAATGGCAGCCTTTGAGGATCACGCTAGATGCGGCAGGTGTTGAAGATGGTGGGCCCAGCAGGACTTGAACCTGCGACCAAGGGATTATGAGTTCGCTTTTAATACAATAAGTTACTGACACACAAGGAAAAGCAACCGTAATCCAGCGAAAGGTACAGTTCTTCGGAATCAGTAGGTTAGCGAAGGTTGAGGATAGGCATAGGAAGCTGGTGTGTGTACCGCTGGTGTACCGCTGAGTTGCTCTTGTCACGCATCGCTCTGCTCCTTTGAGGCAAGATGCGTAGGCGATAGCAGCTAGGCGTCCGGCATCATCAGGTGCATGCCGCCATCGCCAGCCGGGCGCGGCCGGTAGCTGGGGTCGCGTCGTCCACCGATACCAGCCATGCCGTAACGTGAAGAGATATTCAGCGACAGAGGAAGGCGTCAAGAGGGAAACATATCGAGATCGATGTTCTCCGGAAAAACCTCTGGCTCACGTTCGATTTTGACGAAATGCTTCTCGAATGCGGTAATCAGGCTCGGATTACGGGTCTTCTTTATAGTCCCGAGTAGATCTGGCCCTAGTTTCAAGTCAATCGTATAGCGGCTCGGCCGGATACTCGACTTGGCTTTAGTGAACAACGCCATTGACTCATCGGTTAGCGGCGCGGTTGTCCAAAACTCGAAGGAAATTGGCAGCCCCTTCCAGTCCGGATGCTGTTTGATCGCGGCATAGCAGGTCGGAACATTGTGCTCAAGCCAGCGTTTGAACAGCTTGTCCGGGATAGTTGCCCTAGGGCTATAACCCTTGCACTCAATAAGAGTAATACCATGGTGCGGTGTCACAGCAACGATATCCGCTTCGGCCTCACTGCCAGGCACCTTGAAGATGCGGTTCATGCTGACTTCAGTCGCGAGTTTCTGACGGGCGACCTCTGCGGCAATATACTCGAACAGAGTGCCGCGAAGCTGGTTAGCAGCGCCTTCGATTTTGCTGAGCTTCCTAAACAGGTCATCGAACTGGCCGGGATCGATGATCGCGTGGGCAGCATTGATCAGCACCGAAGTGAGCTGGGTTAGCGCTTCGGCCACCTCCTCGCCGAACAGTGTCTTTGGCGTTGCGGGAATAATCCCGTGGCGCTTGAGTAATAGGAAGGCATCATGATCGAAACGGTTGGCGACGAGAATTTGCATGCATGGCCCAATCTTGGGAAGGCTGCGCAAGGTCAAACATTTACGGATGAAAGGTGCAACGCCAGCCCCGGTCATGTCCTTGCCTAGGAAGACGTCACAGGCGACAAAACCGGGCTTTGCCTTACCATCTGGGCCTTTGCGAACCATGTGGCCGAGATAGCAGGGAGCGGACAGGTCCCAAGCGAAGGTCCCAACCTGAGGTGTTTTTTCGCCGCCACGCAGCGCCACCTGCCCGAAGCTCGCAATGCCGAGCCTGCGCAGCCAATCCTTGACGGCAGTGAGTAGGATATCTTCGGTGAGGAGCTCCGCACGCATGTGGTCGGCTTGGGTTTCGTAGTGTCCCTCCTCCTGGATCAAAGCAATGCACTCCCCGACACCCGAGAGTGTGACCTTGGTCAGCAGCTTGGCATCGGATAGCCGCTCGAAGATCGTGTCGGGCGAGAGTTGGCGTTGCTGACGAAGCGGCGCACCGCAGATGGTGGGGAACTGTTTGGCTGGCACAATACCGCCACGCTGCCTAAGGGCAGCAATGGCATAGCCATATGCTGAGTTGGACTCGATTAATGCTTGCGCCAAGCTCTCCCAATACCATGGAGAACCGAATTGTTGTTGGAGATAGAGGAAACGCGCCTTGTGCGGGAAGACGATCCCCGCCAGCCGCCGCACCTCGCCGCCCGCCCGCGAGACACGTTTACGCGCTGCTGATGGAGTGAGGCTGTAGGTGTCGATCAGATATTGGGCGACCTCGCTGGTGAGCGAGGGCCCATTGGTTTCAAGATAGTCAGTGATCGGATCCATGCTCCCTCCCCATGCCTTATGTCACACAGCGCTATTAATAACATAGATACATGTTCATGCTCTTCCTTTTTTGCATTATGATATATAGCATTGATTCAAAAGGATAAATTTTATCATTTCCACCAATGATACTGGCCTTCAGTCACAATGTGCGGCAGTGAATTTGTCACACGGCCAGTTGTGGGACGCTGCCATTGACTTTGGCTGCACGGTACAGAGGTATGGTGCCTGATGCTCGATTGTCGGAGCTTGGCTCGATCGGCCAGGCGCTGCTTCTCTGGATCGTGGGGCTTGCCGGAGCCCACCTCGCTGACCGGGGTGGGGCCGAATCGCCCTCGGCCTCTTCCAGTCGCAGGCGCTTCTCCTCGCGCTTGGTGAGCCGGTAGCAGGTTAGCTCCTGCTCGCGGACGACCTGCTGCACAACCACAGTCTCAGGCGCCTGCGAGTTGGCCTTGCAGTACCTCTCCCAGCGCTCTTGCCAGCACTCCCACACGTAGCTGAGCAGATCCTCGGTATAGAGCGCGGTTGCTCGATCGCCGTTGGCCGCGACGGCCTCGCACCTGTGCGAGTACGTGAAACGCATAGACACGATACAATATAGAGATATAACCTTAAGTGAAACTCTCTCCTCTCAAGCTCAGGGAACAAAATATGCTTTGGAGAATTGAAGCAACACTAGACTCCGTTAAATATCGGGCCGAGAAGGACATTAGAGAAACGTTACTTAAAAACAGAAATTTTAAAAACAACAAATGGCCATCACTAGAAAGGCTGGTGACATGGGGAGCCAAAAATACCATTAAAGCTACTGCCATAATAGCTACAACGTATGCCATAGCGACATCTTTAATTTCTAAAAACTATCATGAGCTGAAGGAGATTCTTCCAAAACCTATAAACAGCCTAGATAAAGTCATTGAAATCCAGGGGACACTATTAGGAACTCAGGCAACTTTGGTTGGCCTTATCTTTCCACTGGTAATAGCTTTTATTGGCATATTGCTACAAGGCAAGTCTTCCAACAAAGCAATGTGGGCTATCTATAAAGATTGCTCAGGGTTTATGCTCGTCGGTTTCAGCTCTTTAACCTTAATACTCAGCTCAACTATAACAAATGCCATTTCACCTTGGCTAGAGTTCCATACTATCTCGGCAGCATCTTACGCACTAACCGGCTGGTTTTTATTTAACTTATTTTTATCAGGATGGTTTCTATGGAAGACTATTCAATTTTTACACACTGAAGAAAGAATGAACATGGTTCTCAAATACTCCATAAACGAAGTAATGAAGAATGGTATAAGAAAAAGACTTGAGGCGCACCACGGGAACTCCGCACTACTAAAAGAGCTTTGTGAAAGCACTAAAAAAAACAACCTTAAGGTAAAGCCATACACTTTAGAAGAGCTACCAACGAAAATAAATAAAATTTCAGACAACCAGGTTGTCAGCAATATTTTACTTAGGCCTATAAAGTTCAGTATATCAATCTTAAACATTCAGGCAAGAATATCAGAAGATAAAAACAATGAGCATACTCTCTGCTTTTCTATCAAAATCAATGACAAAGGACATCCAGATATTAAAATCGCTGAGACCAGCCTCTCTAAAGCAAACTCACTTTCCAAGGCCATAATAAAATATTCCATACGAACATCTAAAATAAAACCAAGCAAATCACTCAGCGTAGCGGAAATAGTCTCAGCCTTATTTGGCCAACTAGAAGATTCATTAAAAGAAAACAATAGCAACCAATTCCAGCAGTCAAGAGATGAACTAATAAAGTTCCAAAAGGAAATAGAAAAATCATGCCAGTTTACCAACGAACAAGGTAAACCAGACAACTGGTTACTTGTCGGGTCCCGTGTGATTGACTACCCGCTTGGTAAATAACTCAGGACGCTTGGTCTGCCATTCCTTCATCATCGCAATCGGTGATTGATGGTGCAGCGCCTTCTGCGGGATGTGGTGATTGTACAGCCAGGTGTAGCGTTTGAGCGTCTGCTCCAGGTCCTCGCCTGAGGTATAGCGCCGAGTCGCCAGCACATCGCTGATACGGCCGTTGAAGCGCTCCACCATGCCGTTTGTCTGCGGTCTTCCCGGCTTGATCAGACGGTGCTCGATACCAAGGGCCTGGCACTCTTGGTCAAACGGGTGATTCCCGCTGGGCTTGCGCTCCCCCGCCCGCGTGAAGCGATCGGTGAATGACTTGCCGTTGTCGGTCAGTACCGTCTGGACCTGGAAGGGAGCCTTCTCCTCCACCCGCTTCATGAACGCCCGCGCATCCTTCGCGGACTGGCTGCGTCTCACCTCCAGATGGACCCAGCGCGTGGCGCGATCGATGGCGACGTACAGGTAGCGTTTTTGCTCCTCATCGGGCATCCGGGGCAGGTGCTTGATGTCGATGTGCACGTAGCCCGGCTCATAATCTTTGAAGGGCTTGTGCCGGGGTTTCTCATCGTCGCCCGCGTCCCGTCTAGACAGCTCTGCCAGTGTCGGCACCTCGCGCCGCTTGAGCATGCGATGCAGACCAGAACGCGACAAGCCAGGATTGAGGAACTCACGCGCCACGACGAGCAGATCATCCAGGCCGAGGCGCAGGAATTCGCGCGCCGCGATCAGCACCTCTTCCTGTTCGGAAGTGAGCGTGGCCAGCAGGTTGTGACGCGTGTGCGGTCGGTCCTGGACATCGTCACGGTACCGCCAGCGCCGGATGGTCGAGACGGCGACGCCGTACTGGCGTGCTAGCTCGCTGTCGCTGATGCTGGAAGGCGCTGCCTGGATCTCGGCCCGGATCTTCGGAGTGGTGGTCGCCTGTTTATGTAGCTTGATGTCCATATCCTTGCTCCCGGATGAACTGGTGAAGAAGCTCCTTGGCGGCCAGCAAAGGATAACTTCTATAGCTCATCTGATCATCCGGGACCCTACAGTTACTCCTACCAGAAGCAAGGTTTTTCGGGAAGGACTTTCTCTTCACCTTTATAGTGGAAGGAACTAATGTTTCATCATTGGTTACAAGCCGCATACAACAAGACAACAGCTATTATGAGAGCTGGTGTTATTTTTATCTTGGACTATTCGCTTTTGAAAATTCTGCAAGGCCGAAAAACATTGGTCAAGAATACATTGAAGGCCACTACTTCATATGGGTAAAGCTTATGGAGTGGATTAGTGGAAATGACAGCAAATCCTCACATAAAGATAGCAATGAAGACAGAGCAATAAAACACTTTATTGGAAGCTGGGAAAGCTGGAAAAACCGAATTGGCAAAGATGACGCAACGATATCAGACAGTGAATATTGGTATAAAATAACCCATTTGGAAAGAACCAGCCATATGGCAATAACCTCTATAAAGCATAAAAACATAGAGGCTGCAAAATGGGCCATTGATGCTCTAATATACTGGGAGGACGAATTCATAGAAATACACAAACTAGCCAACTACTACATGTGGCATAGCGCAATTGTCACACCCGACCTAATGCAAGACATACCGGAAGGCCTTAAAGAACTTATAGCCGAAAAAAACAACTTTAATGAGATAGAAGCCGCAACAATCTCTTTGCTGAATTATTGGACCGACATACGCTGCCTAACCGCGGCTTACATCATCTCACTAACTGGATATATAGATAACCATATTCTCAAAGAATTCTTGAGCTACATAACTGAAGCAAAAAGAATCAAGCCGTCAGGGCACATAAGCAATACAACTAACTCAATAAACAATGCCAGCGAACTAATCGGGATTTACCTTAGACAAAATGGTTCATGGAACACCCAAAATGATTATAAAGAGAGACTGGAAAAGCACATAGAAAATGTTGCAAGAATTCAAGAACCTGCTTGGGTTTCTGGCAGAGTGTATTCTTTCGATGGGAATACGCGCGACCAATATCTGTCAGTTTTTTTTACAACATATGGAATCGGGCTCTCCACTAGGGAATTTTCAATCAGTAGGGATTGGCAATCGTTCCTCAACTCCTGTTCCATAGTAGAAAAAGAAAACTTGATAAACAGCTTAAGCAGCTTGAAAAGCACAACCGAAGAAATAGAAGAAAAAATTATAGACCTATTTGATATAGACCATGAGGAAATGAAATCAAGAAAGTCAAATTTCGAAAAATCAGTAGACGTCCTAATCAATGACTTAAAAGAAGATACCACCAGATCAATCATAGAGTCTGATGTAGATGAAAATATCCTTCGTAGCTATAGCTCCTACGCTTCCGAGAATAATTTCTCAAAAGAGAAAGGACCTATTCCATTAAGCATGTTCGACAAAGTTTTTCACACTTCAGCTTCAGAAGTAACCTTAAGGACTTTCAAGATAACTAATTTTAATAAATCCAATGTTGGGAGAGGCCTTGAGGTGAACAGAGCCATAAATGAGAAAGAGTGGCTTAACAACGTAATGAGGCAAAGAGCTCAGCTAGATACCTTTCGAAAATTAATCATGGGAACAAACTGGACAAACCATGAAGTAAAATCAGCTAACGAAGTAATAGAACATGCCGTTAATGAGGGAAGATCAATAATAAAATCTGGAAAAACCCCTATCCTTTTCATAGGGCCATGGAGTGTTTTTAAGAAAATTGATTCATCAAAGTGGGATTACACTCCGAAATCCGAAAGACTCCCCTATGAAATAAAGATTGAGAGTGGAATGCCAGAATCATACATTTGTCACATTGATGGCATTGAGACTTACAGGCTCCCGTTCTCAAGGTCACCTGAATGTTTTCTCACCCCAAAAGAAAACATGGAATCTTTAGAAATAGCGGAGTTCGACGAAGGCATTTATGTAAACATTGCATTCGAGGAAAGTGAGGATGATCCATTAACTGGAACTCTTTCACTTAGATATGGGATTGAACCAAGAATTGGTATTGAAAAAGGACATCGATACATACTCAGCGATGCTGAAGATTAATTCTATGCTTTATACTTTATGACAAGAGCCACTAAATATATAAAAGTAAAAATAGCCCTAAGCGTTGGTTACTTAGGGCATTGAGACATAGTTATTGTTTTGAATAGTCGATGCTACCGGCTCCTTCTATCGCTCATCTTGATAATTTTCTGCTCTGTCTTTCTCTTTCTTTTGACGCATTTGAACACGCCCTTGCAGCCGGCCCGCAACCTTCTCCTGGAATTCGTGGCGCTCGGTCTTCATCGGCGGCATAGAACCTACAAACGTCGCGATGCGCTTGGCCAGCTCCTGGTCATCGGAGTCGTGGCTCTGGGCTAAGTCCTTGGCCGCCGTCAGCCAGGCCTTGCGAACGTAGGTCTGGCGCTCCTTGATACGATCCTCCCAGGGCCGCGGCTTCAGTGCTTTTCCGGCCCGCTGGTCGCGGAAGTCCTCGAGAACCTCCCGGACCTTCGCCTGGTCCACCTCTGGCGTCTGGCCTTTCTCGCGAATGTGGTGCACTGCTTGGCTGACCCCCCTCTTGATCACGCCACGAGTGGCGCGTGGCGTCGCCTCGGCCTCCACCCCTCGGCGCTCCAGCTCGGCCGCGAAGGCCTCCCGCCACTTCTGCGGGTCGCCCTTCTTCACATTCAGCCGGCGCCCGTCATAGCCCAGACTCTTCACCGTCAGGTGGACGTGGGGGCTATCCGTGTCGGTGTGCAGCGCCATGACATACTGATGATTCTGGCCAAACTGTCGTTTGGCAAACGCTCGAACGGCTTTCTTCACGTCACGCGGCTCAGTGCCGGCCGGCATGGACATGATGATATTGGTGGTATCGCGGGTGTTCTTCCGGCGCATGCCCTGATCCTGCGACCAGTCCTTGGCCAGGGCCCGTACCTCGTCTTTCCCATGGATCACGTCGCCGCGCTCGTCCTCGAGCTCCAGATTGCCGGTGCGGCTGATGTAGTCCAGGTGGGACTGGACATGATCGGCTCCCTTGGCATTACCAGTGATCTTCACCATGACCTCGGGCGCATAGTTCACCACTCGCCGCGCACGCGCACGGTTGCCGGATCGTCCACCCTTGCTCTTGACCGGGCCTTCCAGCAGGTCAGCAATCGTGTCGTCAGCCAGACTACCCATCTTTCCTCCTTCGGGTGGCCTTTAATGTGGCTTTCGCTTCCACCCCGCACCGTTCCAGCTCGGCCGCGAAGGCCTCCCGCCACTTCTGCGGGTCGCCCTTCGCCACATGCAACCGACGCCCATCATTGCCAAGATTTCGTACCGTGAGTTGGACATGCGGATTGTCGGTGTCCATGTGCAGTGCCATGGCATACTGAAAATTCTGACCAAACTGCCGCTTGGCGAACGCCTGGGAGGCCCTTTTTAGCGCCTGCGGCTCGGTTCCGGCCGGCATCGACAGAACGATATTGGTGGTATAACGAGAGTTCTTGCGCTGCCGACCTTGAAACCTCGACCAGTATTGAGCCAGGTCACGTACCATATCTTCCGTGAAAGAGAACTGGCCGCTTTCGTCCTCAAGCTCCACTGCTCCGTTCTTACTGATGCGAAGCAAATCGCTCTCAACTTGGTCCGCATCGTATGCATTACTGACTATCCGCACGACGACTTCCGGCTTATCCATCATCCCTCCATCGATTCATGTTCCTGGACAGCAGACTGGCCACCTGGTCCTTGTGCTGCTCAATTCTCTCGGCCAGCGCCTCGATGGCCTCCCGCTTGAGCTTGTCGCTCTCACGAAATTCGATGTTCAAAACCTTGGCGACCTGGTTCAGGTTTTTACCAATGGCACGCAATTCCCTGTTTGACTCCCGCAAGACGGCCACCTCGGCGTCCGTCAGCACGGGCTCTTGATACAGTTCAGCCATAACCATCGACGTGACCCAACTGGTACGGCTGGGATAGCCCTCCTCTTGAGCACGTTGTGCTAGCCAGCCTTCCTGAGTGGGTGATAGGCGGATGGTGAGCTTTCGGGACCTAGCTTCGTCCTCTTGGTCGTCCGCCATTACAGTCACAGCCCTGCCGGCAACGCGCTGAATCATTCGCCGCAGCATGTCCGACTCGCGTAGGCCGTTGGCCTTGCAGAACTGCGCCCAGGCGTTCTTCTCGATTTCTGTCAGGCGTGCTTCAACTCTCGGCATAGTCCAGTTTTCTCCACCGCTGAGAGGTGGGCTAGGCAAGTTTGCCGGCATACGCCAGCACTTGCCGAATCCTGCCCTAGATCTAAACCCATTCATTCTTTTCGTGCGTACGTGTAGGGTCCCGGATGATCAGATGAGCTATAGAAGTTATCCTTTGCTGGCCGCCAAGGAGCTTCTTCACCAGTTCATCCGGGAGCAAGGATATGGACATCAAGCTACATAAACAGGCGACCACCACTCCGAAGATCCGGGCCGAGATCCAGGCAGCGCCTTCCAGCATCAGCGACAGCGAGCTAGCACGCCAGTACGGCGTCGCCGTCTCGACCATCCGGCGCTGGCGGTACCGTGACGATGTCCAGGACCGACCGCACACGCGTCACAACCTGCTGGCCACGCTCACTTCCGAACAGGAAGAGGTGCTGATCGCGGCGCGCGAATTCCTGCGCCTCGGCCTGGATGATCTGCTCGTCGTGGCGCGTGAGTTCCTCAATCCTGGCTTGTCGCGTTCTGGTCTGCATCGCATGCTCAAGCGGCGCGAGGTGCCGACACTGGCAGAGCTGTCTAGACGGGACGCGGGCGACGATGAGAAACCCCGGCACAAGCCCTTCAAAGATTATGAGCCGGGCTACGTGCACATCGACATCAAGCACCTGCCCCGGATGCCCGATGAGGAGCAAAAACGCTACCTGTACGTCGCCATCGATCGCGCCACGCGCTGGGTCCATCTGGAGGTGAGACGCAGCCAGTCCGCGAAGGATGCGCGGGCGTTCATGAAGCGGGTGGAGGAGAAGGCTCCCTTCCAGGTCCAGACGGTACTGACCGACAACGGCAAGTCATTCACCGATCGCTTCACGCGGGCGGGGGAGCGCAAGCCCAGCGGGAATCACCCGTTTGACCAAGAGTGCCAGGCCCTTGGTATCGAGCACCGTCTGATCAAGCCGGGAAGACCGCAGACAAACGGCATGGTGGAGCGCTTCAACGGCCGTATCAGCGATGTGCTGGCGACTCGGCGCTATACCTCAGGCGAGGACCTGGAGCAGACGCTCAAACGCTACACCTGGCTGTACAATCACCACATCCCGCAGAAGGCGCTGCACCATCAATCACCGATTGCGATGATGAAGGAATGGCAGACCAAGCGTCCTGAGTTATTTACCAAGCGGGTAGTCAATCACACGGGACCCGACACGTACTTCCAGTGTGGCCTGGCGTTCGTCGTCGTGGGCCTGATACCAGTCCACAGTCTGCACCGGGCCGGCTTCCGGGGTGTCGTCAAAGCACCCGGTCAGCGCGACGCTGACCAGGGCCACGACTGTAAAATTTCGTGCGCACGAAAATTTCCTGACACTCATGGGGCCTCCTTACCAGATGTCGCGGGGCTCGCCGGATGACTCGATGGCCATCTGCTGAACGCGCTGGTTGTGCATTGCCCGGTTGGCCTCGGCTTGCGACCGGAGCATGGTCAGCTTGGCCATCTCGTTTTGCAGCAAGACTTCCTCGGCGCCGATACGGGCCTGGAGGTCCAGAACGTCTTTCTGGTCCGGGCTGTTGTTGACCTCGGCCACCAATCCGGCTAGCTCGCTAAAGCGCTCCTGAGCTTGTTCCAGGGACTTTTGGGACTGGCCAAGCCAAGTCGCCGTGTTCTGGTTGCCGCTGTCGTACAAGTCCGCCACGTCACCGGACAGGCCATGTTCGTTCGCGCCCCTGATGCCGGCGTCACTCAGCACCTGGTTAGGATCGACATTCACTGCAGTGTTATAGGCCGAGTCGATGACGCCAGCCAGGCCACGGGAACCACTCATGCTGTCCAGTTGCCTATTGGCCGTTTCGAGCTGGTCTTGCAGTTGTTCGAGCTGGCTCAGCATGTGCTCTACTTGCAGGATCTGCTGGGCCAGGTTCGACGTATCGATGACGGGAATCCCGCCCGCCATGGCTGGCTGCGATAGACCGATAGTGGCCGCGAGAGCGACACCAGCGATTTTTCGTGCGCACGAAATTTTGTTGCTCATGATCAGACCTCCTTTTGACGATTCTGGCGGGTCGCCTTGGCCTCCAGACGCCGTTTCGTCCTCTGGAGAGTGAGCGACCGCTTTTCAAAATCCAGACTTTTCAGGTCGATGGACTCCATCACCTCTTTCATCTCCTCGATGCAGGTGAAGAAGTCTTCGGGAAGGGCTTCCAACCCTTCGGTGAGAAAATCGCAAGCGTAACCGGCAATGATCACCAGAGTTCGAATCTCACTCTGGATGGCGTGCTGTTCGACCGCGTGTGATCGGTACAGCCGTGACAGGCCACTGTCGGCGAAGGCGGGTGTGATACCCTGTCTGTTAACCATGTATGCCTCCCATGCAGGCAGTCGTGGTTAGGCGCGGCCGGGGCCATCACCCCCGTTCCGCGCCGCTTGAATCCCTGGATTCATAGAATAACCGCAGCACTTTGGACCGCCAGGTAGAGGAAGGAGGGCCAGCGCCGATACCCTCTCGACTTTACCGACCAAAGTGAAGCAGAGCATGGGATACCGACAGCTGACCCAGACCCAACGATACCAGATTCACGCCCAACGGGGTGTCCGGATGACCCAGCGGCAGATCGCCAGAGTGCTTGGCATCCACAGCAGCACCGTCAGTCGCGAATTGCGCCGTAACATCTCTCCTGATGGCTACGATCCCTGCCAGGCTCAGGCGCGCAGTGATCAGCGGAGGCGAACTGCCTGGAAAATGACAAAGCGACTCCCCAGCCTCATGCGCTGGGTGACTGATCAACTGGCTGACGAATGGAGCCCTCAGCAAATCAGTGGCTTTATGGCCAAGGCCAACGGTGCTTACGTGAGCCATCAGTGGATCTATTCGTTGATCTGGGATGACAAGGTACGTGGTGGCGGGCTGTGGCGATATCTCCGGCAACCCAAGCGGCGGAGTAAGCACCGTGCACAGGCCAAGAGCGCCGGACTCGGCAAGATTCCGAACCGAGTGGGTATCGAGTACCGCGCCGCTGAGGTGGATGATCGGCTCACGATTGGCCACTGGGAAGGCGATACGGTGCTCAAGGGACATAAGCAGTCCGGATTGGTCACGCTGGTTGAGCGCCGCAGTGGCTATCTGCTGGCCACTCGACTCCCTCAAATCACCGCCGATCTGACACAAAAAGCTATGATTCGTCTGCTGAAGCCCCGGCGTGGGGCTGTTCAGACCGTGACGCTGGACAACGGCTCGGAGTTCGCCAATCACGAGGCAGTAGCCACGGCAGTGTCAGCGGCGATCTATTTCTGCGATCCCTATTGCTCCGGCCAACGCGGGACCAATGAAAATACGAATGGCTTGATACGGCAGTACTATCCCAAGGGAACCGATTTTCGACAGGTGACGGATGCCGAACTGAGAAAGACCGTCAATAAGCTCAATGATCGCCCCCGAAAGCGGCTCGGTTATCGGACACCGGCACAGGTGTTTCTGGGGGAATACTCAGGCGCCCTGGATACCGCAGGTGCTGCGCTTATTGGTTGAATTCAGGATCCTATGTGCGGAGGGTTCTGCGCATTTCTTCTACTGCAGGAGCTCCAACCTTATCGCTGCCGTAATTTCTGGCTATGAGGTCTGCTCTTTGCTGGCCCAGCAACTCAGCCATCTCGGCCCGCGTTAATTTTGATTCGCGCCCAGGATAGCTCTCAGCTTTGGCCACCCCGCCATTATTTCTTGATGTACTCTGTGTTGTATTCTCTGTAATAGATTTGCCCTTTGGTAGAATCAAGGTTTGACCATCCTGATCACCAGATTGGCCGGAAGGGACAGTAGAATCTACCAAAGGGAAAAACTGGGAATTACAACCACTTCCAGAAGGCTCTTCGTCGAGTTGCTCCGCCAGAAGCTCAAGCAAGCGCTCGCAGTTCACCCGATACCACATTTTTGCAGGAACATCTCTCCTTTCCTCTTCCAATACGCCAATTTCCACTAGCGATTTCCTAGCGTTAGCCTGCTGCTTTGGAGAAAGCCCAGTTTCTGACTCCCAACTATCTCTGCCACGCTGATTTTTGTAAAACCACCCGCCTCTTTCCTCCGCCTTGGTGTTACGTGTCCAGTAAAATGCTTGGCTAAGGAAGACTGCACCAGGAACTGAAACGCCGGGAAGGAGCGTGAACGCGGCATGATAGGCGACTACCCTACCCAGAATTTTCTGCACTACCGATGGACTAACACGCGCCATATTCAGAAGGCTCCAAATCCAGGGCGTCTTTTACTTGGAGCGTCCGGAAATAGACACGGCGCCCCACCTTCACCATCGTCGGCTTCAGCTTCCGGGAGACCTCCGTATCTGAATAAAGAGAAACCCGCACGCCATCGGGCGAACGACCAAGAAGATCCGCCAGGTCTGATATGCTCATCAGCAGGCCGAACCGCTCAACAAGATAATCTTCGACATTCATGGCTAGCGCCCCATCAATCATACAACGACGTAATCAATGCTAACCAAACAAAAACAAAGCTCAACCTCACAACTTTCCAGAACCCATCAATGCACCATACCCTGATTATCAAAACATACTACTTTGATGGTTAAATTTCCGGATAAACCGCCATGAGACAAAGGATTAACAAAAACAAGCAAAAAAACATTACCTGCACCCACACCGCCGACACAGCCAGACCTGCTGGACCATAAGAATAATAATGTTATTATTCTTATTATTCGTAAAACTCTTTCTGTCTTCAATAAAGGGTTCCCAGATACCGAAAGAGGAACTCAGGAACACGAAAGAAAGTAGTGATTAACTGTAGAGAGCTACAGGGGGATGTGTCAGGTGAATGCCATCGGCATATAGACTATATTGGCTTCAATGGACCATCAATAGCTTTACGTGCATAGGTTGCGCATTTGATTTTCTAAGTCTTCTATTAGCCAATCTAGCATTTCATCTGATATGGGGGTTGCGGTTTTTTCTCGTGCGCGCTTAATCGACAACTCAGCTCTATTTCTCCACAAGCATCCAAGCTTCTCTTTAGATATAATGGACTCAAAAACCTCTGTTTTAAAGCTGAGCAACGGAGACCCTTTTGATTCCAGATCCGGATAGTAAATAGACTCCACACCAAACATATTTCCAACAGACAAAAGCTTTTCTTCAGAGGTGACCACATAAGCCGTATTAACCTCTGGCAAACTCGATGGAGTTAGCAAAAACTCAGGGAGTCTCAAAAGTAACAGATCCCATGCAGTTGCTTTTAGGTTCTTAACTGCCTTATCAAACCCCATATTCGACTGTACATTGACAAATCTACCAGCCAGGTTTGAAAAATAGTATAATGCCAAGTTAAGCTCTCTAGCAGGGAGCACCTTCAGATCTTTACACAAAAACGTCTCAAACTCATCATTTTTTCTGAGAACATTTTCCTGATTAACTTTAGGATCCATGAAGTGGAGCAAAACCATCTTTAACAAGCAGGCATAAGAAACTTTTATCATGTTCTCATAATATCCCAACCCGCCAGTGGCCAAGAAAGACTCCACCCAATTAACCGCACAACCATCTAAGTCTGAAGCCTTATATAAACTACAATAATACTCAACCGCATCGCTCTTCAATTCAATTCTATTGCTTTCAATAAAAATTTCTTCATCCATACAATGAAGCTTGAGAAGAGAGCAAAGCTTTTCAGAAGATTTTTTAATGAATTGCTCTATCGGAGACTTAGCAAAATTCTCAACCAAATAAAATACAGGACTATAGTCACATCTCATCCTAGAAACATGCTTTAAAAAGTCTATTATAACCAATCTCGCGCTGTCATCTAACTTTCCTGCGCCGGAGACGAACCGATGGAGACCATCAATTACGTGCGAGTCTAATATTAAAGTCTGAACAAAACAAAGCTGAAGTTGCTTTCCGTTCACCAAAAAATCTTTATTGAGGACGGCAGGCCTTTTTCCTTGAAACTGGTCAACAACGCCAATTTTCTTTTTATTTCTCTCAAAAACCAATGAATCCTCATAAAAAAAAGAAGCGTAAGGGGAGTTAGAGAACTCAAAGATATGCAAACCTTCCATCCCTGGCTGGTTAAAATAATCATAATACAAACCACTCCTCCTTTTCATAATAGATAACCAACTAAATTTTCATGTCAGGACTTACAATATACACTTCTACATAAAAAAGTCACAACCCATCATCTTAAACCATGTGGCACTACAATATCACCTATCAACATAAAAAAATATCTTGAGCCACAACGCTCTAAAGCTTCAATTCGACCTCGTCATTTAAAAAAAAATCTGATCAACGTTGCAAAGAATAAACTAAAAGCACTAAATTTAGTTGATTATGATTTTATCCAGCTTTTCGACTAGATCTTCAGCCCTCAAGTGGGTATACCGCCGCAGCATCTGCATCGACTTGTGGCCACTGATCGCGGCGACCTCCTGATCAGACAGTCCGGCCTCGACCAGCCGGCTGACGGCTTCATGGCGCAGGTCATGAAAGCGGAAGTCATCAAGGCCGGCCTTCTTCTTCGCCTGATTCCAGAGCTTGGTGTAGGCGTAGGGGCCGCGCTTGCCGTCCCGGCCAGGCTCACCGAAGAACACCAGGTCGCAGTCGAGCGGGCGCACCGGGTTGTTCAGCGCCTGCTTGAACACCTCGGTCGCGGCTTGGGTCAGCGGCACCAGGCGGGCTTCATTGTTCTTGGTGTCGGTGAGGCGCACCACGCGGCGTTTCACGTCGACCTGTGATCGTGAGGGTCAGGTTCTCCGAGGAGCGCATGCCCGTCTCCAGGGCGATTCTGGCGATCCAGGCCAGCATGGGGTTGCTGTGCTGCCGGAGCACGGCGAAAAGGCGCTTCTCCTCGTCGGGGCTCAGGCGCCGATCTCGCCCCTCCCCCGGGCTGGGCTTGCGGATGTTCTGAACGGGGTTGTAGGTCAACCCCAGCCCCCATTCCTGGATGGCGACGGTGTAGAGGTGGCTGAGCAAGGCAAGCTCCAGGCGCATAGTGTTGGGGCTGGTCGGTGAACCTCTGCGCCCTAGGCTGTTCAAACGGGTATCGCGATAATTTGCGATGAGGTCAGGCATTAAAGCTGCGAGAGAATATTTACCCAAGTGCTCGACGAGCTTCACGGCCTTATCGCGCTCGCTCTTCTGGGTGCTGGGCTTCTTGGTAGGGGTAACGTCGGCCAAGTATCACTTAAGGGCCGATTCCAAGGTCATGCGCTCCGAGGCCCTGCGCTGGATATAGACACCGCGCACCATTTCATCTTCGGTACGGCGTGACCAATCCTGAGCATCTCGTTTGGTACGAAAGGTCTTGGCAGTAGTGGGCCAGCCGGTCTTTCGAATGACGGCTTTCCAGCTACCAGAGGGGGTCTTAACAATGGTGTCCATGCAAAACTCCAGGGGCTGAAGGATCGGCACTGTACCGAAACTGCACCCTTGGACTATGGGGCTCACGCCAGCGCAAAGCGCTAAGCTATTGAAAAGATTGGTGGGCCCAGCAGGACTTGAACCTGCGACCAAGGGATTATGAGTCCCCTGCTCTAACCAACTGAGCTATAGGCCCTATCGCGACGGGGCAGTATCATAGCGGAAGCCGATAAACGAGACTAGGGGTGATTGGCTCCTGGAGTGTGATTCCATCCCATGGAGGGTTTGGTGATGTATCAAATGAAGCGAATGGCGCGTCGTTTTGCTTGGGCAGCGGCGTTGGGCGTGGTCGCGCTGCCTTGCGTGGCGCAGGCGGATTGGCAACTGGATCCGGAGAAGTCACGCGTCGAGACGACGATCACCGAGATCACGTCGTCCGGCGAGTCAGTGGCGCATCGCCACGCATTGAAGCGCATGGACGGCCATATCGCGGAGGATGGCACGCTGCGCCTACCCGTGCGGCTCAATCAAACCGATGTCTTGGATCAGTTGGGCGATCTCCCACCGTGGATGGAGAGCCTGTCGGATACCGAGCTGACCACGGTGGTCACGCAACTGGACCCAGGCGTGCTCGACAATCTACCCGTCGGCGAGTCTCGCACCGAAACGCTAACACTCAGCGTGAAGGATGGCGATGCCTCGCAGCAGCAACCGCTGAAGGTGCGTTTCACGCGTGAGAGCGAAAGCGAGATACGCGTTCGCAATGCCGAGGCGGTGGCGCTGGATGGCAACGTCATCATGCAGAATCAGACCGCGCGCACGGTGCTCGGCCTGCTCGGCTATCAGCAGATCGACGACGAAGTGCCGGTCGAACTCGACGCGGTACTGGTGGATCGCTGACGCATGCCGGAAACGCTCGATCTCCCCGCCGGCTGTCAGGACTGGCAGCAGGCGTGGCCCTGGCCGCATACGCTACCCCATGTCGCCTGGCGGGGGGTGAATTTCACGGCGGACGCGATATGCGAAGCGGCTTTTACCGAGCACGGCATCGCCCTGCCAACAGGGCTTAGCTCGGCCGTTGCCAAGCGCCGTGCGGAGTTTCTCGCCGGACGCCTGTGCGCTCGCGATGCCCTGCGCGCCGTGACGGGCCATGCCGAGGTACCAGGAATCGCGGAGACACGGGCGCCTTGCTGGCCAGCGGGCACGGTCGGAAGCATTACGCACAGTGCCGGTTTCGCCGCCGCCCTGGCGGCGCCGGCTCGCCATTGGCAGGGGCTGGGGCTGGATGCCGAAACACTGATGCCGGCGGCACGCGCGACGCGTCTCTCGCCGCAGATTCTCACACCCCGGGAACGCGACTGGCGCGACCGGCTCCCCGCCGAGGAGCAGGCAATGTTCACCACCCTGGTCTTCTCCTGCAAGGAAAGCCTGTTCAAGGCACTGTTCCCGCTAGTGCAGCGACGCTTTTACTTTCAGGATGCCGAACTCGCGAACTGGCAACCCGAAGAAGGCCGCGTCACGCTTCGTCTTCTCACCACGCTCGCCCCTGACTGGCCCGCCGGCACGCCGTGCCATGGCCAGTACGTGGCGGATCCACGCCGACTCTTGAGTGTGATCGCGCTGCCGTTCTAGGCAGACTCTTTGCTATTCGGATCATGGCGCCTGATCCCTGGACGGCCCGCTCCTCTGAGGGGCCCCTCCAATACGCTCACCCCGCGTCATGACGGGGCAAGGAGTTTTGATAACCGTTCTTATTTGAATTACGATTGCGCCCTATGCTTTCTCCCGCTTGGGGTCCACCTGATGTTCAACGTCGACGCTGCCAGCTTCGAGGTCAACGGCCAGTGCCTATTGCAACCCACCGACCTCACTTTCGAGGAAGGCAAGGTGTATGGGCTGATTGGCCATAACGGCTCGGGCAAGTCGACCCTGCTCAAGCTTCTCGCGCAACAACAAGCCCCCAGCCGAGGCGGCATTCGCCTCGACAAGCGTCCACTCGCCGATTGGGGCACGCGTGAATTCGCCCGCCACGTGGCGTATCTGCCCCAACACCTGCCCAGCGCCGATAACCTCACCGGCCGCGAGCTGGTGGGCTTCGGGCGCTATCCCTGGCATGGCCTTCTGGGGCGTCTCAACGGTAAAGACAAGACGCAGATCGATCGTGCCATCGCGCTCACCCATACCGAAGCCTTCGCCGACCGCTTGGTCGACACGCTTTCCGGCGGCGAGCGCCAGCGCGTGTGGTTGGCGATGCTGCTCGCCCAGGAAAGCCGCTTCCTGCTGTTGGACGAACCCCTGGCGGCGCTGGACATCGCCCATCAGGTGGAAGTGCTGGCCTTGGTGCGATCACTGTGTCGTGAGCTGGGGCTAGGCGTCGTCATCGTCCTTCACGACGTCAACATGGCAGCGCGTTACTGCGATCATCTGATCGCCCTGCACAGCGGGCAAGTGCTTGCCCAAGGCGCGCCCAGTGACTTGATGTGCGATGCCACTCTGGAAGCCATCTACGGCATCCCCATGCGGGTCATGTCCCACCCCGGCGGCGAGCACCCCATCGCCGTGCTGCATTGATGGAGTCGCTGTGACGCCGTTGTCGATGCGCGGAGACGCTCTCCGCTTTCATTTCCTTGCCTTGGCGTTGCTGGTGCTTCTCGCCGGGCCGCATACCACCAGCGCCGCTGAAACGCCGCGTATCGCCACCGTCGACTGGACCATCGCCGAAACGCTGCTGGCACTCGGCGTGACGCCCGTGGGCGTGGCGCAAACGGATGCCTACCGCGAATGGGTAGGCGCACCGCCGCTGCCCGACGAAGTGGCCGATATCGGACTGCGTGCGCAACCCAATCGTGAACTGCTGGCCCAGCTCGCGCCCGACCGTATTCTGCTCTCGCCGATGTTCAGCACCCTGTCACCTAGCCTCGAACGCATCGCCCCGACCGACACCGTCGCGCTCTATAGCCCCGGCAGCGATCTGTGGACGCGGCTGAAAAGTGCCACCCGCGAGATCGGCGCCATTGCCAACCGCAAGGCGGAGGCGGACACGCTGCTCGCCTGGCTGGACGCTCACCTCGCGCTCTTGCGGCACACGCTCGCTAGCCGGGAGATCGACGACCGGCCCTTGCTCGTCGTGCAGTTCGTCGACGACCGTCATGTGCGCGTGTTCGGCGAAAATAGCCTCTATAACGCTGTCATGCAGCGCCTGGGCCTGGAAAACGCCTGGCAGGACAACACCAATTACTGGGGATTCTCCACCGTGGGATTGGAAACATTGGCCAAGCTCGATGATGCACGCCTGGTCGTGATCGAGCCGCTACCCGTCGGCGTCGAAGAGCGCCTCGAATCGAGCGCTCTGTGGCAACACTTGCCGTCCGTACGTCGCGACGACGTGCTCACGCTGCCACCGGTATGGAGTTTCGGCGGCGCCCCCTCCGCAGCACGCTTCGCCGATCATCTTAGCCAGACGCTCATCGACGCGGCCGCAACACCGCCGACCCGTGAGACGCCTGATGAGTGACTGGATCTCCCGTTCCTTGCCGTTCCCGCATTTCGTGCTGACCCCTGCGCGTCTCTGCACACTGCTCGCGCTGGTGTGTCTTGCTCTGAGCGGTCTCTCACTCGCAACGCAACTGCCCGTCGCGCAGTGGGCGCAGGCACTGTTCGCCCCCGACGAAGGCAACATCGACCAGCTGCTGACGCACTACAGCTGGCTGCCACGCTGGACGATCGCCCTGCTGGCCGGTGGCGCCCTGGGCATCGCCGGGGTCTTGATGCAGCAAGTGCTACGCAACCCCCTGGCCGCGCCCACGACTCTTGGCGTCGCGACGGGGGCACAACTTGCCTTGCTGCTCGCCACGCTGTTCGCGCCGGGGCTGCTCGTTCTCGGCCGCGAATGGGTGGCTCTGGTGGGCGGCGGTCTGGCCATGGGGCTGGTGTTTGCCCTGGCGTGGCGACGCGGCCTCGCGCCCATGGTGGTGGTACTCGCCGGATTGGTGGTCAATCTTTACCTGGGCGCGGTCAGCACCACGCTGATCCTCTTTCACCAGGAAGAGTTGCGCGGCTTGATGGTGTGGGGCGCGGGGTCGCTCTCGCAAAACAGCTGGGACGGCGTGCTCTATCTGCTCCCGCGCCTGGCCATCGCGCTGGTGCTGGCCGGGCTCATGCTGCGCCCACTGGCGATTCTCGAGCTCGACGACGTCAACGCCCGCAGCCTGGGTGTCTCGCTCAAGCATCTGCGTCTGCTGAGCCTGGGGCTGGCAGTCTTCATCACCGCCTGCGTGGTCAGCGTGATCGGCATCATTGGTTTCATCGGCCTGGCGGCACCGGCCATCGTCCGCCTGCTGGGCGCGCGCACGCTGCCCCAGCGCTTGCTATGGGCGCCGATATTGGGCGCCTTGTTGCTGACCACGACCGACCAACTCCTGCAGCGGTTTTCCGGCGCGCTACCGACCATGATCCCCACTGGCGCGACGACCGCCGCCCTGGGTGCACCGCTGCTGTTATGGCTGATCCCGCGTCTCAAGCTGGGGGGCGACCGTCCGCATACCGCACCCATGCTGACGGCGCCGCGTCGTCGGCATCCCGGCCGCTTGCTGATGGTGTTGGGGCTGGCACTCACGGTCGCGCTCGCGGCCTCTCTGTTGCTCGGCCAGAATAGCGAGGGATGGGCCTGGCCCTCGTGGGCAATTTGGCAAGCCACACATGAATGGCGCTTGCCGCGCACGCTGGCGGCGGCGGGTGCCGGCACGCTATTGGCCTTGGCCGGGACCTTGATTCAACGCGTGACCGGCAACCCCATGGCCAGTCCGGAAGTCGTGGGGATCAGCGGCGGTACCGCCATCGGCCTGATCGGCGTGGTGCTGTTCGTGCCGGGCGTAGGCCTGCCAGTGCTACTGCTCGCCGGCACCCTGAGCGCATTGGCAACGTTAGGCGTGCTGCTACTGATCAACCGCCGCAGCGGTTTCCAGCCGGAGCGCGTGCTGTTGACGGGCATCGCCATCACCGCGCTGTTCGACCCGCTGCGCAGCATCGTGCTGGCCAACGGCGACCCTCGCACGCAGCAGCTTCTGGCCTGGATGTCGGGCTCGACCTATTACGTCGACACCACTTTGGCCATCGTCGTAGTAGCAAGCGCCGTGATATTAACGCTGGCGATGCAATGCCTGTCACGCTGGCTGGACCTGTTGCCGATGGGCAACTCCAGCGCCCGCTCGCTGGGCGTCAACGTCGACCGAGCGCGCCTCGCCCTGCTGGGGATCGTCGCCCTGCTCACCGCCGCTGCCACGCTGGTGGTCGGACCGCTATCCTTCGTGGGGTTGCTCGCACCGCACATGGCACGCCTGCTGGGCGCGTCGCGGGCACGCGCCCACCTGCTCGCCGCCGCTTTGCTGGGCGCATTATTGATGGTGCTGGCCGACTGGTTGGGACGGCAGTGGCTGTTCCCCGAGGAAATCCCCGCCGGCCTGATGTCCTCGCTGCTCGGTGGCGCCTACTTCATGTGGTCGTTGAGGAAGCTGTAGGGGCAAGATGGAAGATGGAAGATGGAAGATGGAAGACAATAGTACCGGCACATGAAGTATGACGATCAAGAAAAAATGGCCCGGGATTCCCCGGGCCATTTTTTACATTTTACTTGTGACTTCTTATAACTTTCCGCTTACCAGCGATAATTGAGGCTGCCGATCACGCTACGCGACTCGCCGTAGTAGCACCAAGAATCACACCCGCGAATATAATCCTTGTCCGTCAGGTTGGTGACGTTGACCTGTGCCGTCCACGCGGAGTTGATCTCGTAGCTGGCCATGGCGTCGTACACAGTATAAGAAGAGACTTCATCGTCACTATTGGGGTCGGCGTTGACGCTCTCGCCCACGTAACGCGCCCCGGCACCGACATCCAGCCCCTGCAGGGCGCCACCCTCGAAGCCATAGTCTAGCCATAGCGAGGCCTCGTGACGAGGTGTCAAACCGGCGCGGAACTCACCACGCTCGGGATCTTCGATAGTCGTATCCAGATAGGTATAAGAAGCCGTCAGCTGTAGCTGTTCGGTCAGATATCCTACACCTTCTAGTTCGAAACCTTGTGAATGACGTTCACCGCCTTGCGATTGGATGAACTGATCATTTGTATATAAAGTATTGGTTTCCTTGAGATCGAACACGGCGGCGGTCATGTAACCATCCAGCCAATCGGGCGTGTACTTGACCCCGGCTTCCCATTGTTCGCCCTCGCTGGGTTCGTAGGCCTGTCCATCCGGCCCGCGCCCGACTTGCGGACTGAACGATTCGCTGTAGCTGAGGTAAGGCGAGACTCCGTAATCGCCGAGATACATCACGCCGCCGCTGAACGACAGCTGGTTCTCGGTTTCATCGTAATCCGCTGCACTGGGATCGTCACTGTAGCTTTCCACGCTAGCCGAGTCGTGGCGCACGCCACCCAGCAGGATCCAGCGCTCTCCCAGGCGTAGCTGATCCTGTATGTAGACGCCGATCTGCTCTTTTTTCTCTTCGGCATGATACTGCAAGGTGCCAGGCGAATAATTGCCGTACTCAGGATCGAAAACATCGAAGCCTGCGAAATCCCCTGTACCATCACCGTTCTGATAATCGACATCAAAGTGCTGGTAATCGACCCCCAACAATAGCGTATTTTCGGTATTCTCGGTAAACCACTTACCTACCAGGCGATTATCCGCGGTAAAAGAATCGTAACTACCATCGCGATATGTCAGGTAACGGCCCACCGTGCGGCCGTCCGTATTGAGCGTGGTAAAAGGTGAGAGCGAGCGCAGTAGCAGATCCATACTGTTGTAGCGCAGATTCTGCTGGAACTGCCACGTGTCGTCGATATCGTGCTCGAGCTCGTAGCCTAGGGAAATCTGCTCGCGTTCCTGACGCTCGTAATCTGGCTCTCCCAGGTTGGTTTCGCGGTCGATATGCCCGAATTCGGTGCCTTCCAACGAACCACCCACCGGCCGAAAGCCCTTGCTGGGGGTCCCGTGGTCCTTCATGTAGCTGGCCAGGAACGTCACGGTGGTATCGTCAGAGAGATCCACCGCTAGGCTCGGGGCCAGATATACCCGCTGATTGTCAGTGTGATCCAGTTCGCCATCGCCCTCGCGGAAGAGCCCCACCATGCGATAGCGCATGTTGTCGGTGCCGGCAACCGGGCCAGAGGTGTCGATCCCAACCTGGCGATGATCCTTGTTGCCTCCCTGGATCTCGAACTGCCCCTGCTTTTCGTCGGTGGGCCGCTTGCTGATCGCGTTAACCACACCACCGGGAGGCGCTTCGCCGTAGAGAATCGAGGCCGGCCCCTTGAGCAGATCGACGCGCTCCAGGCCGAAGGGCTCGGTCACCCACCAGAAGTAGCCACCCTCACGAAAAAGGCGTAGTCCATCCTGGTAGGTCGAATCTTCGCCACTGAAACCGCGGATGTTGAACCAATCGACGCCGTTGTCGCTGCCATAAGGCGCTGACTGCACCCCACTGCGATAGCGGAAGGTCTCGTCATAACTATTGACGGCGCGCTTGTCGAGTTCGTCACGCCCCACCTGGGATACGGCACGCGGGGTTTCCATGGGCGGTGTGGCAACCTTCAACGCCGTCGCGGTGACGACCACCGTATCGCTCTGTGCGGCGTTGTCTTGTGCCTGCGCCGCCAGCGGGCAGCCGAGCAGTAATGTTGCCATGGCCAGGCAGCGTGCCGGGGACGACAGCACGTTGATCGGCAGCGACGGGGAGAAGGAGCGGGACATGAGGTTTCCTTGTGACATTTTATTAGCAAACGGCCGGGAGCACGCGTAAAGCAAAGTCTATCGCACATGATAAGAATTGTGATTTGTTTTCACAATGGCGAGCGTTCAACGCTGTCACCTCCTCCCCATCACTCGTTGCCTGATGTGTCTTCGAGCCGTGCCACGGCGTCGCGGCTAAGGCTTTCGAAATCTCTCCCAGAGAAAACGTGGCATGACGCCCCTGCCCCTGCCCCTGCCCCTGCCCAGATCATGCGATGCACCGACATTGCAAATAAAAAGAATTATCATTATCTTTAGCGTTCAAGGCCTATAACAGCAAAAATCACCACATCAAATCCGGCAAGGGATATCGATTTACCATGCAAGCCTTCCAACGACCACGCCATAAGAAACTCTCGCTACTCCCATTGGTGCTCGTCTCTGCTCTACCAGCCACGGCGCTGGCTCAAACCTCAACGAGCTCGGAATCGCAAGATGCCAACGACCATGGGCTGGACCCGCTGGTCATCACCGCCACCCGCAATCAAAGTCGCGAAGATGAGACCCCGCAGAAGGTCACTATCATTACCCGCGAGCAAATCGAGCAGCAACTGGCGATCACCCAGGACCCCAGTCAGGTACTCAGTAACTTGATCCCTTCCTACTCGCCCAGCCGCCAGAAGCTCAACAATACCGGCGAGACCTTCCGCGGTCGTTCGGCCCTTTTCATGATCGACGGCGTCCCTCAGTCCAATCCGCTGCGCGACGGGGGAAGAGATAGTTACACCATCGATCTTTCCATGGTCGAGCGTATCGAAGTCATATACGGCGCCAGCGCCGAGCACGGTCTGGGTGCGACCGGCGGTATCATCAACTACGTGACCAAGCGCCCCGAAGGCGCCGGGGTAAGCCAGCATGTCGGCGTCAGCTTGACCAGTGACGACGATTTCGAGTCGGAAGGTTTCGGCCACAAACTGGACTACCGTCTCAGCGGCCAGACCCGCGATTGGGACTACATGGTCGCCGCTAGCCGCCAAAAACGCGGTGTCTTCTACGATGGCAACGACGAGATCGTCGGCATGGCCTACCATGGCGAGATCCAGAACTCCGAAAGCTACGACCTGATGGCCAAGGCGGCCTACTGGATCGACGACGATCAGAACATCGAACTCTCCCTCAATCATTACGACCTCGACGTCGGCGACGATTACGTGCCGGTGTCCGGTGATCGCGATAAAGGCGTACCGACTACGGCCAAAAAAGGCAACCCCGCTAACGACCCAGGCTATAATAGGGTCACCACCGCCCGGCTGGCCTACTCGAACAGAGACTGGCTAGGCAACGAGCTGGATGCCCAACTCTACACCCAGCGTTTCCGCGCCCAGTTTGGTACCACTGGCCTCGGCTCCTTCCCTTACCAGGACGACGCGGGCAATACCCGCTACGATCACACACGCAACGAGTCCGACAAGATCGGTGCCAAGTTCACCCTGAGCCGCGACGGCCTGCTCGACGACCGCCTCAAGCTGACCACGGGTCTCGACCTGCTGCAGGACGAGACCCAACAGGTGCTGGTCCAGACCGACCGCAACTATGTGCCCGAGAGCCGGTTCCGCAACTATGCGGTCTTCCTGCAAGGGGACTACGACCTGACCCAAGCTCTGAGCCTGCATGCCGGGGCTCGCCAGGAGCATGCTACGCTAAACGTCGACGATTACTCGACGGTAGACCGTAGTACCAGTGTCGAAAACGACCTAGTCTCGGTAGGTGGCGGCAACCCCAGTTTCGACGAAACCTTGTTCAATGCCGGTATCGTCTATCAAGCCACCGACTGGGCCCAGCTCTACGCCAACTACTCCGAGGGATTTGGCATGCCCGACGTGGGCCGAGTGCTGCGCGGTGTCAGCGAGCCCGGCCAGGACGCCGACACCCTAGTCGACCTCTCCCCCATCGTCACCGACAATCGCGAGATCGGGGCGCGCTTCGACTGGGACCGCTACGGGCTCGAGCTGAGTTATTATGAGTCGAATTCCGACCTTGGCCAACGCATCGAACCCGATGCCCAGAACAACTACCGGGTCAAGCGAGAGAAGACCGAGATCCAGGGCTATGAGATCACCGGCGATGCCCAGGTGAATGACGCCCACAACCTGCGGCTTTCCTATACGCACACTGAGGGTAAATCGGATACCGACGGTGACGGCAGCGTGGATACCAAGCTGACGGGCCGAGACCTTGCCCCGGACACCCTCAAGTTCGCCTGGAGCGCGGCCTGGAACGAAAAGCTCTCATCCTACCTGCAGTACAGCTACTACCGTGACCGCAGCTTCGACGATCCCGAGCTCGAATTCGACGGCTACGGCCTGATCGACGCCTCCCTGGCCTACCGTCTTCCCATAGGCCGTGCCAGCCTGGGGGTGGAGAACCTCGCCGACAAGGACTACTTCACCTACTACTCACAATCGTTCCCCCAAGGGGAGGCTCTTGAAGACGACCTTTACTTCAAGGGCCGGGGACGTACTTTCACCCTGAGCTATCAGCTCGACTTCTAAGCACAGACATCTGACCGATCTGGCTTTTTGAGCGGCGCCTCCATGGCGCCGCTTTTCGTGTATCTCGAGGCCAATCGCAATTGATAATGTTTTGCATTAAATTTTGCATCGTGTCATTATTTTGCTCCATGATGCATTCCTCATTGGCGTCATGCTTAGGCGATGCCTTCTGTGCTCTCATCAAGTGAGTATCCATGCCGCATGCTACCCGGCATGGCGGAAAGGTGCTGATCAGTGTGCTGCTGGGTACCTTTACCGTCAGCCTCAACAACAGCGCCCTGAATCTTGCCGTGGCCGAATTGATGACCACCTTCGATGCCAGCGCCACGGAAGTCAGTTGGGTGGTAACGCTGTTCATGATCACCATGGGCATGACCATGCCACTCACTGGCTATCTCGCTGACCGCTTCGGTCGTAAGCACGTTTACCTATTAGGTTTGTGGGGATTTCTGGCCGGCTCGGCGCTCGGTGCCATGGCCCAGAGCCTGGCTGGCATCATCCTCGCGCGAGGGTTGCAAGGTGTGGCAGCGGGGCTGATGATCCCTCTTTCTCTGTCACTGATCTTCTCCGCCTACCCCAGCGACCAGCGCGGCCGCGCTAGCGGGATATGGGGTTTCGCGGTGATGATCGCTCCAGCCATCGGCCCCAGCGTCGGCGGGCTGCTGCTAGAGATCAGCCACTGGCGGGCATTGTTCCTGATGAACATGCCGTTTGCGCTGTTGGGGCTGCTGTGCAGCTATCGTTATCTTCCCACGGAGCCGACCGATCATCGACGTCGGTTCGACCTGCCCGGCTTCGTGCTGATCACCCTGGGGATGGGCACAGTGCTATTTTCCCTAAGCCGGGTGGAGACACTGATGGATCTCTTGCGCATCGAGGCCGTGCTGACGCTCGCGGTCGGCCTGCTGGCATTAGTGCTCTTCGTGCGCGTCGAGCGGCATGCCGATACGCCTTTGCTCGACCTCTCACTGTTTTCCCATCGCGGGTATCGGCTCAGCGTCATCCTGGCTTGCCTGCAGTCGATCATCCTGTTCGGCTGCATCCTGTTGGTGCCGCTATGGATGCAGAATGCGCTGGGATTCGGCCCCCTGACCACGGGGCTGGTGTTTCTGGCCACCGCACTGGCTGCCGCTGCCTGCTCGCCCATCGCGGGGCGTCTGATCGACCGCTACCCACCACAGTGGTGCCTCGGCATCGGGCTAATGATCACCATGATAAGCCTGGTGGGACTTGCCACGCTGACGAAGGCCACGCCCGTGTGGATGATCGGCGCCTGGATGGGCCTGCGCGGCCTCGGCCTAGGCTGTGCCTATCTGCCCTCCACCACGGTGGGCATGAAGGAGCTGCCCGAGGCCAGCGTCGCCCAGGCCTCGGCCATGAACAATATGTCCCGGCGCCTGATTTCTTCGCTCGGCATCGTCACGCTTTCTATCTACTACGACACGACCGTGCAAGCCGCGCTGGGTCGGGGCATTCCCTATACCGAGGCGAGCGCCTCCGCACTGCACCATGCGTTCCTGGCACTGGCGGCGGTCGCCGCGTGCTGCCTGCCGCTGGCCTGGCGACTCGGCCACGCCGTGACACGACACGACTCTGTGTCGCCAGGCGACGTGTCATCGTCTGCTCGCGCCCCCGATTCCCCCCTGAAGACCGCATCCGCCAGGAGGCCGGAATGAAAACTCACACCCGAAGCTGGCGACTATGTCTGGCCGCCCTGCTGGTATCCCTCATGCCCTGGGCGGCCACCGCCCTCGCCGCCGACGGCCAGGACATGCGCACCGTCACCAATGCGTTCGGCGACACCCACGTTCCCGCCACGACGCAGCGCATCGTCACCCTTTACCAGGGCGCGACGGACAGCGCAGTGGCACTGGGCATCACGCCAGTCGGCGTCGTCGACTCCTGGCTGGAAAAACCCATGTATCGCTACTTGCGTGATGCCCTCGGCGGCGTGGAACACGTCGGCCTGGAGACCCAACCCAACCTGGAGAAGGTCGCCTGGCTGAAACCCGACCTGATCGTGGCCACGCGCTTTCGCCACGAGCGGGTTCGGCCACTGCTGGAAAAAATCGCGCCGACGGTCGCTACAGACACCGTCTTCGACTTCAAGGCTACCCTGAGGCTGATCGCCGAAGCCACGGGCCGAGAAGCCCGCGCCCGCGAGCTGTTGCGGAACTGGGACGCACGCGTGGCGGACTTCCGCCAAAGAATCGCCGACACGCTGGGCGACGCCTGGCCGCAAAAGGCCGCCGTGGTTCGCTTCAAGAGCGACCATGTACGCATCTACTCCACGGGCTTCGCCGGTTCCATCCTGAATGAGCTGGGTTTCGAGCAACCCAGTTCCCTGCACGACCAGGACTGGGGGATGAAGCTGACCAGTGAGGAAAACATCCCGGTCATGAATGCCGACGTGATCTTCGTGCTCCTGGAACCTAACGATCCAGCCATCATGCGCAACTATCGTCACTGGACCTCCCATCCTCTCTGGAAACGACTGGATGCCGTGCAAGACGACCGTGTCTTCGAGGTGGACCCAGTGGACTGGATCATGGGCGGGGGCATCCTGGCCGCCAATGCCATGCTGGATGATCTATACGCCCATTACGGGCTGGATGGTCCTGGTGATCCCACGACGCCCGCCGCTACCTGCACCGAGGAAACGTCCACGAAGTCTCGCGCCCACGACGAGGAGTCGAGCGCATGCTGAATCATCGTGCTTCCCGAATTGCGGGGCTCTTGCTGAGCCTGGTACTGGTCGCGACGGCCTTCGCAGCAAGCGTCATGCTGGGCACCACGGATATCGCCCCGCCGACCTTTGTCCAAGCACTGGTGCAATACGACCCCACTCGGGTCGCGCATATCATCATTGTCACGGAACGCCTGCCACGCGCTGTCATTGCCGCCTTGGTCGGCGCGAGCCTGGCCATCGCCGGCGCTCTGATGCAGACCGTGACCCGCAACCCCCTCGCCTCGCCGGGTATCCTGGGGATCAACGCCGGGGCGATGTTCTTCGTAGTAGTCGCAGTCTCGCTGCTGCCCCTGCATACTCCGGCCGAGTACGTCTGGGCGGCGCTGCTGGGCGCCCTGGTAGCGGCCTGCCTGGTAGTCATGCTGAGTCGCGGTCGCCAGGGGGAGCTTTCGTCGTTGCGGGTCGTGCTGGCAGGCGTGGCCGTCACGGCCATGTTCGTCTCGTTTAGCCAAGGCCTGCTGATCGTCGACCAACAGAGCTTCGAAAGCGTGCTGTACTGGCTGGCCGGTTCCGTGTCCGGGCGCGAGCTGTCGGTAGTGATGCCTCTGCTGCCGCTCTTCGGCATCGCCCTGCTGCTATGCATACTGCTGGTCCGCCACGCCAATGCCTTGATGTTAGGCGATGACATGGTCAAAGGCCTGGGTATGCGCGCCGGCACCATCAAGCTACTGCTTGGTCTGGTGGTGATCCTGCTCGCCGGCAGTTCGGTCGCGCTCGCCGGCATGATCGGTTTCGTCGGTCTCATCGTGCCGCACATGGCGCGAGGCCTCTTCGGCGTCGACCATCGCTGGCTACTGCCAGCCTGTGCCCTGCTGGGAGCAAGCCTTTTGTTGCTGGCCGATGTGGCCTCGCGCTTTCTGATGCCACCTCAGGATGTCCCGGTAGGGGTGATGACCGCCCTGATCGGCACCCCCTTCTTCATCTACCTGGCGCGCAGGAAGCAGATCTGACCATGACGCATTCCGCCTCCCTGCCACAGCAAGGCAACGACACCGCCGCCAGCCACACGACCCGCCCGGTACTCCTCAGTGCCCTGCTCGCTCTGGTACTGCTGGCCAGCATGGGGCTGTCGCTGAGCCTGGGCAGCTTCCCCACCTCGTTCGGCCAGGTGGTGCACGCGCTGGCCGCACCGCAGGACAGCGACATCACCTTCATCGTCTGGGAACTGCGCCTGCCGCGCATCCTGCTTGCCGTGTTGGTGGGGGCGGCCCTGGCCGTGGCCGGCGCCATCCTTCAAGGCATCGTGCGCAACCCGCTGGCTTCTCCGGACGTCATCGGCATCACCAGCGGCGCCGCCATGGCCGCAGTGACTTTCCTGGCACTGTTCGGTACCGGCCTGAGTATCCATTGGCTTCCGGCCGCCGCACTGCTCGGCGCGCTGCTTTCCGCGGTGCTGGTATTCTCGCTGGCCTGGAAGCGTGGCATCACGCCCTCACGTATGGTGCTGGTCGGCATCGGGCTCTCCGCGGCAATGGGGGCCGTGACCACCCTGTTGATCGTGATCAGCGACGATGCCGCCGCCATGGTCGCCTATGTGTGGTTGACCGGTAGCCTCTACGCCGCCCAGTGGCAAGATGTCTTCGGCATGCTGCCGTGGCTGCTGGTCGCCGTTCCGCTGTGCCTCACCCTGGCACGCCACATGGATGCCATGGCGCTGGGAGACTCGGTGGCCCAGGGGCTGGGCGTGAACGTGTTGCAAAGTCGGCTGGTACTGATGGCCTGCAGCGTGGCGCTGGCGGGGGCGGCGGTGGCCTTCGCCGGGGGGCTCAGTTTCGTGGGCCTGATCGCCCCTCATATCGCCGCCCGCCTGGTGGGCCGGGGATTTGCCCGGCTAGTGCCCGTCACCGCCCTGGTCGGGGCCCTGATCGTGCTCTACGCCGACCTGCTGGGCCGCGTGGCTTTCCTGCCCAAGGACCTGCCCGCCGGCATCTTCGTCTCGGGGGTCGGCGCGCCCTTCTTCGTCTACCTGTTGCATCGGACGCGCTACCACCGTCAATGACGGCCCGCGCTTGTTCCCTTTCATTGTGTATCATTACACTCAAGGCAATATCCATGTTCCATATCGCCCCTCGACAGGACCCCTTCACGGCACAGCAACGGCAACGTTACCAAACGCTTGCCACATCTACCCTTGGCCATATCACCGACTTCGGCGCCATCACCTCGCTCTCGCCGCTGAAGCGCCCGGTGAGGCTGCTGGGAACGGCGCTGACGGTCAGGATTCCCCACCTCGACGGCAGCATCATCCGTGAGGCGCTAAAGATGGCCTGCCCGGGCGACGTGCTGGTGATCGACGTATCCGGTGACCAGCGGCGTGCCTGCTGGGGTGAATTTCGCGCCTACGCGGCACTGCGCAAGCAGCTCGCAGGCATCGTCACCAACGGTGCCATCACCGACCGGGATGCTCTATGCAGGCTGGACCTGCCCACCTATGCGCGAACGACCAGCCCCCTGACCACACGGGCGCTGGAGCTGGAAGGCGAGATCAACACACCCGTCGCCATCGACGGCACCGCGATCAGCCCGGGCGACCTGGTCGTCGGTGACGACGACGGGCTCTTCGTCATCCCGGTGCATCATGCCGATGCCCTGGCTGACGCCGCCGAGGCCAAACAAGCCCGAGAGGCGGAAAAGCGTAACGCCCTGGCAGCCGAGTTCCCCGAATGGTTTCGCTAAGCGCGCTTCCCCGTAAAAACACCACCCACACGAAAACACCGCCCAAGGCTATCTCGGGCGGTGTTCGTCGTCGGTTGCTGTCCGTCTCAGGCCTCGATCAGCGTCTCGGTGGGCAGACCGAGGCGCATGAAGGGATTACAGGTCGAGCTACTGGCAAAGGGCATGCTGCCCGGCCCGCCGGCACGCTCGATGATCGGCGCGATGAGACGCTTATAGGGCCACTGTGGGCTCTCGAAGAGCTGCTCATTGAGCATGGCGCGATCGCGAGTATCGAAGGGAACCGTCTCGATCACAGCCGCTAGGCACGCCGCCATTTGCCTCCACAGCTCATGACTCGAAACACCGTAGTGATCCCCCAGTGTGTCGATGATTGCGCGCAGGTTGACCTGGATCGCCAGCGTCTGCAGCCAGAATAGCAAGGCCTCGAGGCTGTCGTGATAAAGGGTGTTGGCGTGGCCGGGCTTGATGCAGTAGCACGGGTCCTGCATGCCGTGCTGCTCGAGACGCGCGACGTTGATCCTCAACGAGTCGTGGTCACGTAGCAGCAGGCCGTGACACTGCCCCTTCTTGAAGACCAGTACCGCATTCTGGCCATGCACTTCCGCCAGCATTCCGAGCCGGAACATGCGCAGGTTGATGTCGAAGAAGGTGTCGCACAGCTCGCCGAAGAGTGCCTGCACCGAGGCGGCGCTGGCCGCCATCCCGCGCTGCGCCAGCCAGTCGTCGAACAGGTGGTGCTCGCCACCCGGCAGCGGCGTCCCCAGGGTGGCCATGGGCACCAGACGCACGTCCGGGTCTGCCAGCAACGCATCGGGATAACTGCGCACCATGGCGGACAGATGCCGTGGGGCTTCGTCGAACAGCGTCGCCTCCTTCGGCATGTAAGCCCACCACTTGCTCTCGTCGCACAGGTAAAGCGCCTCGGCGAGCCGGGGGTCTTTTTCCCTGGCCTGGTGAAGCAGGCGGGCACTGAGGTCGCCATTGAGCATCTTGACTGCCGGCAGGTAGCGCGAGGCGCCCAGCGAATGGATGGCCATCGGCAGTTTCAGAAAATGCGGACTCGCCGTGGTCGGGGCCAACGAGCGCAGTGAAGAGGTCGCAAGCCAGGGTTCGGTGAGCGTCTCCAGCGTGACACAGCCTCCCGCCGCGAAGGCCACTTCCAGCCAGTGGAGCAACGCATGCTCATGCTGCCAGGGATGCACGGGGATGGCGACGTGGGTCCGGGCCAGCCCTCGCGAGGCCATCTCCTGCTCGAGCACCCGTCGGCCCTCGTCACCGGCGAGCCACCGCACCGGCTCGGGGCAAGCCTCGTCGACGCCGTCGCCGGTCATCACCCGGTCACGGGCCATCGCGACCCAGCGCAGCGTGATGAGGGCATTGAACTCGGCCATGTAGGCACGATATTCGCTCTCGCTGAGCCCCTGCTTGGCCTTCGCCGTAGGGTGATAGGGCCGGTCGAGCAACGATGCCCACTGTTCCATGATCGCAAAATGCTTGGCCGTATCGCGAGCCAGCAGGTCACGCGTTTCCACCCGGTGTGCCACGGAGCTTTCCGCCTGCCAGCAGCTGTCGGCAAGTGCCCGGAGAAACACTTGCTGTCCCTGCCCTAGGGTCGATTCGTCGTCTTGCGTCATGACGCCGAAGACGCGGCGCATGAAGGCGACAGGGTCGAGCGACGCCCACTCCCCGCTCTCGTGATACCTCACGATCACCGGGGTCTGCGGTACCTTCTCCCACGCCTGGGCGATGCCTGGCCGCAACAGCATGACCACGCTGTGATGATTGTCCTGCGGCCAGTGCCAGAACCACTGCGGAAGGGTGCCGCAATGAGCTGGCAGCAAATGCGCGTGGAACGCCGCGAGGCGGGTGAGCCCATCATCGGCCTCGGTGGCACTCAGCCAGGCCGCGCCCAGGCTATCCAGCAGGCCCTCGACCAGCAGGCCATCCACCAGCGACTGCATGATCTGCGCCTGGGCGTATTGCTTGGCATCGAGAGTGTCCATGGTCGTGCGCTCCATCACCGTGTCGGTACTGGCGAGCGAGGCGTCCTCGCCCGCCCGATTCGAAGGAAAGGAAGAATTCACTGTCGGTGTCCTCATGACGGCGGGGCCTCGCTGCTTTCTAGCGTCCGGGCGTCGCCGAGTGCCTGCTGCAGAGCACGAAAGGCGATTCCTCGCTCATCGCCCAGCATGAAGGTGCTGACGCCCCGCGCCCGCCACCGGGCCTTGGCCGCCGAATCGCGCAGGAAGGCGCAATAGGGAATATGGTGCTCGCTGGCGGTGCCCTGAACCGCCTCCAGCGCCTGAACGACGTCGGGGTGTCCGGGCTGCCAGGTCACACCCAGCGACTGGGACAGGTCCGCCGCCCCTTCCAGTACCATGTCGAGGCCCGGCACCGCACAGATCGCCTCGATCTCAGCCACGCCGCGGCGGCTCTCGATCATGGCAACCACCATGATTTCCCGGTTGGCCTCGACGACGTAGTCCGCCAGCGAAGCCTTGCCGAAGGCGCCGGGCCGCCCGGCATTGAGACTGCGCTCGCCCTCCGGGGCGTACTTGCAGGCGGCCACGGCGCGCTCGAGAGTCTCGGCATCTTCCACCTGAGGCAGCACGATCCCCTGGGCGCCACCGTCGAGCAGGCGCAGCAGGGTTTTGGGATCGGCATCCGCCACCCGTACCAGCGGCGTCAGTCGGTAGCTCTCGGCGGTACGGATCATGTGCTCGACGGTTTCCGGGTTGATCAGCACATGCTCGGTGTCGATCACCACGAAGTCGAAGCCCGCCTCCGCAATCAGTTCGATGGAGGCGGCCGCGGGCAGCGAGGCGATAACCCCATGGACCTCACGGCCCTCGGCCAGTGCCCACTTAAGCCGGTTGGTCCTCAGCATGCCGCCTCCTTACCGGGCGCGAAGGCCGCCAGCGGGTTGGGGACATGTTTGACCTGGGGATCGTCGTCACCGAACAGGCGACGCCGGGTCAGGGCTTCCACCTCCCACCAAGGGGCGAAGACGTCGAAGCAGCGGTAGCGCTCGCCGTGCTGGGGGTGAGCGCGCTGGTAGGCTTTGATCTCCGCTGCCGCCATGGCCCAGAACCGTGACTCATCCAGGCCGAAATGCCGCTGAAGGAAGATCGCCATCTCCGCCAGGGCGATGAAGAAGAAGGCGTCGCAGGAATAGTCGCGAACCGCGTGCGGGTCGTCGGTGACGATGAAGGAATTGCGGTTGAGGGCGGCATGGCGCTCGGGCACGGGCTCCAGGGCGGGAGCCAGCTCAGGCCGCGCCAGATGCGAGGGACTGAAGCGCACACCATCGTGAAAATCCTTCAGCGCCACCCGCACCGGCCAGCCATCGCGATGGATGACTACGATGTTCTGACCATGGGACTCCATCCCCACGCCCTCGGCGAACAGCAGATGGATGATCGGCAGGGTCGCGACATGCACGAGCTGTCGACTCCAGGCGTCCAGCCCATGGCGCGCCACCCAGGGCGCGATGAAGGGGCTGGCGGGCTCGCCCTCGGCGTCGCGGGTGAACTGGCTCAGCCCGTTGAAGGGCACGGCCTGTTCGCCGTCGGCCAGGAACTCGCCGACGTTCTGCCGCCAGATGGCACCGACCTTGCCGTACACGTCGTGGTAGCGAGCGTTGGGGAAAGCACGCTCGTCCAACGCCACACCGGCCACCTCGCCGAGGATCACGAAACCCGCGGATCTGGCAGTCTCGTCGGTAGCGATGAGGCGCTGGAGCCACTGGGTGATTATGGGGGCGTTGGTGACGGTGTGACGCGCCAGGATGCGAGTGCTGGAGGTATTGGTGATACTCATCGCCAGTTTGAGATAGGGCTGATGCGTGTCCTGTGGGGCCAGGGTGCGAATCGACTGCTGCGCGGTATAGGCCGTCTCTCCCTCGCCGAGCAGTACGATCTCGCCACTGGCAAGCTCTGGATAGAGCGCCGTCACCAGCGCGTTCTCCCATTGCCAGGGATGCACTGGCATCAGCACGACTTCGTCGCGCGCCAGCCGGCGCCTGGCGAGGTGGTCAGCCAGGCGCGCCTGCACATGCGGCCCGGCGTCCTCCGCGCTCCGGTCGGCCAGCGCCATTCCGCTGACCGCTCCCTGGTGCGCCAGGCGGACCGGCACGGCTAGCCACCACACATGCAGCGGCTGGGCGAACTCTGGCCCATAACGCTGATTGTCGCGCAGGGAGAAGCCGAGCCGTGACTTGTAACAAGGGTGGTAGCTGTGCGCGTCGGTGAAGTACTGCTCCAGGGCATCGGCGCCCAGCGTCTGCGGCGTTTCGTGGACGGGCAACGGCCAGGCAGATGACTGCAAATCCTTGACCAGGGTTTGCATCAGTTCATCGACGAAGCCCGGCTGAATCGTCCCACCATCGAGCGCCGCCTCGAGATCCTCCAGGAAGCGAGGCAGGCTCACTGGCGCCGGGGTACCCGCCGGGTTCTCGCGGCCCTCATCGCCTTCGACCACCAGCGAGGCGTGCTCGAGGCGAATCAGCCGAAAACTTTGGCACTGCCAGCCGTCCACCCGATAGCGACGCTGGCCCAGCGTCAGAGAGAAGCGCGTGGCGCCGGCGACGCCAAGCTGCGGGTCGGCGATGGCCTCATAGGGCAGCACGTCCTCGTAGAGCAGGGTCTGCAACAGCTGGCCAACGACACGCTGCTCAATGCGAGCGTGATGCCGCCAGTACCTGTCGGAAGCAAAAGGCGTGTCGATGCCGCCCCGCGCGCCGGGGTTGTCTGCGATGGCCACAGCCGGCGACAGAACACGTTCCTGTGATGTCATGGGGTAACTCCTGGAAAATGAATCGGCGCAGCGTCCCGGTCAGCTCACCGGCTCGGCGCGCCGATGGCTGGTCGTCTCGAGTTCGCTGCCTTCGCGGGCGTCACGGATGAAGACCTGATCCGGCCGGGGGTGGCACAGGAAGTCCGCGTGAGAGATGTTGTAGCCGTAGGCACCGGCCAGCGGCAGCACTAGCAAGTCGCCCACCTCGACCCCTTGCAGCTCCTGCTGGCGGCTCAGCACGTCCTTGGGGGTACACAGCTGCCCCACCACGGTCCAGGACCGGCGCTCGCCCTCACTCGCCTGCCGAGGGTCGCGCGGCAGGTGAATGACCGGGTGATCGTGCCCCTGGGCGGCAGGCAGTCGGAATTGGTGTGTACCACCCCGGCAGACGATAAAGCCTTCCCCATGGCTAACCTTGGTATCGAGCACCTCGATCGCGTAGTAGCCGCAGAAGGCCGACAGAAAACGGCCGATCTCGAAGCGCACCAGCGGCGGCTCGTCCATGGCCGCCAGCCGCTGGCCCAAGGCCTGGCACAGGCCGGACCAGTCGAACTGCTCGGACGGCTGGAGATAGTTCACACCGATGCCGCCCCCCACATTGAGCTGCGTGACCCGTTCAGGAGCACGCGCCAGCGCTCGCCACTGCGGCCAGCGCTCCAGATAGGACGCCAGCAGCCGCTGGTGGCGCTGCTCGCAACGTTGGTGCGACATGGCATGGATATGAAAACCGACCAGCGCCAGGTTCGGCGCGTCGTCGACCGCGCGGACGGCGTCAGCAAGCTGCGACTCGTCGATGCCGAACGGCGTGGCGGTGCCGGCCATTCGCAGCCGGCTGGAGAGATCCTCGGGCAAGGCCGGATTGATACGCAGCAGCACCGGCTGCTGGTGATCCAGCGCCGCCGCGACCGCCTGCAGGCGTGCTACTTCCCCGAGGCTTTCGACATGAAAGGCCTCGACGCCTCTCCTCATGGCCTCACGCATGTCGGTATCCAGCTTGCCCGGGCCGGAGAGCACCCAGGGGCGCGGCGTCGAGCAGGCGCAGGCCCGCGCGATCTCGCCGCCAGACGATAGCTCGAGCCCGTCCACCACCGGCGCCAGCGTATCGATGATGGCCGCTTCACTGTTGGCCTTGATCGCATAGTAAAGCTCGACGCCCGGTGGCAATGCCTCGCGCATGGCCCGGCCATGCGCGGCGAGTGCCGGCAGGTCATAGAAGAACGCCGCCATGGGCTCTGAGCTGGCCTGTCGCTGCGAGGCGATGGCGGAGAGCACGTGATCGGGAATCGCCAGGCGCTCAGCCATAGGCCACCTCCCGTCCCAGGTTCTGGGTGGTGTGCCAGGGGTTGGGCAACGCCACATACTGAGCCTGCCGGTCCGCCCGGGCCATCAGCCGTAGCTTGAAGTTGGTCTTGCAGGGCAGCTCGCCCCCCGCCAGCAACGTATCCAGCTCTGGTGCGTCGCCGCCCAGGGCCTCCCGCACGCGGTGCAGCTCGTCCAGGATGTCCTGCCACAGCGCCTCGCCCAGGGCCGGGCGCTGCCAGCTCAGTGCCAGGATCGCCTCGGCGACATGATTGACGAGCAGGCAATAAGCGATACGGTTCCAGCCCTGCTCGCGACAATAGGTCATCGACTCCCTGACGTGGGGATGCAGTGACTCCCCCGTGAGCCAGTCCACTCCCTTATCCTCGGTCAGCTTGACCCCCTCGAAGTCGCGCAACAGCACCTGCCGAGGCATGCCTTGGTCATGGATCAGCACGCAATTCTGCAGGTGGGGCTCCATGACGATGCCGTGACGGAAGAATAGCACCAAGACCGGGCCCACCAGAGTACGCAGGTAGGCCTGAAACCACGCCCGAACCCGACCTTCCGCTGGCAGTGGCCGAGGTACCTCGCCGGGCATCGCTGTGTCGATGAAGGACAACACCATGGGCACCAACTGCACATCGCGCGCGAACAATGTCGCGCTGAGCAGGCAACGTTCCGGCGAGAAGCGCTGACAGAAGTTTTCTCTCAGGATCATGCCGGTCTGCTCCCGGAACCAGCGTTTGTCGGCCTCATCGCCCACGGCCGGCGTCCAGTGCACCGTGGCCGGTTCCTGGGCCACGCAGAGTGCCTGCAGCGCCGCATCCTCGAGCTGGACGAGCCGGTGCATGATGCGATCGATGATCAGCGTGCTTTCCAGCTCGTACCAGGCGTTCTTGCGCACACAGTTGGTGATGCGCACATTCAGCGAACCCTTGAGGAACCAAGGATGCCCCGCGATGTACCAGGTTCGCATCGAGGCGGTGGGCGCCGCCTGCAAACCGCTCTGGCCAAGATCGCAGATGGTGCCGTCCTCAATCATCTCCGCCACTCGGGCATCCTGGAGGAACAGGTCGGCCTGCACCGGGTGCATGCTGAGCACCACACGCCCGTCATCCTCGGCATGGCGCTGGTCCGCCACCTGCGCCAGCACATCCTGAGCATTGATGCGATTGGCCTGCACGCTCAGCCCGGCCACCGGAAAGGAGAACTGATACAGAGCCGTAGTGGCGCAGAACTCCGGCGCGTAGGCAGGCCTTTCCTGAAGCAAATGGGACGGCCATTGCCGGGTCTTGGGCGTGGGGTGATTGGGATGGCCAAACCACAGCCCCTGCTCACTGCAACGGTAGTCCGTCAGCGGATGAAGCCTGGGCTGCTCGACGGCATGCGTGACGATCGTCGTCATGACATCCTGGCTTTGCACGACTTGATCGCACAATTCCCGATTAAGCGTGCCGTCATTCCACCGGCAGTGCTCCAACAGTGCGGCGATCAACTCCCCCATCTCAGGGGCATGCCAGCCAGCACTCTCTGCCTCTCGCAGGTAGACATCGGAGAGATAAAAGTGGCTACCAATGACCGAACGCCGGTCCACCATCACAAACAGCGACAGCGATGCCGACCATTCGATCAGTAAGGGTAGACCGTGCAACTGCTGCGGCAGTCCATCGCGCCGGGCCGGCCATCGGTGGAATACGGCACCATGGGGTATTGCCACTTCCTTGATAATGCAATTCAGCAACGCATGCATGGATGCGTGCCGGCTCATCTCGCCGGGTAAACGAGAGAAACGGGCGTAGCTCATGTAGCCTCCGCAACAATACCTTCCTACCTTCCTTTTGAATCTCACTTGCCTCCTGGCCAACCTTGCCGTCAGTGCAAGGCTTTTTTGGCAAGTAAGTCCGCGCCTCCCTCGCTAGCCACTGTGCGAAGCTTTACTGGATGGTCGTGCTTGTTATGTCGCCCGAGCGGTGAGAGCCAGCAATGCGCTTAGGTCCTCGGTGTACTCGGTGCAGTTGCTTAGGTAACCGCTGGATCATTTGATAATGAGAATGATTATAATAGAGATTAAAGTCAACACTCGCACATGTTCGCCGAGCGAATCATTGCCCCCCCACACACCGTTCTTAAAGACTGAGCGGACGTGGTCACCAGCATTGAAAATGAGAATTTTTTGTCTTACGGTTGCCAGCTTAGGGACCACACCAACGAGCTACCTTCATGCCCTCGATACCTGCCAAGCCGCCTCGTCTAACAGGCGAAGCCTTGTGCGCCGGGTACGAATCCCGACGCGTACTGGACGGCGTCGATCTGACGGTGGCCGAGGGCAAGCTGACGGTGTTGCTGGGCGCCAACGGTAGCGGGAAGTCGACGCTGTTGAAGACACTGGCGCGCACGCTTATACCCAGCGCCGGGCAAGTCTGTCTCGATGGCAAGGATATCCACCGCCGCAATACGCGAGAGGTAGCACAGCGCCTGGGTATCCTGCCCCAGGGCCCTGTGGCCCCGGAGGGACTGACGGTGCGGCAACTGGTGGGTATGGGGCGCTTTCCTCACCAACGGTTGTGGCGACAGGACGCCGAGCAGGATGCCCGCGCCATCCGTGAGGCGATGGCCTATGCCGATGTCACGGAGTTCGCCGAACGCAGCGTCGATGCGCTCTCCGGCGGTCAGCGTCAGCGTTGTTGGATCGCTATGGTGCTGGCCCAGGAGACCGATCTAATCCTGCTCGATGAGCCCACCACTTTCCTCGATCTCAAGGTGCAAGTGGACTTGCTGGAGCTGCTATCCCGCCTGGCCCATGAGCACAGCCGCACCCTGCTGCTGGTCCTGCACGACCTGAACCTGGCGGCAGCCTACGCGGACCAGCTAGTGATGATGCGTGAAGGGCAGATTGTCACCCGCGGCGCGCCAGAGGAGGTATTCACGGCCATCAATCTCAAGCATGTCTTCGATCTCGATGCCCATGTGCTCGAAGACCCCGAGACCGGCAGCCCGATCTGCGTGCCACACAAGAAAAAGCGACCCCATCGGCGTGCCCACCCCACCACCCAACAGCGCTGTGTGTCATGAGCCATCGATTCTGCGCCGATCTCAGCCGTGAGCAGCATGATCCGTTGGCTGGCAGCGCCGCGCATTTTGAGCGCAATCTGCTGATCAGTTGGCCTCGCAACAAGTGGACGCGAAATCTGCGTCATGCCAACGACATGCCGGACAGCCTGGCAAAAACCCTCGACGCCATCGCCGCCGATGGGCGACGGGTCAATCTGATTCATCGACGCGAGCAGGCCGACGAGAGCCATCAGGTGTTTCTGATGCCCGAACGCCGGCGGTTTGTCGTACCTCGCGAGGCACTGGAGACGTTTCTGGCCGCGTGGCAATCAGGGGCGCCACTGACGGCATGGGAAGGGGCGCGAGTCGACCACGACCTGCTGCTTTGCTGCACGCACGGCAAGAAAGATAAGTGCTGCGCCAAGTATGGTTACCAGACCTACAAGCAGTTGGCCCAGGTCGTCGCAGCACACGAACTGCCCTTCGATGTATGGGAAAGCAGCCATCTGGGCGGCTGCCGCTTCGCCGCCAGCCTCATACTGCTCTCGCCAGTCCGCAAGTACGGCCGCCTCACACCGCAGCAGGCATTGCCCTTCCTGCAAGCGGAGGCGCAAGGCCGTCGTTTTCTGCCCGGCTATCGCGGCGACTCCCAACTGACACCCGCACAGCAGTGTGCTCAGCTCGCAGCCCTGACCTTTCTAGAACAACGGTACCCGACGGCCAACCTGACGCTACAGGACGACACTGGCAACGAGCATCGGAGACGCATCCTGTGGCGATGGGAGCAAGATGATGCGCATGGCCGACTGCAGACCGTATGCGAAACGGCGACGATTCTGCGTGTCGACATGTGCTCCGATCTGGACGACGGTCCCACCGAAAGCCTCGTCTGGCATGCCAGCGAGATCTCACCCGCATGACAATGAAGGCCACCGCAAGTATTCGCCGTCCGTCACACGTTGCCTGAAGTGTCTTCGAGCCGTGCCACGGCGTCGCGGCTGACGCGCTCGCGCATCTCGCCGGTCAGTTCGCTCAACTGGCCTGCGCGCATCTCCAGCAGGCGGTCAGCGTGCTGGAAGTAGTGATCGTCGTGGCTAATGGCGAAAACGGTCTTGCCGTGTTCGCGCAGCATAGGTAGCAGCTCGCGGTAGAAGATGCGCCGGAACTGCGGATCCTGATCCGCCGCCCATTCGTCGAGCAGCAGGATATCGCGCTGCTCGGCGACCGCCAGCAGCAACGCCAGGCGCTTGCGCTGCCCCTGGGAAAGCTGCGTGTCGGTCACCCGCCAGCCATCGAAATGCAGCTTCTCGCCCATGCCCAGGCGTGCGATCCAGGCTTCGGCCAAGGCCGTGTCCGGCGCCTCGCCATCAGGGCCGATCACCTGGTCGAATAGATGGAAGTCGGTGAATACGGCAGCGAAACGGCTACGAAACGCCTGCCACCCAGCCTCGTCCACAGGGGTACCATCGATGAGGATCTCGCCGGCATATGGCTGATAAAGTCCGGTCAGCAGGCGTGCCAACGTCGATTTGCCACTGCCGTTGCCACCGATCAGAAACACGAGTTCACCGCGCGACAAGGTAAGATCGACTGGCCCCACTTCGAACCCCTTGCCATGCTCGCCCGCAGCATAGGCAAAGGTCACACCGCGCAGTTCCAATGTCTGCCAGTCGCCGTGCGCGGCGCTCTCGCCGAACTCGGCGCGATACTCGGTCAACGCCAGTGTCTTGAGCTTGTCGAAGGCGACCTGGGCACTCAACAGCGTGGGCAACGCCCCCACCGCCTGAATCAGGGGCGTGCGCAGGAACAAAAGCGTCAGCGAATAGGTGGCCGCCACATTGGTGTTGGCCCAACCCAGGCCATTGGCGAGGAAAAACACCATGCCGATGGCCCCCAGCATCATGATGTTCGACCAGTTCACCGCGCTCAGGTGGAAGGTATCAGAGCGGATGATGTGATGCCGATAGGCCTTGGCGTCGCGCTCGTAGACATCCTCGTAAAGCGCCCGGGCACGATCGCGATTGAGGGCCAGTTCCTTGCGGCCATCGATCACCGCCTCGTAATCCTTGTAGAGTCGATCCTCGGTGTCACGTACTTGGCCCAGATGGCGATACACATGCGACACCAGATACCAGCCACCCACCACGGTCACCGCCACCCACAGCGCGGTGATGAACAGCATCCCCGGCGAGAGCCAGGCCAGGTAAGCGGCCGAGCCCAGCGTCAGGATCACGCCCTGCACCAGCTCGGGAAGTCGCACGAAGGCGATGGTGATATTACGGATGTCGCTGGACAAACTAGCCAGCAGATGCGCGCTGCCCAGGCGCTCGATACGCTCGATGTCGGTATCCAGAATCCGTTTGATAAGACGCCCGCGCAGACGATAAACGAAATGGTGGCCAAGCACGGTCAGCGCCAATTGCGAACCGAGCGTCACCACCAGCAGCAAGGCGATGAGTCCCAGAAACTGAGGCAGCACCAGAAGCGGATCGCCTTGGGCCTCGATCAAGTACTGGTTGATGAAAGCGATGACCCCGATACCAAGCCCGGCGCTTGCCAGACTCAACACCATGACGCCGATGAACGGCCAGCGATAATCGCGATAGACGACGCGCAAAAGTTCCATGCAATTCTCTGAGTGGCGACGCGCCGCGTTATACGCGACGCCGATGAATGTCAGCGTGGCCCACGATTCTTGCCAATTCTCGCGCCACGTCAAGGTAAAGGATTCTCGTTTTCGTATGCACGTTGCAACGCTTTACCACGATTGGCGACAATAGCATCCCATATGGCACTTTCAGCGGCTCTCAAAGTCGCGTTCAACGTCGTCCCGTCCACCTCCGCACCGTGGACGCAGACCCTGAATCAGGCTCGCGCATGCTCGCCCAACTCTTTGCTGTCATGGCCCCCGTGTTCGTGGGCGCCAGTATCGGATTTTTCTGGATACGACTGGGATACGCGTATCCCACCGACTTCGTCACCAAGCTGGTCTTCAATGTCGGCACGCCGTCGTTGATTCTCGCCTCGCTCTCCGGCGCCAACATCGATGCCCACACTTTTGGGCGCACCATGCTGAGCACGCTGGGCGTGCTTCTGGTCATGGCGCTGGCCACCTGGCTGATGGCGATACTGCTGCGCAAGAACTGGCGCGTGCTATTGGCACCCATGATGTATCCCAACACCGGCAATATGGGCTTACCGGTGGCACTTTATGCATTTGGCAACGAGGGCTTCGCCTATGCCATCACCGTGATGGTGACGGTCGCCCTAGTGCAGTTCACCTTCGGCGTGATGATGATCAGCCGCAGCAATCCGCTGAAAAGCCTGCTGCGCACGCCTACCGTGTATAGCATTCTGCTGTCGGTGGCCATCCTGCTGACGGATACCGATCTGCCATTGTGGATCGACAACACCGTGGAGCTAATCTCCGGCTTCACCGTCCCCTTGATGCTGATCACTCTCGGTGTCTCGCTGGCCAACATCCAGGTGCGCAGTCTGTCTTCGGGGCTCGCCTTCAGCCTGCTGCGCACGGCGTTCGCCGTTTGCGTGGCTTTCGGCGTGGGCTGGCTTCTAAACCTCCCGCCCCTGGCGCAGAGCGTGCTCGTGTTGCAGATGAGCATGCCGGTGGCAGTCTACAACTATCTCTTCGCGCAACGTTCACAGCGCGAACCGGCATATGTCGCCAGTCTCGTGTTCTGCTCGACCCTGCTCTCCTTCCTCTACGTGCCGCTGCTGCTGGCGCTGTTCATGTAGTGTGCGCGTTCTGGCGCATGGCGTGTAATTGTCAAAGCACACATCTCTGTTATTCTTCGTAATGAACGCGACGCGCAGGAAGCGCTCGCGTTGTTGGCAAACGTTCAGGAGGAACCGCCATGAATTGGGATCAGATAGAAGGCCGTTGGACCGAGGTCAAAGGCAAGGCCAAAGCGTCCTGGGGCGAAATGACCGACGATGAACTCGATCAGGTCGCTGGTAAGCGTGATCAATTGATCGGCAAGCTGCAGACCAAATACGGGATCACCAAGGAAGAAGCCGAAAAGCGTGCAGATGACTGGGCCCGTTCGGTCTGACTGCCCATCCCGCCAGTGATTCGACACCCGTCGAATAGCTAGAACCGACGAAGAAGGAGCTTCTCAATGCGCCACTCAATGCATCGCATGACGCAAACCGCCATTCTCATCGGTGGCCTGAGTCTGACAGGCGCGGCCCTCGCGCAATCCGAGACTCAGCCACAAGGGCTGTATTCAGCCGACGAGCTGATGGATGCCGACGTTTTCCTCGCGGAAACCCCCAACGAAGACGTGGGTGACGTCGAAGACGTGCTGCTTGGCGAGGACATGAGCGTTCAAGCCTTGGTCATCGAAACCGGGGGTGTTCTCGACCTCGGCGATACACACCGTGTGGTTGATCGCGACAATTTTACCCTCGAGACACAGAACGCCGACGACCTCGACGACTTGGACTATAGCGTCACGCTCGACATGACGCGCGATGATGTCGCCAAGCTACCAGAGTACGATAACGACTGGTGGCAGGATGCCAAAGGGCAAGCCCGCCAAGCATGGAAAGAGACCAAGCAAGGCGCCGAAAGTGCTTGGCAGAGCACCAAATCAGCCACTGCCGATCTTCTTGACGATGCCAGCGATGCCATCAGCGACTGATCGTCAGGCTCTTCGCCCATAAAGGGTGAAAGCATGAAGGCCCGCCACTATGGCGGGCCTTTTTCATGTCGGCTTTGGCAGCACATGAACTCACGAGCCACTCTCGCAACGTCCTTGAGAAGGCCCAACACAAAAAAGGCCACCCGAAGGTGGCCTTTTCCGCGAAGCTTATATCACTCGGCACCGGCACTAAGTGCAACGATACCGCAATATCCGATTCGCTTACTCCTGCTGACCTTGAACCATGCCCTGAACGCGCTGCATGAGCTCGGGATCCTGCTGGATCGCCTGGCCAACGGAGTTGAACTCTTCGACACTCATGCCGCTGTCTTCGACAACGCTGACCATCTCTTCATTGGCCTTTTCACGAAGCTCTTTCTGCTCGTCTTCGCCATCCGCGTTCTGAAGCTGCTGAGTGTACTTCTGGGAAACTTGAGAAATTTCCTCAGATGCATCTGCAAACTGCTGAAGCTGTTCGTCAGAAAAATCTTGAGAGGACGCACCCTGAGTCTGGGTTGTCCCGCTTGCTGCCGGGTCTTCCTGCTGTGCCATTGCGGACTGTGCCGCTACCATTCCGGTGGTCAGCATAGCCGCTGAAACAAGAGCAGTGATCCGTTGCATGAATACCTCCAGGTTATTGCGTGTGCGTGGCTATTGTGACGCCACTGTAGTGGGTGAGTTCACATTTTTTGTGTAACAGAGTGTAAAGATTTAAGCAGCATTCAACCAGGCCGCCAACACCTCGATGCCATGACGCACTGTGACCAGTTCGGGAGCGGCCATCGCCGCCTCGGGGTCATCGGGGCAAGTGCGTGCCAATAGCGCCGCGCCATCGAAGTCCACATAGGCCAAGCGCACCGTCAGTTGAGAGGGTTCGCAGCCAAACGCGCTGCCCGGCAAAAGCGCGATACCTGCCTCTTCGAGCAGCGTCGCGGTCAACGCTGCACTGGTGGTAATTCCACGCGCTCGTAGTACCTCACGGTGTGCACTGAAATCAGGGAACAGATAAAAGCCGCCATCCGGCGCATGTGTGCGAACCCCGGCTACCTCAAGACGTTGCGCGCACCACTGCCCGATCGCCTGCAGCCAGCGCCGCTGGGCCTCCAGATACGCTTCCAGCGCCGGCGTGACGCTATACGCGGTGATCGCTGCCGCCTGAACTGGACTCGTCACACTTGACCAGGTTTCCGAAGCGATGCCCAGCAGGCGCGTTAGCAATGCATCGCCCAGCGCTTCGGGCACATTCAATACACCCAGGCGCCAGCCACCTGCTCCACACCACTTGGAAAGCCCGCTAGTGGTCAAGGTACCCTCGGGGTACTCGAGTGCGAAGGGACGATGTTCCCCACGATGATGAAGCGGCCCGTAGATCTCGTCGGAGAGCACCAGCACGCCATGGCGCTTGGCGACCGCGGCCAGCTCACGCTGCATCTCCGGCTCATACGACAACCCCGTGGGATTGCCAGGCGCATTGAGGATCAATAGCCGTAGGCCAGGGCCATGCTCGCGGCAATGCTGATCGAGTTGTGCCGGCGTGACCAGCCAGCGGCTATCGAAGCTTGTTTCCAGCCGCACCGCTGGCTGCCCCGCGAGTCGCGCCTGTGGCGCATAGGAGACCCAGGCCGGCGCAGGGATGAGCACTTCGGCGCGCGGTAAGGCCTTCATCAGCGCAAACAGCAGCAGTTTGCTCCCCGGGGCGATCAACACGCGTTCGGCTCGCCAGTCCGTGCCGTCCATGTGGCGATGGAAAGCCGCCACGTTCTCTCGCAGCGCCGCCATACCCTGCACCGGTAGGTAGGCCTTATCGGCGGCGTGTTCGGCCAGCGTCTCCACCGCCGGGGGGAAGACCGGAAACGGCGATTGGCCGAAACCGAACTTGGTGATGCGCCGCCCCTGCATTTCGAGTAGACGCGACTGCTCGTTGATCAAGAGCGTATCCGAAGCGGCGGTGGCGTTATGATCGTCGGCGTAGCCCCGGTCCAGCCAATCGGCGGCGCTGGTAGCTGGCCCTGGGACATAAGAGGAAGAGGCGGAAGTGGTCATGGCAAACTCCAGAGAAGCGGCAAAAGAAGCGGTGTAAACGAACACGTCACTCGACGTGCAGACGCGAGATCAGCGCCTCACGCTGGCGCAAGGCAAGCACCGCATCGTGCCCCATCTCGCGGGCCACCCGGGACAGCAACAGCTCGACGAGCATGAACAGGCTACTCATGGGGTTGAAAAAGAAGGCGCCCTCAGCCGGCGCAAGCAGCGTCGATTCGCTCAACGTGGCCAGTTGCGAGCTGGAATGATTCGTCAACGCCAGCAGCGAGGCGCCCTGCTCCACCGCCAGCCGGCAGTAGTCGATGCTCATCCGCGACTCGGGCCGAAAGGCGATGCCGATCACCAGATCCTCTTCGCCCAGCCGCAATGCCTGCTCGACGCTGACGCCAGCGTGCCCCGAGACCAAGTGCACCGAATCGCGCAGATAGTCGAGGTAATACGCCAGGTAATGCGCGGCCCCGAAGCTGGCCCGCAGGCCGATAACGTGGATCCGCCGCGCCTGCTGGATGCTAGCCGCTGCCGCCGCCAGTTGCGTCGTGTCCAGCGCCTCCACGGTGGCCGATAGATTTTGCATCTCTTGCTGCCATAGCGCGCGGTCATCGGCCAACGCGTCGCCCTCGGCCCGGGGCGTCTCGCCGAAATCCAGCAGACGCTGGGCACGCGTGGAATAGAAGGCGCTATCGCTAAGATCTTCACGAAACAGCGCCTGTAGCGCCTTGAACCCTTCCAGGCCGAGGGCATGCGCCAACCGCGTCAGGCGCGAAGGGTTCACGCCGTGGTGCTGCGCCAATTGCGAGATACCCGACAGGCTCACGGCCTCGGGCTGGGCCAATAAAGCCTCGAGCAATGCGAGCCCCTTGGCGGAAAGCTTCAGATCAGCGGCGTCACCGCGTCGAGCACGCAGCGCCAGCAGTTGCAGGTCGGCGTAACGCCGGGGTGGCAAGTCGACATTGTCGGCGGGCATGGCAGGCTCCTGATCCCCTCTCCTGAAAAGCTTTGGTCTCAAGATTAGGCATCCATTTCCCGTATTGCAAATTAATTTGCAATACGGGAAATAAAATATCGCACTCGCTGCTTATATGTCCTCCGTCACCCCCAGCCTGCCAACTGGCGAAGATGGGCATCACGCGCCTGCCCTGCCGACACCGGTGTCAGCCATACCTCGGTGCCCGGCTGGCATTGCGCCAAGCGCGCGCAGGCCAGCGGCGTCAACGCACCGAGTCGCGGATAGCCACCGATGGTCTGGCGATCGTTGAGCAAGACGATCGGCTGGCCGTCGGCGGGCACCTGGACGGCCCCCAGGGGAATGCCTTCCGAAACCATCCCTTCGCCCAGATAACGCAGCTCGGGGCCGCTCAGGCGCACGCCCATGCGATCGGCACGTTGATCGACCTGCCACGGCGTATTGAAGGCCTCGAATACGCTGGCACCGCTGAAATCGGCGATCTGCGCGCCGCCTACCAACGCCAACGTCATGCGCTCTCCATCTCCAGGTAACGTGCCCGCGCCCGAGGGTAATGTGCGCTCGCCCCCGGAGGTGCCTCCCGCCCATGTCAAGCAATCGCCTTCGGTCAGCACGCGCCCCTGGCCATCGAGCCCACCCAGGCTTTCGCGTACCGTGCTGGCTACGCTGCCAAGCACCGGCGCGGCATCGAGCCCACCCGGAAAGGCTAGATAGGCGCGCAGGCCGGTTCGAGGACTCTCGAACGCCAGGCGCTGACCGGCGGCGATAGTGAAACAGCTCCCTGGTGCCAGCGGCTCATTATCGAGCGTGGCGCCCAGGTCCGCCCCCGTCAGAGCCAGCGTCGTCGATGCCTCAGCATAGAGCGTCAAGCCGCCCACGGTGATTTCCACGCCGGGGGCTTGCGGCGCGTTACCCAGCAGCCAATTGGCCCATCCTAACGACACCCAATCGGCAGCACCGCCCTGGGTCACGCCGAGATGGCGTACCCCGAAGCGCCCGCCATCCTGAATCAGCGCCAGCGGCCCCGCGCGTTCGACGATCAATCCCTTCATGTCTGGGCCTCCGTGGGGGTATCGCCGCGCTCGGCCAGCGGCGTCGGGTCGCCGCCTTGCTCGATGAAGGCCTCGCGGGAGATTGCCTCGAAACGCACCTTGTCGCCGGGGCGAAATAGGCTGTAGCCCTCCCGGTCGCGCCCGAACAGCGCCACGGGCGTACGCCCGACGATGTTCCAGCCACCTGGCGAGAGCGTGGGATAGACCGCCGTCTGGCGTTCGGCAATGGCCACGCTGCCGGCGGCGACTTTCTGGCGAGGTGTCTTCAGGCGCGGCGTGGCCAGCTCATCGTCGAGACGCCCCATGAAGGCGTAACCGGGTGCGAAGCCCAGCGCGAAGACGCTGTAATCCCGCGCACAGTGCCGCGCGCTCACCTCCTCGGGGCTGACGCCAAGACGCTCGGCGATGCGCTCGAGCTCCGGCCCGACACTGACGTCGTACCACACCGGAATCACATGCCGCTGACCTTCGCCACTCGTCGCGGGCGTCAGGCCTTTGAGCGCATCACTCACCCGCGCACGTGCGGCCTGAAGGTCCAAGCATTCGATATCGTAATGCACCAACAGCGTGGTGTAGGACGGCACCAGGTCGATCAGCGCCTCGCCGAAGGCCGCACGCAGAGCTTGGTCGGCGGCCAGCATCCACGGCATGTTCTCTTCGTCGATACTGTCGAAGAGGCGCACGATGAGACTGTCCATCCCCACCGTTTCGATACTTGGATCGTTCACCGGTTCACTCCCGTGCCAGGCCATCGAAGGCGTAGCGAATGGCGCGCACTGCGGCCACCGACTCGGCATTGTCGCCGTGGACGCAAAGCGTATCGGCGTCCAGACGCAGCACGCTGCCGTCGTTGGCGGTCAGCGCTTCGCCCTTGGCGAGCGTCACTGCCTGCGCCACGATGGTCTCACGATCATGGTGGACAGCACCCGGCTCACGCCGCGACACCAGCCGTCCCTGAGGATCGTAGGCGCGATCGGCGAAGGTCTCGAACCACAGCGTCACGCCCATTTCCTCGGCCAGTGCCCGCATCGGCGCCGGATCCGCAGTGGCCATGGCGAGTAACGGCAAGGTGCGATCATAGGCCAGCACCGCGCGCATGGCGCCGCGCAAAAGCTCCGGGTCGCGGGCCATGTCGTTGTAAAGCGCACCATGGGGTTTGACGTAGCTCACGGACGTTCCCTCGGCGCGGCACATGCCCTCCAGTGCGCCGATCTGATAGAGCATCATGTCCTCGACTTCGCGCGGCGAACAAGCCAGCGAACGACGCCCAAAGCCTTGCAGATCGGGATAGGCGGGATGCGCGCCGACGCGTACGCCGTGTTGCACGGCCAGTGCCACGGTGCGACGCATGATGTCGGGATCGGAGGCATGGAAGCCACAGGCGATATTGGCGCAATCGACATAGGGCATGACCTCGTCGTCGAGGCCCATTTTCCAGTTGCCGAAGCTCTCTCCCATATCGCAGTTGAGAAGCGGAAGGGGCATGAACGTGACCTCTTTTATTGTCGTCGGCTTGCACGGTTGCGGTATTTCACTCTAAGAAAGCCCGCGAGGCCCGGTCCAATCGTTTTTCGTGATGCGCGATATCGGAGGAACCTTTCATCGCAGCGCGTGGGAAAACGAGTTGACGCCGCACAGCGCCGGGCTAAAGAATCGAGGCTCACGAATACCAATCACAACAGACCCCGAGGAGACCATCATGGCTGTCAGCGATCCTTTCCACCTCGCCGTTCAAGTCCGTGACATCGACGAGGCACGGCGTTTTTACGGCGATTTCCTGGGCTGTCCCGAAGGACGCTCATCGGAGAGCTGGGTCGATTTCGACCTCTTCGGGCACCAGTTCGTCTGTCACCTCAACCCCGCCCTGAAGGACAACCCCGTCGCCAGCCACAAGAACCCGGTGGACGGTCACGGCGTGCCGGTGCCGCATTTCGGCGTGGTGCTGGAAATGCCCGCCTGGCAAGCCCTCGCCGACAAGCTGAGCGCCCATGGCATCGCCTTCGAAATCGAGCCCTACGTACGCTTCAAGGGCGAACCCGGCGAACAAGCCACCATGTTCTTCTACGACCCCTCCGGCAATGCCCTGGAGTTCAAGGCTTTCAAGGATCGCGAGACGCAGCTGTTCAAGAAAGCGTAGCTTTTCAAGAAGACATAGTACCCGCCGCCACTTCCCTTCCGCCGCGCGGGGGTCGCGCGGCGACCTGTACAGGAACACCGATGTTCGATTTCAAGGAACTCGAGGCCTTCGTCTGGGTGGTGCGCCTGGGCTCGTTTCGCAAGGGCGCAACCAAGCTGCACGTCACCCAGCCGTCGATCTCGGATCGCATCACCCGACTAGAAGACAGCGTCGGCGAATCGCTTCTCGACCGCTCGGCACGCCCCGTGCAACCCACGCTTCGTGGCCGCGAGTTCTTCACCCATGCGGAGCGCCTGCTCGAGGGGCGCGACGAGGCCATGCGGCTGTTCCAGGACGAGGAGTCGTTCTCCGGCACGCTGCGCCTGGGCGTTATCGAGACCATCGCCAGCAGCTGGTGTCCGACCTTCATGCGCCGCCTGGCTGAGCGCTACCCGCAACTGACCATAGAGTTAATGGTCGATATTTCCCCCTTCCTACAGCAACGCCTGGCCGAGAACGATCTCGACATGTTATTCGCCATGGACGGCCTGTCGCCGGGACTTTCCGCCATCCAGACGCCGCTTTGTACCTTCGAGATGGGCATGTTCGCGGCCCCCGAGCTGGCCGCAACCCTACGCCATGGCGATATGACGACCTTCGCCGACACGGCGTTCATTTCCTTCAGCAAGCAGGCGCGGCCGTACAGCGAGCTGGTTGCCTACCTCACCGCATTGGGCATCGACACGCCACGCATTCACTCCACCAGCACGCTGATGACCATCATGCGCATGAGCATCGAAGGGCTTGGCATCGGCGTATTGCCGGTCGCCACGGTACGCGATGCCGTGGACGCCGGTAGCCTGGTGCGCCTCACGCTGGAGGAACCGTTGCCGCCGATGATCTATGACGCCATCTGGCGCCGCTCCAACTACCCGAGTTTCTGTGCCAGCGTGGCTCGCCTGGCCAAGCAATGCGCCGCCGATTACGCTCAGGATCACGGAAAGCTTTCATCACCTACCACGATGAAAGGCTACGTCGATACTTGACATCAGAATTAACGATTTGACGCCAACACATCGCCACTTGAAGAATGAATTCGTCTTCCAAGTTCAATAACAATGAGGAATTGAACATGCGTACGATGCATTCTTTCGCCTGGCTCGCGGCAATCGGCTCGCTCGGCATTGCCAGCAGCGCCATGGCCGCACAATGGAACCTCGCCACACCCTACGGCGATGCCAGCTTTCATACCCAGAACACCAAACAATTCGCCGAGGACGTCGCCGATGCTACCGACGGCGAACTGGACATCAGCGTGCACAGCGGCGGCTCGTTGATCGCACACTCCGAAATCAAGCCTTCCGTTCGGCGTGGTACCGTGCAGGCAGGTGAAGTGTTCTTGTCTTCGCTCTCCAACGAATCGCCGATCTACGAAGTGGATACCTTGCCGGGACTGGCGGGTAGCTACGAAGATGCTTACGACCTCTGGCAAGCCTCCAAGCCGATCATCACCCAAATGTTCGCCGATGAAGGCCTGATGCCGCTGTACGCCGTGCCGTGGCCGGCGCAGGGTATCTATACCGACTTCGAGCTGACCGATGCCTCGCAATTCGAGGGGCTGCGCGTGCGTGCCCCCAACATCAACACGCAGCGCTTCGTCGAGAATCTCGGCGGCATGCCCACGGAAACCGAAGAGGCCGATATCCCAACCGCGTTCAGCACTGGGCGCGTCGACGCCATGATCACCTCAGTCTCCACCGGCAAGTCGATGTCCGCCTGGGACTATGTCTCGCATTACAGCGACGCCAACCTGTGGTTGCCCAAAAACATCGTGTTCATCAATAAGCGCGCTTTCGACCAGCTCGATGACAAGACACAGCAAGCCGTGCTGGATGCCGCCGCCGAGGCCGAACGGCGTGGTTGGCAGGCCAGCCGCGAGGACAGCGCCGAGAGCGCCAAGGCCTTGAAAGAACACGACATCACGATTTCCAAGCCCAGCGGCCAGTTGGCCGAGGACCTCGAATCCGCGGGTGACTCGCTGTTCGAGAACTGGCAGGAACGCGCCGGCGATCAGGCCAAGACGCTGATCGATCGTTACCGCGAGCGCCAGGCCGACGACTGACGCGTCACATCCGACCCAAGACGACACCTGAAACTTCGTGATCGCCATAATGCATGGCGGTCGCGAACGGAAAGTGACGTCTTAGCCCCCGATTCGTGAGTGACCGACATGACCTACCGACTCGACAGACTCTATCGCCTCGGCGCGTGGGGCGCCGCGGCTTGCATGCTGACGATCTGTGCCATCGTCACCTTTCAAGTGCTACTGCGCTGCCTGGATGCGCTGCTGCTCTTGGTGGGCAACGCGCGCCTAGGGCTCGAAATTCCCGGCGTCTCTGAAATGGCCGCGTATCTACTGGTGGGCGCCACTTTTCTAAGCATGGCCTATACCTTCACGCATTACGCGCATATCCGCGTGACGCTGGTCATTTCACGCCTGCCGCCGCGTGCTCGCGTATGGGTCGAAACGCTCTGCCTGCTAGTGTCGCTAGCGCTTAGCGTTTTGCTTACCTGGGAGCTGGTGGGCCTGGTGCGTGAAAGCCTCGAATACAACGATGTCTCCTCAGGATTGCTCGCCATTCCATTATGGATACCGCAAAGCGTTCTCGTCGTCGGCATCGCATTGATGTGCATGGCGCTTCTCGAAACCTTGCTGGGGACCCTGCGCACGGCTTTCACAGCCCCTGCCTCCTATGTGGCGCCCGAGCTACAGGACGGTGACTCATGATCCGCCATACGCGAGAGGATGCCTTGTCATGCTGACCCTAAGCCTCGTTACGATCCTCGTCCTGGCGCTGCTGCTCGGCGGCGGCGTGTGGATCGCCTTTGCCCTGCTAGGAACCGGCTGGATCGCCCTGACGTTCTTCGGCAGTTTCGAGCCCGGCCCCATCCTGGCGTCCGACTTCTGGGGCGCCAGCTACGGCTGGGATTTGACCGCTCTACCCATGTTCGTGTGGATGGGCGAGATCCTATTTCGCTCAGGTCTTGCGGATAACATGTTTCGTGCCCTGGCGCCTTGGCTCAACCGCCTGCCAGGACGCTTGCTGCACTCCAATATCATCGGAAGCGGCCTGTTCGCCGCCGTATGCGGCTCCTCGGCGGCGACCTGCGCCACGGTCGGCAAGATGACGCTGCCCGAGCTGGAACGCCGCGGCTACGATGGCAACCTTGCCATCGGCACGCTGGCTAGCGCCTCGACGTTAGGCCTGCTGATTCCCCCCTCAATCATGATGATCGTCTACGGCGTTGTGACCGAGCAGTCCATCTCGCGGCTGTTCATCGCCGGCATTCTGCCAGGCTTGCTACTGCTGGGCCTGTTCATGACGTACTTGATCGTCTGGTCGTTGCTGGTCGGCGCCCGCCAGGGCCGCGCAGGACAGGCCGAGTCCCGCATGCCGATGCTGTCGAAGATCCGCAATAGCGCTCAGTTGATACCGCTGCTGGTACTCATCGGCGGTATTCTGGGAAGCATCTACGGTGGCCTCGCTTCGCCGACCGAAGCCGCCGCCGTGGGCGTGGTGTTGTCGATGCTGATCGCACGAGGCAACGGTCATTTCAACAAGACCATCTTCCTCGACTCGCTCTTCGCAGCACTGCGCACGGCCTGCATGATCGCCTTCATCATCGCAGGCGCCTCGTTTCTGTCCTCGGCGCTGAGTTTCACGCAACTGCCCATGCAACTGGCCAACGCCATTACCGAGATGGGCCTCTCCCCCACCATGCTGCTGGTGGTTCTGACACTCTTCTTATTGGTGCTGGGCTGCTTCCTCGACGGTATCTCGCTGATCCTGCTGGTCACGTCGATCATCATGCCGCTGATCGAAGGCGCAGGGATCGACCTCATCTGGTTCGGCATCTACCTGGTCATCGTGGTGGAAATGTCGCAGATCACACCGCCGGTCGGCTTCAATCTGTTCGTCATTCAGGGCCTCACAGGCAAGGACATCATCACCATCACCCGCGCCACCCTGCCGTTCTTCCTGCTGATGATCCTCGCCGTGGTGCTGTTACACCTGTTCCCCGAGATCGTGCTGTATCTGCCGCAGGCGATGAACTGACCCACACACTCCCCGCCACAACGCCAACGGCCGCTGGAATGCTCCAGCGGCCGTTGGCGTATCGAGCCGAAAGGGGCCGCGAGACTGACTCGCAGGGCTTACCCGCCAGACTTACAACGGTTTGACGCTCGGCACGGGCGCGGTGGCGTCCTTCGCCAGCGGGTTGCGCAGCGGCAAAGCGAACGGCTTGGCGTCGATCTCGAACTCATCCCCCGGCTGGGCACTGATACCGTCGCTGAAGCTCAGCGTTGCCGTACCGAAGAAATGCACATGAATGTCACCCGGCCGACAGAACTGCGCGTACTTGAAATGATGCGCCTCGAGATTGGCAAGGCTGTGGCACATGTTGGCCTCGCCGGAGATGAACGGCTTCTCCCATAGCACTTCATCGCCCCGCCTGATGCGCGAGGTGCCCTGAATGTCCTCGGGCAATTCGTCGAGCAGCAGTGTCGGTCCGAAAGAACAGGCGCGCAGCTTGGAATGCGCCAGATACAAGTAGTTCTCGCGCTCGGTGACATGATCCGAGAACTCGTTGCCCAGCGCGTAGCCGATGCGCCGCGGCACGCCGTCATTATCGATCAGATAGAGTCCGGCGACTTCCGGCTCTTCGCCACCATCCAGCGCGAAATGCGGCATGCGCAGCGCCTCACCCGGTGCCATGACGATGCCACCGTCTCCCTTGTAGAACCACTCCGGCTGCACGCCGAAGTCACCCGGCGCGGGTTTGCCGCCATCAAGGCCCTTGCGGAACATCTTCATCGAGTCGGTGAGTGGCTGCTCGCTCTGGTCCGCCTCGTTCATCTGGCGGTGCATCTTGTCACGCCCCTCGGCGCTGCCCAGGTGCGTCAGCCCGGTGCCGGTCACCAGCAAGTGCGCCGGGTCGGGATGGTCGAGCGGCGCCAGCAGGCGTCCTTGATCAGACAACGCCACGGCGTCGATACGCGCATCCCCCGGCCATTCTTTGGTCAGCGCGGCGAGCCCAACCTTGCGATCGAGCGCCGTGAGCGCCAGGGCATGAACGCTTTCTACGCCTTCCAGGCGACGGGCCTGCCTCGGGTCATCGTCGATCGCCAGGACCACGCGGTCTCCACTCTCGATTCTGGCTTGTGCGAGTTGCATGTAATGGGCTCTCCTGAAGGCCGAGTCGATGGCATGGCGGGCTCAGTCGTGATAGCTCACGCTGCGTCCGCCATCGATAGTAATACAGCTTGCGTTGAAAAAAGGATCATCCCTTTGCGCGTCGCGTTTGTTTCCAGCGGTCAAACATCACCGCCAGCAGCAGGATCGCCCCGCGTACCAAATATTGATAAAAGGTGGGCACGTTGAGTAGCCCCATGGCGTTCTGCACGCAACCCATGATCAAAACGCCAACCAGCACGCCGGTGATCGAGGCGACCCCACCCGACAACGAGACACCACCCAGCACACAGGCGGAAATCACCGCCAGCTCCAGCCCCATCGAGGTGTTGGGATCGCCAAGCCCCATCCGCGAGGCCAGCAGTACCCCGGCGATGCCCGCGACGACGCCCTGCAGGGCGAACACAGTAATCTTGAGACGCCGGACATTGACCCCAGCCAAGCTCGCCGCTTCGGCATTGCCACCGGTCGCCAGGGTGTTGCGCCCGAACGCCGTCATGTTAAGAACGATGCCGAAGACCACGAAGCAGGCGATCATGGTCCATACCGGCAGCGTCAGCCCCAGAAACGAAGCACTGCCCAGGTCGAAGAAGCTCGGCACCGTGACCATGACTGCATCACCGCCGGAGGTGATGTAGGCCAACCCACGCACGAACTCCATCGCCGCCAAAGTCGCAATCAACGAATTGATGCCGAACTTGGATACCACGAAGCCATTGAAGGCCCCCACCGCACCACCGGCACCGACTCCCACGAGCACGCCGATAAAGACGCTGCCCGAAGTAGACGTCACCACGGCAGCCACCACGCCGGTAAAGGCGACGATGGAAGCGACCGACAAGTCCACCTCGCCGAGTGCCAGCACCATCATCATCGTGGTCGCGATGGTCCCTATCAATGTCACCGAAAGCAGCAAGCCGACGATATTGCGACCGGTCAAAAAGTCCGGCACGAACAGCGCCAGGGACACGAACAAGACCAGGAATATGGCAATCAACCCGGAGGTGTCGAGCAACGTACGCAATGCCTTGGCCCGCGGTTTTGGTGCCGTCGGCGATGTATCGGAAGCAGCCAGTTTGTCTGTGCTCATGTGGTCAATCTCTTCATGTTGTTAGCTGGTGAGCAACGCGATTGGTGGCAACTCAAGCCGGAAGCGCCAATCCCAGCAGGCGCTCCTGGGTCGCCTGCTCGCGCGGTACGATATCGACCAAGGCGCCATTGCGCATGACGCCGATGCGATCGCAGATCGAGCTGACCTCAGCAAGGTCGCTGGAAATCACGATCACGCCCTTACCCTGTTCCGCCAGGTCATACAGCAAGGTGTAGATATCGCGTCGAGCCCCCACATCGATGCCTCGCGTGGGCTCGTCCATCACGAACAAGTCGATCTCTTCCGCCAGCCAGCGCCCGACAATCACCTTCTGCTGATTCCCCCCCGAGAGGGTATTGATCGGTGTGCGATGGTTCGGCGTCTTGATACTCAAACGCTGGATATAGGTCTTGGCGTTATCGGCTTCGCGCCCAGCATGACGAAACACGCCCCATCGCTTGAAGAAGCGCCGACAACTGATATTGAGATTGTCGGCGACACTCGCCACGGGAAAGATCCCCTGGGATTTGCGATCCTCGGGACACATGGCGATGCCGGCACGAATCGCCTGTTGAGGTGAAGTAAAGACACCGGTTTTACCACGAAATGTCACCTGCCCTTGGCTCGCCTTTTCCACGCCACACACCAGACGCATCAACTCGCTACGCCCGGCGCCGACAAGCCCAAAGAGACCGAACACTTCGCCGCGCTTCACCTCCAGGCTGACCGGTTCGTTAACACCGCGTCCCTGAAGGCTGTCGATATGCATCAATACATCGCCCATGGTGCGCTGCCTGAAGCCATAAACGTCCTCGATCTGACGCCCCACCATCTCGCCGACCAAGGTGTCTTGATCGACGCCTTCCAGCGTCTCGTGCGTGCGGATATGGCGACCATCGCGGAACACCGTCAGCGCATCGCACATCTCGAAGACCTCTTCCATGCGATGCGTGACGTACAGCACCACGCGCCCTTCCTCGCGCAAACGCGCGACGATGCGCTTGAGCTGCCGCGTCTCCTGCACGGAAAGGCTGCTGGTGGGCTCGTCGAAAGCAATGATCTTTGCGTCACGCAATAGCGCACGGCCGATCTCGATCATTTGCTGCTGCCCGATGGAAAGCTCCCGTACCTTGGTGGCCGGGTCAATCTCGCCTTCGCCGAGCTCCTCGAGAATTTCCCGGGCGCGCGCCCTCATGGTGCGCCGGTCGATAAAGCCGCCGCGTTTCGGCAATTGCCCCAAAAGCAGGTTCTCGGCCACCGACAAGTTGGGTGACAGAGTGAGTTCTTGATAGATGATCGCGATGCCCTGAGCCAACGCCTCCCGGGCATTGGCAAAGACATACGATTGGCCGTCGATCCACAGCTGGCCCGAGGTGGGACGGTTGACGCCGCTTAGCACCTTGAGCAAGGTCGATTTCCCGGCGCCATTCTCGCCCATCAAGGCATGCACCTCGCCGGCCTTCGCGGCAAAGCTCACACCGTCGAGCGCCCTCACACCGGGAAACTCGACGACAATGTCGTCGAAACTGAGAAAAGCCTCGGACATACGGCGCTCCTGAAGGAAGAAAGGGGCCCGCGCCCTGGGGCGCGAGCGTCGGTCTTACAAGCCCAACTCTTCCCGCACGTCCTCCCAGTTGTCCCGCGTCATCAGCTTGCCGGCGGTTTCGGTATTGGCCTTGGGTTTCTCTCCGTCGGTGATCCACTGGTAAAGGTTGTCCGCCGACTGGCGCCCATGCATGGTCGAACTCACGGCGACAGTGCCGTAGAAGCCAGTGGGCGTCTCACGCGAAAACTCAGCAAACGCCGCGCCGGAGCCGTTGATACCCACCCCGATGACCTGGTCCGGGTCGAGTCCGTACTGCTCGCTTGCGCGCACGCCTCCCAGCACGCTCTCTTCGTTGAGCGCATAGATCACCCAGTGCTCGAAATCGCCACGCTTGGAGAACACCGGCGATGCCGCCGAGAAGGCGCTGCTGGTATCGGTATTCTGCTGCGGCGCATCAAAGATGTTGTCTTTCTTGAAACCGGACTCGAGCAGCGCGGCCGTGGCACCATCGGTGCGTTCTTTCGCGGTCGGCAATTCATAGTTGGTGATACGCAGCGCCGCGACCTCGTCCGGGTCCCAGCCGCGGTCGTCCATCTCCTCGGCGATGGCGTTACCGACTTGCTCACCGATCTTATAACCGGACATCCCCAGATGCGGCACGTCTTTCATGGGCTCCCCGTCACTATTGAGGAAGCGGTCGTCGACGGTCACGACCTTCATGCCGTACTGCTTGGCGCGGTTCATGATTGCTGGCCCCAGCCGCACATCCGGCGGACAGATCACGAAACCCTGGGCGCCTTGCGAGTTGAGGTTATCGATGGCACTCAGCACTTCCTGGCCATCTTCGCCCGACAAACGCACCACTTCGAAGCCCTTCTCTTCACCCAACGCGGTCGCGGCCTTTTGCTCGTTGATGAACCACGCTTGTTCGGGCTTCTTGACGATGAAGCCCATCTTGACGTCCTCATCGCTCTGGGCTTGTGCCGTCAATGGGCCGGCGCTCAGCGCCAGGCCCACGGCCATTCCCAGTAACGTACGTGTCATGGGGCGTAGCGTACGCGTCCTCGGTGTTGTGAATGACATCCGGCGTCCTCCTGTATCCCTTGTGGGGGATTATTGTTGTGTTGCAGAACAGGTTCCTTAACAGTCTGAACAATAGGCATCAGCGAAATAACCGACTAATGCCACTTGACAGAAATACCGATATCCATTTTGTTATTGTTTTCTCCTGAGGCCAGACACCATGAGCTCCTTGCCCACTGACTGGTTCATGAAGGTGCGACTAAAGTTGCGCCATTTGCAGCTGTTCATCGCGCTGGACGAGCTACGCAATCTGCACCGCGCCGCCGAGCGCCTGGGGATGAGCCAGCCGGCTGCGTCCAAGCTGCTGGGAGAGTTAGAAAACCAGCTCGGCCTCGTGCTTTTCGACCGTCACCCGCGCGGCATCGCCCCTAACTGGTACGGCGAGACGGTGATTCGACACGCGCGCAGCATCATGTCGTCACTCCATCAGGCGGGCGACGAATTGAATGCATTGCATGCGGGCAGCGCGGGGAGTGTCTCGGTGGGCACGGTGATGGCGCCCGCCGTCACGCTGCTGACCAGCGCGGTGGAGCGCGTGCATCGCGACCGCCCCAACCTCAAGGTCAGCATCGATGTCGATGTCAGTCACGAGTTGATTCCGCGTCTCATGGAAGGCGAATTCGATTTCGCCATCGCGAGGATTCCCTCGACGCTTCCGGCGGGCGATTTCGTCTTCGAAGAGATCGGCGAGGAGGCTTTGTGCTTCGTGTGTCGCGCCGACCATCCGCTCGCTCAACGCGAGTCGCTGAGCCTGGCGGCGATGGTCGACTACCCCTGGGTATTGCAGCCGCCTGGCGCCTTGATGCGCCAGCGAGTCGACCACCTGTTCCTGCACCATGGTGTGGCGTTGCCGCGTCAAATCGTCGACACACCGGACATCCTGGTGGCGCTGGCAATGGTCGATAAATCCGATACCGTGACGGTGACCACGCGGCAAGTAGCGGATCTACTCTGCGACCAACCGCGCTTTCGCATTTTGCCATTCCCGGAGGCGCTGAGCGTGCAGCCTTACGGCCTAGTCAGCCTGCGGGAGCAGCGGCTTTCGCCCGGCGCGGCGGCGTTGATGTCGACCCTGCGCGACCTGATTCGCGAGCGCTGAAGACGCTCACTCGTGGAAGGCATCGACGCTGACGCGCTGGCCCAGCAGGAAAGAATCGGCGACATGCCGTAGCGGCGCGACATCGACGTCGCTCTCTCCATTGGCGATGAGCTCGGCAAAGCGTGCGTAGAGCCCGGGATACTCGGCGTCGCCGCCTTCCATCACCACCTCATCACCGATGGTTAAGCGACTGCCGCCCTGAGTCAGCGACAGCGGCCCAGCATCGGTCTCGATGTGAATGTCCCAGGTCTGGGGGCCGGTCTGACGCCAGTCGAACTCGGCCCGAATGTCGGCATCATGCGCATCGCGGAATGCCAGCGTCGCCGCGATCGGCCCCTGCCGATTGGCCGGCACTTCCAGCTCGCCCTCGGTGAGAAAGAACGGTTCGGGCAGAATCGCCGTAATGATCGACAGCGCGTTGATACCGGGGTCGAACACGCCCAGACCGCCGGCTTCCCAGATCCATTCCTGGCCAGGGTGCCAACGCCGTACGTCCTCCTTCCATTGCACATTGACCGAACTCACGCGACGCTCACTCAGCCACTCACGGGCCTGGGCGACTCCCGCCGCGTAGCGCGAATGCCAGGTCGCGAACAGCGTCACGCCGGCGCGCTCGGCCTGGGCGCGCAGGTCCTCCACTTCACTGAGAGTCGCGCCCGGCGGTTTTTCCAGCATCACATGCTTGCCCGCGGCGATGGCCGCGCGCGCCTGTCGATAACGCACTTGCGGCGGCGCGCACAGCGAGATCGCCTGGATGTCCGGACGCTCATCGAGAAGGGTCTGGATATCGCGAAAATGCGCGACACCCTCCAGCGAGGCATTGCGGCTGGCCACCGCGTCGAGCGTGAACGCCGCATTGTCGTGTAGTGCGGGTACGTGCTGGTCGCGGGCGATCTTGCCGAACCCGACAATGGCCACGGAAGTGGAATTCATGAGAGCTCCTTATCTGATAAACGCTACTGCAATGACAACGGTCAGCACGATGCCAACACTCACAGACGATCGAGATAGGCGCTGCCGCCCAACTGGCGCATTTGCCGCTGAATCCACTGGCTGCGTTGCTGAATATACGCCGAGGGCCGCGATGCACTCCACTCGCGCGGATTGGGCAGAATCGCCGCCAGACGGCTGGCTTGCGCTGCAGTGAGCTGGTCAGCACCCACGCCAAAATAATGCTGAGCGGCGGCTTCGAGACCGAACACGCCGCTATCCCACTCCACCACATTGAGATACACCTCGAGGATGCGCTCCTTGGGCCACAGCAGTTCGATCAATACCGTGAACCAGGCTTCAAAACCCTTGCGCACCCAGGTGCGTCCGGTCCATAGGAACAGGTTCTTGGCGGTCTGCTGACTAATGGTGCTGGCACCGCGCAAGCTGTCGCCGCTGAACCAGGCATCGAGGGCCTTTTGCATCTGGTTGAAGTCGAAGCCATGATGCATGGGAAAGCGCTGATCCTCGGAGGCAATCACCGCCAGCTTGGCATTGTCGGACAGCGATGCCCACGGCCGCCACTGCTGCTGGATCGAGATCGGCTCGCCACTCACCCACGACTCGATCTTGCGCTCCAGCATCACCGTCGAACCGAATACCGGCACCACGCGAAACACCAGCACCAGGAGCACCGATAGCCCCACGAAGCCGAGTATCACGAACAACAAAAAGCGCAGTCCCCTGCGCAACCAATCCCGCGTCATGCGTTAGCCTTATTGGGTCGCAGCATCATGACGAAGGAGTATATCAGGCCTGCTTACTTGCATGCCGCCGCCGAAGTTTCGGCGGCGGCTTTGACGGTGCTTACGTCAGCATCGCGAATAGCGCCCAGGCGAGACCGAAGGCCATCAGCGAAATTGCCGTGGAGACCACACTCCAAGTCTTGAGCATGGTCTTGGTTTCCATGCCCAGGAAACGCCCGACCAGCCAGAAGCCGGAGTCGTTGACGTGCGAATAGCCAATGGCGCCCGCAACCACGGCGACCACGACACATGCCAGCGGCATGCCGCTCAGCGAGGAGTCGAGCACCGCCGGGGCGAGAATCCCTGCCGCCGTGGTCCCGGCGACCGTCGCCGAACCTTGCGCGATGCGGATCACCGCCGCGATCACGTACCCCGCCACGAGTATCGGCAGCCCCAGCGACTGCAGGCTATCGGCCAAAGCCTCACCGATACCGCTGGCTGTGAGCACACCGCCGAACATGCCGCCCGCACCGGTAATCAGGATGATGCTGCAAACCGGGGCCAGCGCCTTCTCGATGGTTTCGTTGACGGCGCCCATGGCGCCTTTGTCATGGCCACGCAGCAGCAACAGCCACATCGCCAGGCACAGACTGATCAGCAACGCCACCGGCGTCTCACCGATCAGTGTCAGCGTACCGAGCACGGGATTACCTTCCGGCAAGGTGCCTGCGCTGATCAGGGTCGTAATGCCGGTATTCATGAAAATCAGCACCAGTGGCAACAACAGCACCAGCAGAATCGTCGAGAAGCGCGGCAGTGAGGTGCGCTCGACTTCATCGCTGTCAGCGCCGCCCATCAAATCCGGCACCGGATGAAACGGCGTGCGCTTGGCCAGCCACAGTGAAAGCTGATAGCCCGCCAGATACCAGGTCGGTAGCCCCACGATCAACGCCACCAGCAGCACCATGCCGATGTCGCTCTCAAGGAACACCGCCGCCGCCACTGGGCCGGGGTGCGGCGGCACCAAGGCGTGCATCACCAGGAACGCACCCGCCGCCGGCAACGCATAGATAAGTAACGAGCCACGCAGCTCGCGTGCGATGGAGTAGATCACCGGCAGCATCACCACGAAGGCGGCATCCAGAAAGATCGGAAAGCCGAACAGTAAACTGGCGATGGACAGCCCCAGCGGCGCCTTCTGCTTACCGCAGATGCGAATCAGAGTATCCGCCAGTACCTTGGCACCACCCGAGATCGCCACGATGCGCCCGAGAATCGCCCCGAAGCCGATCAGCAGCGCTACGTTGCCCAATGTCTTGCCGAAACCGGAAAGCAGCGTCGGCAACAGGTCGTCCACGGTCACGCCGGTCGCCAGCGCCGTGGCGATACTCACGATCACCAAGGCAAGGAAGGGGTGCAGCTTCACCTTGATAATCAGAAACAGCAGGATGGCGATCGCCCCGGCAGCCACGGCGAGCAGCCCGGGCGTCGAAAGCGTAAAAGCAAATGCGGTGTCCATACGGTCCTCGCATTGGTGGCTGAACGCCGCTCAGCGACGGCGAGGCGCCAACCTAATGCGTGTACCGATAGCCATCTAATGTGTTTTGTGGCTAAAAGCGATATCTATTCGATTATCATATTCGTACGCCCCCTAATAACCGGGCGCCACTCTCCACACATCAGACCAAAGACGTAAGACCAAAGTATTGAGACGCGAGATGCATATTAGTGTGCTTGCAACCCCGCTCCGGTCGCTCGATCATGAACCATGCCGATCCTGATACCGGGGCCGTCGCCCTCTTTCTGTCATTTCCGGGAGCATCGCCATGTGGCCGCAACGTGAACTGCTCGACCGCCTCGCCATCGAACTACCCGTCATCCAGGCCCCCATGGCCGGCGCCAACGACGCGACCCTGGCCATCGCCGTCAGTCGAGGGGGCGCGCTGGGCTCCATCCCGTGCGCTACGCTCGCCCCCGAGCGCATCGAGCGGGAAGTCGCACGGTTTCGCGAGCATGCCAGCGGCCCGCTCAACCTCAACTTTTTCTGCCACTTGCCGTCACTGCCCGATCCCAGCGCCGAAGCCGCCTGGCGCGAACGCCTGGCACCGTTCTACCGCGAGGCGGGGCTCGACCCCGAGGAGGCCGCCCCGGCCGCCCAACGCAAGCCCTTTGACGACGTCCAGTGCGCGCTGGTCGAGCGTCTGCGTCCCGAGGTCGTGAGCTTTCACTTCGGCTTGCCGGATGCCCCCTTGCTGGCCCGCGTGAAAGCCACCGGCGCCACGGTCATGGCCAGCGCCACCACCGTCGCCGAGGGCCGCTGGCTGGCCACCAACGGCGCGGACATCGTCATCGCCCAGGGGCTCGAAGCCGGCGGGCACCGCGGCGTGTTTCTCGAAGATACCCGCGCGGACACGGTCGCCGACGCCATGGCCCGCCAGCCCGGTACCTTCGCGCTGGTGCCGCAGCTCGTCGATGCCATCGACCGGCCCGTCATCGCCGCCGGCGGCATCGGCGACGCACGCGGTGTCGCCGCCGCCTTCGCGTTGGGTGCCTGCGGCGTGCAGCTCGGCAGCTACTATCTGTCCACGCCGGAAAGTCTGATCAGCGACATTCATCGCGCTGCCCTGACCGAGGCCCGCGACGACAACACCGTCGTCACCCGCCTGTTCTCAGGCCGCCCAGCACGCGGGCTCGTCAATCGGGTGATTCGCGAACTCGGCCCACTCTCGCCGGCCGCACCGCCCTTTCCCACCGCCGGTGGCGCGCTCGCCCCGCTCAAAAAAGCCGCCGAAGCCCGTGGGCATGGCGACTTCTCCTCGCTGTGGGCCGGCCAGGCAGCGGTGCTGGCGTCCCATGGCGATGCCGAGGCCCCCACGCGCCGGCTGGGAGACGAGACGCTGGCACGACTCCAGGCGCTGGCTCCGCGCTGATCACGCCCCGGGCCGCCTCCGATGCGCGGCCCGTTGAAAAGCGGCCTGCAAAGCCGTCATAATCCCTTAGCTAACAAAATATCGTCACGTTATCGATTTGCCTGCTTGCGGATTTATGACAGCACGCTTGGCACGAGTAACGTTCACGACACACAAGGATAAGGCTTTGCATTCTCTCTCGCTGGCACCCGCTTCCCGGTGCCATCGCTCCTTCTGCGTTGGCGGTCATGCATGACGCAGGTCGATCAACTTTTCGAACGTTATGGTCCCCGCTATCGCCTCTGGGTCACCCTGACCGTGATGCTGGGGCTCGTGGCACTTGGCATGTCGATCACCATCGTCAATGTGGCGGTGCCCTACATCAAGGGCGCGTTCGGCATGAGCGACTCCCAGGTGCAGTGGCTGTCCACCGGTTTTTTGGCTTCGACGACCGTCTCGCTGCTCGTCGCGCCGTGGCTGGTCTCCGCCGTCGGCCAACGCGCCACTTTCATCGGTTTGTTGATCGTATTCATCGCCGCCTCAATCCTCGGTGGCCTGGGACAAGGCATGGGCATGCTCATCGCCGCACGCGTCATTCAGGGCGGAATGACGGGGCTGATCCGTCCGGTAGCGATGCAGGCACTGTTCGCGGCCTATCCGCCCGAAGGACGCGGCATGGCAACGGCGATGTACGGCATGTGCCTGGGGCTGCCACTGACGCTCGCCACGGTAATCGGTGGCTGGCTGGTCGAACATTTCACCTGGCGCTACGTCTTCTTCGTGACCCTGCCGATCTGCGTGGCGGCGGCAGTGATGGGCTATTTCTTCCTGCCCTCGCGGGAGCAGAAGGGCGCGCGCCCGCCCTTCGACTGGGCCGGCGTCGTGCTGTTATTCGTCTCAGTGTTCTCACTACTCGCGGCGCTTTCCAACGGCCAGCGCTGGGGCTGGTACGACCCACGCGTGCCGGGCCTGATTCTCACCGCCCTACTTTGCGGCACCGCTTTCGTGGTCTGGCAAAATCGCTCTCGGCATCCGTTGATGGATCTGGCGATCTTCCGCAATCGCGTCTTCGTGGTCGGCACCCTGGCGATGTTCCTTTTCGGTGGCACCTTCTACGGCATCATGTATTTGCTACCGCAATTCGTGCAGTCGGTGCTGCATTACAGCCCCATCACCGCCGGACAGATCTTTCTGCCCTCCACTGCCGTGCTAGGAGTGCTGGTGCCGCTGGTGGGCTGGTTGAGCGACCGCCACCCACCGCATCGACTCACTGTACCGGGACTGGCTTGCACGATGTATGCGGTGTGGCTGATGGCACAGATGGACTGGAACACTTCGTTCGCGTACCTGGCGACAGCAATGGGCATTCTGTCCATCGGCATGGCGTCTTTTCCTCCACCGACGCTCTCAAACGCCATCGCCGGTCTGCCCCGACACCTGACCGGCCACGGCTCAGGCGCCATCAACTTCGCCTTGCAACTCGGCGGCGCGCTGGGCACGGCGGCGTTGGTCATCCTGCTCGACCGGCAAACGGCACAGCATGGCCAAGCACTCAACGCGGGCGTCAACGCCGATAACACCCTCGCCCAGCAGCAACTCCACCAGCTTGCCGAGCTGACTGGCCATCTCGGCACCTCGGCCACTCAGCAAGGCGCCATGGCTGGGTATCTGATGGAGCGCACCGAGACGATCTGGGCCTCGATTCTCGCCTATCAGGATGGCTTCTGGGTACTGACGGGAAGTCTGTTCATCGTCGCGATTCCCTCACTGCTGCTCAGCCGCTGGCGCGCCACGACGCCCAAGTGACCACGACGTCTACGTGACGCACGTTTCGACCAAGGACACTGTCATGACCAACGACACCACCATGACCGACGACACGACAACACCTCCGACATCCCGCCGACGTTTGCCACGCGGTGCCAAATGGCTGCTTCTCGCGATCATCGTCGTGCTCTGCCTGATCTGGATCGGCTTTGCGATCGCTCACCGCATGACCCACGTCAGTGCCCAGGATGCCCGCGTGATGGCCGACCAAATCACGGTCAGTAGCCGTCTGGACGGTCGTATCACCGACTTCACGCTCACCGAGGGTGATACGCTGAAAAAAGGCGACGCCGTGGCCGCACTCTATAGCAAGCCCGATGAGCGCAAGATGGCATCGCTCGAGGCCAACGTCGCCGCGCAGCAGGCCCAACTCGACTACGAGAAGGCACGTTTGGCGATGGCCCAAAAGCAACTCGAGGGCGGCATGAACCTGACCCATCAAGACCTCGAGGCTAGCCAAGCCGCCGAGGAGGCGGCGCAGGCACGACTCACCGAGGCCGAACGCGAGTTCAAGCGCGCCGACACGTTGTACAAGAAGAAGTCGGTCTCCGAACAGCGCCGCGATCAGGATTATTACGCCTATCAGGCCGCCAAGGCCGAGCACGCCCAGGCGCAACAAGAAGTGGAAGTCAGCCAGGCGCTGGCCGACAACGCCCAGGTGGGCTTCATAAACGGCTCTCAGATGCCACTGCCCAACCCCGACGTGTTGAAAAAACAGGTGGGAATCGCCGAACAAAATCTCGCCGCCGCCCGGTCCAAGCGTGACGAGGAACGTCTACGCCTCGACGACCTGCATATCACCAGCCCCAGCGACGGCGTAATCAACAAGACATTGGCCGATCAGGGCGAGTACATCAGTGCCGGGCAACCGATCCTGATGATGCACGACCCCGACAAGCTGTGGGTCGAGGCCAACGTCAAGGAGACCGACATCGGCGAGCTACGCGAAGGCCAGCCGGTGGCGATCACCGTCGATGCCTTCCCCGACGCCACCTTCAAGGGCCACGTCAGCGTCATTGGGCGCGCCGCGACCAGCCAGTTCGCGCTGCTGCCGGATCCCAACCCCTCCGGCAACTTCACCAAGATCACCCAGCGCCTGCCGGTACGCATCCAATTCGACGACGGACCGACCGAGTTGATCGGCCCGGGCATGATGGTCGAGGTGGACATCGACGTCAGCGACGCCGAACCGCGCGATCATGGCTGATCGCAACGGGCCGAGCGCAAGCGATCACTCACTTCAAGCCTTCGGCCTGCATGGCGCGCTGAACCGAGTCGCGCTCGGCGATGCGTGCCACGAAACGCTGCAAATGAGGCCACGCGTCCAGCGAGATATCCACCACCTGCGCCCAACTGAGCACCGTGAACAGGTAGGCATCCGCCACGCTGAAGCGCTCACCCATCACGTAGTCATTCGACGTCAGGCGCTCGTTCATCAGCGATAGCCGCGTCTCGAGATTTTTCTGCGCGATGCCACGCCAGGTGTCGCCGCTATTGGGCTTGAAGAACGGGCTGAAGTTCTTGTGTAGCTCGGTGGAGATGAATACCAGTTGGCTCAATAGTTCGAAATACGCCTTGCTGCCCGGCGCCGGTGCCAGCTCCGCCTCCGGGGCGAGGTTGGCGATATACAGCAGAATCGCCGCCGCCTCGGTCATCACCTCGCCGTCGTCCAGTACCAAGGCGGGCACGTACCCATTGGGACTGATCGCCAGATAATCTTCACCGCGCTCCGTTTTCTTGGCCGCCAGATCCACTTTCTCGATCTCGTAGGTCAGCTCAGCCTCTTCCAGCGCGATGTGCACGGCCATCGCGCAGCTACCCGGCTTGAGATACAGCTTCATGTCGTTGTCTCCATTCATGGGTGTGCATCGTCGATCTCTTGGTACGTGCTCGCTCCGCAGGCTATCCTACTTTGGAGGTATACAAGCGCTGAGGAATGAGAAAATATAAGCACATCACACCTGACCAAACTACCGTGACGCAAGGGTCTCCATTGAGCCATCACATTCCATCCATGAAATCACTTATAGCCTTCGACGCGACGGCACGACTGGGTTCGATGACAGCTGCCGCCGAGGAGGAGCGCACGACACAGCCAACCATCTCACAGCGGATTCGAACGTTAGAAGAAAATATTGGTTTACCGCTATTCGACCGGCAGGGAAGCCGCCTAACTCTAACCTTCCAAGGTGACCGCTTTTATCGTGAGGTAGCGCCCCATCTCAAGGAGATCCGCAAAGCCTTCGAACAAATAGTGCATGATGGCAAGCGACCATCTCCATCTATCGTGATCGCTGCCGGGTCTGGATTTACACATCTATGGCTATTGCCACGTTTACCGGCGCTAAAACAAGCCTTTCCTGACTTGTCTTTCAAGCTAATGCCAATTGATCGTGCCGACGACCCAGAGCTGCAAGCCGCAGATATAGCTATCCGCTTTGGTCCTCATGTTCCGCAGGACGAAGGACGCCTGCTGGCAAGCGAAGCTGTCTTTCCGGTATGCAGCCCAAGCTACGCCCATGAGCATAATTTATCGGAAACGTTCACGGAAGCAAGTCTCTCTGATACTTTACTGTTACATCAAGATATCAAGGATCCACGCTGGCTTGATTGGACACAATGGTTACAATGTGCGGGCTTGTCATTAACGACGCAGGATGATGTTTTTCTTTATCACAACTATGCACTTTTGCTGAACGCCACCTTGGCTGGACAAGGCATCGCACTTGGCTGGTCAATTCTTGTCGAGGATTACCTAACTACTGGACAACTAATTTCTCTAGAACCAAGAGTAAAACGCGAAAATTATGGTTATTGGCTGAGTGTCAAGCACCATAGAAGCGCGCTCATAAAGCCCGTCAGTGACTGGTTAATCGGTGCAGTACACCAATAAAACTGGCACACTAAATAATCAGAAAAAAGGTGCGGAGGCAGTTCCCCGCACCAGAGGCAATTAACACCGAAATCTATCCTTACCGGCGACGTGGACGATAAGGATCACCAGGTTCGCGAAAAAGTGAGAGAAGAATACCGGCTGTCATAACTAGGATAACGACGCTAACCGGTAATGCTGCAGCGATTAGCGCAGTTTGAAGTGCCTTAAGCCCTCCTACTACTAGTAGTACGGCAGCTACCAAGCCAATCACTACTCCCCAGAAAACACGAAAAATCTTTGGTGGCTCATCGTCACCAAGCGACAAAATGGTAGTCAACACCAAGGTACCAGAATCCGAAGATGTCACGAACCAACTCATCAGTAAGAAGACCATCATCGCCGATAGCATCCAGCCGAAGACACCTGTACCCACTATACCATCGGAAGTGGCAAAAAGTGCAGCTGGCAAGTTCCAGTTACGAACTAACTCCATAATATTTCCACTACCCGGCCCACCAGCCGCATTAATCTCTTGATGTATAGCATTGCCACCAAAAATGACTAGCCATATAAAGGCAATTAACGTTGGCACCAGCAGCACGCCTAAAACGAACTCACGTAACGTACGACCCTTGGAAATGCGGGCGATGAACAAACCAACGAAAGGTGCCCAAGCAAGCCACCAACCCCAATAGAAGATCGTCCAGGCTTGTTGCCAGGCCGATGCTCCTGGCTCTTCCGCATACCATAACCCCATAGGTATAACATTAACCGTGTAGTCGTAGAGCGTCTCACCAAAAGTCTTCACAAGCCATAAAGTAGGCCCGCCAAATAGAAAAATACCAACGACCACTACCGAGACCCATATATTTAGCATCGAGATGATCCTGATGCCTTTCTTAACACCGGTGACAGCAGATATTATTGATAACGTAGAGATAGCAGCGATTAATATCAACTGGGTCGTGAGCCCGTCATTGATACCAAAAAGCCTTTCAATCCCTACTCCCATCTGACTAACGCCAAGCCCAAGAGAGGTCGCCACACCAAATACACAGCCAAGCACACCAAATATATCGAACAAGTGACCGAGTGGTCCGAAAATACGATCCCCGATAAATGGATACAACGCAGAACGCAATGCTAGCGGCAAGCCCTTGCGATAGGCGAAATACGCCAACGACATGCCAACGATAACGTAGATCGCCCAGCCATGGAGGCCCCAGTGGAAGACCGTAACACGCAAGGCGTCAATGGCCCTCTCATGACCAATAGCAGTCGCCCCAGCCAAGTCGGCGTGCGGATTATTGGGGTAGCCGAAAGCACTTGAATTGTCGAGGTAAAACATTGGTTCGGCGACACCAAAGAACAGAATCCCAATCCCAATGCCAGCCGAAAAAAGCATTGAAAACCAAGAAAATCTACCGAATTCGGGTCTGCTATCATCAGTGCCAAGGCGAACATTTCCGTAGCGGCTGAACACGATAAAAACGCAGATAACCAGTAATCCCATAACGGTTGTCAAGTAATAACCGCTAAAGGTGCTTTCTATCCACGCACGCGCCGCACCGAACACAACACTAGCAGAATCAGACCCAAAGCCAGTAAAAATTACAAACAGCAGTATCAATAATCCGGAACTCAGTGTCATGCCCTTATGCATACCTTGAAAGAGCCCATCTTGTGCGAGCTCTGTCACCATATAGTCTGTGGTCATAACAGCATGAGGATTATCATCTTGGGGCACAGATGAGTGGGGAGGTTTTGAAACAGCGATAATTTTATTCCTCTTGAGCCGAGCGTTGGGCCGGCGCTTCCCATTTTAGCGCCCGTTAGTACAACGAGCGCTCTCCAATGTGCAACCCTCTGCTTGAGAGTAAGCACATATCATTATTTTCTTTTTAAAGCTCCAGGGGATGCTCTTCGCCAATCACCTTAGAGTCGAAAGGGGTACGCGAAAAAACACGCCGCAGTATCGGCTCAAAATGTTCAAGCGATGGTGTCGGGTAACTTGGATCAAAAGAAGCTTGATCATAGCGCTCACAGAAATCGACACAACTCTGGTACCAGGGATGATTCAGGTAACGATCCCGCTCATTGGGATTCTCACCAAAATAGTGCGCATAGTAGTACTTTTGAAACAAACCGTGGTGATGGATGATCCAAGTGACCTCACCACGCACATAAGGCCGAATAATCGTTGCAGCTAGCTGCGAATGGTTGTAAGGCGCAAGTTCATCACCAAGATCATGCAATAATGCACCAACGATCATATCTTCATCAGCACCATCAGCTTCGGCACGCGCGGCAGACTGTAGCGAATGCTCCAAACGACTCACTTGGTAACCACTCAGGCTGTTTTCTAAATTACGTAGCGCTCTCAGCAACCGATCGACTAATCCTTGATTGAACTCTTCTTCTAGTCGATCGAGAAACAAATACTCTTCCCGAGTACCATCCTTCATTTGGCGGAATTCTACTCGCTCCATTCAGGCTGCCTCCTCATTATATTCACGATTTCTCACCAGGCTTGCAAAACGCTCTCTAGGACCATCGACATCAAGATAGCAGCCCTGAAGATGACGACGCCCTTCATTAGAGTCGTAACTTGTGCGCCCATGTAGGACGCGGCTATTGTCAAATAACATTAGCTCGCCAGCGTCCAACGTAAACCGTACCTCATAGGTCGGGTCTGAAAACAATTCGCCCAACCGCTGACGCGCTCGATGAAACAAACGCGTCTCGGAATCGGATAATAGTGGCAGTGCATCCAGCCGCGGGCTGTAATGAACCCCAGTAGGATGCCCGTCGTCATCCGTCTGAATCATGGTGCGATGGGTAACAAGCTCGGTTCCAGCATCGACGAACCGAAAACGAACCGACGTATTCTTAAGTAGCTCGTAGCCCTCGGGCGTTTCGTGACGCAGCTTATCCAGGACCTTCAAACTGTCGACGAGTGTTGATAGCCCCCCGCTAGTCTCGTTGACCAGGCAATGCAGCAATTGAATACCTGGCACCGGATTACGGTAAGGGTTATCAGTATGCGGACCGAGCGCGACGCTTCGATAGGCTAGATCATTACCATCCGGGCGCGAATAAACTTCGAAGTAACGGCCAAAGTTTGTCTCTTTGACATAACCATAGTGACTACCCACTTGGAGGATACGCTCAGGATCAGTGGGCACTCCGTGAAGTATGATGTAAGTATCTAAACAAAAGTAATCCGGTATTCGCTGCCGTAGCCTGACAGCACCTTATGGACCTGGTCTCTCAAGGACGAAAAGCTGTCGTAAGCCGTCAACGGCAGCCACTCATACTTGACCTTGCGCCAGAGGATCTCGATCAGGTTTAGTTCTGGCGAATATGTCGAGAGATAGACGACATGCACCCGCTGGTTCAGCCAATCCAGCCGCTTGCGCTGAAAATGCGCCGAGCGATGAACGCTGGCATTGTCCACCACCACGATGGCAAAGGCATCCGGCGACTTTTGTGCGACAAAGCGCTCGAAAGCCTCGATAACGACCCCCGTGGTGACCGTGTCAGTCGTCGAGTTGTAAACCAGCTGGCCCTGGCGACTTAGAAAGCCCAGCACATTCAGACGCTGACTGCGTGAGTAGGCTGGCATCTGCCGAGGATGACCGACTGGACTCCAGGCGTAAGGCAAGGCGGATGACTGGGAAAAACCAGACTCATCGAAGTAGTACAGTTCAGCCTCGCCCCGATCTTCCCAACGCTGAAGCTCGGTCAGCAGGCCCTGGGTATTACGGAAGTCCGTTTCGTCTCGCCGGTATTTCAGGGATCGCCGAGCCCGCTTGAAGCTATACCCCAGTTTTTTTTAATGCTCGCTTGATCGTCATGGTACTGGAGCGTTTCCCGGTTTCCTGTTGTAGCCGTGCCTGGACCACTTTCAACTGATGAGGCTGCTCTTCCGCAAGCGCACGTAACCGTTCCCGCTCCGAGTCACTGTAGATGGCAGGTCGTCCGGCACGAGGCTTGTCACTGAGCCCTTCGAGACCCCGTGCCTCCCAGGCATCGAACCAGAGCGAGACTGTTTCCCGCGTGACCGACAGGATACTGCAGATCTGGTTGATAGTATGACCTTGATGGCTGAGCACGATGGCGTGGGCACGACGACGCAAGGACGGCTTTTTTCCATACGTGTAGGTCGCCTTCAGTGCCTGAAAGTCGGTGTCGGACAGAGTCGGTACAAAACGGAACTTCATGCTCATCGTCCTGGTTCAATGGTCAGGATGATAAGTATAGCGGAAAACTTATGTTAAGCCACTTATCCATAACGTATATAGGCATCTAACGAGGCACGAAAATAAGCCGACTCTTCAAGTACCCGGTGCCAGTCAAAGCGTATATGCGCTTGACTTAAACTAGCATCCCAAGGCTCAGCGGCCGGGAAGATCGAGACATCATCTAGCTCTGCGTCCAAAGTGTGGAGATCATAGGTTTCACGATGGCCGTCGCTGAACGCAAGGTCGACATGATACGAATCAACCCACTTTACACTTTCCAGTTTCAGGGCTGCATCAATGGCATGAGAATCAAATAATCTCTGCTGGGTCATAGACTCCAATTGATCAGGAGCCTGAGTCCGCTCGCGTAGCCATAACGGGCTGATCTCACACGTTTGCCCACCATCATCGATGGCAAGCAAGGGGGGATGCTCTTGAATGACAAACGCATGGTGAATAGGCATATAGAACTTCCTCTTTGGACGTGGGTCATCATGCTCATGAGTATCACCATCCTGGGAGGTAGACCGCTATCCGAGTAGGGCCGCTAGCTTATCCCTGACCATGCATTTTTCTTATACCCTAACCATCTCATGGTAACCGTTGAAAATAGCACTTGGTTGACTTATCTAGAGCCAGCTGTAAGCAGCATCTTCTAGACCAATGGTTAATGGCCATCACGAGTGGTTAGGTAAGCTATCGGCGTTCTCATGCAGGACTAGAAAGGTTAGTAACTAATCACTTTAAAGCCTTTCCGCCGCTTGCCGTAATATAAGCTCCTCTGTATCCGTATCGGGTTGCAAAGGTGTGCGCTCACTTCGTCCGAGGCGCCTCCAGTGCCTGACAATGGCGCGCTACCGACAGCGCCACTACCGGCCCGGCATCGGCGGTGATCTCGCTATGCCAGAATGCCGCGTAGACGGCCTCGAAGTCGAGGTGTTGCAAGCGCTCGCCGATACGCGCCACCTCACTGGCGGGCAACGGAATGTTGTTGGGGTACGACCACATGAACGACGCCATGCGGTCCGGCGTGACCAGCAGCGTATCCCCGGTCAACAAGATGCCGCACGTTTCCCAGTGCAGCACGCTGGCGCCGGGGAAATGCCCGCCCAGTCGGTGCGCCGTCACCCCTGGCAGCACCTCCAGCGTCTCGCCCTGCCATGGTGAAAGCGCCTCGTCCGACACCATGATCCACTCGCGGTCCGCCGCGTGCACATATACCGGGCACTCGAACGTACGGCCCCAGCTCGCCATGGTGGCGTAGTAATGCGGATGCGAGATGACGATGGCTTCGAGGCCGCCCAACGCCTCGATCAGCGTGACAGTGGCCGCATCCAGCAGGCTCAGGCAATCCCACAGCACGTTGCCGTGGGGCGTGCGCAGCAAGAATGCGCGCTGGCCGATAGCAAACTTCGGCACCGTGCCCAACGCTAGCAACCCCGGCGCCATTTCGCGAAAGGTATTGGTATGCCCCGCCGCCAGCGCCGTAGGCGTCGTCCACTGCTGACCCGATGCCGGCACGTACTGCCGCTCATCCTCGCATACCGGACACCGCGACGGCGGCGCCTCGCTCGCGGGATACTGCACCCCGCATGTCGCACACAGAAACCCCGATAGCATGATCCACTCTCCTCCCTCGCGTTGGCGCTTGGCATGAGTGTGGGTGAGGTCATGGGTTGGAGCTAGGTGGGTAATGACTCACTTTGAAGGCGCCTCATCGCTGTTCAGCACACAACGACCGGGCACTGGCGGCGCCCGGTCGAAAGTAAGCATTAACTTTTTCCTGGCTTAGCGTTTAAAAAAGTTGCTTTTAACGAGGTCGACGACGTCTTCCATACGACCGTTGAGGACTGCTTTAGTGGAGTAGAGCGCGGTGGAGGCGACTTCACCGGCAGCTACCTTGGGCGGCATGACGAGTTCCATACGGTTGACCTTGACGTCGAGCAGTGCCGGCCCCTCATGGGCGAGCCATTCGATGATGGCAGGTTCGAGCTGGTGCGATTCCTCCACTCGCCTGCCCCAGATGCCCATGGCCTGTGCCAGCTTGTCGAATTCGGGATTCTCGAGATCAGTATAGCTGTCGAGCAGGCCTTCGACCTTCTGTTCCAATTCGACGAAGCCCAGCGAGCTATTGTTGTAGACGACGATCTTGAGCGGCACCTTCTCCTGCTTGAGGGTGAGGAGGTCGCCCATCAGCATGGTCAGGCCGCCATCGCCACACATGGCGATGACTTGCCGTTTGGGAAACGCTTTCTGAATGCCGATAGCCTGCGGATAGGCGTTGGCCATGGTGCCATGGACCAGGCTAGAAAGCGTACGGCGCTGGCCATTGGCGTGAATGTGACGCAGCATCCAGACCATCGGGCTACCACCGTCCGCCGTGAAGAAGGCATCGTCGGGGGCATGCGCGTTGAGCGCCAGGGTGAGTTCCTGCGGATGAATCAGCGCGTCGTCCTTGGATTCATGGGCATCATGCTCAAGAGCCTCCAGATACTGCTTGCGGCAGTTATCCACCCAGTGGGTGTCAGTCTGCTCATCGACCATCTTGGCCAGCGCCAGGCAGGTATCACGCACACTGCCGACCAGACCGATGTCTACCGGATGGCGCTTGCCGATCTGCTGCGGGTCGATATCCACCTGAATGATGGTCGCTTTCTCAGGGTAGAACTGTTCCCAGGCGAAGTTGCAGCCCAGCAGCAGGAGCGTGTCGCATTCGGCCACGGCGTGATAGCCGCCCGCCAGTCCGAACACGCCGGTCATGCCAACCTCGAAGGGGTTGTCGGGTTCGATGAAATCCTTGGCGCGCGAGGTCCAGGCGATCGGCGCGTTGAGCTTGGCCGCCAGCGCCATGACTTCGCTGCGCGCGTGCTCACAGCCGAATCCGGCGAAGATGGAAATCTTGCCCCCCTTATTGAGCTGTTTGACGGCGGGGACGAATTCCTCGGCATTGGGCCGCACGATGGGGTCGAAGCGATGCGCGCGAAACGGTAGATCCTGGCTCGGCTTCTGGGTGAATATGTCGCCATGCACAACGAGCACCGCCACGCCGTTGTTGGCCAAGGCAGCTTGTGCGGCTAGGGCGGTCATGCGCCGCGCCTGATCGGGATTGACGATCGACTCGCAGAACACGCTGTACTGCTCATAGATCGGTATGGGATCGACATCTTGCGGAAAGCCGATGCCAGCGTCCTTGGTAGCCACCTGGGAGGCGATCAGCACCACCGGTGAGCCGCTGCGATGCGCCTCGAATAGCCCATTGACGAAATGCAGGCTGCCGGGGCCGCAAGTGCCAGCGCACAGCGCCAGCTCCCGCGTCATGTAGGCCTCGCCGCCCGCCGCAAAACCGCCGACTTCCTCATGGCGCACATGAATCCATTCCAAAGCATCGCTGCGCCGAATAGCGTCGGTGAAGTGATTGATGGTGTCGCCGACGACGCCGTAACAGCGCTTGGCGCCCGCGTCTGCCAGTGTTTCGACGATAATATCGGCCACGTTACTGTGACTGCTCATGCGATTCCCTCCGCATCGGTGCCCTTGAGAGGCACGTAAACGTGATCGCCACGCCAATGCGTGGCGCCTCGCTCTCACTCTAGGCCCGACGAAGGTCGATCTCCAAGCCCGGTGGTGTTGCTGGACGGTGTCATCGTGTAGACGCGACGGGCGCGCGACGCTTTTTATCGCAGAGAATTGATATATCATCGCTTTATCAGCCGTCACGAATATCCGGCGGCCTCGCGCGCCCATTCATAAAAGCTGCTCACTCATGAACGGAGATTAGTTCCATGGAACTGACGACGTGGTTGACCTATGTCGGCGTTATCGCCGCACTGATCGCCTTTCCTGGCCCGGTGGCCTTGTTATGCATGCATCATGGGCTGCGCCATGGTCGCCAACGTGCACTGGCGACGGTGATCGGTGGGGCGACGGCATCGCTGGTGCTCATGGGGCTGTCGTCGTTAGGGCTGGGGGCGATTCTGGCCACGTCGGAGCTCGCCTTCACGTTGCTCAAGGGTGTAGGCGCGGCGTACTTAATCTATCTGGGCGTGCAGGCCTGGCGCGCACCGGTGACGGCGTCGATGACGGACAATGCCGCGCAAAGCCCACAGCACGTCGAGCGTACCGGCACGAGAGCCCTCTTCCGGCGCGGTTTTACAGTAGGTATCAGCAACCCCAAGGACCTGCTCTTCTTCGGCGCATTGTTTCCCGGCTTCATCGACCTCGGCGCCCAGCAACTGCCGCAATTCGCGATCCTGTCGCTGACCTGGTTGGCCATCGACCTCACCACCATGTCGAGCTACGCCACGATGGGGTCGGGGATCGGTCGCTGGTTCCATAGTCCACGCCGCGTAAAGCTCTTCAATCGCACCACGGGCAGCTTGTTCATCGCCGCCGGTGGAACCTTGGCGGCCTCGCATCGCTGAGGCCCATAATCAGCCGCAAGGCTCCGAATCGGCCTCGGCCTGCTACGCTTGGCGCAGTCGCTTAGCCGTGCCTTAACTTTCCCGGTGTCTGCCCGGTCGACCGTTTGAACGCGCGACTGAAAGCGGCCTGGGAGCCATAGCCCAGGCGCCAGGCGACCTGATCGATCGAAAATTGCTTCTCGGCGATCCACTGCGTGGCCAGACGCATGCGAAGCTGGGTGACGTAGCCGAGCGGCGAGATGCCCAGAGAACAGCGGAAGCGTTCGGCGAACACCGAGCGGGAGCTGCCCATCTCCGCCGCCATGGCGGCGACCGTCCAGTCGCGGCCGGGCTCACGGTGGACGGCGGCGATGACCTTGCCCAGACGCGGATCACGCAACGCCTCGATCCAGCCACCGATGTCGGCGCAGCCGCATTCGACCCAACCACGCACGATGCTAGCGGCAACCACGTCGGCCAATCGCGAGAGAATGCCGGCGGCGCCGGCCCGCTCGAGACTCGCTTCACGTGCCATCGCTTCCAGCATCGGCAGCATCTCGGGATAGCGCGAGAGTAGCGTGCCGACATGCATTACCGCAGGCATCAGCGTCAACAGTGGCTGCATGCCGCCCAGATCGAACTGCATGCAGCCGCTGAACAGTCGCACCGGTGGAGTGCCGTCGAGCGTATCGGGGCATTCATTGACGCAGCTGAAGTCATCACATAGCGGCAGCGCGTCGATCTGCTCGATGTCGCGGCTCTTAACCTCAGGTGAAGACAACAGCCAGTGCTGGCCACCCCGAGGCAGCAGCACGGCATCGCCGGTCTCCAGAACCTGTTCCTCTGCACCGAGCCGCAGTATGACGGGCCCTTGGGCGACAAAGTGAAATTGCGCGCAGCTGGCGTCGGTATCGAAACGAATGCCGAAGGGTGGAGCTACCTGAACGCGACGATAGCTCAACCCCGACAGACGCATGCCGAGGAGCAGCTCGTTGATCCATTCGCTGGAGCTGGCACCAGAGTCGGCGGCGGTAAAAATTCCGGACTCTTGATCAAACATGACGGATCTTTAGTGATAGATGATCTCACGATACTACTTTAGTCTACGCATCATCCCAAGTCTTGATCGGAAATCTCAAAATGACGACGCAAGAACCTCAACACTCGACGCACGAGTCGCCAACGCCATCGCGCTGGGTCGCCGTGTTTTCGCTGACGATGGGCGTTTTCAGCCTGGTGATGGCCGAATTCCTGCCGGCCAGTCTGCTAACGCCGATGGCCGATTCACTCATGATCAGCGAAGGCCAGGCCGGACAAGCCGTCACGGTCACGGCGGTGGTGGCATTACTCTCCGGTTTGCTGGTGACGTCCGTGACACAGCGCCTCGATCGCCGCCACGTGCTGCTGGCATTCTCCGTGCTGATGATCGCCGCCAATCTGGTGGTCGCGTTCGCGCCGCACCTGGCCTGGTTACTGGTCGGGCGGGTACTACTCGGTGTGGCACTGGGCGGATTTTGGGCGCTTTCCGCTGCCACGGTCATGCGGCTGGTATCGGAGCATGACGTCCCGCGTGCGATGTCCTTGTTGTTCACCGGCGTCCCCATCGCCACCATCAGTGCCGCCGCGCTGGGCAGCTACCTCGGCGACATGATCGGCTGGCGCAACGTCTTCTTGCTCGCGACGGCGCTCTCGGTGCTGACGCTGGTGTTGCAGTACACCACCCTGCCGCGAATGGCACCTGAGCGCCCGACGCCACTTGGCACGTTGGTGAGTGTCATAAAACGGCCGGGCATGGCCGTCGGCATCGTGGCCATTCTGCTAGTGTTCTGCGGCCACTTTGCCTTCTTCACCTATGTTCGTCCGTTTCTCGAAGGCGTGTCGCAGATGGGTATCAATGAACTCTCTTCGACCCTGCTGGCATTTGGTGTGGCGAACTTCATCGGGACGCTGGTCGCGGGTTACCTGCTGGAGCGCAGCCTGCGTCTGACACTGTTGCTGATGCCGCTGATCATGGGCGTGCTGGGCTGGCTGCTAGCCACGCTAGGCGGTATTTCGATGGGCACCGATGTGCTCATGGTGGCCCTATGGGGTTTCGCCTTCGGTGCCGTACCAGTCGCCTGGTCGACCTGGATCACCCGTGTCGTGCCGGACGAGGCCGAAAGCGGTGGCGGTTTGATCGTCGCCTCGATACAACTGGCGATCGCGCTGGGCGCCGCCGTCGGTGGCGTCATGTTCGACATCAGCGGCGTCCTGGGCGTGTGTGCGACGGCCGGCACGATGCTGTTAGCCGCCGCCGCTCTGGTGCTTGTCGGCGTGAGAACGCAGCCGACTGTCTCCAGCGATGGCGATGCTGTCACGGCCTGTCAGTAAAGAAGGCAAGAAGCCGCCAGCCGGGGAACAGCCACGGTTGGCGATATTCTAGGCATGAGAATTCCAGACATTAACCGGCCTGCTGTGCCTGGCGTTCAAGCTCGACGGTCATCTCTTGGGGTAAATCAAGGGCACTGGCCAATTGATCGAGCCAGGCACGCTCCATCGGGTTTTGCTCATCGATCACGGCGACGCTGATTAAGTACATTTCTCGCGCCGCTTGGGGCGAGTCCGCTTCACGCGCCAACGCTTTGGCATCCAACGGCGCATTGAGTTGTTGTTCGACCCAACGGTGCATCTCGTCGTCGGCCCCTAACGCATCGATCTGTTCGGTTATCATCGCCTGCTCTTGTTCATCGATGTGGCCATCGGCACGAGCCGCCATGATCATCGCCTGCAAGAGTTCCAGACTACGCCGCTCCTGGTACTCGCCATCGAGCACCTCGACACGTTCGCCCTCGCCAGCGTCTTGTGGCTCGCTGACCGAACTTTTATTTTGAGAACTTTGCCACGCTTTCCAGGCCAATACGCCAACACCGGCGATCGCGCCGTACTTGAGGGCTTTACCGCCCAGTTTGCGGCCGCGTTTGGAGCCAACCAGCATGCCCATGGCACCACCGCCGAGCAGGCTTTTCATATCAAAGCCGCCCGCAGATTCCCCACTGGACTTGCCGTCTGAGGAACTTCCGCCCAGCTGTTTCGAGAGGCCACCCAACATGCCTTTTACATCGACACCGCCGCCCTTCTGGCTACCGCTGGCTTGTTGCATCAACTGCTGCAGTATCTTGTTTGCGTTCATTCCCTGGCTCCTCCAGTGATCACTGACGACGCTGCCCCAGGCGCCCCGTTACGCAACGCCGCTGCCTTCGGAGAAACACTGACACAGTTTCTGCCCACCGCCCACAAAAAAGCCACGCCCGAAGGCGTGGCATTCCCTTGAAGCCCCTTTGAAAAGGGGTCTTGGCGGCGCGTTATCGTGGTTATGGTGACGAGAGCCTGATCGCGCGATCAGGCGTCCTCGTCGTCGCCGCCTTTATCACCGAGATAATCGGTCTTGCTGGAGCGCTCGAGCCACAGCGGGTTCGTCCAGGCGGTATCGCCATCGGCATCGTCGACTTCAAGCGCGACCCAGCCCTTGGCGTCGCCGGGAATCTCAAAGGTCAACGTCGCGTCAGTGCCGTCAAGCGTTTGAGTGGCGAGCACTTCGCCTCTCTGGCCGATCAGGCGCGCTTCCTTGAGGCCGTTGACGGCAGTGGCATTCACCGTCCATTCGCCCGTGGCGTCTTCGACCAAGCGCAGGCTATCGCCGAACATGTGCTCATCGGGGAACAGCAGCGGCCCTTGAGTCGCGTAGCCATGGCCATCCTTGAGGGCACGCGCGAAGGCGCGTGGGGTCAGCTCGCCGGGCACGTGGCCCATCATGCGAATGCGACCGGTGAGGTCGTTCCAGGCATCGTGGGTGTCCGTGCCCGCCGTGAAGTACATGCGCGTGCCCTGATCCCAGAAGCGATGCGCTGCAGCGATGGTCGGCTCGTTGTCCACTTCGGCATTGAGTTCGAGCAGATCGAAGCCAGGCGTGAAACCGCCGGGCACCTTGCCGTCGCCCAGGTTGCTGAGATAACCGTAGGCGTTGTACGGATGGTTCATGGGCACCACCTCGGCACCCAGGCGGCGTGCGTCCTTGACGATGTCCTGCACGTCGTCGGTGCCCGGGTCGACCTCGAGCTCACCGTTCATCTCGATGGGGAACGGGTTCATGTGTCCCCAGGAGGGCGAGACCTCAATGGAGGGAATGAACGGCACGCCGCGCTCAGCGGAAAGCTGGCTAAAGGTGTCGTGATTAGCCGTAGAGTCGTGATCGCTGATGAAGGTCAGGTCGAGATCCGTGGCCAACTGGGCGCGCACCACCGTATCCGGCGGCGTGGTGCCCTCCAGCACGTTGGCGTGGTGATGCAGGTCGGCGCCGTACCAGTGGTCGTCATTGGGTTCGACGAGACGCTCGATCTCCACGCTCTTGTCGATTTCCTCCCCAGTCTCGAGGCTGACATCCAGCGTCTGCTGGCGCGCAGTGAAACCGGCACCGGCATCGACGGCCAGGCGATAGTCGCCGGGCGCCAGCTTGAGCTCGGCTTGGCCGGCCGGGTCCAGTTCGGTGAAGAAAGTCTGCTTGCCGAGGAATTCCACCGGCGGCTGCTGGCCTTCGAGGATCGTCAGGCGTGCGTCGCGCGGGGTGTCATTCTCGGCGCCGCGAATATCCAGCGACAGCGTGCCCGGGCCGCGCATGCCATCGAAGCTCAGCTCGCGCTCGCTGCCGTCAGCGACATTCAGTTCGACTGGCTCGGAGTTGGCAAAGCCTTCCGCCGTGGCGTAAGCCTGGTACTCGCCCGCCGGCAGCGACATCGAGAACTTGCCATCGTCGGCCAGCGTCCAGGCGTAGGGCGCACCTTCCTTCTCGATCATCACCAGTCCGTTGGCGGGCGCCTCGCCATCGCCATCGCGTAGCTGGCCATGAATCTCACCGCTATCGAGACTCTTGCGTTCGATCTCGTTGGTGACCACCGGGGCCAAATCGCCTTCCGGCACGACCTGCAACCACCCCTCGAAACGACGCGATTCCCCGGCCGCCAGGCTGTGCTCCAGGTACATGTCCTGGCCTTCGTAGTTGATGCGGTCGAAATACGGCGCGTGCAGGGCAAAGGCCCAATCCTGGTCGTAGGCAACCATGCGGTCGGTGAGGGCGTCGCTGGCCTCGGTTTCCTTGGCATCGCCCAGGCCGGGCACGCCGAACAGGTAACCGGTGTCCGGCCACAGCGTGAAGCCGGAGCGAATCGCTTCCAGCGGCTCGTCGCCCTGGTTATCGAACTCGGTTTCCAAATGCACGCGGTCGCTGCCAGCTTCCAGCGTGTAGGTGGTGGTGACCATGGCCTCGCCGAAGTTGCGGCTGACGCGGATCACCGCGCGCTCAGGCGACTTCTCGACGATCTCGACGTTCTTGCCATCGTTGGGCCAGGCGGACCAGTTATTGGGGATGAAGTCGGCAAAGGCGACGCGGTCGAGATCGATCTCGCCATCCTTGACCGCCGCCAAGTCCACCAAGGTGCCGCGCGGCACGCCCCAGGGCGGCCGTGACTCGACTGCCAACGCGAAGGCCAACTGGTCATTGGCGATGGTGATGTCTTCGGCGTGGGTCGCCTCACCATCGGGGATGTCGGTGGCGCCGCGTGTAACACTGACGTCGGCCTGGGCTAACGAAGCGGCCCCTAGGGTCAGCGCCGCAAGCGGCGCGAGATGCCATCGAAAATGTGTCATGAGATCCCTCTGATATTGATTTATTATTCAATACGACTTTTTCCATTATTCATAATTTTGATTGCCCGTTCAAATTACTGTCACATTTCAGCCACGCTTGACCTCGAGTGCACTCCAGAGTTGTAGAATGTCAGGTACTAATTCGGTCCACGATGTTGAGGTTTGCATGGCGTGCTGCTGCGGTTCTTCCCCTTCTCCCGAGTCGACGCCACGCTACCGGCGCGTGCTATGGATCGCGCTGGTGGTCAATGCGGTGATGTTCGGGGTCGAGATGTTGGCCGGTGTGAAGGCGGATTCCACCTCGTTGATGGCCGATTCACTCGACTTCCTGGGTGATGCGGCGAACTACGCCATCAGCCTGGGCGTACTGGGCATGGGGCTGGTATGGCGTGCCCGAGCCTCGCTGATCAAGGCGGCAACGCTGGCCGGTTTCGGCGTGGTGGTACTGGGCGTGACGCTGCATAACCTGTTGGCGGGCAGCCACCCAGATGCGCCAACCATGGGCGCGGTGGGACTCTTGGCGCTGTTCGCCAACCTCGCGGTGCTGGTGCTGTTGATGCGCTATCGCGAGGGCGACAGCAACATGCGTAGCGTGTGGATCTGCACGCGCAACGACGTCATCGGCAACGGCGCGGTGCTGCTCGCCGCGTTGGGTGTGTTCGGCAGTGGCAACGCCCTGCCGGATACCATCGTCGGGGCGGTCTTCGCGTTTCTGTCTCTCTCCGGGGGCTGGAAGATCGCCCGCCAGGCGCGCGGTGAACTGCGTCAAGCGCGCGAGGCCGAGCGGTCTGGGGCCACCACCGCCGCCGAGTCGCGCTAGAAGGTCTTAGAACTCGATGGCCACGTTACTCTTGGGCGTGCTGCAGCAGCTCAGAATATAGCCGTCTGCTTCGTCATCCTCGGTAATGCCGCCGTTGTGTTCCATGTTGACGTCGCCCGAGAGCTTCTTGACCTTGCAGGTACCGCAGATGCCCATCCCGCAGGCCTTGGGGATATGCAGGCCGAGCTTGGCGGCGGCGGAATGCACGGTCTCCTCAGGCAGAATGCGAATGCTCTTGCCGCTGTTGCTGAATTCGACCTGCAACATGTCGGCGGTATCGACCGCCTCCAACTCCGCTTCGGCCTGCTCGGCGAGTTCCTCCACATCTGCCCGGACATCCGCGGGCGTGGCTCCGAACGACTCTTCGTGGTAGTGGCTCATATCGAAGCCGTTGCTCTGCAGCACCTGCCTGACGGCCTTCATGTACGGCGTGGGGCCACAACAGAAGATCTCGCGCTCCAGGTAATCCGGCACCATCAATTCGAGCATCGCCTGCGCTAGATAGCCCCGAAACCCCGCCCAAGCCACACCGTTTTCATCGCCGCGCTCACAGACGATATGCAGCCGGAAATCAGGGATCCGCGAGAAGATATGTTCCAGCTCGCGGTGAAAGATGATGTCGCGTGGCTCGCGCGCACTGTGCACGAACTGCAGGTCGACGTTGGCGTTGGTATCGAAGAACCAGCGCGTCATCGACATCAACGGCGTGACGCCGACCCCACCGGAGAGCATGAGCACCTTGTCGGCGGGATAGTCGATGACGTTGAAATCCCCCACCGGCCCGTGAACGACAAGTTCGCTGCCGACCTGCAGGTTGTCATGTAGCCAGTTGGAAACGCGTCCATCGGGAAGCCGCTTGACCGTGATCGAGAAGCTGTAAGGTACCGAGGGCGAGCTGGAAATCGTATAGGAGCGCATGATCGGCTCGCCGTCGATCTCCAGCTCCAGGGTCACGAATTGTCCGGGCTTGAAGAAGAACAACACCGGCTGATCGGCCATGAAGCAGAAGGTGCGGACATCCCAGGTCTCCTGGATGATCTTCACGCAACGCACGTTATGGCGCCCATTGGTCCAGGTCTGGGTAGTGACGGGATTGAAGAAGTTCAAGCTCATGGGATGTCTACCTGGTCGCGCGGCGGTATCTAACTGTCAGACGCATTGTGGGCGCGCCCCGCACCGGCCACTTGCCTGCCAACGACACGCGCATGCCTGCGCAAGCCGCCACCACGAGGGCAATCGCCAACTGACGTCGCCACGGCATCGGCCGATGTCGCGGGCAGACAATCCCCATTGGTGGCAATACGCCAAACTCCTCGACATTCACGCCTCTCACGCACACTCACTCAATGTCATGGCGCCATCCGTTACCCGACACGGCGCACGAAGAGGAAGAGGATGCCTCCATGGATCTGATCGCTACATCCGCACTCGACGATCCCTTGGCCGCCGCGCGTGACGCGACCGCCGACATGCTTCGCCAGCGCTGGCGCACGTATTCGCTGCCGCAACCCTTCTATAATGATCCACGTGTGTTCGCGCTGGACATACAGGAAATTTTCACCCAAGAGTGGCTGTTCGTCGGCATGACCTGCGAGCTCCCCGCCAAGGGCAATTACCTGACCGCGCAGATCGGCGACAATCCCATCATCGTGGTACGCGGCGACCAGGGCGCGATTCATGCCTTCCACAACGTGTGCCGGCACCGTGGGTCGCGGCTGTGCACGCAGGAGAAAGGCAAGGTCGCCAAGCTGGTGTGTCCCTATCATCAGTGGACCTACGAACTCGACGGCCGCCTGCTGTTCGCCGGTCAGGACATGGGCGAGGACTTCGACCTTTCCGCCCACGGCCTCAAGCCGGTGGCGGTGAAGAGCGCCGGGGGCTTCATCTTCATCAGTCTCGCCGAGCAGCCGCCGGCCATCGACGACTTCCTGGCGACATTGGATGAGTATCTGGCGCCCTACGAGATGGATAACGTCAAAGTCGCGGCGGAATCGAACATCGTCGAGCAAGCCAACTGGAAGCTGGTCCTCGAGAACAACCGCGAGTGTTATCACTGCAACGGTGCCCATCCGGAGCTGCTCAACTCGCTTATCGAGTTCGACGACACCGACGACCCGCGCGCTACGCCCGCCTACCGCGACCTTGTCGCCCGCCAGCAGGCCCACTGGGAACGCCTACAGGTGCCCTGGGCGCTCAAGCACTTCGGCAAGCGCAACCGTCTGACCCGCACGCCGATGATCGACGGCGTCATGTCGATGACCATGGACGGCAAGCCCGGCTGCGGGAAACTGATGGGAAGCCTCACGAGCCCCGATCTGGGCTCGCTGCGCATTTTGCACCTGCCCAATTCCTGGAACCATTTCATGGGCGATCATGCCGTGGTCTTTCGCGTGCTGCCGCTGGGCCCGCAACAGACCCTGGTAACCACCAAGTGGCTCGTCCGCCGGGATGCCCAGGAAGGCGTCGATTACGATCCCCAATGGCTACGCAAGGTATGGGACGCCACCAACGATCAGGACCGGCAACTGGCCGAGGAAAACCAGCGCGGCATCAACTCCATCGCCTACCAGCCCGGCCCCTACTCAGAGACCTACGAATTCGGCGTAATCGACTTCGTCGACTGGTACAGCGAAACCCTGCTCTCGCGACTGGACGCCGAGGCCCCATCGCTGCACATCGTCCAGGGCTGACTCTTGATGGCATGTGCTGATACGGCATGATGCATTATCCCGCGCCGATGCCGGCGCGGGATCAACGGTAGAGCTTGCCCTCGCCCACCATGACGGCTTGTCCACCGATACGAATGGTCATGGCATCGTCACGTTCGACCCAGGCATGGATACGACTGGGGCGACCCATCTCGACACCCTGATCGATCTGCCAGTATCGCGGTCCCACGTCCGATTCCTGAACCGCCAAATAGCCAGCCAGGGCCGATGCGGCACTGCCCGTGGCCGGGTCCTCACGCAGATTGCCGTTTGCGGTGGAAAACATGCGCGAGCGCCGGGTCTCGTCGCCGGTACGAACATGCAGATAAATCTGCTCGATGCTGCTCGGTGATACACACCGGCTCCATGATGCCGCCGACGGTCGCGCCTGCTCCAGCGCGTCGATGCTATCCAGTTCGATTAGATGGTACGCAAGGCCACAAGAGGCGATCTCCGGATCATCGACTACCTGAGAGGCTGACAACCCGAGCAACTCCGCGGCTGACATCCTGTCGAGCGAACTTGGCTGCACGTCGACTGGCCGAGCGGTCGTGAAACGCGCCCTGTCCCCGTCGAAGTGCACTTCCAGATCTCCCACACCGGCTTGCAACACCAGCGGCGACTGGCGATCGGCTAAGCTCAGTGAGACCAGCAAATAGGCCGTCCCGATGGTCGGATGACCGGCGAAGGGCAATTCAGTGCCAGGGGTAAAAATGCGGATCGGGAAGCGGTTATCGGCTGTCTGCGTGCCGACGAAAACCGTCTCCGAGAGATTCAATTCCGTCGCTATGGCCTGCATGCGTACATCGGATATGCCTGCCGCTTCCGTAAAGACTGCCAGCGGGTTACCCGCAAACGGCGTATCCGTGAAAACATCGAGTAGATAATAACGATCACCGGCCTTACCCATTGGTTCACCTCCCTTGAGCGACGAGCGGCATTCAGGATGACGTCTGGAAGGATCTTAACCGGCCGGGGATCGCGAAGCGAACCGGAAACGGGTGGCCGCCGAGGCGCCTAGCATGACACACCAACGCCGCGCCGATATCGGCGCGGCGTTGGATATTGGAGGCTGTGCTTATTCGTTCGCGCGCAGGCGAGGCAACAGATGGGTGTCGATCGCTTGGCGTACCGAGGGCAGCATTTCGTCGCTGTGCTGCAGCATGTCGTGGATGGCCTCGGGCAGGCCCTCCACTCCAACTTCGTTGTACTTGCATGCGGCCATGCGGGCACAGGTTTCGGGGCCAGCACCATCGGGAATGCGCACGCCCAGCGCTTGTAGGCGTTGACGAAAGTCGTCGCCGTCGATCAGATCCGCGAGCATCATGTCTTCCCCTCCTCGAGTGACGGCGCGCCGGCCGGTGTCACCGGTCGCGGCTGCGATGGTCGTTATTGTGGGTGATCACTGTCGTGAACGCCTGTCGCCAGAGGCGTTACCCGAAGTTTAGGAGAGCGGTGGCAAAATGCCCGCTCCCGCATCGTCAACGTTTGAACACCACGGTGCGCTTGGAATGCAGAAACACTCTGCGCTCCAGATGAAGCGATACCGCCTTCGCTAGGGTCAAGCATTCGATGTCTCTTCCCTTGGCCACCAGATCCTCGGGGTAATCGGCATGACTGACCGGTTCAACCCCTTGGGTGATAATAGGACCTTCGTCGAGATCATCGTTGATGTAGTGCGCGGTGGCGCCGACCAGCTTGACGCCTTTTTCATAAGCCTGGTGATACGGCTTGGCACCCTTGAACCCCGGCAACAGGGAGTGATGGATGTTGATCGCGCGCCCGCTGAGACGTGTGCACATTTCGCTGGAGAGTACCTGCATGTAGCGCGCCAGGATCACCAGCTCGGCGCCGGTGGCTTCGATCACCTCGAGCACGCGGGCTTCCTGAGCCGCCTTGGTCTCGGGCGTCACCGGAAAATGGTGATATGGCAGCCCATGCCCGGTTACCAGCGATTCGAGATCGGGGTGATTGGAGATCACCGCGCGAATATCCAGCGGCAGTTGCCCGGTGCGGTAGCGATACAACAGGTCGTGAAGGCAATGATCGGCCTTGGAGACCATGATCACCACCGGCGTGCGGCGCTCGGGCGGGGTCAGTTCGAAATCCATCTCGAACTCAGAGGCCCGGGTCGCGAAGTCCGCCTGGAAGGCCTCGGCATCGAAGTCGGAGGCCAGAGGCCGAAACTCGGTACGGATGAAGAAACGCTCGCCCAGGCGGTCATCGAACGACTGCTGTTCGGTGATGTAGCAATCGCGCTCCTTGAGGAAGCGGGTCACGACATCCACGGTGCCCAGACGGCTGGGGCACTGCGCGGCGAGGATCCAGGTATCGTTACTGCGACTCATGGCGGCTTTCTCGAGCGACACCGATGCCATATTCTTCCCCCGCATCCAGCAGCCAGCGATAAACGTAGTCAGCGAAACTGCGCCGCACGATGAGCTCCCAACGCGACTCGCTGGGGCGACGCAGAATGACGCTGGTCTTGGCAAAGAGCGTGGTCACGCCCTTGCCCACCGTGAACGCATTTGGGTCGACATCGTAGACCGTCGACTTCATCAGGACTTCGTGCGCCGCTTCTCCGGTGAGTTCGATCAGCGTCTGCCCTGCGCTGACGTCGACGATGGCGACATGTGCCCCGCCGAGATGCGCGCGCAGCCGCGTCTCGAGGCCGAAAGTCTCATCGCCGGGCACGATCAGCAGCCACTCGTCGGGCGATAACCATTGCACGGAGCGCTGGCCGTCGGTGTCGACGGTGAGCGAATTGGGGCGCCCGGGCAGGCCAATGCCGAGCACCTCGCGCAGCGCCTCGTCGAGAACGATAGCGCCGCCGCGCAGGATGAGGTGTCCCAGAAACGCTCGTTCGCCGATCACTGCACGGCTTTCCTCTCCAGGCGCGGGCATACCGCTGCGCTGGAAGGAGTACGCCAGCGGCGACTCGGCCGTGATGGTGGCGTGATCGGCGCGGGCGTCGTAGACATGGACCGAGTTAGACATGCTGGCGCTCTCCCTTCGGGTCGACGAATTGGGTACCGACGATTTCGGCTTCATGCACACGCCCATCGGCCATCGGCAGATAGACGCTCTCGCCCATGCGCTGATGGCCACCCTTGACCACCGCCAGGGCAAAGCCGCTTTCCAGCGTCGGGCTGTAGTAGCTCGAGGTCACGTGGCCAGCCATGGGCATGGGGATGGCGTGTTTCGGGTCGAAGACGACCGGCGCGCCCTCCTCCAGCACCACGCTCGCGTCCTTGGGTTTGAGGCCGACGAGCTGCTTGCGCCCGTCACGGCGTGTATCGGAACGCGTCAGCGCCCGCTTGCCGACCCATGGGAATGGCTTGTCATAGCCGATGGCCCAGTGCATGCCCAGATCTTCGGGCGTTACCGACCCGTCGGTATCCTGGCCGACGATGATGAAGCCCTTTTCGGCGCGCAGCACATGCATCGTTTCGGTGCCGTAAGGCGTCAAATCATACTTTTCACCGTGCGCGAATAACGCCTCCCAAACGCGCATGGCGTAGTGCGCCTGGACGTTGATCTCGAAGGCCAGTTCCCCGGTGAAGGAGATCCGGAACACCCGCGCGGGAACACCGGCCACATGCCCCTCGCGCCAATCCATGAACTTGAACGCCTCACGGTCGAGGTCGATGTCGGTCAATTCGGTGAGTAGCTTGCGCGCCTCAGGACCGGTCACAGTCATCGTCGCCCAGTGGTCGGTCACCGAATTGAAATATACCTCGAGTTCCGGCCATTCGGTCTGGTGCCAGAGTTCGAGCCATTCCAGCACCGGCGCGGCGTTGCCGGTGGTCGTGGTCATCAGGAAGTGATTCTCGGCCAGGCAGCTGGTGGTGCCGTCGTCCATCACCATGCCGTCGTCGCCGCACATCAGTCCGTAGCGCACGCGACCAGGCTCCAGCTTCTGCCACTTATTGGTGTAGATACGGCCGAGGAACTCGCGGGCGTCCGGCCCCTGGATATCGATCTTGCCCAGCGTCGAGGCATCGAGAATGCCCACGCCCTCGCGAACCGCGCGGCACTCACGAGACACCGCCTCGTGCATCGTTTCCAGGCGTTCGCCTCCCGCTGTGCGGTGCTTCTGTGGATAGTACCAAGGGCGCTTCCACTGGCCGACGTCCTCGAATTCGGCGCCCTTGGCGACGTGCCAGGCCTGCATCGGCGTGTAGCGCTCAGGATCGAAGAGCTCACGACAATGGCGGCCGACCACGGCACCGAAGGTCACTGGCGTGTAGTTGGGCCTGAATACCGTAGTGCCAGTTTCGGGAATGCTCTGCCCCAGGCAGCGCGCGGCAACCGCCATGCCATTGATATTGCCCAGCTTGCCCTGATCGGTGCCGAAGCCCATGGCAGTGTAGCGCTTGACGTGCTCGATGGATTCGAACCCTTCGAGCGTTGCTACTTCGATGGCACCTGCGGTGACGTCATTCTGCAGATCGACGAACTGCTTGGGCGCACGCAGCGTGGCTTTCTCATGCGGCACCTGGAACAGTGCACAGGCCGGGCCTTCATGGCACGACGCGATGCGCGGCAGGCCCGCACCTTCCACGGTGGCGGCGAATCCCAGCGCCGTCGCCGCGTTAACGCCGGCCTCTACGCCATCCGCCAGCACCTCGCCCAGCGAATAGACGCCATGCGCGCCGCCGCTCGCGGTGACGCCCGTCACGGTGGTCGGCACAAAACCTATGATGTCATCGCTCCATACCGGACGCGCGCCGGTATGCGAGGCCAGGTGGATCACCGGGCTGTATCCGCCGGAGCTGGCGATGGTGTCGCAATCGAGCGTCTCGACTTTTCCGGTGACCGTGAAGGCGTCCACGTCGATGGCCGCCACACGTGCCGCCGAGACGCGCTGCGCCCCCTTGGCCTCGATCACCGCGCTGCCGGTGATGACACGGATGCCCGCCGCCTTGGCCTGCGCAACGAGATCGCCCTCCGGCGCCGTGCGGGCATCGACGATGGCCACCACCTCGCGCCCAGACGATCCGCCCAGTTCATGCCAATCCAATGCGGCGCGATAAGCGTGGTCGTTGCTGGTAGAGAGCACCAGCTTCTGGCCAGGCACCACGCCGTAGCGGCGAATGTAGGTCGACACCGCCCCTGCCAGCAGGTTGCCGGGGACATCGTTGTTGGCATACACCAGCGGGCGCTCATGGGCGCCGGTCGCCAGGATTACCTGGCCAGCACGTACCCGGTGCAGCCGTGAGCGCGACTGGCGATGACCGGCCTGAGACGGCGCACTATCGCCCAGGTGCTCGGTGCGGCGCTCGTGAAGAGTCACGAAATGATGATCGTGATAACCATGCGCGGTGGTACGCGGCAGCAAGGTGACGTTGTCGTGTTCCGCCAGCGCCGCCAGTGTCGTCTTCAGCCATTGAGCGGCGGGTTGATCGTCCAGCGTCTCGCGCGTATCGAGCAGCGAGCCGCCCATCGCCTCCTGTTCGTCAGCGAGAATCACCCGTGCCCCGGCACGCGCCGCCGTCAACGCCGCGCTCAAGCCTGCGGGACCGGCCCCGACGACGAGCAGATCGCAATGCCGATGCATGTGATCGTAGATATCCGGATCGGGCTGTGTCGGGCTGCGTCCCAGACCGGCCGTCTTGCGGATGTATTTTTCGTAGGTCATCCACATCGACGCCGGTGCCATGAAGGTCTTGTAATAGAACCCCGGCGGCATGAACGGGCTGCCCAGCTTGCCGACCCAGCGCATGATGTCGCGCTGCGCGTCGGGCCAACCATTAGTGCTGCACGCGACTAGACCGTCGTACAGCGCCTGCTGGGTAGCCCGCACGTTGGGCACTTGGGTCGCCTCCGTCGCGCCCAATTGAACCACCGCATTGGGTTCTTCCGCGCCGGCGGCGACGATGCCGCGCGGGCGCGAGTACTTGAAGCTGCGATTGACTAGATCCACGCCATTGGCCAGCAAGGCCGAGGCCAGAGTATCGCCGGGATGGCCGGTATATGAGCGGCCATTGAAGGTAAAGGTCAACGCATGCGTGCGATCGACCTGGCCGCCTTGCGCCAGACGGTTGGGCTGTGATGCTGACTGACTCATGCCTGCGCTCCCTTGACCGACGCCTGGGCGGCGTCGCTGGCACCCACGGTCTGCTGGCCGCTCTCGGCGACCTGCACGCTATCGGTTTTCCCCTCACGCGCCAGATGCTCGGCGCCCACCGTCGGCTGCTCGCCCATCTTGTAGGTTTCGAGAATCTCGTAACTCACGGTATTGCGCGTGATATTGAAGAACTTGCGACAGCCCACCGCATGCAGCCACATCTCGTGGTGGATGCCGCGCGGGTTGTCGCGGAAGAACAGATAATCGCCCCACTCCTCGTCGCTGCAGGCGTCCGGCTCCTCGGGACGAGCGATGTGCGCCTGGCCCTTGGGATGGAACTCCTCTTCTTCGCGCAATTCTTCGCAATAGGGGCAGTAGATATGAAACATGGTGGTGGCTCTCCCTTAGTGCGCGACGCCAGCGGCGCCGTGCTCGTCGATCAACGCCCCGCTGTGGAAACGGTCGATGGAAAACGGCGCGGCAATGGGATGCATCTCGCCCTTGGCCAGACTGGCAGCGAAGACATGCCCTGAACCCGGCGTCGCCTTGAAGCCGCCCGTACCCCAGCCGCAATTGAAGTAGAGCCCCTTGACCTTCGTCTTGGAGAGGATCGGGCAGGCATCCGGACAGGTATCGACTATGCCGCCCCACTGCCGGTTCATGCGTACCCGTGAGAAGATCGGGAACATCTCGACGATGGCCTGCAAGGTGTGCTCGACGGTGGGATAGCTGCCCCGCTGGCCGTAGCCGTTGTAGCCATCGATTCCCGCGCCGATGACCAGATCGCCCTTGTCCGACTGGCTGATATAACCATGGACGTGATTGGACATCACCACGGTGTCCAGCACCGGCTTGAGCGGCTCGGAGACCAACGCCTGCAGCGGATGCGATTCCAGCGGCAGGTTGAGGCCGGCCATGCCGGCCAACACGCTGGAATTGCCCGCCGTCACGCAACCCACGGTCTTGGCCTCGATGTCGCCGCGATTGGTATGCACGCCCTGGATCTGGCCGTCGCGAATCTTGAAGCCGGTGACCTCGGTGTTCTGCAGCAGATCGACGCCCAGCGCGTCAGCGGCGCGGGCATAGCCCCAGGCCACGGCATCGTGGCGAGCCACACCGGCGCGTGGTTGCCAGGAAGCACCCATGACCGGATATCGAGCACGCTTCGAGCAGTCCATAATCGGCACCAGCGACTGCACGCCCTCGGCATCCAGCACCTCGCCATCGATACCGTTGAGGCGGTTGGCGTTGACCCGGCGCTGAATGTCGCGCATGTCCTGCAGGGTATGGCCCAGGTTCAACACGCCTCGCTGGGAAAACATGACGTTGTAGTTGAGTTCCTGCGAGAGCCCTTCCCAATGCTTCATCGCATGCTCGTAGAGCGCCGCCGACTCATCCCACAGATAGTTGGAACGCACGATGGTGGTATTGCGCGCGGTATTGCCGCCGCCCAACCAGCCCTTCTCGAGCACCGCCACGTTGGTGATGCCGTGCTCCTTGGCCAGGTAGTACGCCGTGGCCAGACCGTGTCCCCCACCGCCGACGATGATCACGTCATAGCCCGGCTTGGGCGTGGGATTGCGCCATTGGCGTTGCCAATCCTCATGATGGCGTAACGCGTGTTTGACGAGCCCGAAGCCTGAATAACGTTGCATACCCTCTCCCCTGCGCGGCCTTCGTGCTCTGGACTGGCACGACGACGTGTCTTTACATGCCGCGATGGTAGCCCCGTCCCCCTTGAGGTGGGGTGCTTGCAAGCGTCACGGCCGGATGCGTTTGCGACACGCCGGCTCGGATCAGCCATCGAGCGCCGTCGCCACCTCGGCGCGATGCAACCGACTGGCGGCATACTTGAACTCGGGGATCTTGCCGAACGGGTCAAGCGCCGGATTGGTCAGGATATTGGCTGCTGCCTCCAGGTAGCAGAACGGTACGAATACCATGCCTGACTGCATCAAGGGGTCGGCGCGCGTCTTCAGGGTGATGCTGCCGCGACGGGTGTCGATGGTGACCGTCTCGCCCGGCGACAGCCCCAGGCGCCCCAGCTCCGACGGAGCGAGGCTGGCTACCGCTTCGGGCTCGAGGTCATCGAGTACCCGAGTGCGCCGGGTCATGGAACCGGTGTGCCAATGTTCCAGTTGGCGCCCGGTAATCAGCACCGTGGGGTAGTCGTCATCGATGGGCTCATCCGGCGGCAGTGGCCGGGTCGGCGTGAACGTCGCCCGCCCGCTCGCGGTGGGGAAAGCGTCGGTGAACACCACGTCCGCGCCGGGGGCGTCCTCGGCCGGGCAGGGATAGGTCACCGAGCTCTCGCGCTCCAGACGGGACCACGAAATGTGATCGAGCGACGCCATGCCCTGCTTCATCTCGTCGAACACCTCCCGCGGGTGCGTGTAATGCCAGTCCAGTCCCAGACGATTGGCAAGCTGCTGGATGATCCACCAGTCGGGCTTCGCCTCGCCGGGTAGCGGGACCGCGGCGCGACCGAGCTGCACCTGGCGGTTGGTGTTGGTCACGCTGCCATCTTTTTCCGGCCAGCTCGAGGCCGGCAGGATCACATCAGCGAACTGCGCGGTCTCGGTAACGAACAGATCCTGCACCACCAGATGCTCGAGCTTGGCCAACGCCTCCCGGGCGTGATCGAGATCCGGGTCGGACATCGCGGGATTTTCGCCGAGGATGTACATCCCCTTGATGGTACCGGCAGCGATGGCATTCATGATTTCCACCACCGTGAGCCCAGGCGTCGCGTCCAGCGGCGAGTTCCACAGCTCCTCGAAGGCACTGCGCATCTGGGCATCGCCCACCGGTTGATAGTCGGGTAGCACCATGGGAATCAAACCAGCGTCGGAGGCACCCTGGACGTTGTTCTGGCCGCGAAGCGGATGCAGGCCGGTGCCGGGACGGCCGGTCTGACCGCAGGCCAGGGCCAGCGAGATCAGGCAGCGGGCGTTGTCGGTGCCATGTACGTGCTGGGAAATGCCCATGCCCCAGAAGATCATCGCCCGCTCGGCCTGCGCATACAGCCGTGCGAGCTCGCGAATCTGCTCGGGCTCGACGCCGCAGTCGGGCGACATTGCTTCGGGCGTCAGGTCGCGCACATGCGCCTTGAGTGCCTCGAAACCCTCTGTGTGGGCATCGATATAGGTCTGATCATAAAGCGCCTCGCTGACGATGACGTTGAGCATGGCGTTGTAGAGCGAGACATCGCCGCCGGGCGTGAAACGCACGCTACGATGTGCGTAGGCGTCCAGTGCCTGGCCACGGGGATCGAGGACGATCAGCTTGGTGCCGTTTCTGGCCGCCTGCTTGAAGTAGGTGGCCGCCACGGGGTGGTTGACCGTCGGGTTGCAGCCAGTGAGGATCACGACATCGGCCTGCAGTGCCTGCATGAAAGAGGCGGTTACCGCACCCGAACCGATACATTCCATCAGCGCCGCCACCGAGCTGGCGTGGCACAGCCGGGTGCAATGATCGACATGGTTGGAGCCGAAGCCGGTGCGTACCAGCTTCTGGAACAGCCAGGCTTCCTCGTTGGAGCATTTGGCGCTGCCGAAGCCGGCCAGTGCGTCGGGACCATGGGCCGCCTTGAGGTCGGCAAGTCCGCCGGCGGCAAGGTCCAGTGCCTCGTCCCAGCTCGCTTCAACGAAGTGGGTCAGCGGCTGGGCCGGATCGAAATCGGGGTCGAGCCCCTTGGCCACGCCGGGACGCCGGATCAGCGGCGTGGTCAGCCGCGATGGATGGCGCGGATAGTCGAAGCCGAAGCGTCCTTTGACACACAACCGGTTCTGGTTGGAAGGGCCCTCGCGCCCTTCGACGAAGAGAATCGCGTCGTCCTTGACATGATAGGTTAGCTGGCAGCCCACCCCGCAGTAGGGGCAGACGGAATCGACAGTGCGGTCGGCCACCCGAGAGTCACCGCGCCCCGCCTCGTCGACCAGGGTCGCCGGCATCAGCGCCCCGGTGGGGCAGGCCTGGACGCACTCGCCGCAGGCCACACAGGTGCTCTCGCCCATGGGGTCGTCGAAATCGAAGACGATCTTGGAGGCGGCGCCGCGATGGGCCATGCCGATGACATCATTGCCCTGGACCTCGCGACAGGCACGCACACAGAGATTGCACTCGATGCAGGCGTCGAGGTTGACGTTCATCGCCGAATGACTGGCGTCATGGGTCGACGAGGCGCGCAAGGAATGCTCGGGAAGGCGCACATGGTGCACGGTGGACGACTCTCGGTCGGTCCGCGCCGGCAGCCGTCGGCGCACCGCCGTGGCATCGATGGCCAGTTGATCGGCCATGGCCCAGAAGTGGCTGGAACGATCGGGGCTGTCGTCACGCGCCGGCTGGTCGACCAGCAGCAGCTCCATGACGCCTTCTCGAGCCGTGCGAGCCCGCTCGGAGCTGGCGCTCTTGACCACCATGCCGGGGGCGGCCTCGCGCAGGCAACTGGCGGCCAGGGCACGCTCGCCTTCGACCTCCACCATGCAGGCGCGACAGTTGCCGTCGGCGCGGTAACCGCTGGCATCCTTGAAGCAGAGGTGAGGAATGCTCTCGCCGGCGCGCTTGGCCACCTGCCAGAGGGTCTCCCCTGCATTGGCGCTCACCTCCACGCCATCCAGGGTCAGGGTGAAACTTTTGTTTGAGCTTTGTTCGCTCATGCTCTGTCTCCCTTATCCCTTGATGATTACGTTCTGGGCGGCGAGTTCGCCGCGGAAATCCTTGAGCAGCCCTAGCACCGGGTTGGGGGCCGCCTGCCCGAGGCCGCAGATGGAGGCATCCATCATCACCTGGGAGAGGCGCGTCAGGGTCGCAGCGTCCCATTCGTCGCCCTCGAGCAGGGTCAGCATCTTCTCGGTGCCCACCCGACAGGGGGTACATTGGCCGCAGGACTCGTCGGCGAAGAAGGCCAGCAGGTTGGTGGCCACGGCGCGTAGGTCGTCCCGATCGGACAACACGATCACCGCCGCCGAGCCGATAAAACCGCCATGCTCCTGGAGAGTATCGAAGTCCAGCGGAATATCAGCCTTGCTCGCCGGCAGGATGCCGCCCGAGGCGCCGCCGGGCAGATAGGCGGCCAGGCGGTGCCCCTCGGCCATGCCGCCGCAGTATTCCTCGATCAACTCCTCGAGAGTGATGCCCGCCGGGGCCAGGTGCACGCCGGGGTGCTTGACCCGTCCGGAGACCGAGAAGCTGCGCAACCCCACCCGGCCATGGCGGCCCTGGCGCGAGAAGGCCTCGGCGCCGCGCTGCCAGATCATCGGGATCCAGTAGACGGTCTCCACGTTGTTGACCAGCGTAGGGCGATCGAAGAGCCCTTTCTGGGCGACGAAGGGTGGCCGATGGCGAGGCTTGCCGGGCTTGCCCTCCAGCGATTCGATCATCGCCGACTCCTCACCGCAGATATAGGCACCTGCACCGCGCCGCAGCACGATATAGCCCGGCGCCACCAGGCCCTCGGCCTCGAGCTCGGCGATCGCCTCGCGCAATACTCGGTGTAGGCCCGGATACTCGTCACGCAGGTAGATATAGAGCGCCTCGGCTTCCACCGCCCAGGCGCTGACCAGAGCGCCTTCGAGGAAGCGATGCGGTGAGCGCTCCAAGTAGACGCGGTCCTTGAAAGTGCCGGGCTCGCCCTCGTCGGCGTTGATGGCGCAGTAGCGTGGACCTTCCTCCTGGCGCACGAAATACCACTTCTTGAAGGTCGGGAAGCCGGCACCGCCCAAGCCGCGCAGGTTGGCGGTTTCCAGCGCCTGCATCAGCGCCTCGACCGTGATGCGTCCCTCGTGGCAGTCGGCAAGCAACCCGTAGCCGCCTTCGGCGCGATAGTCCGCCAGGCGTTGCCAGAGAATCGCCTCGGGATGGTAATGGCCGGTATCGATCACCGCTTCCACCCCTTCGCGGGTGGCGAAGAGCACATGGTGATGCCCCACCTCCACCACCGGCGCGGTATCGCAGCGGCCCATGCAGGGGCCACGTACCACCTTGACCGCCTCCGGATCGACGCCGGCCGCCAGTTCCTCCTCGAGGGCTGCGGCGCCAGCCAGCCGACAGGAGAGCGAATCGCAGACCCGCACCGTCACCTCGGGCGGTGGCGCCTGGTCGTCGTGGACCACGTCGAAGTGGGCATAAAAGGTCGCCGTCTCGTAAACCGCGGCCATGGGCAGGTTCATGTAGGTGGCGAGCGCGCGGAGCGTCACCAACGATAGATGACCATGGGCATCCTGGATGGCGTGCAGATGCTCGATCAGGAGATCGCGGCGCCGCCGTTCGGCATCTGCGCGCTCATCGCCGAGGAGCTGGCGAAGCGCCGCCAGAGCAACGGGGGGCAGGTCTCGCCCACGGAGCTTGTTGCGGAAGCGACGCTTGGGAGTGAGGGTCTCGACGGTCATGGCGTGCTCGTTATTATGGGTAGGCACTGACTTGCCCGGGAATGTACTGCCGGCGGGACGGACCGCCATGGAAAACACCTCCCGGATACCGGCTGCCCGCCCTGAAGCGGGCACCTGATTGCATAGTGGCACCGGAGCGGGGCAATGTCGGGTAGACCATGGTGTCAGACCGAATCGCGAATGGCGTGCGACCGGTAACTGGCCACGGCCCCGCACCGGGACCTGCGCCGGCCGCTCAGGCGGCCACACTGCCGTGTGGGTCGATAACGAACTTTTTGGCCACGCCTCCGTCGAAATCCGCATATCCGCGCGGTGCGTCGTCCAGGGAGATGACCTCGACATTGACCGCGTCGGCGATGTTCACCTTATCGAACAAGATCGCCTGCATCAGCTGCCGGTGGTACTTCATCACCGGGCACTGGCCGGTATGGAAGGAGTGAGACTTGGCCCAGCCCTGGCCGAGACGCATCGACAGGTTGCCATGCTGGGCTTCCTGGCTTTCGGCGCCGGGGTCTTCGGTGACGTACAGCCCGGGGATGCCGATCTGGCCACCAGCCCGGGTGACATCCATGCAGGCATTGAGCACCGTGGCGGGCTGCTCATGCGCATGGTCGTGGCCATGGCAACGCGCCTCGAAGCCCACCGCGTCCACTGCCGAGTCCACTTCGCGTGCGCCGAGGATGGGTTCCAGCATGTCGGGCATCGGTGTGTCCTGGCGCAGGTCTAGCGTCTCGCAACCGAAGCTTTTGGCTTGATCGAGACGCTGCGGATTCATGTCGCCGACGATGACGCAGGCAGCACCCAGCAGCTGGGCTGAGACCGCCGCGGCCAGCCCGACCGGCCCGGCTCCAGCGATGTAGACAGTGCTTCCAGGGCCGACACCGGCGGTGGCGCAACCGTGGAAGCCAGTAGGGAAGATATCGGACAGCAACGTCAGATCGCGGATCTTGTCCATGGCGATATCGCGGTCGGGAAACTTCAACAGATTGAAGTCCGCATAGGGCACCATGACGTACTCGGTCTGGCCACCGACCCAGCCGCCCATGTCGACATAGCCATAGGCAGCGCCCGGACGGGCAGGATTGACGTTGAGACAGATGCCGGTCTGGCCTTCCTTGCAGTTGCGGCAACGCCCGCAGGCGATGTTGAAGGGCACCGAGACGACATCGCCGACGCCGATGAACTCGACGTCACGCCCGCACTCGACGACTTCGCCAGTGATTTCGTGACCGAGCACCATGCCGCTCGGTGCGGTGGTGCGACCGCGCACCATATGCTGATCGCTGCCGCAGATGTTGGTGGTGATGACCTTGAGAATCACGCCGTGCTCGCATTTGCGATTACCCAGCGCCAGTTCGGGGAAAGGGATCGGTTGGACCTCGACATGGCCGGCGCCCATGTAGATCACGCCGCGGTTGGCTGCACTCATGGCTATTGTCCTTTGGCTTTATGGTGAGAGGCGTCGTGGCGTCAACGCCACTCTTCGACCATAGCCCTCTTGCTGGCGCGTACTGTTCCCAGCGAGTCATCGCCATGCTCAAAAGAGACATTGCCGTGCCAACCAAGACCTGCTGATCGTTCGCCGCCTTACAATAAGCGCGACTTGTTCCGGCTCCGTGGGCGTGCTATTCAAGCAATGATCGAAATACGCCCCACCCCGGAGTGGATCTGCCGCCCATTCGCCACCGGAGTTCGCCATGGAGGCCTCGACCGCCGCCACTTCGTCTCGTTCCCGTCCTGCTCGCCTGACCGGCATGAGCTGGGCGCATTTTCTCAACGACGGCGCCGCCAATTATCTGCCGGGCGTGCTGCCGGCGATCCTGATCTCCCTCAATCTCTCGGTGGCGCTGGCGGGTACGATCATGGCGGCCTTATTGATGGGCCAGGCACTGCAACCGCTGGTGGGGATTTTTGCCGACCGTGTCGGCGGCCGCGTCATGGTTGCCCTGGGGCTCGCCGGTTCGTCGCTGGGCGGCGCCCTGGTAGGCTTCGCCTCAGGCTTTTGGCCTCTGCTCGGCATTCTGATGCTGATCGGGATCTCCAACGCCTTCTTCCATCCCCAGGCGCTGGCCGGTATTCGCCGTCTGGGTGGCGAGCGCCCGGGAGCCGCGATGTCGATCTTCATGGTCGGCGGTGAGGTAGGGCGCGGCGTATGGCCGGCCCTGGCGAGCTGGGTGGTGGTGCAATGGGGACTAGGCTACCTGTGGCTACTCGCCCTGCCCGCGCTCGTCACGCTGCCGTTCGTGCTGCACTGGGCGCCGCGTCTGCCGCCACGCGCCGCGGATGCCACCCCCATCGCCTGGCGTCTGCATGCCGGTCCGCTATCGCGGTTGGTGACCTTTTCCACCCTGCGTTCGCTGATGATCCTTTCGGTAGTGACCTATGTACCACTGATGTGGGCCCAGGGCGGGGGCGACCTGACCACCGGCGCCAGTTTCATCACCGTCATGCTGGTCGTCGGCGTGATCGGCAACCTCGGCGGCGGGCGGCTCTCGGATCGCTTCGGCCGCCGCCCGGTGTTGATTGTCGCCATGAGCATCTCGGTCATCATGCTGGCGGCTTTCCTGCTAGCCGAAGGCATCTGGCTGTGGATCGTGCTCGGCGTGCTGGGCATCAGCCTGTTCGCGACCTTGCCGCTAGGCATCCTCATCGCCCAGGACATCCTGCCCGAGAATCGCTCGCTGGGGTCGGGCATGGCGCTGGGCCTGGCCAACGCGCTGGCGGCTCTCGGCGTTATGCTGCTGGGGCCGGTCGCCGCACTTTGGGCACCCGCCGCGCCCCTGTGGATCGCCCTGGGCGGCGGCGTGATCAGCATCTTCCTCGCCATCGGCCTGCCCGAGCATGAGCGCGCTACCTGAGTGCCGCGTCTCAGCGCAATACGCCTTCTTCGCGCAGTAGCGTGAAGATCGCCTCGGCGCCCTGGGCCGGGGTCACGTCCGTCAGTACCTGACCGCCACCGCCTTCGGCCTTGGCGGCGGCGGCCTTGAAGCGGTCCCTCGCTGAGGCGGCCTTGACGATCTTGAGGCGCTTGGGGCGCGGGCGAGCGGGCTGTACCTGCCATGCGGCCCATTCATCGTCAACGCTCACTGGCCCTGCCGTTGCCTCGAACGCGCCCCGGCGTGCCGGCCCGTAGGCACTCTGCCGCGGTGTGGGGGCTGCGTCATCGACAGTAACGATGGCCGGCAGGCGGACCTTGAGGCGCCGCCGCTGACCTCGCGGCAGGGCTTGCAGCAAGGTCGCCACGCCTTCCTCGACGCTTTCCACTGCCGCCAAGCCACTCACCAGAGGCCAGCCAAGGCGCTCTGCTAGCAGATAGGGCAACAGGCCCGAGCCTTCGCCCCGCTCAGAACGTTCGCCCGTGATCACCAGGTGCGGCGACGTCGCATCCAAGGCCTCGGCAAGCGCAGGCAACACATCGGCGCCTTCGGGCTGCTCGAGTAGCGACAATTCGGTGAAGCCCATGCCTAGATAGCCGCGCAATGCCGCTTCGCTGTTTTCATCGCGTTCTCCGGCATGCAGCAGATGCACCTGGGCATCCGCCAAGGAGCGCGCCAGTTCCACCCCTCGGGCATCCTGGTCGGCACGCCGCGCCCGGCCGGTCAACGGGTGGCGACCGACGGAGACCAGCACCGTCACTTCGAGTCCTGGCGTCATGTCGGATTCAGGCTGCATGGCGTTTCTCCTCTCGCGCCTGTGCCACCAGGGTGACCAGCGCCTCGAGTATCTGGGCCGAGTCCCCAATTACCGCGAGATCGGCACGCTTGATCATGTCGCACCCTGGGTCCATGTTGATCGCCACTACCTTCTCGCAGGTCTGAATACCCTGCAGATGCTGGATGGCACCGCTGATGCCCACGGCCACATAGACCCGCGCCGTAACCCAGGTGCCGGTGGCGCCTACCTGGCGGTCACGGGCCATGAAGCCATCATCCACCGCCACGCGTGAGGCGCCTTCGGTGGCCCCCAATACCTCGGCGGCATGGTGGAAGCCTTGCCAATCCTTGACGCCATTGCCCGCGGAGAGAATGAATTCCGCCTCGGATAGGGCCACGCCGGACGGGTCGACACTTACCTGGCCGAGATCCTGAATGCGCGACAAGGTCGATGGTAATGGCTGAGGCAAGGCCAGTTCGGCGGCGGCATGACGCGTTTCGCTGACCGGCTCGGCACATTCGGCTAGGGCCAGGGCGACTCGTGGCAAGGGGCGCCGAATGTCCAGCGATCCCGCCGCGCCCCGCGCCGTGCAATGCCAGCCCGTGCTCGCCTCGGCGTCCGCTGCGACCTGCCAGACGCCCGTCGCCGACCGTTCGCCGAGACGCGCCGCCAGGCGCCTTCCCAGTTCTCCACCGCCCAGCTTGGAGTCCGGCAGCAGCCAATGGCGTGGCGCCCAGGCCTGCTCGGCCATGATCAGCGCTCCCAAGCGCGCCTCGGGGGCATAGCCCGCAACCTCCGGTGAATCGAGATGCAACAGGCGGTCGACACCCGCTTCACCGAAGCTCGTCTCCTTATGGGGACCGAAAATCACGGCCACCACCACACCTCGGGCCGTGTGATCGGCATCGGCGAGCTGGCGCGCCAGACCGAGCAGATCCCGGTCATGCCCGCTCAGGCGACCGCCGGCCATGTCCGGCACCACCGCGACCAGGAAGGCCGGCGCGTCGATCTCGACCAACGGCTTGCGCTCGGCGTTCGGTGTCTCGGCCCTGCCACCAGCTCCCTGCTGCGTGCCGCTGCGGTCGATGCGCTTAACACCATTCGGACCGATGAAGCCCACCGCGTGCGGATTCCTGCGCATGAGCCCGTGGGGCCCCTGCCATTCACTGGCCGCGCCCTGGCCCAGCGAGGCGAGCACATCGCCGTGGCGCGGATGCAAACGATTGCGGGCGATCCATTCCTGGCGGGGATCGCGACGCGGAAGATCGCTCATGACATGACCTCCTCGGCGGCGGCATCACGGGGCGCAGGCGTCGCCTCCGGCGTAGTGTCCAACGCGGCGGCGACCATTTCGGCGATGTCCTTGACCGCGACTTCCTCGTCGCCCGCTGGCGGGACGACACCTTCGAACATGGCCGTGCATTGCGGGCAGCCCACTACCACCTGCTCGGCCTGAGTTTCGCGCACATCGCCCATGCGCATGTCGGGGATGCGTTGCTTGCCGGGAATATCGGTGACCGGCGCCCCGCCACCGCCGCCGCAGCAACGCGAGCGATAGCCTGAGCGTTGCATTTCGATCAGTTCGACGCCCAGCGCTTGCAGCACCGCGCGAGGTGCTTCGTATTCACCGTTGTAGCGGCCCAGGTAGCACGGGTCATGGTAGGTCACGCGCGCCGCTTGGCCCGGCGCCAGTCTCAGCCGACCAGCTTCGATCAACTGGTGTATGAAAGTGCTGTGATGCCAGACCGGGTAGCCGTCTTCCTGCCCTTCCGGATAGAAGGCGCCGTATTCGTTCTTTAACACGTGGAAGCTGTGCGGATCGCAGGTAACGATACAATCGAAGCGATACTGGGAAAGCGTGGCGATATTGCGCCGCGCGAGCGACTGGAAGGTCGCCTCGTCCCCGAGACGACGTGCCACGTCGCCACTGTCGCGCTCTTCATTTCCGAGCACGGCGAAGTCGACATCGGCGGCGCGCAGCACCTTGACCAAGGCGCGCAGTGTGCGTTGATTGCGCATATCGAAGACGCCGTCACCCAACCACAACAGCACCTCGGCGCGTTTGACGTCGGCCATCAGCGGCAGTTCGAGATCCGCCGCCCAGTTGAGCCGCCCGCCGGGATCGAAACCGCCGGGGTTATCGGTGGCAATCAGGTTGTCGATCACCTCGGCGCCCTTGCCAGGCGTCGCGCCTTCTTCGAGGGTCAGATGGCGACGCATGTCGACGATGGCATCGACGTGCTCGATCATCATCGGGCATTCCTCGACGCAGGCTCGGCAGGTAGTGCAGGACCACAACGTCTCGGCATCGACCAGCGCCTTGCCATCTTTTGTCGAAGCCGGCGCGACGATGGGACCATGCGGTGAGCCTTGGTGCTCGCCGACCGGCTGGTCCCCACGCTCGGGTGACGGGTAGGGAGAGCCGGCGTAATGGGCGTCACTGCCACCGGCCATGCCTACCACCATGTCCTGGATAAGCTTCTTGGGATTGAGCGGCTGGCCCGCGGCGAAGGCCGGGCAAACCGCCTCGCAGCGGCCACATTGCACGCAGGCATCGAAGCCCAGCAGTTGGTTCCAGGTGAAGTCGCTGGGCGTTTCCACACCCAGCGGGGCCTCGGCATCATCGAGATCGAGCGCCTTGAGACCGGTCGAGCGTCCCGCACCGCCATCGCGGCTGGAGAAACGCTCGGGGCGACGATGAAAAGCCAGATGCAAGGCGCCGGCGAAGGCATGCTTCATCGGCCCGCCCCAGGTCATGCCTACCACCAGTTCCGCCAGGCCCCAGGCCACCACGCCGGCCAGCAACAATGCGACCAACCAGCCGCCCATCCCTTGTGAAAAGCCGGGTGGCAGTACGCCCACCGCCGGAAGGGTGACGACGAAGATGCCCAGCGAAAAGGCCATCAGGCTCTTGGGCAGTCGCATCCACGGTCCTTTCGACAAGCGTGCCGGTGGGTTACGCCGCCGCCGGACGACGAACAGGCTACCCGCGAACATGGTCGCGCTGGCCGCCAGCAGCAACCAGCCCAGGACGCCCTCGGCAAGGCCCAGGCCATGGACGACGATCGCCAGCCCCATGGCGGCGACGAAGCCGCCGGCGGTGGCGACGTGAGTGTTGGACATCACCTTGTCGCGCGCCACCACATGGTGCAGGTCGACCAGGTAGCGTCGCGGCATCGCCATCAGTCCCCTGATGATCGCTACACGCGACGCGCGCCCCCGGCGCCACAGGCGCACACGCCGCCAGGCGCCGAACGCTGCCAATGCCAGGGCGGAAAAGATCAGGATCGGCAGGAGGATATCGAGCATGTCGGCTCACCTCACGAACATGGAATTGTTATCGGTGCGGCTCGTGCTTCCTGGGTGGGAAAGCGTCATGAGCGACGGCCAGGCTAGGCGAAGGTCGACGAGTCAGCGCAGTGGACTGGGTGTTCCATGAGCATGACGAGTCGACCTTCAACAACGCCTGGCCGAGCGCAATAGCTTTCCTCAGAAGTCCTTGCAGATCCGCAGGGCATCATAGATCGCCGCATGCGTGTTGCGCGGCGCAGTACAATCGCCTACTCGAAACAGCAGGAAGCCGGCCTGTGCATCGTCGTCCAACGTTGCCAGGCTAGGTTGCGGCGCGGCGGCATAAAGCGTTTCGAGATCGAGTTGACCGTGATTGCGTGAGCCTTCCTTGAGCGCGTAATAAAGCGACTCATCCGGGCGCACGCCATTTTCGACCACGATCTGATCGACCACGCGCTCCTCCTGGACGCCGGTGTATTCGTTCTCCAGCACCGCCACCAGCGATGCACCCTCGCGATAGACTTTATGCAGCGCCAGATCCGCAGTCATGATGACTTCCTTCTCGTAGAGGCTGCGGTAGTAGGTGGGGAAGGTCGTGCCGCCGACCGCGCTGCCGGGCTTGGTATCGTCGGTGACGATCTCCACCTGGGCGCCTTTGTCGGCCAGGTAGTCGGCCACCGAAACCCCGGTGAATTCGCAGATGGAATCGAACACCAGCACGTTCTTGCCCGGCGCCACATCGCCGCCAAGGACATCCCAGGCACTGACGACCAAGCTTTCTTCGCGGTCTTGTGCATACCCCCATTCCGGCACCTGAGTCAGGAACGGCTGGCCACCGGTGGCGAGGATGACGATGTCGGGGCGTAGGTCATTGATCGTCGCCTCGTCGGCGTACACCCCCAGACGGATATCGACCTTGAGGCGCGTCAACTCGAGCTGAAACCAACGCGTAATGCCGGCGATCTGATCGCGCTGTGGCGCCTTGGCGGCCAGCGTGATCTGTCCACCCAATGCCTCGGCACCTTCGAAAAGCGTCACCGAGTGGCCGCGCTCGGCGGCGACTCGTGCCGCTTCCATGCCGCCCGGTCCGCCGCCCACAACCACCACACGTCGCTGGGGGCCGGCGCTTTTTTCGATCTCGTGCGGTAGTCCCATGTATTCGCGGGAAGTCGCCGCATTCTGGATGCACAACACGTCGAGGCCCTGGTACTGGCGGTCGATGCAGTAGTTGGCCCCCACGCACTGCTTGATACGGTCGGTCTGGCCCATCTGAACCTTGGCGATCAGGTGTGGGTCGGCAATATGCGCGCGGGTCATGCCCACCATGTCGACGTAGCCACCTTCGAGAATGCGGTTGGCCTGAGTGGGATCCTTGATGTTCTGGGCATGGATCACCGGCGCGCCAACCACTTCCTTGATACCCGCCGCCAGGTGCAGAAACGGCTCCGGCGGGTAGGACATGTTGGGGATCACGTTCGCCAGGGTGTCGTGGGTATCGCAGCCCGAGCCCACCACGCCGAAGAAGTCGACCTGGCCGGTGGCATCGTAGTAGGCGGCGATGTCCTTCATATCGTCGTGGGTCAAACCATCCGGGTGAAACTCGTCGCCACAGATGCGCATGCCGACCACAAAGTCGTCGCCGACCTCGGCGCGTACTGCCTTGAGCACTTCCATGCCGAAGCGCATGCGGCCCTCGAAGCTGCCACCCCATTCGTCGGTACGCTTGTTGACGCGCGGGCTCCAGAACTGGTCGATCAGATGCTGGTGTACGCACGACAGCTCGACGCCGTCCAGACCGCCTTCCTTGGCGCGCCGCGCCCCTTGGGCGAAATCGTCGATGATCCGCCAGATGTCTTCTTCTTCGATGGTCTTGCAGGTCGAGCGATGCACCGGCTCGCGAATCCCCGAGGGCGACAGCAGTACCGGCCAATCGTGCCCGTCCCACCGCGAGCGACGCCCCATGTGGGTGATCTGGATCATGATTTTGCCGCCGTGCTTATGGACGGCATCCGAGAGGTTGCGGAAATGCGGAATGATGCGATCGGTGGTCAAATTCACCGAGCTCCACCAGGGCTGAGGGCTGTCGATCGACACCGGCGATGAGCCGCCGCAGATAGAAAGACCCACGCCGCCCTTGGCCTTTTCTTCATAGTATTTGACGTAGCGTTCAGTGGTCATGCCGCCGTCGGTGGCATGGACCTCGGCATGGGCGGTGCTGACCACGCGGTTGCGAATCGTCAGCTTGCCGATCTCGATGGGTTGGAAAAGTGCGTCGAATGCCATCGTGGAAACCTCAGCCGGCGGATTGGGAGCGGGGAGAAACCTGGAAACGACCGACGTCGCAGCCCGGCTCGGCGGCGCTCTGGGTCTGCTCGGCGACGGTGCGCAGCGCACTGCCTCGAGCGCCGAGAATCTGATCCATGGCGCCGGCGAACCAGCCGGTGAACATGTAATCCACTTTGTGCCCGACCTTGCCCTGTTGATAGACGAAGGCGCTGTGCTCGAGACGCACCTGGGCGGTGCCGGCATCGAGGTCGATGTCCTCGGTGATGAACAAGCCCCAACCACGCTGGGAGAGGCGCGTCATGTAGTGTTCGAACACCGACTCACCCTCAAGGCCGTGCAGCTCGGCTTCCTTCTCACACCAGTGCCAGGCGCTCTTGTAGCCGGCTTGGTAGAGAATCTCGGCATAGTTCTCGATTCCCAACGCCTGTTCCACAGCGACGTGGTTGTTGATGAAGAAGTGGCGCGGTACATAGAGCATGGGAAGCGCATCGGTGGTCCACACGCCGGTCTCGCTATCCACTTCGATGGGCAATTCGGGAGGCATCTTGGTCACGGTCGTATTCCTCGAGATCGTTGTCTTGGCGCTTTTGCTGGCTGGGGCTTTACGGCGGCAGGCCTGGAGGAGGCGCTGTGGATACATCCCTGTACGCTACCGATTCCATCCCTGGAATCGGACCTCCTCTTCGGCCTACCCCCGGCGCCCCTTATATGCAGACGTGTTGCTCTCAGGCGCCCCATACCTCTTTCAAAACACGCATCCAGTTTTCACCCATGATCTTGCGCACCTGTCGCTCGCTCATGCCGCGTCGCAAGAGTGCCTCGGTGAGGTTGCCGAACTCGCCAATGGTGCGAATGCCCTCGGGATTGATGATGGTGCCGAAGTTGGTCAGGCGCCGGGCATAGCCCTTGTCGTGAGTGAGCCATTCGAAGAAGGCCTGATCCTGACCCTGAGTGAAGTCGGTACCGATGCCGATGGCGTCTTCGCCGACGATGTTCATCACGTATTCGATGGCTTCGACGTAATCGTCGACAGTGGCATCGACCCCGGCACGCAAGAAGGGGGTGAACATGGTCACGCCGACGAAACCGCCATGTTCGGCGATGAAGCGCAACTCCTCGTCGGACTTGTTACGGGGGTGTTCCTTGAGGCCGGACGGCAGGCAATGGGAGTAGCAGACCGGCTTTTGCGATTCGAGGATCACTTCTTGCGAGGTCGTGGCCCCAACGTGGGATAGATCACACATCATGCCCACGCGGTTCATCTCGGCGACGATTTCGCGGCCGAACCCGGAAAGCCCGCCGTCGCGCTCATAGCAGCCAGTGCCCACCAGGTTCTGGGTGTTGTAGCACATCTGCACGATGCCCACACCGAGACGCTTGAAGACTTCCACATAGCCGATCTGGTCTTCGAAGGCATGGGCGTTCTGAAAACCGTAGATGATCCCGGTCTTGCCTTCTTCCTTGGCGCGGGTGATATCAGCGGTGGTATGCACGGGGCGCACCAAGTCGTCGCACGCGGCGAGGAGTGCATTGGTCTCGACGATATTGTCGACGGTGGCCTGGAACCCCTCCCACACCGAGACGGTACAGTTGGCAGCTGTCAAACCGCCCCGGCGCATGTCCTCGAGGAGTTCACGGCCCCATTTGGCTATAATCAAGCCATCGATGACGATGGCGTCGTCGTGCAGTGATTGCGCGTTCATGAGTCTCGCTCCGGGGTTGGCATCATGTGGCCAGCTTAGCCCCGTCCCCGAGACCGTCGACGCTTGGAAGCGACGAGGAAAATTCCAAATGCGTCACGCCTTGTCATCGGCCTTAACGCAACGAGGCCGCCCGATGATCGGACGGCCCCGCTGGAAGCGGCATGTTGGCCGCATTAATAGCGCGAGCACGCGCTATCCCAAATGCACACTCGCGTAGGTGGGTTCGCCCTGCGCCTGGGCTAGGGCCTGCATCGCACTCGAGGCGCGCGGCGCCACATAGGCATCGTCTTCATTGCCCGCAGCAAGGTTGGCGGGCGTTAGCGTTACGCTGGCGCTCGCCAGACGCGTCAAGCGCTCGTCACGCGGCGGCGTGCCGAAGTATTCCCGATAGCACTTGGAAAAATGCGGCGTGGACACGAACCCACAGACCGAGGCGATTTCGATGATCGACATCGAGGTCTGGCGCAGCAGTTGGCGGGCACGAGTCAGGCGCAACTTGAGGTAATAGCGCGACGGCGAACAACTCAGGTATTTCTGGAATAGGCGCTCGAGTTGGCGACGCGAGACGTTTACGTAGTTCGCTAGTTCATCGAGGGCAATGGGCTCTTCCAGGTTGGCCTCCATCAGCGCTACGATCTCGAGCAGCTTGGGCTGACTAGTGCCCAGTACATGCCTTAGCGGCACGCGCTGTTGATCCTGCTCGCCTCGCATGCGGTCGCAAATGAACATGTCGGAAATCGCCGCCGATAGCTCGCGGCCATGATCGCGGGAGATCAACGTCAGCATCATGTCCAACGGCGCAGTTCCGCCAGAGGCCGTGGCGCGGTCACGGTCGATGGAGAACAGCCGAGTAGTCAAGGTCGCACGCGGGTAGGCTTCCTGTGCAGCGGCCTGGAATTCCCAGTGAATGCTGCATTCGTAGCCATCGAGCAGCCCCGCCTTGGCTAGCGCCCAACTACCGGTGCATAGCGCACCGATGCGCCGCGACTGACGCGCCTGGGCCTGCAACCACAGCACATGTTCACGCGTGACATGACGCTGGATGCCGACACCGCCGCACACGAACACCATGTCGAGCGCCAGTGGCTCGTGCATGCTGCTATCAGGCGTGATCAACAGACCATCGCTGGCACGCACCGCCTCGCCATCCGTGCTCAGCGTGGTCCACTGGTAGAGTTCGCGCCCCGCCAACTGATTGGCCATACGCAACGGCTCCACCGCCGAGGCCAACGAGATCAGCGTGAAATTATCCATCAACAAGAAGCCCAGACGCAGCGGCGCATCGGGGGCGGTAGGCGGCGCGGGACGATCGCTCGTCATGGCCATCAGCGGTTCTCCTCGGGTCACGTTCGGAGCCACTGGTAGTGCTTCACCAGGGGTGTATTGTCATTGTAGAAAGTCAGGTTCAACGCCTTGAGTGTGACGAGAAGGCGTTCCCTCAACGTATCTAAAAGCGTCGCCTCACGCTATCAAAAACGACATACCCATGACGCTTTTAAGAAAACGCCCCACACCAGTACATCTGGGCGGGGCGGTCCGGCACCTAGCAAATTACCGTTCGTGACACTGCTCTGCTACTAACGCTTTCGCTGTAGATGCTCGGCGTGATAACGCAGGTGATCTTCGATGAAGGTCGCGATGAAGAAGTAGCTATGATCGTAGCCCGGCTGACGACGCAGGGTCAGCGGATGGTCATGCTTCTCACAGGTGGCCTCGATACGCTCAGGCATGAGCTGTTCGTCAAGGAAGTTATCCGCCTCGCCCTGATCGATGAACAACGGCTGCCGCGAGGCCCCCTTGGCAATCAACTCGCAGGCGTCGTATTGCGTCCATTTGCCATGATCCTCGCCAAGGTAGGCCGTAAAGGCCTTCTGTCCCCAGGGCGAGACAATGGGGTTGACCACCGGCGCGAACGCCGAGACCGAGGCGTAACGTCCAGGTTGGCGCAAAGCCAGCACCAGCGCGCCATGACCGCCCATGGAATGTCCGCTGATGGCTTCCCGCCCATTGAGGGGAAAATGCTGACGCGCTACCGAGGGCAGCTCCTCGGTAACGTAGTCGTACATGCGATAGTGCTTGGACCACGGCGCCTGGCTTGCATTGACGTAGAAACTCGCGCCGGAGCCGAAGTCATAACTGTCATGTTCACCAGGGAGGTCGGTACCACGCGGACTGGTATCCGGACAAATGATGGCCATTCCAAGCTCGGCGGCCACGCGTTGCGCGCCGGCCTTCTGCATGAAGTTCTCGTCGTTACAGGTCAACCCCGAGAGCCACCACAGCAGTGGCACCTTGTCGGTTTCCGCCTGGGGCGGCAGATAAATGGCAAAGATCATCTCGCAATCGAGTGCACGCGAGTGGTGCTTATAGCGTTTCAGCCAACCGCCGAACGACTTGGTGGCGGAGACCAGCTCCAGCGATTCGGACATGGTCATGGTGCTCTCCCTAAGAAACCGACGGCATCGAGCCGCCGGCGGATGGAACGACGTCGGGGCGCGCCCGGCCGCGATGAATCACCACAGGCGCGTACCAAGCGCCTTTCGCGCGGTACCGAACGCGATAAATCAGATGCTCTTCGCGCGGCTTCGGGCGCGTGTCAATAGTGCAGCACGGTGCGGATGCTCTTGCCGGCATGCAGCAACTCGAACGCCTCATTGATCTCCTCGAACGCCATATCCTGGGTGACGAACTCATCGATCTTGAGCTTGCCATTCATGTAGTCATCGACATAACCCGGCAGTTCGCTGCGGCCCTTGACGCCACCGAAGGCGGAGCCCTTCCAGACGCGCCCGGTGACCAGTTGGAACGGCCGTGTGGAGATTTCCTCGCCGGCCCCGGCCACGCCGATGATGATCGACTCACCCCAGCCCTTGTGGCAGCACTCCAGCGCCGAGCGCATCACGTTGACGTTGCCGATGCATTCAAAAGAATAATCGACGCCGCCATCGGTCAGGTCGACGATGACCTGCTGGATCGGATCGCTGTAGTCCTTGGGATTGACGAATTCCGTCGCCCCGAACTGACGTGCCAGGTCGAACTTATCGGGATTGACGTCGATGGCGATGATCCGGCTCGCCTTGGCCATCTGCGCGCCCTGGATAACGGCCAGGCCGATGGCGCCGAGGCCGAACACGGCAACGGTGGCACCCGGTTCGACCTTGGCGGTATTCATCACCGCGCCGATACCCGTGGTGACACCGCAACCCAGCAGGCAGATCTTGTCCAATGGCGCCTCGGGCGAGACCTTGGCCAGCGAGACTTCCGGCAGCACGGTGTATTCGCTGAACGTCGAGCAACCCATGTAATGATGCAGCGATTGGCCGTCCTTGGAGAAGCGCGAAGTACCGTCAGGCATCACGCCCTTTCCCTGCGTGGCGCGGACCGAGCTGCATAGGTTGGTCTTGCCGGAGAGGCAGAACTTGCACTGGCCGCACTCGGCGGTATACAGCGGAATGACGTGATCGCCGGGCTTTAGGCTAGTGACACCCTCGCCGACTTCCTGCACGACACCTGCCCCTTCGTGACCAAGTACCGCCGGAAAGTTGCCTTCCGGATCGGCTCCGGAGAGGGTAAAGGCGTCGGTATGGCAGACGCTGGTCGCCTTGATCTGAACCATGACCTCGCCGGCCTTGGGCCCTTCGACGTCGATCTCGGCAATCTCCAGCGGTTGGCCGGCTTCCCAAGCGATGGCGGCGCGTGATTTCATCAGGCATTCTCCTTCGTCGATCGTGGCGGCGCCCGATGCGCCAATATAGGCAGTCTAGGCGCGCGTGGTTAACCCCACCAGTCTAGGCAGTTGGCACGCTTGGATAAATGCTTACGACGTCACAACATTATTGCCGTGGAGCAACAATGCAGCGCTGGGATCGCATCGAAGCTTTCATCGAAGTCGCCCGCTTGGGCACGTTTTCCGCCGCTGCGCGGCATCTGAAGGTTTCCACCTCGCACGTGAGCCGCTCGATTGGGCAGCTCGAGAGTCAACTCGGCACGACACTTTTGTATCGCACCACGCGCCAGACACGACTCACGGACGCAGGCTCTCTCTACTATCGGCATTGCCGCCACTTGTTCGATGGCTTTCGCGAGGCCGAGGAGGCCATCGTCGACTTCCAGTCTCGGCCCAAGGGCACATTGCGGCTGACCTGTGCCACCACGTTCGGCGAGCGCTACATCGCCCCGTTGGTCAACGACTTCCAGTGCTTGCACCCGCAACTCGAAGTCGACATGCACTTCACCAACCGCCAGGTCGAGTTGATAGAGGAAGGCTTCGACGTTGCCATCCGCATGGGCGTACTGCGTGATTCGAGCCTGATTGCGCGACGCCTGTGTGAACGCCGCGAGTACGTGGTCGGCTCGCCGGCCTATTTCGAGCGGGCCGCCCCGCCCCATTCGCTGGCCGAATTGCCCCACCACAACTGCCTGCGTGGATCACGTGACAGCTGGCTGTTCGAGGTCAACGGCCAGCGTCGGGAAATACGTATCGAGGGCCGCTGGCGCGCCAATTCGGGGCCGGCACTGCTCGATGCGGTCTTGAAAGGCCTAGGGCTAGCGCAATTGCCAGACTACTACGTGGCGCCACACTTGGCGCAGGGACAGCTAGTCTCGGTGCTGGATGCCTATCAGTTCACCGACACTGCAGTGTGGGCGATCTATCCGCGCCACCGACACCTCTCGCCCAAGGTGCGCCAGTTTGTCGATTTCCTGGTCGCGCGCTTGCCGGATACGCTACAGGCTTGACGCGTGCCTCTCGCGACAATCCCGTGGCTCATTCTCCCGCAATTGGCCCCAGCCCATCACGCAGATATCGTCCGGCGAACTCGGCCTCGCGGGCCAGGGCATCGGGATCGAGCAAGTCGACCCACTGGCGCTCGCGAATCAACAAGCCATCCTCGCGGAACCCGCTCAATGTGCGGCTGATATGCACCGAGGTGAGGCCCAGCGCGTCGCCCAGTTGCTGCTGCGACAGCGGCAGACGGAAACGCCGCGTAGCGTGAGGCATGATGCGCTGCAGGCGCATGTACATCTCGTAGATCAGATGCGCCACTTTCTGACGTGCACTGCGTCGCGCCAGATTGACCAGACGCTCGGTCAGCAGGGCTTGCTGTTGCGAGGACACTGCGAAGAAGATCATCGACAGGGTAAAGGACTCTCGAAACACCTCGAGTAAACGGCGATGAGGAAAATCGCAGACGATGCCGTCGTCGATCATCATCACCCCGGCCAGGCGCTCTTGAAAGGCGAATTCACGCAGGCCGATGACATCCCCGGGCAGATAGATTTCCAGAATCTGCCGCGAGCCATCTTCCATGTCGCGGAAGGAATACGCCCAGCCCTTCGAAAGCGTGCAGAAACGCCCCGCCGGGTCGTCGGTTTGCCATAGCGCCTCTCCGCGTTCGACCTCGCGCGGCTCACGTTCCAGCGAATCCAGCAGGGCTTCGTCACTCTCGGTGAGACTCGCGTAATGCCGGAAATGGCGGATGATGCAGCTATCTGTCTCGCTCATGAGCGACCTTCTCTATCTTAATCTCGTCGGGAGTCCTAGGCAGGGCACCGAGCATGACCCGGCCACCCTAAGCGCATTACTGTCCGATGGAATAAAACCATAGAAGGCCACGCGGTGCGATCCCGAATCAAAAAAAGACGCCCCGCAGGCGTCCCAAAGGGTTGATCGAACGATTAGGCGTCAGCATTCGATGGCATTCACCGCCAAGCCACCACGCGAGGTTTCCTTGTACTTATCCTGCATGTCGGCGCCCGTATCGCGCATGGTACGAATGACGCGGTCGAGGGACACGAAATGCTCGCCGTCGCCCCCCAGCGCCATCTGCGCGGCATTGATCGCCTTCACCGAGGCGATGGCATTACGCTCGATGCACGGCACCTGTACCAGACCGCCGATGGGGTCGCAGGTCAATCCCAGGTTGTGCTCGAGGCCGATCTCGGCGGCGTTCTCGACCTGCGCGGGCGTGCCCCCCATGACCTCGGCGAGTCCGGCGGCGGCCATCGCACAGGCCGAGCCGACCTCGCCCTGACAACCGACCTCGGCGCCGGAAATCGAGGCATTCTTCTTGCACAGGATGCCGATGGCGCCAGCCGTCAGCAGGAAGTCAACGACATCGCGCTGGCAGGCGTCGGGCTGAAACTGCATGTAATAGTGCAATACCGCCGGGACGATACCCGCTGCACCGTTAGTCGGCGCGGTCACCATGCGCCCGCCAGCGGCGTTTTCCTCATTGACGGCCAGAGCGAAGACATTGACCCAATCCATCGCCGAGAAGGTCGAGGCGATCACGCTGGTATTGTCGCTGGCTGCCTGCAGGCGGCGATGCAGCGTACTGGCCCGGCGTTTGACATTGAGCCCACCGGGCAACACGCCATCATGGCGCAAGCCGTTGTCAACGCAGGCCTTCATCGCCTCCCAGATACGCCACAGCTCGTCGCGAACGCTTGCTTCGTCGCGCCAAGCCTTCTCATTTTCGAGCATCAACTCGCTGATACGTAATCCATGCGTGCGGCACAGCATGAGCAGTTCTTCCGCCGTAGCGAAATCAAACGGCAACGTCGTGGTATCGCTATCCAGCGCGCCGCTGGCCGCCTGTGACTCGTCGACGACGAAGCCGCCACCCACGGAGTAATAGGTATTGCGATACAGCTCTTCGCCATGGGCATGGGCGATGAGGCGTAACGCATTGGGATGATAAGCAAGCGGCTCTTCATGCCATTGCATGTCGCGTGCCCAGGGGAACGAGATAGGATGTTGGCCAGCCAGCAGCAAGGTCTGCGATTCGCGCAGTTCTTCCATGCAGGCGGGTACTATCTCCGGGTCGATGCATGCAGGACGCTCGCCCATGAGCCCCATGATCACCGCCTGATCAGTGCCATGTCCTTTGCCAGTGGCGCACAGCGAGCCATGCAAGTGCACTTCGATGCGCGTGACGCGTGTCAGCCAATCATGCGAGCGCAGCGCATCGATGAAGTCGCAGGCCGCACGCATGGGGCCGACCGTATGCGAACTGGACGGTCCAATTCCCACTTTAAACAGATCGAACACACTGATTGCCATGCGTGACACCTCGAACAGTCTTGATGTATCAAAATTACTAAACGAACTTGTTAGAAGCTCGATTTAACTTTAGCTTGAAGCCAGCCTGGATGCCGGGCAACGGAGAATAATTCGACCAAGCTTTAGAATGGCTAAACCATGAGCCGTACTCTGCACGCCCAAACTCACGCCTGGCTCAAGGTCTTCGCGATCAGCGCGCGGCACCTTTCCTTTACCCGGGCCGCCGAAGAACTACACGTGACCACCGGCGCGGTCAGCCAGCAGATCAAGCAGCTCGAGGCGCGGCTGGGCTTCAAGCTCTTCCGCCGCCTGCCACGACGCCTGGAACTCACCGATGAAGGCCAACGCCTGGCGACGGTGGTCGATCAGGCCTACGATGCAGTGGGGATGGAAGTACGTCGCCTGCGTACGGGGGTCATGAGCGGCGTGCTGCGCTTGCGTTGTGTGCCCTCGTTTCTCGCCAAGTGGTTGATGCCGCGACTGACGCGATTACAAGCGCGCTTTCCCGACATCGAGTTGCATGTCGCCTCCGAGGACAGCAACCTGTCACTGCGTGAGGGCGAGTTCGAGCTAGCTATCGACCTCAACGACGGGCGCTACGCTGGCTTCCAAATCACGCCGCTGATGGATGAGGAAATCTTCGCGGTATGTTCGCCGCAACTGCTGCGCCGACGCCCGCCGCTGGTACGTCCCGAGGATCTAGGCTACTACCCGCTATTGCATGACGTGACCGCATGGCGCGGCAGCCACGATTACGCCGAGTGGGAGCATTACCTGGGGGCGTTGGACGCCGGCTCCGTGAATGTACGGCGAGGTTACACCTTCAATCGCAACCACTTGACGGTAGAGGCGGCCATCGCCGGCATGGGAGTGGCGATCGCTCGGCGCACACTGATTACCGATGAGCTCGACACTGGGGCATTGATAGCACCGTTCGCTGGCGCCGTGGCCACCGGCAAGACCTATGGCCTGGTCTATCACCCCGGGGCGCTGGACGATCGCCGGGTACGTGCCGTGCATGATTGGATCGTCGAGGAAGCGGCGCGCTGCCATGGCCATTGAATGCCAGACCGATTCCGCCGAGAATGCATTTTTTGCGAAACACAGCACAAAACGTTTAAGGTCTCGATGGCAAAAACGACTCAACTCTGCAAACTTATTGAGTACAATAGCTTTTAAGCACAATACGCTAATTGCCAATACGGCATTCTCGCGTCAATGACGCACTCTACGCTTACCTGAGACGGAGAATTCTCATGGACAAACGTTCGCAGGACGATACTGCCAACGAGCCAAATGAAGGCTCAGAGGGTATTCCGGCTCCGGATGGGCCGGCGAACTTAATCGATACCGATTATGTAATAGGCCAGGACAACATCACCTCCACGAAGTTCGGTATCGACTTCGACCTACACGGCAAGGTGTTCACGGTCTCCTCCTTGGTGATCTTGTTTTTCGTCATCGTGACGCTGGCGTTCCAGAACCAGGTGGCACCGATTTTCAATGCCATGTTCTCGTTCTTGACGGGCAACTTGGATTGGTTCTTCATTCTTGCCGCTAATATTTTCGTGGTACTCGCTGTCGTACTGATTTTCACTCCACTGAGCAAGGTCCGCTTGGGCGGCGCCAACGCCACGCCAGATTTCAGCTATGCCGGCTGGTTCGCCATGCTGTTCGCCGCGGGGATGGGCATCGGTTTGATGTTCTACGGCGTTTCCGAGCCGCTGACCCACTTCGGCACCTCGCTTGCGGGTGATGGCGGCGCCCCTCTAGGTGGCGCCGAAGGCAACGAGCAAGCAGCGGCACATCTGGGCATGGCGGCAACGATTTTCCACTGGGGACTGCACCCCTGGGGCATCTATGCCATCGTCGCCCTGTCGCTGGCCCTGTTCTCCTATAACAAGGGCCTGCCGCTGACCATGCGCTCGATCTTCTACCCGATTCTGGGTGAGCGCGTCTGGGGGTGGCCCGGCCATATCATCGATATCCTGGCAGTCTTCGCCACGCTCTTCGGTCTTGCAACCTCTCTCGGGCTGGGCGCTTCACAGGCTTCTGCGGGGCTGCATTACCTGTTCGATACGCCCAACACCAACGTCACCATGGTGGTACTAATCCTGGGTATTACGCTGGTGGCGCTGGGCTCGGTACTCGCCGGTGTCGACAAGGGCGTGCAACGCCTCTCGCAGCTCAACATGGCCCTCGCCTTCCTGCTGCTACTCTTCGTGATCTTCGTCGGGCCGACGCTACTCATCGCGACCGGGTTCTTCGAGAACCTACTCGGTTACGTCAAGAATCTCCCCGCGCTCTCCAACCCCTTCGGCCGTGAGGATACTGGCTTCACACAAGGCTGGACGGCGTACTACTGGGCTTGGTGGATTTCCTGGTCTCCGTTCGTCGGGATGTTCATCGCCCGCGTCAGCCGTGGCCGCACCGTGCGTGAATTCCTGATCGCGGTGCTACTGGTGCCGACACTGGTATCGATCCTGTGGATGACCGCCTTCGGGGGCACCGCCATCGATCAGGTCATCTCCGATGGGTACAATGGCGTGCAGGATGCCGCACTGGAGCTGCAACTGTTTACCATGCTCGGCCAGCTACCGCTGACAGCGATCACGTCGTTCGTGGGTATCGTGCTGGTGATGGTATTCTTCATCACCTCCTCGGACTCCGGCTCTCTGGTCATCGACTCTATCACTGCTGGTGGCAAGGTCGACGCACCCAAGCCTCAACGCGTTTTCTGGGCTTTGATCGAAGGTGCAATCGCTATCGCCTTGCTGTTGGGAGGTGGCCTCACCGCACTACAAACCGCGGTCATCACCACGGGCCTGCCCTTCACGCTGGTCTTGTTGGCGGCTTGCTACGCCATCATCAAAGGTTTGATGAGCGAACCGCGCAGCGTGTAACGCGATGTCCTCATTCGCGATATGAAGAAGGCGGCCCACGGGCCGCCTTCTTCGTTTACGACCTCTCTAACCTGCCGAGCCTAGCTCCATACTTCTCGGAGTGGCGTCTCGGGACTGTAGCGATGGGCGATCTGGGCTTGCAGCAATTCGGCGGTCGCCAGGGCATCGATCAAGGCATGATGTGCCTGATAGGGCGGCAAGCCATAGCGCGTGCGGCTATCAGGCAGGCGAATCGACGCTGGCGGACGTCCCAGCCAGCGCCGTAGACGTGCCCACCACGACTGACGGTGAAGACGCGCCTCCAGCGACATGGTATCGATCACGGGAAAGTGGATGCCCTCGCCGCGCCGCGCTTTGACGGCTGCATTCAGGAAGGTCCGCTCGATATGGCGATAATGCACCACGACGATGCGCCCAGCCATCGCGGCCAATAATTCATCGAGTACATCATCAAGGTCGGGAGCCTGCTCGATCTCGCTATGGGTTATATGGTGAAAGGTAATCGAGCGCTCATTGAGAGGTCGCGGCGGCCTTACGACCCAGTAACGACGCTCGGCAAGCCGTATGCGCTTCAGATCGAACGGCACTACGCCGATGCTGACGATGGCGTGACGTTGTTCATCGAGGCCCGTGGTTTCCATGTCCATGGCCAACATCGGCACATCACCGATGGGAGTCTCCGGCGTGGGCACACCGACATCGAAGTAGCGTTCCAATGCCGTGTCACGCGCCTGCTCGCGACGCGCCATGAAATAATCCGCCCATGTCGGCGGCTCCGAGTGTCGACGTGAAAGCAGTGGCTTCATTCAAATATCAGCGTTTCTGAGAAGGCATGGGATAACGAAACTTCAGGAATTTCTGGGCGTTGCTTAGTACCTGAAAGGCGTCCTTGAGATTGTGGCGCTCGTTATCCGAGACGTTTTCGGGCTCAATGTTATTGTCCGGTTCACGCTCTTCCTGGATATCGATGACCTGATGGCGAATTCGCACCATGGCGATAAATTCCAGTGCATAGCGAATCCGCTCCCCGGAGTGGCCCGCAAGCAAGCGAGTTTTGTTGATATCCTCGAGACGGTCGAAGGAATTCTGTGCTCGTGAGCCGCAGGCCAGCGCATGCACTCGGATCAGATCGATCAAGGGCGCTGTGCCACGTCGCTTGAGGTTAATCGTGTTGTTCTGCTCGCCGTCTTTTTCCATCACGAACGTGCGGAAAAAACCGAGCGGAGGCGTACGATTCAACGCATTGCGCGCCATAGCGGCCAGAAAGCGTGGACGCTGAGAGGCACGCCCAGCGACCAGATCTTGAAGGCTTTCGACGAACGCCTCGTCGCCATAAACACTGTCGAGATCGAAAAAGATGGAGCTGTGCAGCAAGCGCTCGGGGCTGGGGTCATCGATCCAGTCGCGGAAATATTGCTGCCACACGTGTAACGGCTGACGCCAACGCGAATTGGTGGCCATGACGTCGCCCTTGCAATAGCTATAACCGCATGCCGCCAACCCATCGCTGACGCGTTGTGCCAATGTCAGGAAGTACGCGTCATGCTGCTCGGGGTCGAAGCTATCATCCAGTACCAGAGCATTGTCTTGGTCGGTAACGATGGATTGCTCATTGCGCGCCATCGACCCCAACGCCATAAAGCAATACGGCACTGGCGGCGACCCCAACTCTTCCTCGGCCAGTTCCAGCAAGCGGCGTGTAAACGCGCGCCCGATGCTCGACAGCGAACTGCTGACCATCTGCGAATTGTCGTCTTCGTTGACCATACGCACGAAGGCCGCGCGCACGTCACTTTTCATCGCGGCCAGCCCTTCGACATTGGGCTGGCGAAAGATATTGTCCACCAGATACAAGCTACTATTAGTCTCGTAGCGCACGATATCGGATAGATGTAACACGCCCACCGGGCGCCGCCGATACAAGACAGGCAGGTGATGAATATTGTTGCGCAGCATGCGCAGCATCGCTTCATACACCGACTCGTCGGACTGAATGGTGATCGGACGCTCGTCGATCAGCTCCCCCACCGTGGTGCTCGCCGGCCGTCCCTCGGCTAGAACACGGTTGCGTAGGTCATGGTCGGTGAGGATGCCAACCATGCGGCGCAGTTGCCCGTCTTCATGGGTGAAGGCATGCGAATCTTCTGATGTTTGCGGCGCCGCCAGCACCAACACCGAAGAGGCACTGTGCTCGCCCATACGTTGAGCCGCCTCCTGCACCGTAGCATCGCTTTCTACCATCACCGGTGCTCGGGTGGCCAACTTACGTACCCGCGTCACCAGCATCTCGTGGCCCTTGCGCTGCTGGTCGACGGTAGACTCCAGGCGCGGGCGCTCGACCTCGACGAAATCGGCGAAGTTGTCGTCCGCTTCGCACAAGTGTTGAAACGCCGTAAGGGGGATAAAGTAGATCAGCGTATCTTCGATCGCCCGGGCCGGGAAACGTACGCGCTGATCGCGCAGCAGGTCGAATTGGCCGAAGATATCGCCTTCGCTCAAGCGGTTGTAAAGATCGCCGTTGCGGCGATAAAGATCGATAGCACCGCTACGAATGTAGTGGAGGTACTCAACGGCATCTCCATGGCGGTAAATATCGGTCTCGGCTTGAAAATACCCAACCTCGACCTGACCGGCCAGCTCATCGAGCAAGTCATCAGATAGCTGCTCGAAGGGCGGAAATTGCGCCATGTGCTGACGAACCTCCAGCAATTCTACTTGCATGCGACCGCTCTCCGGCAATGAAGGACAATACCGTTAGTCTGAGATTCTACCCAGGTTCTGTAAAGGACTACCTTGAAGATCGGAAACGGTGTTTCTTAAGAGTCGTTTCCTTGCTAATATTCAACATTCATCGATGCCCTAATCACCGTCGCTTCGACGCACGCCAGAGACTACGTATGACGCATTCGCCCCTGCCTCCCGAAGCCCCCTTCGGCTTCAAGGCGATCTGCCTTCGCGCACTATGCTATATCTTGATCGTCGCCGGCATCATGCAGCTGGTGATGCTGGACGCTCAATCGGGCGTCGGTCAGTTTTCCGAGACGTCACTGACCGAACTCACGCAGTCGGCATTGTTGCTGCTCAGCTCGTTGCTAATGGCCTACTTATACCGCCATCCCAACGCCATTCCTCATGTCAGCCTGTTACTGGGGGCGTTCCTGTTCGCGTCCTTCGTCCGGGAAAATGACGCCTGGCTGGACATCTACGTCTTCGACGGTGCCTGGCAAGTGATCGTGACTCTGATCGTACTGCCGACGCTTTACGTGGTGATTCGCCATCGACATGCCTTTGCCGAGGAGTTCAAGTCGATCTCCAACAGCCTTGGCTTCGGGATGTTTGCCGCCGGCTTCCTCACGACGTATGTTTTCTCGCGCCTTTATGGCCGCTCCGCGTTCTGGGAAGCCATGCTCGGCGATCATTACCGGCGCGTCATCAAAGACGCAGCCGAGGAAGTGACCGAGTTGGCCGGTTACATGCTGCTCTTCTTTGCTTGCATCGAACTGGTGCTACTGGTGCGTCGACGCTTCAACCATCATGGCTGAAACGGCCACCACCATCCTTAGTGCATAAAAAAACCCGCGAGCTGAACTCGCGGGTTTTTTGCTCTCGCCTCGTTCACTCGTCGAGGAAAGTGCGCAACGGCTCGGAGCGTGACGGATGACGCAGCTTGCGCAGCGCCTTGGCTTCGATTTGGCGAATGCGCTCACGGGTCACATCGAACTGCTTACCGACCTCTTCTAGCGTGTGGTCGGTATTCATGTCGATCCCGAAGCGCATGCGTAGCACCTTGGCTTCGCGCGCTGTCAAGCCGCCCAACACGTTGCGAGTCGCCTCGATCAAGCCCTCACCGGTGGCCAAGTCGATCGGCAGCAGCATAGTGCCATCCTCGATGAAATCACCGAGGTGTGAGTCGTCATCGTCGCCGATCGGCGTTTCCATGGAGATCGGCTCTTTGGCGATCTTGAGCACCTTGCGAACCTTGTCTTCCGGCATCTCGAGGCGTTCGCCAAGCTCTTCCGGCGTCGGCTCGCGACCCATTTCCTGCAACATCTGGCGTGAAACGCGATTGAGCTTGTTGATGGTCTCGATCATGTGCACCGGAATACGGATGGTGCGTGCCTGGTCGGCGATGGAGCGCGTGATCGCCTGGCGAATCCACCAAGTGGCATACGTCGAGAACTTGTAGCCACGGCGATATTCGAACTTATCTACCGCTTTCATCAACCCGATGTTGCCTTCCTGAATGAGATCCAGGAATTGCAGCCCGCGATTGGTATACTTCTTGGCAATCGAGATCACCAGGCGCAGGTTGGCCTCGACCATCTCCTTCTTGGCACGACGCGCCTTGGCCTCGCCAATCGACAGCCGGCGATTGACCTCTTTGATGTTCGTGACCGGCAAGCACACCATTTCTTCCTCGAAGCCGATCTTGCGCTGGGCACGCAGAATGTCGGCACGGAATGGCTCGATACGCTCGGCGTACTTGGAATGCTTGGCCTTGAAACGGTCCAGCCATTCGAGATCGGACTCGGCGCCGGGGAAGGAGCCGATGAAGGTCTTACGCGGCACTTTCGCCTGCTTCACGAAGAGCTGCATGATGGCCTTTTCTTGGCCACGGATCTGCTCGATGCTGATGCGTACCTGTCCCACAAGACGTTCGAAATGCTTGGGCACCAGTTTGATCGGCGAGAATAGCTCGGCAAGACGCGCTTGCTCTTGATCCGCGTTCGACGACCCCAGACCATGCTTGTCGATCGCGGCCTTGGCACGCTCGTTCTGTTCGCGAATCTGTTCGAAACGCGCCTTCGCTTCCTCGGGATCCGGACCGCCGCCGGTTTCTTCTTCCTCGGCATCGTCATCGTCTTCGGAAGCATCGCCGTCCACGGCATCACGCTCGGGCTCGGGCTCGGGAACGTCCGCCTCGGCCACACCGGGGATCCCCTCATCGGGATCGATGAAGCCCGAGAACAAATCGGAGAGCCGTCCCGGCGCTTCCTCATCCTGGGTGGCGTCATAGGCTTCGAGGACGGAGTCCACGGCCCCCGGCAGATAAGCCAACGAAGACATTACCTCGCGGGTGCCTTCCTCGATGCGCTTGGCGATTTCGATCTCGCCTTCGCGCGTCAACAAGCCCACCGTACCCATCTCGCGCATATACATGCGCACGGGGTCGGTGGTACGCCCGACGTCGCTCTCGACCGCCGCCAAGGCAGCGACGGCTTCTTCCGCCGCCGACTCGTCGGTAGATTGATCGGACATCATCAGGGTATCTTCGTCAGGTGCTTCCTCGACGACGCTGATACCCATGTCGTTGATCATCGCGATGATGTCTTCCACCTGATCGGGATCGGCGATATCCTCGGGAAGGTGGTCATTGACCTCCGCATAGGTCAGGAAGCCTTGCTCCTTACCTTGGGCGATCAACTCCTTCAGACGTGACTGCTGCGTATTTCCAGCCATAGAAACCCTATCTCGACAATGGAGCACCTGGAAGCGAACGGATCGAAACGCTGCTAAGCCTGCCAGTATAGCCGCTAAGGGCATTTTACTGCCAGTGTCGTATTTGTCTTGTCATCCAGGTGTGCTAGTGTGTTCGGCTACCCTTTTCGATATTGCCTAGTAAATGGCGACGTTTTGCGCCAATTCAACCCGTCGCGGCAGGCATCTTCCCCACGACCGTCATACTGAGCGAGCACCGCCCTTCAATTCCATCAGCAGCTCGTTCAACTGCTGACGCTCCTCTCTAGACAGAGACTCGCCTGCCTGCATCCGGGCCAACAAGGCGTCATATTCTTCCTGCGGCGAACGCTGCGAATGACGTTGACGCAACCCCTCGACCAGGCCTTCCACCTCGATGCCGCGTGCGTCGCGCGGCATCAAGAGTTCCCGACGCGCCAGCCAGGCTAGTCGCTCACCTTCGGGCGTACCATGAAAATGCGCCAGCAAGACTTGGGCGTTGCGGTAGCCTCCCGCACGGATCAAACGCACCACTTCGTGGCACAGCGCGCCATCGCCCTCGTCGTCAGGGCACCAGTCGAGCGACTCGGGCAAACGCCCTACCAAGCCAGGCTCATGCACCAATAAATGCAGCAAACGACCGACGAGGCTCAGAGTGCCACGACGCTCATTCGATGCGCCCTCTCGCTGAGGCGCGGCCTCAGAAGGCGCTCCCTCCTGCACCTCGACGAAGCCAGAATCTTGGGCGCCATGCGCCTTATCGGCACGTGCCAGCAATGCCTGGAAGTTCGCTTGTTCGACGCCCGTGCGCTGCGATAGTTCGCGCAGCAACAGCGATTTCAAAACGCCCTCAGGCAGACGTTCCAAGGCGCGCAATACCGTGGTAACGAAACGCTCACGCTCTTCGATATGCTTGAGGTCGCGCCCCTCGGCCGCCTGATCGAAGAGAAACTCCGAAAGAGGTGCGGCACATAGCACACGATTCTCGAAGGCCTCGGTGCCTTCTCGCCGTATCAGGGTGTCCGGATCTTCGCCTTCGGGAAGAAACAGAAAGCGCACTTGGCGACCGTCGATCATCGACGGCAGCACCGTCTCCAGTGCGCGGTGTGCCGCCTGCCGACCGGCCTGGTCGCCATCGAAACAAAACACCACCTCACCCACCAAGCGGAACAAACGCTGCAAATGATCTTCGCTAAGCGAGGTCCCCAAGGTGGCACAGGCGTTGCGAATCCCGAACTGGGCCAACGCCACGACATCCATGTAACCCTCGACGACCAGCATACGTTCCAGCCGTGCGTTGGCCTGACGCGCTTCGTAGAGGCCATATAGCTCACGCCCCTTGTGGAAAACCGGCGTCTCGGGCGAGTTAAGGTACTTGGGCTTGGCGTCGCCGAGCACGCGACCACCGAAGGCAATGGTGCGTCCTTTCCAATCGCGGATCGGAAACATCACCCGATTGCGAAAGCGATCATAGCTGCGCCCAGAGTCTTCGCGATGCACCAGCAGCCCGTATTCGATCTGTACGGCATCGCTGATGCCACGCTCACCCAAATGGCGTTTGAGCGCCTCCCACTTGTCTGGAGCGAAGCCGATCCCGAACTCACGCACGATATCTTCGGACAACCCGCGCCGCTCGAGATAATCACGAGCGTCACTCCCCTCGGCCATCACCAAGCGCTCTCGGAAGAAGCTCGCCGACAACTCGAGCAAGTTGACCGCTTCTTCTCGACGCTGCTCGCGCTGTTGGGCACGTGGATCGTCATCGCCTTCACGCGGAACGTCCAGGCCCAACCGCGACGCCAACTGCTCGATCGCCTCGGGAAAGCGCAGATGATCGAACTCCATCAAGAAGCGCAGCGCATTGCCGTGCACGCCGCAACCGAAACAGTGATAGAACTGCTTCTCGGCACTGACGGTAAACGATGGCGATTTTTCCTGATGGAAGGGACAAAGGCCCGAGTAGTTGCGACCGGCCTTCTTGAGCTGAACGCGCTCGCCGACGATCTCGACCACGTCGGTGCGAGCCAGCAAATCATCGATGAAGCGTTGAGGTATCTGTCCAGCCATGGCGGGGAAGCGCTCGACGAAACGTTGTCTGTATCGCGGAAATCACGGAGCCAGGCAGCGCGGAAACAGCGGGGTGAGAAAAACAAGCGGCCACCTGATGGCAGCCGCTTGGCGTCCCTCTTAGAAGCGACCTAGGCCGCTTCTAGTACGGATCAATACAGCCGTTCGAAACGCTTGCGCTCGCGCTGCAGCTTCTTGGCATGACGCTTGACCGCCGCAGCAGCCTTGCGCTTGCGCACTGCGGTGGGCTTTTCATAAGTCTCACGACGACGGACTTCGGAGAGAACGCCGCCTTTTTCGCAAGAACGTTTGAAACGCCGCAGAGCGACGTCGAACGGCTCGTTATCACGTACTTTTACAGAAGGCATTAACCAATCACCTACCTTTAGGAAAGATGAGTTCGGATTGAACGCACACCCAGCCAGCCCATGTTTAGCGATTGCCAACGGCATGACGAGTGCACGACCCAGTCTTGCAGAACACAGTATTCTAGTCGCCGTAAGATTGCTTTGCAAAGCCTTTACCTGACGGCCCCTGCCACGCACGCCGCGAAAGGCGTAGAATGGCGGGCTTCATGGGATAGCGGGGAAATGACGACACATGCGGGTATTGGGCATCGAGACCTCCTGCGACGAAACTGGCGTCGCCATCTACGATACCGAGCGCGGCCTGATCGCCGATGCGCTGCATAGCCAAATGGCGATGCATGCCGACTTCGGCGGCGTGGTGCCAGAGCTCGCTTCGCGCGATCATACTCGCAAATTGCTGCCACTGATTCGCCAGGTGCTCGACGAGGCCGCGCTTGACGGTGCTGAACTCGACGCCATCGCCTACACGGCCGGGCCCGGGCTTGTCGGCGCCTTGATGGTGGGTGCCTCGACCGCGCACGGCCTGGCGCGTGCCTGGAACATCCCGGTACTCGGCGTGCACCACATGGAAGGACATCTACTGGCGCCGATGCTCGAGGACACGCCGCCCGACTTTCCCTTCGTAGCCCTACTGGTATCGGGTGGGCACACCCAACTCGTCGAAGTACACGGACTCGGACGCTATCGCTTGCTCGGCGAGTCGGTCGACGATGCCGCAGGCGAAGCCTTCGATAAGGCCGCCAAGATGCTCGACCTGCCCTATCCCGGTGGCCCACAGGTGGCCAAGCTCGCCGAACGCGGCGACCCCAACCGGTTTCGTTTCCCGCGCCCCATGACCGATCGCCCGGGACTCGACTTCAGCTTCTCCGGGCTCAAGACACATACCCTGACCACCGCCCGAAAGCTTCAGGAAGCCGGCCCCCTCAGCGATCAGGACCGAGCCGATATCGCGCGCGCCTTCGAGGAAGCCGTCGTCGACACGCTGGTCATCAAATGTCGTCGCGCCCTCGATGCCACGGGGCTCAAGCGTCTCGTGGTGGCCGGCGGCGTCAGCGCCAATCACCGCTTGCGCGAGCGTCTCGACCATGCCACCGCTAAACGCCAGGCGCAGGCGTTCTATCCACGTGGACGCTTCTGCACCGATAACGGCGCGATGATCGCCTACGTCGGGGCACAACGCTTGCTCGCCGGTGAGCGCGACGACGCGACCATGCAGGCGACGCCACGCTGGCCACTAGCAACGCTCACCCCTCCGGCGGTCTGACGTCACCATCTTCTTCGCGCGAGGAGCGTGCAAGCCCCGGCTCACCGCCCTGCCCCAAGCGGCGAATATTCCAGGCATGGCGCACCAACACCAACGCTGAGAAGACGCTCACGACCAGCGTCGCCTCGCGCGCTAGCCAATAGCTAGCCAACGGGGCGAGCAAAGCCGCAGCCAGCGACGCCACCGCCGCAGTACGCGAGCGCCACGCCAAGATGGCCCAGCATAGAGCGCATACCCAGGCCACCGGCGTCGCGATCATCAGTAGTACACCAAAGGCACTGGCCACGGCTTTTCCACCGCGTCCACGATGCCACGCTGGATAGCTGTGTCCCACTAACACCGACAATCCCACCGCGCCTTGTAGCCACAACGGCAACGCCTCACGTTGCGCCACCCAGAGCACCGGCATGGCTTTGACCGCATCGACCGTCAGGGTCAAGGCGGCCGGCACCGCCCCATGCACACGCAAAACATTCGAAAATCCGGGGTTGCGCGATCCCGCGTAACGCGGATCGCGACGCCCCAGCGCACGACACACCCAGACGGCGCCAAGCAGCGATCCGCTTAGATAGCCGGCCACCACCAAGGCAGCGACGGGCAAGACTGGAGACATGGGTTGGACTCCCTCATGGCGTGGGCGACACCGATGCATAGGCCCCGCCCATGATTCTGCCACCTCCATGACGTACAATCTAAGGTTTGCGACGCCGCGAAGCGCTGACCGGGCTTCGCCGCATCAATGTCCGACCTAATGAGGATACGCCGTGGATCACGTGCTGATCGAGGCACTGGAAGTGGATACCGTCATCGGTGTCTACGACTGGGAACGCACCCTTCGCCAGCGGCTGCGGCTGGATCTCGAACTGGCGACCGACATTCGCCCCGCCGCACAGCGAGACGATATCCAACAGACGCTCGACTACGCCGCCATCAGCGCACGTATCGGCGAATTCGCCGAGGCCCATCAGTTCGCGCTGGTCGAAACCTTTGCCGAACGCCTGGCCGAGACTTTGCGCCAAGAATTCACCATCGCCCGGCTCAGCCTGACCGTCCGCAAACCCGGTGCGGTTGCCAATGCCGCCAGCGTGGGCGTACGTATCACGCGGGGGCAGGAATGACACAGGTGACCGTCAGCATCGGCAGCAATATCGATCGCGAGCGCCACGTTCTTGCCTGTCTCGACGCCCTCACCGACACCTTCGGAGACGTGCAGGTATCGCGCGTCTTCGAAAGCGAACCGGTCGGCTTCGAGGACGGGCGCAATTTTTACAATCTTGTCGCAGCGTTCCACTCCACCCTCACGGTCGGCGAGCTGCAAGCCTGGTGCAAACGGGTCGAAGCCGACAACGGGCGCCTACCGGGTAGCCCCAAGTTCAGCCCACGCACCCTGGATATCGACCTGCTCACGGTGGGCGACCGATGCGGCCATATCGAAGGCGTCGACCTCCCGCGTGACGAAATCCTCCAACATGCATTCGTGCTGCGGCCACTCGCCGAGTTGTTGCCGGAGACGCCGCATCCTGAGGTGGGAACCTCCTATGCCGCGCTGTGGGCCGCGTTCACGAACGGCGACCAACACCTATGGCCCGTGTCCTTCACTTGGCGTGGCCGTACGCTCTCACATCCGGATTGACATCCCGGGACCGAGCCGCGTGATGCACACTGCTTGCACATTGCGTGACGGTTTCTTGCGCGGGCGTCCTGCATGATGAGCTCATCCTGCGGTCATGCGCCCGCGCCACGGCCGTTTCGTAGATCAAGAGTCGCCTCATGAAACATCGGCTACGTTTCAAGCGTCCTCGCATGGCGCGCATCAGCCTCAAGCTGTTCGCCGCCATCCTGCTGACCAACGTATTGATCGGTGGCATGAGCTTCCTGCTCATTGCCCGCAGCCTCGACCAAGGCTTCATCGACTACTTGGAACGCACCCAAGCCAATCGTGCCGACACCCTAGCCACCGCGCTCGCCGAACGCTGGCAGGAACATGGCAACTGGCATTGGCTACGCGACGATCCACGCGCCTGGCATCGCATGGTACGTAACCAACTCTGGCCAGGCGAACGCCAACCGCCCAGCGGCATCGACCGCGAATTGAGCGATGCGCGGGATTTCGTGGTACTCGATGCCGAGGGCGACGCCATCATCGGCCGCCCACTGCCACCCGGCAAATCACCTTCCGATGCGGAACCGCCTCCGCAGCCCCGCTTTATCGACATCGAGCATCAAGGAAAGGTCGTCGGCCGTCTCGGCTACCTCCCCCCTGCGCAACTGATGGCACGCATGGACCGTATCTTCCTGCAGCGTCAGTTGCGCAACATGACGATCATCGTCGCTTCACTCTCGATGGCCTCGCTACTGCTCGCCGCGGGCCTCGCCTGGTGGCTGGGGCGGCGTGCCCGTGACATGACCGCGGCGACCCGCCGCATGACCCAGGGCGACTTCGCCGTGCGTCTTCCCGAACGTGGCCACGACGAGCTTTCCCGCCTGTCCGCCGACTTCAACGTGCTCGCCGAGACGCTGGAGGCCAATCGACGTAACCGCCAGCAGTGGGTCGCTGACATCGCCCATGAATTGCGCACACCAATGGCTGTGTTGCGCGGCGAGATCGAAGCGATCGAGGACGGCGTGCGCCCGCTTGGCGGCGAGACGCTCGCCTCGCTCGCCCAGGAGGTGACTCAACTCGAACGTCTGGTCGACGATCTACGCCTGCTCGCCCAGAGTGATGCGGGCGCCCTGGATATCTACCTGGCCCCGCACGATCTGGCGGATACGCTGAGGGCGCGACTCGACGAGGCACATGGCTGGCTGAATACACGCGGCATCGCGCTGGAGACAGAAATCGGCACCGCTCCGGCGCCGATTCACGGCGATCCACAGCGGCTGCGCCAATTGTGGAATAATCTGTTGAGCAACACCTGCGCCTACACCGACGCCCCGGGCCAGTTGCGCATACGTCTCGAGCGCCATTCCGATCATCTGTGCCTGACCTGGGAAGACAGCGCCCCGGGCGTTGCCGAGGAGGCACAACCACGCCTGACCGAGCGTCTGTACCGTGTCGAGGGCTCGCGCAACCGTCGCAGCGGCGGCAGCGGCCTGGGGCTAGCGATCGCCAGCGCGCTCGTCAACGCGCACGGCGGCACATTGACCCCGTCTTCCTCGCCGCTCGGCGGGTTGCGCTGGACACTCGTCTTCCCCCTGCGCCACGCCGACGACACCCTCGATCACGACGCCCCCAAGGCCAGCTGGAGCCCCTCATGACCGACCCCATCCTGATCGTTGAAGACGAACCCAAGATCGCCCGCCTGGTCGCCGACTACCTTCAGCAAAGCGGCTACGCCACGCACCATCTCGCCCACGGCGACGAGGTCATGCCCTGGCTAAACGGCAACGCGTCCGCACTGGTATTGCTCGACCTGATGCTGCCCGGCACCGATGGCCTGACGCTGTGCCGACACATCAACGAAGATCATCCCTCGCTGCCCGTGATCATGTTGACCGCCCGGGTCGAGGAGATCGACCGGCTCCTCGGCCTGGAGCTGGGCGCCGACGACTATATCTGCAAGCCATTCAGCCCGCGCGAGGTCGTGGCGCGGATCAAGGCCGTATTACGCCGCCTGCAACCACGCCATGAGGACTCGGCCAGCGCCCCACCCCTACACCTCGACGAAGATGGCTGGCGTGCGCTGGCCCAAGGACACGACCTCGGTCTGACCGCCGTCGAATTTCAGTTGCTCAAGGTCATGATGCACGCCCCGGGACGGATCTTCTCCCGCGATCAACTGATGGACCACATGTATCGCGACCACCGCATCGTCTCCGAGCGCACCGTAGACAGTCACGTCAAGAAATTGCGCCGTAAGATTGCCGACGCCTATCCCGAGCGCGACATCATCCGCTCCGTCTACAGTGTCGGGTACAAGTACCAGCCCGACGCTTGAATCCCCTACCAGCAACACAATAAAAAGCCACCCGCCTCGAAAGGCGGGTGGCTTTTGCATATCCGTTCAGACGGCGCCTTGGCGACACCGTCAATCAGCACCTTACCAATCCGCGCGATGACCGATCTGCTGCTGCTCCTGTGTATCGCTGGGCAGGTCGGTCTGCTTGGTGTTATGCACTGAAATGTAGTGCCGAGCCTTGGCGACGCCAAAACTGTCGGCGCCCGAAGTATCGAGCTGCTGGAAGCTCACGGATGCCTGATCGGCACCCTGGTTGGCCTGCAGTGACTCGTGATTGACGTGCAGCGCTTCTGCAGAGGCAATGCTAGCTTGAGCGGCAACCGGCAGAGCGGCGAGGGCGACGGCGGCAATAAGGGTACGTACTTGCATGATGAATCTCCTTGCGTGTTCATGTTCGCTTGCGAACGTTGAGTAAAATATATAGCAAGCTAACAATAAACGCAATAACAGATTTACCAATCGCGCCTATAGCCGAAACCTATATGCCGCAAAAAGTCATAATGCAGTTGCTTTTCCTTCTTAAGGCGCTTAATGGAGCATTAAAATCACACCCCCACCAGTCCCCTGAGCACAAAAAAGATATGCTCTTATGCGTGAATGCCTAATGCTTTTCGTAATCGAAACCGCCCGACGCCCGCTGCAAGAGCACCACATCATCACGCGGGAACGTCACCGTCAGCCCGTGTTGTTCGGCGAGGTAGTCAAAACTGCGCTTGGAGAAGAAGCAGACATGCGTCGAATCACGCATGTAACGCCAGCGCGTAAGGTCGGTGACGCCATCGCTGCGCTGGGTCATGATGCCCAGCCAGCCTCCTTGACGTAGCCGCGCGATCAAGTCGGCCAATACCTGCCCTGGCGCATGCAGATGCTCCACCACTTCACTGGCGGTGATGACGTCGTAATGCCGCGCCAGACGTTCAGGATACGGCGCATAGAAAGGATCAAAGACCGTCATGCGATGCCCAGCATCTTCCATCATCAACGACAATGTCGGTCCTGGCCCACATCCGAAATCGAGCCCTTGCGAGGCAGGCGGCAGACGCGCCAGCAAGGGGTCGCACAAGCGTGCCAAAAAGCGGCGATAGCCTGGGTCTTCGGGCGTGTTCTCGTGGAGGTCGTAGACCGCGCGCTCTTCTTCGGCCGTGGGGCGCTCCTCGGGAGCGACGAAGATCAAGGCGCACGCCGGGCAGCGATAATAGGTGCGTGGCGGCGCACCCGGTGAGGGCACGCTGTGCGACGCGGCACACAGGGGGCACGCAGGCGTAACGGCCGGTGATATAGATGGTGTCGTCATTGGGCCTCACATGACTGCATAGATTGACCGGCCCGACGGCGAGTACTCACCGGCAGACACTCTCACGAATACGCACGCGTGTATCTTTCGACTGGATGCAGACCGCCTCGAACGTGCATGATGTCCTTCCCCCTTGGGGCCGACCGTCACTTTTTGGACAATTCGCCATGCTCAATGCCATCGACCATCTGGTGGTAAACGTCACCGACCTCGAGCGCAGCATCGATTTCTACACACGCGTACTGGGGCTCGAGGCACGCTACCACGATGCGACACGCACCGACCTCTACCTGGATGACTTCGCCTTGCGCCTACATGCCCCCCAGGCAACGTCCGGCAATCCTCATACCGTCCCGCCGGGCCGCCAGGCCCTGGGCTTTCGTAGTGCCCTGCCGCTGGCGGAAGTGAAGACACACCTCGAGGTACTTGGGGTACCGCTGGATAAAGGGCCCGATGAACAGCAGCCCACCGAGACGCTTCATGTACGCGATCCCGATGGCAACCTGATTGAGATTTCCCGACCACGGCGCCGCTGAAGAGATGAGATTGTACGCCCGCGCGGGCAGGCATACGCCGCGCGATCTGTATAATACGGGCCCTATCGTCCGCCGTAACCGATGATGCCATGAGCTCGATGTCCGAAGACGTTTCTTCTCCTTTACGCGCACGCGCCATCGCCCTGCTGTGGCGCACCCTGGCACGCTTGACACCGCACCGGCTGTGGCAGCTGGCTCGTCTGGTCGGCCCGCTGATTCTCACCTTCAGTCGCCGTGAACGTGATGTGACGCGCATCAACCTCAGACACGTCTATCCGCAGATGCCGACACGTCAGCAACGGCGCCTGACACGGGACAGCCTGACACACTCCTCGGCCACCATGCTCGAGCTGGGCTTTGCGTGGATGGCCGCCCCAGAGCGCGTGGAGGCCTCGATCCGCGCCGTGCACGGCCGCGAACTACTCGACGACGCCCGTGCAGAGGGACGAGGCGTCATCGTGCTGGCACCGCATTACGGTAACTGGGAAGTGCTCAACTTCTGGCTCTCTAGCCACTTCCCGTTCACCGCCATGTACGAGCCTCCCAAGATCGACGCCCTCGACCCGGTGATCCGGTATGGCCGCGAACGCATGGGGGCGCAATTGGTGCCCACCAATCCACGCGGTGTCGCCTCACTGCTCAAGGCTCTCAAGCGCTGCGAGGCGGTGGGGATTCTTCCCGACCAAGAACCGAGCTGGGGTAGCGGCGTCTTTGCCGATTTCTTCCAACGCCCGGCCTATACCGCTACCTTGCTGCCCAAGCTCGTGGCGCGCACCGAGGCGCGTGTCGTCACCGGTGTGGCGAAACGCCTCCCCGACGGCGAGGGCTTCGCGCTGCACTTCCTCGCCGCCGATGAACGCGTCTACTCACGCGACGAGACACTCTCCGCCACTGGCGTCAACGCCAGCGTGGAACACGCCATCGCCCTGGAACCCGCTCAGTATCAGTGGGAATACAAGCGCTTCCGCAAGACCCCGCAACAAGCTGCCAAACACCCCGACTTCAAACGCTTTCGCATCTACTGAGCTCTCAGACGCGTCGCTGATTGTTGTCTACACTGCTCCAGAGAATTTCTCGAGGAGTCGTGCATGATCGTTCGCCACACTACCCATGCACTGAGGCGAAGCGCGCCGGCGCTTGCCGGCCTGTGGTTGGGCGCCATGATGATCGCCTCCGGGCAAGCCCAGGCACTGACGCCAGTGGAGGTTGCCGGCAACGCGGAACGGGCCAATGTCCCCGACGGTGCCACGCTCGATAAGCAGGTCGCGCTACGCGCGCCCCGACTGATCAGCTTTGGTCCCAAGGATGAGATGTTCATCGGCTCCCAGGCGGGGCGCCTGTATCGTCTGCAACCGCCTTACGAGCGTATCGATGCGGAAATCCCGCTGTCCGGTTACCCGCATAGTGCCGTGGTCCACGAAGGCTACTTGTACGTAGCGACCACCGAGCGTCTCTATCGCACGGCATATACGCCGGGGCAGGATGTCACGGAGATAGATTTCGAGCGCGTCGCCGACTTGCCCGGCGGTAGCGGCCACGCCTCGCGTTCGCTATCCGTCGGACCTGATGGCAGGCTTTATGTCGCGCTCGGCCTTCAAGGCAACTGCTCGGCGCAACGCATCGCCGAAGACGTTGCGTTCGAGGACCGGCGCGGCGGCGTGATGGCGCTCGATCCCACGCATGAGGCGCCCGAATGGATGCCCTACGTCAGCGGGTTGCGCAACCCCATCGGCATGGCCTGGAGTCCACAAGGGGATCTATATCTCAACAACAACGGCCCCGACCACTGGGGTTATGAAGCCCCGCCCGAATTGCTAGTGCGCGCCGAATCAGGGAGCTTTCACGGCATGCCGTGGTATCAATGGAATGAGGGCGAGTGGCAGCGCGATGAGTGCATCGACTCGGCGCCGCCTGCCGCGCACGACACGCTTACGCCACCGGTGGCGACCTTCGCCGCGCGTAGCGCCCCTATTGGCCTGACCTTCCTACCCGAGGGCAACCCCTGGCAGGTGGACATGGTCACCGCCATTCATGGCAGTTGGGCGACACAGGCCTCGGAAGGCCGCGCCTCTCGCCGACCGCCCAAGATCGTCGGCATTCGACTCACGAATGGCGGTCATCCAGGCGACGTGGTCGATCTGGTCAGCGGCTTCCAAGCGGCAAATGGAGAGCGCTGGGCACGCCCCGCCGGTATCGCCTACCGCGAAGGCGCGCTTTATTTCACCGCCGACGATGGCGATACCGGGTTGTACCGCCTGACGCCCTGAACCGAGAACGTCTAGCGCTTATCCAGATGCGCCTGGCGCGCGGCAACCTCGGCGAGCCCCGACCAGTCCTTTTCGCCATCGCCGTTGGCCAGGGCGTCGAGCAGGCGATCGCGCACCGCACTGCCCAGTGGCAAGGCGACGTTTTGCTCATCACCCGCACTCAAGGCCAGCCCGACATCCTTGTGGCCAAGCCGCATCGTGAACCCGGCGGGCTCGAAGCGTGCCTCGGCGATCATCTTGCCGTAGCCCTGATAGGCCGGCGAGGCAAACAGCGTGTTGGTGACGATATCGAGGAAATCGCTGGCCTCGATGCCGTACGCGCGGGTCAGTGTCGAGGCCTCGGCCATCGATTCGATGGCACTGGCAAGCATGAAATTGGCGGCTATTTTAGCCACGTTGGCACGCTCGGGTGATGCTCCCAAAGGCCATACGGCTTGCCCCATGGCGTCTAGCACGGGTCTGACCCGCTCGATTTGGGACGGTTCACCGGCGGCAATGATATTGAGCTTACCCGACGCCGCCACATCCGGCCGCCCGAGCACCGGCGCGGCAACATAGCCCACGCCTAGGCGCTCGTGAAGCGCCGCCATACCGCGCGCGAAAGCCACCGACACCGTAGCCATGTTGACGTGAACGCTGCCCTTTTTCATCGCCTCGATGGCCTTGCTTTCGACCAGCACCTGATGCGCTGCCTGATCGTCCGCCAGCATGCTCACCAGCACCTCACACCGCGCCGCGTCGGCCGGTTTCTTGGCGATCTTGGCGCCCTGCTCGGCGAGCGCCTCGGCAGCCTCCGGGGAACGGTTCCACACCGTCACATCATGCTCTGCCTCGAGTAACTGCTGCGCCATGCCACGCCCCATGGCTCCCAGACCAATAAATCCAACTTTCATGTTCAGCTCTCCTTTGGTGGCCTCCCCTGAACATTAGCATGCAAACAAGGGTTTGACGTCTCGTCCGTCGCACGCATCGCACAGGGGGATTTCATTCGGGCGATACCTTGCTAGACTCTAGACGACAGCTTGACGGGGTGCCGGTGGAACCGGCTGAGATCGTCCTGCGTTCGCCATCAAAGCGGGCGCCACGACGGATCCCGACGAACCTGATCCGGCTAGTACCGGCGTAGGGATCAAGCGGAAACCGCGCGATACGAAAACACGCCCATGCCGGTTTCCCCCTCCTGCGCTGTGCGCCGGCTTGACCCAAGTCTCGCCCTGGAGCACATATGACATCACCGCAATTTCTTTCCGACACTGCCCGCGTCGATGAGAACGCCATTCAGACGCTACCCGGCTCGCGCAAAATATACGTAGAAGGCTCACGTGCGGACATCCGCGTCCCCTTCCGTGAGATATCGCTGTCGCCGACCCGCACCTCCGGCCAGGATGAGGAGAACCCATCCCTGCTGGTCTACGATACCTCCGGCCCCTACACAGATCCCAACACGAAGATCGACCTGCGCAAGGGGCTAACGGAACTGAGACGCCATTGGATCGATGCACGCGACGACACCGAATGCCTCGACGGCCCCACCTCCGAATACGGCCGACGTCGCGCCAACGACCCCATGCTCGCTCGGTTGCGCTTCGAGCTGACCCGCGCGCCACGGCGCGGTAAGAAAGATCGTAACGTCACCCAGCTCCATTACGCCCGCCAGGGCATCGTGACACCTGAAATGGAATTCATCGCCATCCGCGAAAACCAGCGTCTCCAAGCGTTGGGAAGCGACGAGGTTGAACGCATCCTCGATCAACAGCATCCAGGTGAAGGGTTCGGTGCGCGTTTACCCGAGGAAATCACGCCGGAATTCGTGCGCGACGAGGTAGCCGCAGGACGCGCGATCATCCCCTGCAACATCAACCATCCCGAATCCGAGCCGATGATCATCGGTCGCAACTTCCTGGTGAAGATCAACGGCAACTTGGGTAACTCGGCAGTGAGCTCGTCCATTGAAGACGAGGTCGACAAAATGACCTGGGGCATCCGCTGGGGAGCGGATACCATCATGGATCTATCCACCGGCGCCAACATCCACGAAACGCGTGAGTGGATCATCCGCAACGCCCCGGTACCCATCGGCACCGTGCCCATCTACCAAGCTCTAGAGAAGGTCGGTGGCGTCGCCGAAAACCTGAATTGGGAGATCTTTCGCGACACTTTGATAGAGCAGGCCGAACAGGGTGTGGATTACTTCACCATTCATGCCGGCGTCTTGCTGCGCTACGTGCCGCTCACCGCCGAGCGTGTCACCGGCATCGTTTCCCGAGGCGGCTCGATCATGGCCAAGTGGTGTCTCTATCATCATGAAGAGAGTTTCCTCTACACTCACTTCGAGGATATCTGCGAGATCTGCAAGCGCTACGATGTGGCGTTCTCGCTGGGCGATGGCCTACGCCCCGGTTCGGTGGCCGATGCCAACGATGCCGCGCAGTTCGCCGAATTGGAAACCTTGGGCGAGCTGACCAAGATCGCCTGGAAGCATGACGTTCAAGTGATGATCGAAGGCCCCGGCCACGTGCCGATGCACCTGATCAAGGAGAACATGGACAAGCAGCTCGAATGCTGCGATGAAGCGCCCTTCTACACGCTGGGGCCGCTGGTGACCGATATCGCCCCCGGTTACGATCACATCACCTCCGGCATCGGCGCGGCGATGATCGGCTGGTACGGCTGCGCCATGCTCTGCTATGTCACGCCCAAGGAGCACCTCGGTCTGCCCAACAAGGACGACGTCAAGACCGGCATCATCACTTACAAGATCGCCGCGCATGCCGCCGACCTGGCCAAGGGGCATCCGGCCGCCCAGCGCCGCGACAACGCGCTGTCCAAAGCGCGTTTCGAATTCCGCTGGGAGGATCAGTTCAACCTGGGGCTCGACCCGGATACCGCGCGGGAATACCACGACGAGACACTACCCAAGGATTCCGCCAAGGTCGCGCATTTTTGCTCGATGTGCGGGCCCAAGTTCTGCTCGATGAAGATCAGCCATGAGGTTCGCGACTCTTTCTTGAACAACGGGGCCAGCTTGAAGGACGAGGCCAGGGACAACGACCTCGAGGGCGACGTGGAGGCGGCCATGAAAGGTATGGAGGAGCAGGCCGTGAAGTTCCGCCGCGAGGGGGCCGAACTCTACCGGAAGGTGTGATCGTCGGGGCGCGCTGGTCCAGCCCACACAGCAAGGAGAACGCTCATTGAGCGTTCTCCTTTTTTACCGCGTTTTGCCGTACCTGGCAGCGAGTCCCTGTTCAGACACCGGCCGACGAGCCGGCGAGTGTCTGCGTCGGCGTCTGTGTCTTCGACGTCTTGGCATCGGGCCGGGCACGCATCAGGCGCAACGCATTCAGCGTGACCAACACGGTCGCCCCGGTGTCGGCGAGGATCGCCAGCCACAGCCCGGTGATTCCCAGTACCGTAGTAATCAGGAAAACCGCCTTCAGGCCCAGCGCGATGGTGATGTTTTGACGGATGTTGGCCATGGTATCGCGGGCCAGACCGATCATCGCCGCGACGTCGCCCACCCGGTTGCGCAGCAACGCGCCATCGGCGGTCTCCAGCGCTACATCGGTCCCCGAGCCCATTGCCACACCGACGTGTGCCGTGGCCAGTGCCGGGGCATCGTTGATACCGTCGCCGACCATCATCACGCGCTCGCGCTCGGTGAATTCGCGGATCATGGTGACCTTGTCATCGGGCAGCAGCCCGGCACGATACTCGAGGCCGATGGTATCGGCGATCGCCGCGGCGGTACGCGGGTTGTCGCCGGTCAGCATCACCGAGCGCACTCCCATCGCCGACAGCGCGCGCACCCCCGCCGTGGCATCCTCACGGGGCTCGTCGCGCAGCGCGATCAGGCCCGTCGCCGTGTCGCCGTCGATTACCACAACGGTGGTCTTGCCGGACTCCTCGAGAGCGGCGATGGATGCCGCCAGGGACTCGGGAAGCACCCCTAGATCAGTGGCATAGCGCGGGGAGACGACAAACGCCCGCCGTGTGTCGATACGCGCCTCGACGCCGTGCCCGGCAATGGCCTTCGCCTCGCTCACCCGGGTCAACGCCAGCCCTTGCTCCTGGGCGCGCTGGAGGATCGCCTCGGCCAGCGGGTGGCTGGACCCCTGCTCGAGACTCGCAGCCAGCGTGACGACGGCATCGGCATCTTTCGTTTCGTCAGCGGGGACGACATCGGTGACTACCGGGCGCCCGGCGGTTAGGGTCCCGGTCTTGTCGAAGGCCACCATGCTGGCCTTGGCGGTCGCCTCGATCACCGCGCCCCCCTTGAGCAGCAGGCCGCGACGTGTGCCCACCGATAGCGCCGAAGCGATCGACGCCGGCACCGAGATCACCAGTGCGCAAGGGCAGCCGATCAACAGCAGCGCCAGCGCACGATAGGTCCATACGCTCCATTCACCGCCGAAGGCCAGCGGTGGAACGAGGGCGACCAGCAGAGCCACTCCCACCACGGCCGGCATGTAGATCCGGCTGAAGCGGTCGATGAAGCGCTCGGTGGGCGCGCGAGCTTCCTGAGCCTCCTCGACCAGGCGAATGATTCGGGCGATGGTGTTGTCCTGGGGCGGGCGGGTCACCTGGATACGTAGCACGGCGTCCTGGTTGATCGAGCCTGCGAAGACGTCCTCGTCGGTCGCCTTGCTCTTGGGCACCGATTCACCGGTCACCGGCGATTCATCGATTGCCGAATGCCCCTCGAGGATGCGGCCATCGGCGGGAATGCGATCGCCGGGACGCACCACCACGACCTGGCCGACCGCCAGTCGCGACGCATCGACCGAGCGGGTCTCGCCGGCGTCCGTCTCGAGCAGCGCACTCCTGGGGACCAGATCGGCCAGCGAGCGGATGCCCGCCCGGGCCCGGTCGGCGGCCACGCCCTCAAGGATCTCGCCGATCGAGAACAGAAACACCACCAGCGCCGCCTCCTCCACGGCGCCGATGATCAGCGCACCGCCCGCTGCGATAGTCATCAGCATCTCGATGGTAAACGGCATGCCGACCCGTACGGCGGTCAACGCCCGCCGAGCGATCGGCGCCAACCCTATCAGGCAGGCGACGAGAAAGCCCCAGTACGCCACCGACTCGGTGGTGGCCAGGCGCAGCAGGGTTGCGGCGGCCAGCGCGGCGCCACTCATTAGCACCAACCGCCCCTTGCCGGTGGCATACCAACGCGGGCGCGCCCGTTCATCCGACGCAGCATCATCGTTGTTCGACGCCGCGTCGCGCAGTGTCGCCTCATAGCCCAACTGACGCACCTTGGTCGAGATCGTCTCGGTAGGCGTCTGTGTTTCGTCCAGCGACAGCGACAGTGTCTCGTTCATCACCGACACGCGAATATCGTCGACGCCGGGCAGACGCTCCACTGCGCCGCGAATCTTCGCGGCACAGCTTGGGCAATCCATGCCCCCCACCGACCAGACCCACTGGCCCTCACCAGGGACTGCGGCGTTCTCGTCCGCCTCGTGATCATGCCCCGCACAGCAGCCACCGTCATGGTCGTGGTCGTGGTCGTGGTCGTGGTCGTGGTCGTGGTCGTGGTCGTGGTCGTGGTCGTGGTCGTGGTCATGATGATTGGAAGTCGAATGTCGCATACTGTCGTACCTTTCGATGACTTTTCTCCATCTTAAAGTCTGGAGTTCACTTCAAGGTCAAGCAGCAATTATCAGTGCCTTCACATTGTTCGCTAATTGGGCTCATCTCACCGTTCGCCTTTTCTTTCTGCTGCTGATAAAAAGTAAGCCTCTCGACTAGGAGTACCTGATGCTGTCTTCCTATCGCCCTTGGATGAACTATTTGTTCGCGCTGTTCGCCGGCGCTCTGACAACCTTAACCTTTTCCCCTTTCGAACTGTGGTGGCTTGGACCGATCGCGATTGGCCTCATGTACATAGGACTGCATGATCTGTCACCGGGCCAGGCGGCCCTGAGCGGATGGTGCTATGGGGTAACGCTGTTCGCTTCCGGCACATCATGGGTATATGTATCGATCCATGAATACGGTTACACCGACGTCCCGCTGGCGGTGTTGCTGACAGCTTTATTCGTTGTTCTTCTGGCGTTGTTCTACGCCATCCCATTTTGGCTCTATCGGCGTTTTATTGGTCAGCGCCTGACTTTTCTCAGCTTTGCCGGCCTATGGGTGCTAATAGAAGTGCTGCGCACCTATCTGTTCACTGGCTTCCCCTGGCTATTGCTGGGCAGCGCCCATGTCGACTCGCCACTGGCACCATTGGCCCCTGTGGGCGGCGTTTACCTGCTCACTCTGGTGACCGCGCTGACGGGCACCCTGGGGATAGAATTCTTGCGTCGCCGTTGGTGGGCCGGCGTAATGGTCGCTGCTCTCTGGCTAGTTCCCTGGCTGCTGCCCTTGCAGTGGACCACGGCCAGTGCAGAGCGCGTAGAAGTCAGCCTGTTACAAGGCAACCTGCCGCAACTAACCAAATGGACGAGCGAGGGGCGCCGCAATGCCGCCAAGACTTATGCCCGCTTATCTCGTGAACTGAGCAATGACGTCGACTTGGTTATCTGGCCGGAAACCGCGCTTCCTATGAATCAGGCCCAAGCCACGCCGCTCCTTGAGGATGTGCTGACGAAGCTTCCAACGGAGACCGCATTACTTACCGGTATCGTTCAGCGCGATGACGCGGGGCGCTACTACAATGCGGTGATAGGGGCTGGCGAAGCGACAGGCACATATCGCAAGGCGCATTTGGTGCCATTCGGCGAGTACATACCTCTGGAGGAGCTTTTACGTGGCATAATCGCCTTTTTTGATCTACCCATGTCCGACTTCACGGCAGGGGACACTAAACAGGCACCGATCCGTGCCGCCGGCCTGAGTATCGGCATTGCGATCTGCTACGAGATCATTTTCCCCGAGCTCGTGGCAGAACGCGCCAAAGACGCCAATTTGTTGCTAACGGTCTCCAACGACACCTGGTTCGGCGACACTATCGGGCCGCTTCAGCATCTGCAGATGGCTCGACTGCGCGCACTTGAAAACGGCCTTTACCTTTTGCGTGCCACCAGCAACGGCGTGACAGCCGTCATCGATCCGCAAGGTAAAGTCATCGCCCGCTTACCACAGTTCAAAATAGGCAGCCTCAGCGAAGACGTTCGAGCCATGCAAGGGCAGACGCCGTTCACTCGAACGGGGAGCTGGCCTACCTGGCTGCTAGCCTCGTTGTTTATCCTGCTTGGGGCGCGTTGGCGAAGCGCAAACGGCAAGACCTACTCAAGGATGATGTGTCATGGATAACCTTTGGCTGACCCTGGGACTGGCCCTGTTGCCGGCGCTGGGCAACTTCTGTGGCGGCCTGTTGGCCGAGCTATCGCGTACCACCCCACGGCGCCTCAACCTGGCGCTGCATGGAGCTTCAGGGCTGGTCATCGCCATTGTCGCCGTGGAGATCATGCCACGCGTGCTCGAGAGCCTGTCGGCGTGGGCGATTGCCGCCTCATTCGCCTTGGGCGGCGTGGCCTATATAGGTATCGAGCAACTGGTCGACCGCCTACAGAAGCCCGAACAGGGCGCAGCTTCAGGCCGTACGGCGATGTGGATGATCTACATCGCCGTGTCCATCGACCTGTTCAGCGACGGCCTGTTGATCGGTGCCGGCTCCGCCGTGGCCACCTCCGTGGCCTTGATCCTGGCCGCCGGTCAGGTACTGGCCGATTTTCCGGAGGGCTACGCCACCATTGCCGACATGAAGAGCAAGGGCGTGTCGCGCAGCAAGCGTCTGCTGCTGTCGGCATCCTTCGTGGTTCCCGTGCTGCTGGCGGCCAGCTTGGCGTATTTCCTGCTGCGTAATCAGCCCGAGTTCTTCAAGCTGGCCGCGCTGACGTTCACTGCCGGGCTACTGATGGTTGCAGCCGTGGAGGAGATGCTCTCCGAAGCGCACGAAAGCAAGGAAGACACGCGTAGCTCGATCTTGGCCTTCGTCGGTGGATTCGTTCTGTTCGTGCTGGTTTCGGCAGGGTTGGAGGCCTGGATGACCCCATCGTGATCATCAACACCGAGCTGGGCGTCGGGCCGCTAGCAAAGTGCAGTGAACCAAAAAAGCCACACGCGAGCGTGTGGCTTGATTCGATGGCAGCATCTTGCCATAGGCTGGCGCTTCGTAGCGCAACGAAGTCAGCGTAACGAGGTCCACAGCACCGGCGGACCGGGTAGCTGAAAATCGATCGCCATCATCACGCTCAAGGCGGTAATGGTAAAGATCGAGAAGATGAAGACCTTCTTTGCCCACGCCTCGTCATTAGTCGTGCGGAAACCAGTCAACGCCATGTATAGCCAGTAGCCACCCATCGCTGCGGCGACGATAAAGTAGCCATAACCGGCATAGCCGGCGAAGCTGAGCAATAGCGTTGCGACGAGAAACGCGACAATATAGCCAACGATATAGTGCTTGGCGGTCTTCACGCCCCGGATCACCGGCAGCACCGGAATCGAAGCGGCGCGATAGTCCTTGAAGCGGAAGATGGCGATCGCGTAGGAGTGCGGCATCTGCCACAAGCAGAAGATCAACAGCAGCGTCAGCGCACCGAGATCGAACTGACCGCTGACCGCACAATAGCCAACCACCGGCGGCGCCGCACCCGACAGGCTGCCGATCAGCGTGCCGTACTCGGAGTGGCGCTTCAGGTAGAGACTATAAGCGCCCACGTAGATGGCGAAGCCGATCGCCGCGAACAACAGGGCGGTGGGCGTGGTGCCGACGTACAGCACGCCGAAGCCGGCCACCCCCAGCAGCGTGGCGAACACCAGCGTCGCCCGGGGCGACACCAGGCCCTGGACCAGCACCCGATCCTGGGTGCGCTGCATCAGCCGGTCGATATCGCGATCGATATAGTTATTGAACGCACAGCCGGAAGCGATCACCAGCGCGATCCCCACCACCGTGGCCAGCAGGAGCATGACGTCCACGCTGCCCTGCGAGGCCAGGAAGAAGCCCCCGGCCACGGAGATCAGGTTGCCGAAGATGATCCCCGGCTTGGTCAGCGACAGGTAGGCCTTGTACATCACCTGGCGATCACATCAAGTTGAGGCGCAGGTTGTGCATGATCCATATAGACCCTCCAATGATTAGCCCCAGAATTACCGCAGTGAAGAAGAAGAATCCTCCCGATTCACGTCCCTCTTGCGTTTTCAATTCAAGATGCATGAACAGGATCAACTGGACCAAGATCTGCAAAACGGCCATAAAGATGATTGTGACGATTGTCGCCGTGGTACCGAAGCCACCCAGCATGACCACGCCGAAGGCCACGAGCGTCAGTATGATCGATAGAATCAGGCCGATTACATAGGTCTTGACGCTGCCGTGGTTGCCACTGTCGTGGGAAGCATGTGTGTCGCTCATTACAGAACTCCCATCAGATAGACGAAGGTGAAGACACAGATCCACACGATATCCAGGAAGTGCCAGAACAGACTGAGGCACATGATACGCGGCCGCGTCTTGTCGTTAAGACCCTTCGTGTAAAGCTGGACGATCATCACCAGCATCCAGATCAGGCCGAAGGCCACGTGAAGACCGTGCATGCCGACCAGGGTGAAGAAGGAGGATAGGAAAGCACTACGATCCGGTCCGAAGCCTTCGGCAATCAGATGATAAAATTCATAGATTTCCAACCCGATGAAGCCGGCACCCAGCAAGAAGGTGATGCCCAGCCATCCTTTCACCTGCGCCAAACGATCGGCATGCATGGCCAGTACAGCCATGCCATAGGTAAAACTACTGAATAGCAGCAGGAAAGTACTGATCAAAATCAGCGGGAGCTCGAAGATATCGGCCCCGGAGGGGCCGCCCGCCGTGCCATTCATTAGCACGGCATAAGTGGCAAAAAGGCTCCCGAAGATGACCAGGTCACTCATCAGGTAGATCCAGAAGCCGAATACCTTCATGCCACTGGCATCGTGGTGCTCATGCCCGTCATGGGCATGAGCGTCATGTTGATTAACAGTTTGCGTCGTCATGATTACGCCTGCATCTCCAGCCGTTTATGGTGCTCGCGTTCGATACGCTCGACTTCCGCCGCAGGGACGTAATAGTCGATATCGTCATTGAAGACACGAAACATGAAGGCTACGAACATGCCGATGGCACTTACACCGGCCAGCCACCAGATATGCCAGACTAGCGCGAACCCGAACACGATGCTGATCAGACCGATAATCGGTCCCGCCACGGTGTTCTTCGGCATGTGAATGTCTTCGTACTGGGTCGGTTTGTCCGCTGCCATGCCTTTCTCTTTCTTCGCTTCCCAGAAGGCATCGATGGAGCCGACGTTGGGCAGATGCGCGAAGTTGTAGAACGGTGCAGGAGAAGACGTCGACCACTCTAGCGTCCGTGCATCCCACGGATCGCCCGTGATGTCGGCATTCTTCTCACGATCGCGAATGCTCACGATGAACTGAATCACGGTGCAGGCGATACCGCACAGGATGAGGACGGCACCGAACCATGCCACGATCATCAGCGGCTGCCAATCGGCATTGGCGTAGGACTGCATGCGGCGCACCGCACCGTAAAAGCTCAAGATATAGAGCGGCATGAAGGCGAGGTAAAAGCCGATAATCCAGCACCAGAAGGAACGCTTGCCCCACTTTTCGTCAAGCGTAAAGCCGAAGGCCTTCGGGAACCAGTAGGTCAGACCCGCGAGCATACCGAACACCACACCGCCGATGATGACGTTATGGAAGTGAGCGATGACGAACAGACTGTTATGCAGCACGAAGTTAGCGCCGGGCACTGCCAACATCACCCCGGTCATGCCACCGATGGTGAAGGTGATGATAAAGCCCAGTGTCCACAGAACCGGCGACGTGAACTCCAGCCGACCGCGATACATGGTGAACAACCAGTTGAAGATCTTCACCCCGGTCGGAATGGCGATGATCATCGTCGCGATCCCGAAGAACGCGTTGACATCGGCACCGGCACCCATGGTGAAGAAGTGGTGCAACCATACCGTGAATGACAGGAAGGCTATAGCCACAGTCGCCCAGACCATGGTGTTGTAGCCGAACAAGCGCTTCTTGGCGAAGGTCGCGATGACCTCGGAGAACACCCCGAACGCCGGCAGGATGAGAATGTACACCTCAGGATGGCCCCAGGCCCAGATGAGGTTGACGTACATCATCATGTTGCCGCCCATATCGTTCGTGAAGAAGTGCATCCCCAGGTAACGATCGAGTGTCAGCAGCGCGATGGTCGCGGTCAGAATCGGGAACGATAGAATGATCAGTACATTGGCGCACAACGACGTCCAGGTGAAGATCGGCATGCGGAACAACGTCATGCCTTTGGTGCGCATCCTCAGGATGGTGACGAAGAAGTTGATACCGGTCAGAGTGGTCCCGATCCCCGATATCTGCAGTCCCCATATCCAGTAATCAACCCCGACTCCAGGACTGTACTTGATCCCCGACAATGGCGCATAGGCCAACCAGCCCGTCTTGCCGTATTCACCGATAAACAGCGATACCATGGTCAGTGCCACACCCGCGATGAACAGCCAGAAACTCAGGTTGTTCATGAACGGGAAGGCGACGTCACGCGCGCCGATCTGCAGTGGCACGACCAGGTTCATCAGGCCGATAACCATGGGCATGGCCACGAAGAAGATCATGATCACACCATGCGCGGTAAAGATCTGATCGTAATGCTCAGGCGGTAGATAGCCCTCGGAGCCCCCGGCGGCCAAGGCCTGCTGGGTACGCATCATGATGGCGTCGGCGAAACCGCGCAGCAGCATGACCAATGCCACGAGGAAATACATGATACCCAGCTTCTTGTGGTCGACGGAGGTCAACCACTCCGTCCATAACCACTTCCACTTCTTGAAATACGTCAGAGCCCCGACGACGACCAAGCCCCCCAGCAGTACGACAATAGCCGTCGCAACAAGGATGGGCACATCGTAAGGGATATCCTCAAGGGTGAGTTTTCCGAACATAATCTTACTCCGCTGCCTCTGCGCTCATGGACGACTCGCCATAACCATCTTGTCCACCTTCACCGCTACCGTCTTTAAAACTCTCGATGATGTCGCGGTACAGGCCTGACGTTACGTCGGAGAAATATTCCACAGGATGGTCCGTGGACGGTTCCGCCAACTCTTGGTAGCTCCCATCGTAAGAGAGCGTTTCGGATGACTGCCCCACCTTGTCGACCCAGGCATCGAAATCATCCTGCGACATGGCGCGTGCATCGAAGGTCATCTCCGAGAAGCCCTCGCCACTATAATTGGAAGATTTGCCGGCGTAGACGCCTGCTTCATTGGCGACTAGATAAACGTCGTTATCCATGCCCGCCATGGCATAGATCTGACTGCCCAGGGTAGGAATGAAGAACGAGTTCATCACCGATGCCGAGGTCACTTTGAAATGCACCGGCACATCGACCGGCATGGCCACTTCGTTGACCGTTGCGATGCCTTGTTCGGGGTAGATGAACAGCCACTTCCAATCCAAGGAGACGACCTGTACTTCCATGGTCTCGGCGTCGGATTCGATTGGCTTGTTCGGATCCAGCGAATGTGACGTTTTCCAGGTAATGATCCCCAGAAACAGGATGATTACGCAGGGTATGAGCCACACGAAGACTTCGATCTTGTTGGAGTGCGCCCAGTCCGGCATGTACTTGGCGGCATGATTGCTATGCCGATATTTCCAAGCGAAAACCACCGTCATGATGAGGACGGGGATCACCACGATCATCATCAGCCAGAAGGCAGTAATGATCAGCGATTTCTGTTCCACCCCGATCTGACCCTTGGGATCCATCAGCGCCGAGCCGCAGCCACTAAGCAGCACTGCGATCAAGGGCAGGATACCGAGCCATCCCAGGTTCTTCTTCATTCTCATTGCATGGCCTCACTCAAGCATGGGAAGACGTTGCAGCGCTTGCTCATTGAATGCTTTCCTCCGTTGGCGACCCTTAGGCCCGACGGTCAAAATGGAACGACACATTCGCCAACGGAACATCAGCGACTTGGAGCGTGTCCAAAAGGTCAGCTACTTTCCTTGCTGACCACTTGGAAACGCCCCATGGCATGCATCTCGACCAACCACCGGTTTCCTGGCTGCCAATGTCACGAGTGTGGTGCACTCTGAAAATTGGGCGTAACGCGCATGCTAGGCAATGACGTATATCTCCGCCATGAACGAGCACACCCGCTTACGCCATCTCGCTCCTAGCCTGTCTGCCAAGGGACCGCCACCCGGTCGAACACGAGCAGCAGGCAGGGAGTACCGACGGGGCGGCATTCTGAAGCAAAATCAGGCGAAATAGAAGCGACCAATTGCCGCAGCCATGTCGCACATTAAGCCTCTTGACTGAGCAGACGCTCATACGATTGTAGGGGGTAGCACGGGGGCGCTCAACGACACCATGGCATGCAGTCAGAAAAGATCCGGCGCAAACACCAGCAACGCCACGCCAGCGCCCGTGACCAGCGAAATTCCGCCGCTCCATAGCATCATCCTGCGCACTTGCTGCCAGGTATCGTGGACGCGTACGGCACGCGCCACCTTGACCTTTAGCTCAGCGTAGCGGGCGTACTCATCATCGGCGCTGATCGAGAAGTCATTGGCCACGCTACCGTTCCAATACGGCGCATGACTCAACCCCATGCGTGCGCGCAGCAGCCCGATGCCCGTCAAAGTGCCATAGAGTTGGTCGTATTCACGCTTGCGGGACTCGACGCGCAGGACGTCTTCGGCATCCGTCTTGACGGCTTGATTCTCGCAACGCGCAATGGCCCGTGCGATGTCCGCGTCACTCGCCGAGACGTGGATATCCAATCGTCGATAAAGATCACGCATGTTGGCGCATCAAATAATCATAGGCGTTCTTGATTCGCTGAAAGCGCAGCGAGGCCGTGACCATCGCCTCCTGACTCTGCGCATGATAGCGATCGGGATGGTATTTTTGAGCTAGACGCCGATAAGCGCGCTTGATATCGCTCTTCTGTGCGTTTTCCATCAACCCCAGCACAGCCAATGCCCGCTGGGCCTTTTCATTACTACCCGTGGCATGTCCCTTGGCGTGCGCCCCCTCGTGGGAAAAGCCCTCGTGGGAAAAGCCCTCGCGGCGCCGCTTGCCTTCGTCCGAACGCTGGCCGTCATCAGCCCGCTCACGCTGCCCGGTTTCTTCGCGCCGCCAACGCCAGCGACGCCGCCGGGTATTTTCACGCTCCTCCTTGGCATGTTCGCGCTGGCGATCGCGCTGCTCCTTGCGATGACGCTCTCGCGAGCCTTTCGCGTCGCTCTCCTCCCCGGCGGTGCGTTCCCGAGAATTTTCGCCATGCGCACCATGACGATCTTGTTGGGAGGAATCCTGATGACCGGCACTCTCGCGTGACCGCCAGTAATGCGCGGCACTGGGATCCTCGGGCGCCGCCAGCGGGTAACCGGCAACATCACGGAACAAGACCTCGAATGTCTCGGGCGCTACGCCCAGCAGGTCAGCCAGAAAACGCAGCACATGATGCTGGCCGGCCGCCAATGCCCCTTCGTGGGTTGCCACATGAATCGCCTGGCGCAGAAAAGTCTCCCGGCGCGGCCCACGATAATAGCGCTGCAACACTTCGGCCGCGAGCTGCAAGGCCACGAAATCCGGCGCACTCGCCAGATCGACGATCAACTGATAACCATGGTCGTGGCGAAAGTCCCCGGTGAGATCATCGAGCAAGGCGCGTTTGCGGTCGCTCAAAGTGCCCTGGCCGTCGCTCATCGCCAGCCACGCCAATAACAACAACGCGGCCGTATCGGCTTCGTTACGGCTGCTGAGCAATAAGCGCTCGAAAGGCGTAAAACGCGATGATGCCATGCCAGCTCCTGGCCTTTGGATTATTCGTTATAGCTAATCGCCACGTGGCGTGCGAGCATCCTATGAGCATCGGCCGCTTTCTGCATACCTTTAACGGCGACGCCATGACATGCGTCACTCCCTTCTTCTAGATAGCCACATCCACAGTCGCGATCAGCTCGTGTCGGATGGCGTATCGCTGACATCACCACCGGCTGTCGTGGCATGTTCGGTCGCAGTTGGCAGATTCGCGGCCTCGCCAGATGCCTGCTCAAGACTCACGCTCATGCGCGGCATGGCGAGCTCCATCCCCAGGTCATCGAAACGCCGCTTGAGACGCAGGTTGAACGCCCGCGCCACGTCCCACTGCATGATCGGCGCCGTGCGCATGCGCATGCGCAGAATCGCCGCGCCGGCATCGAAACTTTCCACCCCCTGGAGCTCCAGCGGCGACCAGATGTAATGCCGCATCATCGGGTCGCGACGTAACTCCTCGGCCACTTCACGCACGATGGCAATCGCCTCGTCGATCTTCATATGATGCGCCACGCGGACACGAATCAGGGCGATACCGAATTCCCGTGAAAAATTCTGGATTCCCTTGATCTGGCTGAAGGGAATCGTATGCACGATGCCATCCAGATCGCGCAAACGCACGGTACGTAGACTCAATCCCTCGACCGTCCCCATGTGGCCGCTCAGGTCGACGAAATCGTCGATGGCCAATGAATCCTCGATAAGGATGAAAAGCCCCGTGATCAAGTCCTGGACCAGCGTCTGAGCGCCAAAGCCCACTGCCAGACCGATAACTCCGGCACCGGCCAACAGCGGCGTGACATTAACCCCCAGATTGGCCAGCGCCACGATGACCGCGATAATCAAGATGGTGGCGAAGACCACATTGCGAATCAGCGGCGTGATGGTTTGCGCCCGCGTACTCTGCGCGCGACCGCTGCGACCGCGCTTGGAAGAAAGCAACGCCCGCTCGATCGCGGTATCGGCAAGAATCCAGACCAGCCACGCCAGCAGCACTGTCATACCGATACTGATCAGCGATTGCCCGATGCGCTGGCTGATACCCTCGTCCCCGCCGAAAGCTAGCAACGACAACCCCCAGACGCGCATCGCCAACTCGGCGAAAGCCAACCAACTGATCAGATGCGCCAATGTATAGCCAAAGCGCACCAGGCGGCGTCGATACTGCGATTGTCGACGCTGCTTGGAAGGCTGTTCGGCATGACGATGAATCAGGCCATTGACGATCAGGGTCACCACCAGCAAGCCGGCGGTCACGATGGCCTTGGCAAAGGCGCTGCGCGAGTCGCCTTCGGAGGTCAAGATGGCAATCAGCGAAACCACCACCATGAACAGGACCGGCACATGCCACAATGTTCCGATCACTCGGATCAACTCACTGCTGGCACGCTTGTCGCGCCGGTAACGATAGGGCCGATTGCGGATCAGGTGCTTGATGGGACGCTTGAAACGGATCGCGAACGCCCCCGTCAGCAAGGCCGCCGTGACGTTGGCCAGCATCGAGACCATCTCCGCCAATGATGCCCCCAGGGTCGAGCGCAGCTCCGAAGAATTCGCGGCATCGCCCAACGCGACCAGCGCGCCGATGGTGAACAGCCAACGGGCGGCGCGGCGATGCAGAATGCGCAGGGCGACACGACGATGGCCATTGGCGAACAGCGAAAAGACGACTTCGCAGACGGCAGTGAACAAAATACCGCACAAGGTGATGTACGCGATCACCATCGCCAGCGTCATCCCCAACGTAGACGTCATTCCGTGCACGACGCCCAGAGTGATCCCGAAAGCGAACCCCCAAGGGAGCAAGCGGCGCAGCATGTGGCGTATCAGCATCCAGGTGCTCGGCTCAGCACTGAGCGTTAGCTGCATGTCCATGCGTTTGGCCAAACGACGCCCGCCGACCACCATCAGCGCCGCACTACCGCCCCACACCCCCAATACCCAGACGAAATCGCCGACGAGATGCAGCAGCGACTCCAACGAGGCGACGCGTTGCGTCAGAGTGTCGCCTGCCCGCTCGCTCAGGCGCTGCCAGTACTCGAGTGGTGTCACGACCTCGCCGGAGTCTCTCAGCGAGGTCAGCGAGTCGGCAATGACACCCAGCAATCCACGCGGCGACTCGGGCTTCGCATCAGCATCGGCGCCTTCCAACGAGGCCCGCAATTCGCGTAGCTGCGTGAGCAGAGCGTCTCGGCGCTGCTGGTCCTCGAGCATCGTGATAACACTATCCAACGATTCACGCGCCTGCTCGTTCGATGGCGCCGTTCCCTGCGCCTCTTGGCTACCACCCCCGGATAATGCCGCCAGCGGCGATGCACTCTGCCCCCACGCAGCACCGGAAAACACCAGTAGCGCACACAAGAGTACGACCCACCGGCCCCAATGCGCCGCCCTGTTTGTCATGCTCACCTCGCCTCGCCTTTCCATCGTCACAGAGTGCCCTAACCGAACGTTGCAACCAACCGGCCGACCTCAACCAGCAGCATAAAAAAAGCCAGGGCGCGAGGCCCTGGCCATAATCCGATTCAATCGGCAATCAGTGGCGGCTGGCCGGTGGTCCGGACGTCGCCGACGCCTCGTCGTCATCCTCATGAGGGGAGGATACGCCACGCTTGCGCTGCAGCCACTCCTGCACATTGGCGATCATCGTGTAGAACGCCGGCACGAAGAAGCTCGCCAACACGGCCACCGAGACCATCCCCATCGCCACCGTGGTGCCGATGTGATGGCTGTTGGTGTCATTGGCACCACTCGCGATGGCCAACGGCAAGGTCCCGAAGATGAATGCCAACGAGGTCATCACGATTGGCCGGAAACGTAGCTCGGAGGCGGTCAATGCGGCATCCCGGATCGACTTACCGAGCTCGCGCCGCTGCAATTCGGCGAACTCAACGATCAGGATGGCGTTCTTGGCCGCCAACCCGACCACCACCAGCATGCCCACCTGAACATAGACACTGGTGTCCAATCCACGCAGCACGATCCCACCGATGGATCCGATAAAGGCAAACGGTACCGCCGTAATAACCGCCAGCGGCAACGCCCAGCTTTCGTACTGCGCTGCCAGGATCAAGAAGACCATCAGAATGCCGAAGGTAATGGCAATAATTGCGGCATTGCCGGCATTGGCCTCTTGGAAGGACGTGCCTGTCCAGCCCATGCCCCACTCGTTGCCGAGTTCTTGCTGAACCACCTCTTGCATCGCGGCGATCGCCTGGCCCGAGCTATAGCCCGGCGCAGGGCCACCCTGGAACTGCGCCGACGGGTAGACCCCGAAACGCGATACCACAGAGGGAGCCGACTGACGCTCGAGCGTCACGAACTCGGAAATCGGTATACGCTCGCCATCACCGCCACGCACGAATATCTTGTTTAGATCGTCGGGCGTTTGCCGGAACGTATCCTCATTCTGCATGTAGACCTGGAAATTGCGGTTCTGATATGTAAAGTAGTTCACGAAACCGCTGCCCAGCGTATTCGAAAGCGTCGTATTGAGATCATCGATCGACACGCCGTAACTCAGAGCTTTTTCCTGGTCAATATGCGCCCGATACGATGGCACCGAAGCATCGAAGGTGGTGAACACCTGGGCCAGCTCCGGACGCTGGTTGGCAGCTTGCATTATTTTACCGGAAGCCTGCATCAACTCCTGAGAGTCAGCCCCGCCATAGGACTGCAGATAACCGGTAAAGCCCCCCGTGGTGGAAAGCCCGATGATCGGCGGCATGTTGAAAGCCATTACCGTACCACCCTCTAGACCAGCCCCAATTCGATTGATTTTGGCGATCATGTCCTCGACGGACTCATCACGCTCGCCCCACGGCTTCATGGTGATGAACATCACACCCTTGGCCGTGTTGACCGCACTGGACAGCATGTCGTAGCCCGCCACCGCCGTGGAGTACGCGACCGCCGGATCCTGCTCGATCTTGTCACTCAGTTTATCCATGTACTCGGTGGTACGTGCCACGGACGCGCCTTGTGGCAAGGTGACACTCGCGATGGCGATCCCTTGGTCGGTTTCAGGTATCAATGTCGAGGGGTTGCTCTGGTACAGCCAATAGGAAAAGCCGATGATGAGCGCCGCCAATATCAGCGTCAGCACCCAAGCCTTGACCAGCAAACGTACGACTGCCATGTAACCCCGCGTCACCGACTCGAAGAAACGATCGAACAGACGGAATGGCGTCGAGGCGGCACGCGCGATCTTGGAATCGCCTATCTCCGACTTGTGCTTGACGAAAAGCGCACTCATTGCCGGCGTGAAGGTCAAGGCCACGACCGCCGAAATGGCCACGGAGATCGCGATGGTCAACGCGAACTGCTGGTAAATCTGGCCGGTAAAACCACCCAAGAAGGCCACCGGTACAAACACCGCTGCCATGATGAACGAGGTCGCGATAACGGGGCCGCTAACCTCTTTCATGGCGGTGATGGCCGCCTTTCGTATGGGTATTTCGGGATCTTCTTCCAGCAATCGCTCGACGTTTTCCACCACTAGTATCGCGTCATCGACCACGATACCGATCGCCAGCACCATGGCAAAAAGCGACAACAAGTTGATCGAGAAACCGAACAGGTACAGACCAGCGAAGGTTCCCACCACCGAGACCGGCACTACTGACATGGCAATGATCGTGGTGCGCCAGTTCTGCAGAAAGATGAACACGATCACCGCAACGATCAGCAATGCCTCTATGAACGTATGGAAGACCGACTCCACCGAGGCATCGATGAACAATGTCGTGTCGTAAGGCACGTCATACTCGAGCCCCGGCGGAAACCGCTCGGAGAGCTCATCCATCTTGCTTTTGACGGCCTCGGCGGTCTCCAGGGCATTAGCGCCGGGCTGCTGATTGATCATGATCGGCGTCATGGTGGCGCCGTTCATGTTGGCGTTAACCGAATAGGACGACGCACCCAGCTCGACACGCGCCACATCACTCAAACGCAACGCCGAGCCATCGTTGTTGGTACGCAGGATGATATCGCGAAATTGGTCCGCGTTAGCCAAACGCCCCGGCGCCGTAATGGTATACGTATACGCGCGCGGATCTTCTTGCGGCGCCTGGGCCAAGGCCCCCGCCGGAATTTCGGTGTTCTGCGACCGGATGGCACTGGCCACCTCGGCAGACGTCATGTCGTATTGCGCCAATTTATCCGGATTGAGCCAGATACGCATGGCGAACTCGCCACCCCCCAGCACCTCAGCCGTTCCCACACCGGGCACTTGGCGAAGTTCATTGAGGATATTGAGCGTGGCGTAGTTCTGCATGTAGATGTTGTTGTATTCATCCGTCGGCGACGTCAATGCCACCAACATCAAGATACTGCTTGAACTCAGTTCGACCGTGACCCCTTGCGATTGCACCGACTCAGGCAACTGCGACAGCGCCTGCTGGACACGGTTATTGACGTTGATCGTGTTGATGTCACCGTCAGTCCCGATACCGAACGAGACATTCATCCGCATCGAGCCATTATCGGCGCTGGTCGAGGTCATGTAGATCATGTCCTCGACCCCGTTGATCGCCTCGGCGATCGGGGCCGCCACGGTCTTAGAGACCGTCTCGGCGTCGGCACCGGGATAGGTCGCCTGCACGGAGACCGTCGGCGGCACCACGCTGGGATACTGCTCAATGGGCAAGACACGCATTGCCATTATCCCGATCACCGCCACGATGACCGAGATAACGGTAGCGAAGACCGGCCGTTTGATGAAGAAGTTGGAAATATTCATCCGTCAGGCTCCACCTTCCTCGTTGGCTTGGCTGTCGGCATCGGATGACCCTTCCTTCTTAGTCTGGCTTCCTGATGCAGCCTCACCTTCTCCGGCACCCGAGAGGGCTTCAGCATCACCGTCGAACGGCTGGGGATCAATAGCCACGCCAGCGCTGATGTTGCCCGGATCGCTGACTACGACGCGGTCTCCCGACTTGATCCCGTCCGTAATGATCATCCACGGTCCCGCTGTATCACCGAGCTGCACGGTCTGCGTGCGCACCTTGCCTTCTTCATTCAGCACATAGACTTGAGGGCCCATCAGCCCTTGCGTCACGGCAATCTCGGGCACGGCGAACACATCAAAACGCTTCAGGCCTTCCAACTCGACACGCACGAACTGTCCCGGCATGAACATGCCGTCGGGATTATCGAAGAAGGCATTCGCCTGCACGGTGCTGGTGCTTTCGCTGACACGCGAGCCCAGAAATTCCACGCGCCCTTTCAAGGTCTGCCCCGGTAACGCCGGAATCTGCAGCTCGGCGGTAATCGCCTCCTTGCCCTGTTGCTGGCGCTGACGCCGCAGTTCGAAGGCTTCTTCCTGAGGGAGCTGGAAACGCACCTCGAGAGGATTGAGCGGCGTAATCGTCGCCAACTCGGCGCCATCGTTGACGAGATTGCCGACGTTCACCTCGCTCAGGCTGATCATGCCCGACACCGGCGCCTCGACATCGGTGTAATCAAGATCGATACGCGCGCTATCAAGCGACGCTTGTGCCTGAGCGACGCTGGCACGCGCGACCTTGAGATCGGCCTGCGCCTGATCACGCTGCTGTACACTGACGGAATTCTGCTTGAGCAGGCGCTGGTAACGGTCGGCATTGGTCTGCGCCAGTTCCGCATCAGCCCGCGCACTTTGCAGATCCGCCTCACGCTGGCGTACGGTCGCTTGATAGGTTTCAGGTTCGATCGTGTAGAGACTCTCACCCTTCTCGACCTGCTGGCCGGGATCGAAATGCCGCTCCTCGAGCGTACCGCTGACACGAGCCACGACAGTCACTTCATTATCGCTACGCAGCATGGCAGGATAAGATTTGTCGAGCGAAAGGTCGCGCTTGGCCATTTCCATGACCTGAGCTTTTTTAGGCGGCGGAGAAGAAGCGTCGCTTGACCGCTGCTGGGCATCGTCGTCGCTGCCGCAGCCCATCAACAGAACGCCCGCCAACGCCACGGCCCAAAGGCCCCGGCGCTCATTCCCTGTCGTGGATACCATCGGTATTTTACCTTGTTTGATCGAGATCAATGATGGCTAAGACTACACGCATACATACATGAATGTAAATGCCATTCACTTGGGGTATGATGGCTAAAAAAGTCTCGCCACTCGGTGCTCATCCCTACCGTCTGGCTGGATTCATCAACGAGATCACGCCATGCCCCGCAGAACCAAAGCCGAAGCCGAGGCCACGCGAGAAGCCTTGCTCGATGCCGCCGAAGACGTCTTCCTCGAAAAAGGCGTCTCACGTACCTCGCTCGAACATATCGCACGTCATGCCAGCATGACGCGCGGTGCCGTGTATTGGCACTTCAAGAACAAAGCCGACCTGTTCCATGCCATGCTCGACCGGGTCAAGATGCCGCTCCAGCAGATCATCGACGACATCACCGTCGAGTGCCAGGTCACAGGACCGCTGGATACGCTGCGACTCGCCACGCTACACGCCTTCGAGATGCTCGAGCGCCCACGTTCATGTCGTGTCCACACCATCTTGATGCATCGCTGCGAATTCATCAGCGACATCAACCCTGTGGAGCTTCAAAACCGCTTGGCCTCGGATTGCCGCGAAGTCGTACGGCGCTGTTTTCAACAGGCCCATGATGAAGGCCTGCTCATCGACGAGATCGCACCGGATGCCGCCACCCTGATGCTGCATTCAATGATCGGCGGCTTGGTACACGATTGGCTCCGAGCTCCCGATAGTTTCTCGCTGCGCGAAAGCGGAGGCGAGGCGATCGACCGTCTGTTTTACCTCATCACGCGGCGCGTCTAAGGTTCTACTGCATTGCAGCATCACGTCTATACTGAAGACGTGCCGATATTCAGGACCGCGCCGTGGATGAGCTTGTTCTGCTCCAGCACCGTGAGCTCGAGATCGCCGTGCGCGTCTGGCATCCCGATGCCCCACGGACATTGATCGCCTGGCACGGCCTATCGAGGCATGGCGGCGACTTCGAGTTCCTGGCTCGACTGCTTGGCCCCCGCTGGCGGCTGATCGCCCCCGATACACCAGGACGCGGCCTTTCCAGTTGGTCGCTCTTTCCCGCCTACGATTATCTCTACGCACATTACATGCGTATTGCCATCGCGGTCCTCGATCACTTCGAGCTCACGAGCGTTCCCTGGCTGGGTACGTCGATGGGCGGGCTGCTGGGGCTACTCTTGGCCGCCGACGCGTCACACGGCCACCGTGTAGCGGCTCTTATCCTCAATGACGTCGGCCCGACCATCGAAGCGAAAGGCCTGCAACGCCTGGCGAATCACTTCATCTCAACGCAGCGGTTCACGACCTTGCGGGCACTGGAATCGGAAATCCGCGATCACTACCAGAGCTTCGGTATCGATAGCGAGGCGGTATGGCAACGCCTGCTCTTGGGCAGTGCTCGGCGTTTACCCGATGGTAGCTGGAGCCACCATTTCGATCCTCGTATCGCCGAGCAATTCGTCCACGATACGCCACGCGATCTATGGGCCGCCTGGAAAGCCCTACATTGTCCCTTGATGACCATACGCGGCATGCAATCCGATATCCTGTCACGCCAAACACTATCGACCATGCGTCACCACCAACCTAGCACCCGCATCCTCGAAGTGCCCGGGTGCGGCCACGCCCCCATGCTCGACAAGTCTTCACAGAGCGCCCCGATCGCCGCGTTTCTCGACACTCCTCGGGTACGTGAACGGTGCGTCCCTCCTACTGTTGGCAATACATGGTGGCAACGGTTGTTACGTACGCCCCGCCAACATTAAGTCGATTGCAAGCGCACGATAGCTCGCTCGACGCCCGCTCGGTAGGCACCACCGAACAACAGCAGGTGATTAAGCAGCGGGTATAACTGGAACAACGTCTCGCGACGTTCCCAGTCATCAGGGCGAGCACCATCCCAGTAAGCCTCGAAGAACGCCTCGCCCGGCGCGCCAAACAGCGTCAGCATCGCCAGATCGACCTCGGGATAATGATAGTAGACAGCAGGGTCGATGATGGCCGGCCCTTCGGGTGTGGTAAGCACATTGCCAGACCACAGGTCGCCATGCACAAGGCTTGGCGGCACGTCCGGCAACCACGTCTCGAGCCGGTCGGCGACATCGCCCAGAGCGTCCAGCAACGTTGCGGGCAGCAAGCCGCGTTCAACGCAGGCCGTGCCTAGCGGCATCAGCCGGCGCTCGCGTTGAAACACGCGACCATCATCACAGGGCGTGTTGCGCTGTGGCGTGGGCCCGCAGCGGTTATCACTCGGCCATCCGTGACGCTCGCCGTGAACGGCGTGCAACTCGCGCAGACCGGCGCCAAGCCTCGCTGCATCGCGCTTGCCGCCCGATGCCAATGCCTCCATGATCAACCATTCGCCTTCCTGGGCGATCACCGTCGGCACTTTCAGCTCCGTGTTCGCCCGACCCAGAGCGCGCAACCCCTCGGCTTCGGCAGCCAGGGCCTCGGGGGCGTCACGCTTGACTACCACCGCGCCCTGATCGGTTTCCAGCCAGGCGACCTCGGCGATGTCGCCCCCCGCAAGAGCCCGGAGCTCACCCCGAGCGACAAGATGTTGCGATGCCAATACGGCACGCAGCGACTCCTGCATATCGACCTCCCGTTAACTGCTTCCCACCTTGCGCCACGAACGCCCTGCCCCTCTCCGCAGCGCACAACGCAAAACGTGTTCAGCGGTCCTCCGGCACGGACGTGCTTGCCATCCCCGCTGGCGGCGCGGCATCCGTTTCCTTGCCTCGTCGCTGCTTCAACTCTTGCTGAAAAAGCGCCTGAAATTCAGCAATGGCTTCATGCTCGGTCTTTCTCAAGGTCTCCAAATCATGGCGGTGCGCGTAGGATGATGCCAGCAATTGATTATCGAAGTCGCGGAAGGTACGCACGGCCTCGAGTGCATTGGAACCAGGGTAGCCAAGGCCCTTGAGCACCTCCACACTCATCTCCATGCTTGAGGCGAACGTCTCGCGTACAACGGTCTCGACGCCGATCTCCATCAACTTCCAGGTATGATGACGATTACGCGCACGGGCGAAGATTTTGATCTGCGGGTAGTGGTTACGCACCATCCTCGCGATGACCAGTGCCGCTTCCTCGTCGTCGACGGCGATCACCAGCACCTTGGCTTGGGCGAGGCCCGCCGAGCGCAAGACATCGAGACGCGCGGCGTCGGCATAATAGATGCGCGAGCCAAAGCGGCGAATGAACTCCACTTGGGTGATATTGGGATCAAGTGCAGTAAAGTTGATGCCCTGTAACTTGAGCACACGCGCCACCATCTGACCAAAGCGCCCCAGCCCTGCGATCAGCACCGGCGGTGTCTCGTCGCCGAAGTCCTTATCATAGGGGCGGCTCTCCCCCATCTGGGAGGCGAGCCGGTTACCGCCACGATAAAGAAACGGCGTGAGCGACATGCTCAAGGTCACTGCTGCAATACACAGACTGGCGATACGTTGATCGAAAACCCCCGCGCTGACCGCCGCGCTGAGCAGCACGAAATCGAATTCACCGCCCTGAGCGATCACCGTCGCCAAGCGCGGGATCTCCTGACGCGGCAAGCGCGCTACCATGCCCACCAACGTAATGACGACCAGCTTGGCCACCAGTAGCCCCAAGGTGATGCCCAGCACCCACCATACGTTGTCGAAGACAAGCGCCAGGTCGACCGACATACCCACGGCGATGAAGAACAGCCCCAGCAAGATGCCCTTGAAGGGCTCTATGTTGGCTTCCAGCTCGTGCCGATAAACCGTATCCGCCAGCATGACGCCACCGAGGAACGCCCCCAGCGCCATGGACAAGCCCGCCCACTCCATGACCAGGGCCATGGTCAGCACCATGAACAACGCCGCAGCGGTGAACACCTCATGCACACCGCTGCGCGCGATGAGCGCCAGTACACGCGGGAAAATCAAGCGTCCGAAAACGATCGCCGCCAGCACCATGCCCACGGCCTTGCCGATATCGAGCCACACCGCACTGTCTTGGCCACTAAGGTCGCCCGCGAATAATGGCAACAAGGCGAGTAGCGGGATAACTGCTAGATCCTGGAAAAGCAGGATGGAGAACGCCGTCTGGCCGTGGGGTGTCGCCAGGCGATGCTGTTCATTGAGAAGCTGTAGAGCGAACGCCGTGGAAGACAGCGCCAGGATCAGCCCCAGCAGCACCGAGAGCTCCCATGTCAGCCCCAATGCCAGGCCAATGGGCGTCAACAAAACGCCACATCCCAGCAGTTGCAAAAGCCCCAGCCCGAACAGCTGCTTGCGCATGCTCCACAAACGCGAGGGCTGCATTTCGAGGCCGATGAGGAACAACAACATCACCACGCCGAACTCGGAGAAATGTAGTACTTCCTCAGGTTCGGCGATAAAGCCAAGCACAGACGGCCCTAGCAGCAATCCCACCGCGAGATAGCCCAGTATCGAGCCCAATCCCAGACGTTGAAACAGCGGTACGGCGATGATGACCGCGCCTAGCAGCACCGCTGCTTCATAGAAAAAATTCATGCGCTAGACTTCCTCATGTGATCCTTCCATGGCCGCGCCACGGCACGCTTCCCTGCGATGGCGTCTGCTCACTGTACGGGACGAAACGGTAAGCGTTCGCGGCATGCCAAGCGATAGTGGCCCATGGCTTGGCGCTCCTCGACGCAGAACCGTGCGACCGCCTCCCGAAATCCCGAATGCGGCAAGTAATGCAGTGAAGTGCTCAGTTCGGGCGAGAAGCCGCGAAGCAACTTGTGCTCGCCCTGGGTACCGGGATCGAAGCATTTAAGCCCCTGCTCCAGGCAGTATTCGATGCCTTGGTAATAACATGCTTCGAAGTGTAGGCAGTCGGCAACGACTTCACTCCCCCAATAACGTCCATACAACGTATCACCGCCTTGCAGATAAAGCGCCGCGGCAACCGGCGTATCTCCCTGACGCACCTGCACCAGCATGAGCGCCTCACCCATCGTCGCGCGCAGCCGGGTGAAGAACGCTTCACTGAGATAGGGCATCTGTCCGCGCTCGAGGTAGGTGATGCGGTAGCAGCGATAGAAGTGGGCCAACGCAGCGGCATCGATATCGCCCCCGCTCAGCCGGTGCAGACTCAACCCCTGTTCGGCGACCTTGCGGCGTTCACGGCGGATCTCCTTGCGCCGTTTTCCGACCATCGACGCCAGGAAGCCCTCGAAATCACCGTAGCCGGCATCGCGCCACTCGAAACGCACCGCCTCACGCCGCAGCAAGGACGGCCACTGTACTTGCCACTGCGTAACTTCGCGCTCATCGGCAAACAGCAAATGCCAACTCGACACGTCGTCGCCGCGCTCCTCGAAAAAAGCTGCCACCGCTTGTATAGCCTGAGTGAGCGAGATATCGGATGCCACGGCCAGGCGCGGCCCGATAGCGGGCGTGAAGGGAATGGCGCTCAGCCGCTTGGGGTAATACCGCCCACCGGCACGTTCCCAGGCATCGGCCCAACTCCAGTCGAAGACGTACTCGCCGAAGGAGTGCATCTTGAGGTAGTGCGGTAACACGCCCACCAGGCGCTCGCCCTGCCACAGCGAGAGGTGACGCGGCACCCAACCACTCTCAGCGTCGACACAGCCGGTACTTTCCAGGGCATCCAGGAACTCGTGCCGCAGGAAAGGGTAGCGCCTGCCCACCAACGCATTCCAAGTTTCGAGCGGGACATCGGCAACGCGCGTCAGCTCCCGTATCATCAAGCCCATCGCCACGCCTCCCGAAGCGGATTCCCGAATATCACGGCTCATGCTAGGGTGAGGCCAACCCTTTTCTGGAGCAAGCGATGCCCCGCGTCACGCCCGCGCCACCTACGCCGCCGCCAACGCCACAGCTCAACACCATGGCCATCGTCGCTTTTGCGCTCAGCGTGCTGGGCATCTTCGTGCTGCCTAGCGCGCTGGGCGGCGTCGTCTGCGGCCACCTGGCACGCCGACAGATCCGTCGTACGGGCGAACAGGGCGACGCCTGGGCACTGGCGGCACTCATTCTCGGGTATTTGCTACTCCTGCTGTCGATCGCAGGCTTGTTATTGTTCGGCGGTTTCATGATCACCATGTTTGGTGTCATCGCCTTCATGTGAGCACTTCACCAGCCGTCGTCGCACCGGCTGCGGTAGTGGTGCCTATCGTACAGCTGCGCTAAGCTGACGCCCCCGTTTCGGAACCTCGCCGTATAGGATGCACGATGCTGGATTCGCTCCTCGATAACGACTTTTACAAGTTCACCATGCAAAGCGCGGTCATCAAGCGCTTTCCTTATGCGCGAGCTCGCTATGCGTTCATCAACCGGGGCGACCACTCCTTTCCCCCCGGTTTTGCCGAGCGGCTGCGCGAGGCAGTAGACGCCATGGCGAACCTGTCGCTGACCCTCGAGGAAAAGCGTTACCTGGAACGCACTTGCCCCTACCTCGACCCGACCTATCTCGACTTCCTTTCGGGGTTTCACTACAACCCCGAGGAGGTCGAGATCGTACAGGAAGGCGGACACTTTACGTTGCACATCGAGGGGCTCTGGTATCGCACCATCCTCTGGGAAGTGCCGCTGATGGCGCTGATCAGCGAGATCTGGTATCAAATGGGCGACGGCCAGCGCGACTCGGATGCGCTCATCGATACTCGCACGCGCGACAAGATCGAGCACTACAAGCGTCTAGGCCTCAAGATCGCCGAATTCGGCACTCGTCGGCGCTATTCCTATAGCGTCCACGACCGCGTCGTAGCTTCGCTGTGCCACCACGGTGGCGATACCTTTTCCGGCTCGAGCAACGTGCACCTGGCCATGCGTCATGGCGTCAAGCCGATCGGTACGCATGCCCATGAGTGGTTCATGTTTCACGGCGCACGCTTCGGCTTCAAGATGGCCAACAGCCTGGCTCTGGAGCATTGGGTAGATGTCTATCGCGGCGACCTGGGCATCGCGCTTACCGACACCTTTACCTCCGCCACCTTCTTCGACAGCTTCGACAAGAAGTTCGCCAAGCTCTTCGATGGCGTGCGTCATGATAGCGGCGACCCACTTGAATTCGCGGCCGCCACCATTGCGCATTACGAACGCATGGGCATCGACCCACGCACCAAGACCATCATCTTCTCCGATGCCTTGACCCCCGAGCGCGTGGAGCGCATCGACAACTTTTGTCGTGGACGCATCACTACCGCGTTCGGCATCGGCACCAACTTCACCAACGATGTCGGCGTCACGCCAATGAACATGGTCATCAAGATGACCGAGGCGCGTCCCGAGGGGCAGCATTGGATCCCGGTGATCAAGCTCTCCGATGTTCCCGACAAGAACACCGGCGACGCCGACATGATCGAACTCGCCAAGCGCGTTCTGGCTCTCTCACGGCGCGCCTGATGTCACTATGGACAGCATTCTGGCGGCGTCACGGCGCCGCCAGAATGCATGTCAGTCCTTATTGAGTGCGCGATCCAGTGCCACCAGGGCCGACTGCCAAGAAGCTGCGTCGGCGGCGGCATCATAGCCCAACGGCAGGTCGAACTCGTCGGCCTTGGCATCGGCCCCCGGGTTGCTGAAACCATGCTTGGCGCCTGGGTACTGCACCACGCGCACCTCGGCGCCCTGGTCGCTTAGCGTCTGTGCCATCGACTCCAGCGCATCCGACTCGACCAGGCCATCGGCCTCACCATTGTGAATCTGCACAATGCCGTCGAAGGGCTGCGGGTCGGAAACCGCCTGAGTGGGACTGCCATGGAAGCTGATCGCCGCCTCGATGGGCATACCCGCCAGCGCCATGTTCATCACCACGCCTCCGCCGAAGCAATATCCCAACGCCGCCATGCGATCACCACGCACGTAGGGCTGCTCCCGCAGCTTGGCCATGGCCGCCTCGAGACTCGCGCGCGCCGTGGGCCAATCGCTCATCACTCGCTTGGAAAACGCCTGTGCATCGTCAGGGTGTTGTGCATTTTTACCTTCACCGTACATATCGACTGCCAAGGCGACGAAGCCCAGCGCCGCCAACTGATCGGCACGTGACTTGGCGTAATCGTTGAGGCCCCACCATTCGTGCACCAGCAACACCGCCGGGCGCGGCTCCTCGTCATTGACGTTGCGTGCCAGGTACCCCTGATACGTTTCCCCGCCAGTGGAGTATTCGAATGTCTCGCCGACGACCTTCGGACCTTCCACGGTATCCGCCCAGGCGCCGAGGCTCAGCATGCTCAGCAAACAGGCCAGCAGAATTCGCATCATCTTCTTCTCCTTGATTCTTACGCCGTGTCCGGCTAACGCGCGGCGATGTGGCATACGAGGGTCGGGTAATTGCATAACGTGCTCATATGGGTTGCGGCGGTGCCTGATGCACGCGGTTACGACCGTTGTGCTTGGCGGCATAAAGCCCCATGTCGGCGCGGTGTAGCAGCGACTCCACCCCCTCACGGGATTGGCGTTCCGCCACGCCGAAACTTACTGAGAAACTCAGCCATTCGCCATGAAATTCGACCCTCACGCTTTCGAATTTCTTGCGCAGCCGTTCGGCCAGCAACGCCGCGTCGTTCAGCGACTGACCAGCCAGCATCAACGAGAACTCTTCCCCGCCGATACGCCCGAACACATCTTGATCACGCAACGCGGTGCGGCATATCTCACCCACACAAGCCAACACCAGGTCACCGGCCGCATGCCCCCAAGTGTCGTTGACCGTCTTGAAATGGTCGATGTCGAAAATCACCAAGGACACACGCTGAGACACATGGTCGGCGGCTTCCAGGCCGCTACGCAAGCAACTCAAGTAGGCGCCACGATTGAGCGCCCCGGTGAGACTATCAGTTGTCGAAAGCTCATGCAGACGATGCTCGCGATGCTTACGGTCGGTAATGTCGCGGGCCACCGCGAGAATCCATTCGTAGCGTTCACTGGCAGGGTTCAAATAGGGCGAACAGCAGGTCTCCAGCCACACATAATGGCCTAGCCGATGACGCATGCGAAGCTCCATGCGCAGCGGCTCGCCATGACGCGCAGCATCATGAATCAGGCGCTGCACGCGCGGCGCGTCATCCGGCGGCAACAACCCCAGCAGCCCGCGATCATGCAAAGTTTCAGGACGATGCCCGAGCAGGCCTTGAATCGACGGCGACGCGAAGCGGCATTCCCCGTCAGCGTCCATCAGCAAGATGGCATCGCTGACATTCTCGACGATAAAGCGATAGTGGCGCTCACTGTCGGCCAGCGCTTCCAGACGGGTCAACGCCACCTGAGTCTCGCTGATATCTGCCAGGGAGCCGATCAGCTCGATCACATCGCCCGTAGCGTCACGCTGCACCATGATATCGTCTTGCAAGTAGCGAACACGCCCGTTGGCGCAGGCGATGCGGTAATACAAGCGAATACGCGACTCGCCCGCTGCCAGTCCCGCGAACAAACGTGCCTCGACTTCCTGGGCATCGCACACATGCTCCAACCACCAACCAGGGGTAGATTGAAGTTGCGCCCGCGTGGCACCGATCAACGTCGCGAGGTTATGGCTAACGTAGTGCAGATCGTTGCGCCACCAGCCGGGGCCGGTCGCATATAGAATGGCAGGAGAGCCCTCCAGCAATGCATCGCAATCGCTGGGAAGGGTGGAGAAACCCTTCGCGGCCGGTATATCCATAATGAGTCATCGCCCCACTTCACAGGCTTCGTGACGAATTCACACGACCGCTGACTCGACGAAGGCACAAACGGGCTACCGCACCCCGGTGCGCCGCTGCGGCGGCGAGGCCGGTGAATCCTCCGGCTCGGCCTGCTCAACGGGTCGGCGATCATGCGTTTCGAGATAGGCCGACACCAGGGTGCGCAGCTCTTCAATGCTCAGCGCCACACGCTCGCAACGGGACTGTCCCGACCAAGCGACGTAGACGGCAGGCGTGTCGCGCGATTGATCGACACCGGTGATCTTTCCTTGGCGATTGCGGTGTCCGTCGCGCAGCATGACACCGACCAGCCGATGAGCCTGTTGCACAAAATCGCGCATGATGCCCGTTCCGTTGATGAGAAATGATGCATGCCTACTGAAGTCTATCACAGGAAGGGGGTAAACCCGACCATGACGTGATGATGGACCCATTATGGCACTTCGTCATTCTCTAAAGGACAGGAGCTGGCATCGTCACGAAAGTTGCAATATGCCAATGGCAATGCGGTGCTGCCTTAGCTTTAACATCGGCAGAGGGGTATCGAATCTTGAGTCTCCCGGCAGAAAAAAGGCGCCCTGAGGCGCCTGATTTCTCGAGTACCTTGCGTACCCGATGGGAAGCGAGAGCGAACGGACAACGATCGAGCGGAGCCGTGAGTGCGCGAGACGTGTATCCGGACGCTCCCACACGGGGTGGTTACGTCACCGACGACGGACTTACTTCGTCGCGTGCATTGCCAGTGCCGTATCCAGCATACGGTTGGAGAAGCCCCACTCGTTGTCGTACCACGCCATCACTTTGACCAGACGGCCGTTGACGCGCGTGTGGTTGGCATCGAAGGTGGAAGAGTTCGCATCGTGGTTGAAATCGATCGACACCAGTGGCTGGGCGTTGGAAGCCAGCACCGGAGAAGACTCGGCCGCTTTCTCGACGATGGCATTGATTTCTTCCTGAGTGGTTTCGCGGCCGGCAGTAAAGGTCAAGTCGACCAGCGACACGTTGATGACCGGCACGCGGACCGCCAAGCCATCGAACTTGCCCTCGAGCTCGGGCAATACTCGACCCACAGCCGCTGCGGCGCCCGTCTTGGTAGGAATCATCGACTGGGTCGCGCTACGTGCCCGGTAGGGGTCCTTGTGGTAGACGTCGGACAGGTTCTGATCGTTGGTGTAGGCATGCACCGTCGTCATCAAGCCGTTTTCGATACCCACCGCATCGTTGAGCGCCTTGGCGACCGGCGCCAGGCAATTGGTGGTGCAAGAAGCGTTGGAGACCACACGATGCTCGCTGGTCAATACGTCCTCGTTGACACCGAACACCACCATGGCATCGGCATCGCCGCTGGGCGCAGAGATCAACACACGCTCGGCGCCGGCCTCGAGGTGCTTGGCGGCGGCGTCACGCTTGGTAAAGAGCCCCGTGCACTCCATGACCAGGTCGACATTCAGCGATGTCCAGGGCAAGGCGGCTGGATCACGCTCGGACAGTATACGGATGCGGTCGCCATCGACGTTCAGCGACTCGTCGTCGTGCCCAACTTCGAACATGAAGTGCCCATGCACGCTATCATGCTTGAGTAGATGGGCGTTGAGCGACGGGTCGCCCAGATCGTTGATGGCCACGACCTCGACGCGGTCGCGGTAACCGTTTTCGTAGAGAGCCCGCAGGACGTTACGACCGATACGCCCAAACCCGTTGATTGCAATACGCAGCGTCATAATGGCTTCCTCCTTTGATTGGCGTGACCCCAAGGATACGATAAGTATCTTTTGGAAGAATACTACAGCTATCCCCTTAATTTGGGCAAAAGACGCACGACCATCAAGGTATTTTTTGCTAAATTTACTTACATGATCACCCAACGCACTTGATGAGGTCCTGACATGCCACTGAATCAGACCGTTGCCGACGTTACTCGCCGCATCGAAGAACGCTCCAAGGAACGCCGGGCGCTCTACGAAAAGCGCATGCACGATCAGTACAAGCGCGGGGTCCACCGCAGCGACCTCAGCTGCGGCAATCTTGCTCATGGCGTCGCCGCCTGCGGCAGCCAGGACAAGAATCAGCTCAAGCTGATGAACTCCGCCAACCTGGGCATCATCTCGGCCTACAACGACATGCTGTCGGCGCACCAGCCCCTCGAGACCTTCCCTGCGACCATCAAGGATGCCGCTCGACAAATGGGCTCGACCGCCCAGTTCGCCGGTGGTGTCCCCGCCATGTGCGACGGCGTCACCCAGGGCCAGCCCGGTATGGAGCTGTCACTGTTCTCACGCGATGTCATCGCCATGGCCACGGCGGTCGGCCTATCGCATAACATGTTCGATGGCGCCCTCTACCTCGGGGTGTGTGACAAGATCGTCCCGGGGCTGTTCATTGCGGCGGCGCGTTTCGGCCACCTGCCGGCCACTTTCGTGCCCGCCGGCCCGATGCCCAGCGGCCTGCCCAACAAGGAAAAGGCCCGGGTCCGCCAGCTGTTTGCCGAGGGCAAGGCCTCGCGTGAAGACCTGCTGGAAGCCGAGTCGGAGTCCTATCACAGCCCCGGCACCTGCACCTTTTACGGCACCGCCAACTCCAACCAATTGATGATGGAGATGATGGGCCTGCACCTGCCGGGAACATCGTTCGTCAATCCTGGCACCGAAATGCGCGAGGCTCTGACCCAGTTCGCCACCCAGCAGACGATCCGCAACACCGAGCCGGGTGGCGATTACCGGCCCTTCTACAAGCAGATCGATGCCCGTGCCATCGTCAATGCCATCGTCGGCCTGCTCGCCTCAGGCGGCTCCACCAACCACACCCTGCACCTGGTGGCCATGGCCGCCGCTGCGGGGCTGACCCTGACCTGGGATGACTTCACCGACCTTTCCGCTGTAACACCGAGCCTGATGCACGTCTATCCCAACGGCCAGGCGGATATCAACCACTTCCAGGCCGCGGGCGGCATGAGCCTCCTGTTCCGCGAGCTGATCAAGGCCGGGCTCATCCACAGCGACATCCCGACCGCGTTCGGTACCGACATGACGGCCTACACCAAAGAGCCCTTCCTCGAAGACGGCGAACTGATCTGGCGTGAAGGCCCCGAGCAAAGCCTCGATGAGGACGTCCTGCGCCCGGTATCGAATCCCTTCTCCCCGACCGGTGGGCTGACGGTACTCGACGGCAACCTGGGACGCGGCGTGATCAAGATCTCCGCCGTGAAGCAAGAAAATCGCCTGGTTGAGGCGCCTATCCGGATCTTCGAAGATCAAAACGACCTCCAGAGCGCCTTCGAAGCTGGTGAACTGGACCGCGACGTCATCGCCGTCGTCCGCTTTCAGGGTCCCAAGGCTAATGGCATGCCCGAGCTGCATAAGCTCACTCCCTATCTCGGGGTCCTCCAGGATCGCGGCTACAAGGTCGCGCTGGTGACCGACGGCCGTATGTCCGGCGCCTCCGGCAAGGTCCCCGCGGCGATCCACATGACCCCCGAGGCCCTCGACGGCGGTCCGTTAGGCAAGCTGCGCGATGGCGATGTCGTACGCCTCGACGCCGACAACGGTAGCCTGGAAGTAAAACTCGATGCACAGACCTGGGCGCAACGCGAGCAAAGCGTCGGCGATCTCGACCACTATCATGTGGGACTGGGGCGCGAACTCTTCGGCGGCTTCCGCCAGCTCGCCATGCGCGGCGAGGAAGGCTGCAGCGTGCTGGGCGGCTTCGAGGCCGACGATCTCGCTCGCCAAGGGGCACACATTCAGGGCGAGGATGCTTGAATGAGCCGCCCTGCCTTGATTGGCGACATCGGTGGCACCAATGCCCGCTTCGCCTTGGTGACACCGGGGGCGTTCGATCTTCAGGCCATTCGAACGCTTCCTTGTGCGCATTATCCAACACTGTCCGAGGCGATTCGCGCCTACCTCGACGAGGTGGGCGCGGAAGTCCCCCGGGAGGCCTGCCTCGCCTTCGCCTGCCCCGTACACAACGATGAAGTCCGCATGACCAACAACGCCTGGTGCTTCTCCAAGCGCCAGGTCACCGAGGAGTTCGGCTTCGAGCTGTTCAAGGTCATCAACGACTTCACCGCACAAGCACTCGGCGTTCCCCACGTGGATGCCAAGGACCTGGTACCGCTAGGGGCCGGCGAGGCCGCGCCAGGCAGCGCAAGATTGATCTTCGGCCCCGGCACCGGCCTGGGCATGGCGGGTCTCTTTCCCGGTCAGCACGACTGGATACCGCTACCTACCGAGGGCGGGCATGTGTCCTTCGCGCCTACCGACGCGCATGAACGCGAGCTATTGGCGTACTTCCATCAGCACTACGGGCGCGTCTCGGTGGAGCGTATTCTCTGTGGCCAAGGCTTACTGGATCTTTATCGCGCGAATGCGCATCTAGCCAAACAGATTGCCCACTACAACACGCCCGCCGAGGTGACCGGCGCAGCACGTGCCGGCGACCCGCTCGCGCGTCAGTCTCTCGAGCGCTTCCTCAAGATTCTCGGCGATGTCAGCGGCGATGCCGCCTTGATGCTCGGTGCGCGCGGCGGCGTCTATCTATGTGGCGGCATCTTGCCGCGCCTTCTCGATTGGCTGCCCCACAGCCACTTCCGTGACGCCTTCACCGACAAAGGGCGCATGCACGCGTACACTGCTCACATTCCCGTGTGGGTAGTCACGGCACCCTGGAATGGGTTGCTGGGTGCCTGCGAAGCGTTACATAACGAGGAGGTAGCATGATTCCCGATTCCCTGCGTCAGTTGCTCGACGCGACTCAGGGGCAGCGCGAAGCCGAATGGCAAGAACGTCGCGTGCTGTTGTTCAATGCCGACTGGGGCGAATTGGCGGTCTCTCTGCAAGGCGCCCAGGTGCTGCATTATTTACCGTTCACCCCCGAAACCGGGCGAGCCGCTGGCGCCCAATCGGCACCCGGCACGAAGGATGGCTGGCTATGGGTAACGCCCACGCCACAAGCCTTGCCGGGCACGATACGCGGCGGTATCCCGGTGTGCTGGCCATGGTTCGCCGACGAGTCGCCGGACGGCCGCGGGCCCATGCATGGCACTGCCCGCCAGGCCGAGTGGCGATTGGATGGGATCGACGACGAGGACGAAGGCGTTGAGGTGCACCTGTCGCCGACAACGCGCCTCGACGAACAACTCACGCCCCGCGTAATGATCCACGCCAGCGCCCAGCGCCTGCATGTCGAGCTGATTACCGAGCACCGCGGTGAAACGCCAGTGAAACTGACCGCAGCTTTGCATAGCTACCTGAGTGTTGCGCATACGCACCAATGCCGTGTCGAGGGCCTGGCCGGCGCTCGCTACCTGGACAAGCTCCAGGACTTTTCCGAGGCACACCAACAAGGCGAGCTCGGCGTGCGCGGCCCCCTGGATCGTATCTACGAATCCAACCGTCCACTCGTGCTCGACGACGGCGCACGTCGCCTCCGGATCGCCAAGCAAGGCAGCGACTCCACGGTAGTCTGGCATCCCGACACCGAATTGCCCGGCGACACGCCTGCCGACGTAGGCCATCGCTTCGTGTGCGTCGAAGCCGCCTGCACACGCATCGACCCCGTGTGGCTGGTGCCCGGCGCCCAGCACCTTCTGGCTACCACCCTGACCCGCGAGGACATGCCGCAATGAGCGATGAGCTGACTTTCGACGTCCCTTTCGTGCTAGGCATGATGCGCCTTCATGAACGTCCTGAGCTAGCCGGCGCCACGCGCTTGGCCGACTGGATCGAGGCACGTCTCGATGAAGGGCTCGACTGGTTCGATCACGCCGATATCTACGGCAATCGCGAGTGTGAACGACTATTCGGCGAGGCTTTGGCACGGCGTCCGGCGCTCAAATCCCGCGTCAAGGTGATCACCAAAACCAACATCGTGCTGCCCGCTCGTGACACGTCGCGTTTCGGGGTCAAGCATTACGACACCTCCCCCGAATACCTGAACACGCGGATCGACGCTTCGCTGAAGCAGCTTGGCGTCGAGCGCCTCGATCACTTCCTGTTGCACCGTCCTGACCCGCTACTCGATGCCCCTGCCACTGCAGCCGCACTGGATGCCGCCATCGACGCCGGCAAGATCGGCGCGGTGGGTGTTTCAAACTTCCTGCCCGAGCAGTGGCGGCGCCTGCAGGCCGCCATGCGCCACCCGCTCGGCGCGCATCAGTTTGAGCTGTCACTGGCACGTCCGGAAGTGCTTTTCGATGGGTTCTACGATGCCGTGATCGCCGACAACTTCGCGCCCATGGCCTGGTCGCCACTAGGTGGAGGATTGGTCTTCGAGGATGTCCTGGGCAGCGCGCTGGAGAGCTTCGCCCACGCCTTCGAATCGAGTACCGCCGGATTGGCGTTGGCTTGGTTGCGGCGCCTGCCGGGGCATCCTGCACCGGTTATCGGCACCCTCAAGGACAGCCGTATTCAAGCCTTGCACCGAGACAGTAACCTGATGCTTGACCGTGCCACCTGGTTCGCACTGCTCGAAGAGGCACGCAGCCACCGAGTGCCCTAGGCAGTGGCTCGCATGCAGCTTTCGTCGAAGGCCCATTGTGGAGTCAATGGCAAGCTGACACGATTCATCGATCCGACCCGCGTGGTCATGTTGCTCGATTCATGAAGAAGGATGACGCCATGTTCCAACTCACGCGCAGCGTCACCTGGCGCGCTCTCGAACGTCTCAATCGCGAGACCGCCAATGATCGCATCAGCGATTACTTCGCCACCGATCCCAAGCGCTTCGATAAGATGAGCCTGCGTGTCGGCGGCCTGTTCCTGGACTATTCCAAGCACCACATTTCCGATGCCGTGTTCACCAAATTGATCGAGCTCGCCGACCACTCGGCACTGGTGCAACGGCGAGCGCAGATGTTTTCCGGCGACATCATCAATGTCACCGAAGACCGTCCGGTCCTGCATACTGCCTTGCGCCACCTCGGTGACGAGCCCGTCTATGCCGACGGCAAGGACGTCATGCCCGAGATCCAGAGCACGCGCGAGCAGATCAAACGCTTCTCGGAAGAAGTACGCAGCGGCGAATGGAAGGGCTACAGTGGCAAACGTATCAAGGACGTGGTCAACATCGGCATTGGCGGCTCAGACCTGGGGCCCAACATGGCCTGCCGCGCATTGCTCAAGTACCGCCACGACGAGCTCAATTTCCACTTCGTTTCCAATGTCGACGGCGCACATATTCAGAAAGTGCTGAGAGCGCTCGACCCGGCGACCACGCTGTTCATCGTCTCGACCAAGACCTTTTCGACCCAGGAAACGCTGCTCAACGCCAAAACCGCACGGCGATGGTTCCTAGACCATGCCGGTGAAGACGCCGACGTCGGCGCGCATTTCATCGCGGCCTCGACCAACCGCAAGGCGGCGATGGAATTCGGCATTCGCGAGGAGAATGTCTTCGAATTCTGGGCTTGGGTCGGTGGGCGGTACTCGATGTGGTCGTCGATCGGACTGCCTATCGCACTTTCTATCGGCTTCGAAGGTTTCATGGAACTCCTCGAAGGTGCCCACGAGATGGACCAGCACTTCATCGAGGCACCGTTCGAGCAGAACATGCCGGTGATCATGGCGTTGATCGGCATCTGGTACATCAACTTCACCGGCGCCGAGACGCATGCCATCGTGCCCTACGACCAGGCCTTGCATCAGCTGCCGTCGTTTCTCCAGCAGCTCGACATGGAATCCAACGGCAAGTCGGTGGATATCTTCGACCAGCCGGTGAATTACAAGACTGGCCCCATCGTCTGGGGGCAAACGGGATCCAACGGGCAGCATGCGTTCTTCCAACTGCTGCACCAGGGCACGCGCTATGTCCCCATCGACTTCATCGCCTCGCTCAAGCCTGAGCCGGAATTCGAGGATCACCACTTCGCCCTGCTCACCAACATGCTGGCGCAGGCCAACGCCTTCATGGAAGGCAGCCAGGACGGTAGCCAGCTCGATCCCTACAGCTGCCCCGGCAACCGCCCTTCGAGCACACTATTGCTCGATGAGTTGACGCCCAAGAACCTGGGCGCACTGATCGCGCTGTACGAACACAAGGTCTTCGTTCAAGGCGTGATCTGGAATATCAATTCCTTCGACCAATGGGGCGTTCAGCTCGGCAAGCGCATCGCCGGCGAGATCAGCGAGCGCATCGACACCAATGCCGCGGATTTCGATGTGTCCACTCAAGGCTTGTTGTCGCTGGTCCGCGAGCACTTTCCGACGACCACCGCCAAGAGCAAGGATAAAACGCGCGGCAAGAAGCCTCGGGAGGATGCGTCATGACACCGCTGATCGCCTTCGGCGAAGCCCTCGTCGACATGCTATCCAATCGCCTGGATGGCGCCGCCGACGACATCCCGGAAACCTTCACGCCCTATGCGGGCGGCGCGCCGGCCAATGTCGCCGTGGCCTGCGCGCGTCTGGGGATGTCGAGTCGTTTCCTGGGCATGCTCGGCGAGGACCGCTTCGGCGACTTCCTCGTCGAGGAACTCGCGCGTCATGGTGTGTCGGTCGAGGATATTCGCCGCACGCGCGAGGCACGTACCGCCCTGGCATTCGTCTCGCGCGATGCCCAGGGTGAACGGCGTTTCGACTTCTATCGCCCGCCCGCGGCGGATCTGCTCTACCGTCTCGCGCATTTGCCTGCGGGCATCTTCGCCGAGCCGACGATCCTTCATCTGTGCAGCAACAGCCTCACCGATGACGCAATTGCCGAGACCACGCTGAGCATCGCCGACATCGCCCGGCGCGGCGAGGCCTTGATCAGCGTCGATGCCAACCTGCGCCACAACCTTTGGCCCGATAATCGCGTCGATATCGGCCGTGTCACCGCCTTGCTCGATCACGCGCACCTGCTCAAGCTGTCCCGCGAGGAACTCGAGGCGCTACGCGGCGACCACGACGCCGATACTTGGCTGCAATGGCGTCTGGCCGCTGGCGTACGCCTGATCGTGATCACCGACGGTCCAGCCCCAGTCGTCGTGCATCGGCTTGGCAAGGTCATCCACGTCACGCCGCCCGAAGTGACGGCCGTGGACACGACCGCCGGGGGCGACGCCTTCGTAGGCGGCCTGCTGGCTCAACTGGCCGAAGCCGATGTCACCGCCGCCACGCTTGGCGACTGGTGCCAGGACGAAACCCGCTTGCGAGACGCCATCCAGCGTGCCTGTCGTTGCGGGGCTTTCGCCGTGACTCGCCCCGGCGCTTACACAGCACTGCCCACCCGCGACGACCTCGACAACATGCGATGATCCACCAAGCGCTCGGCTCGGGCGCTCACAGCAAGACGTTGAACTGCTTCAACCATTCGGGATGCGCGGGCCAGGCCGGGGCCGAGACCAACCGACCACAGGTCACCGCTTGATCCGCCGCGAGCTCGACGAATTCGCCGCCCGCCAGGCGCACCTCCGGCGCACAGGCGGGATATGCCGAGACACGCCGTCCGGCAAGCGATGCCGCAGCGGCGAGCAACTGTGCTCCGTGGCAGATCGTGGCAACGGGCTTGTCCGCCTCCAGGAAGTGACGCACGATGGAAAGCACACGTTCATCGAGGCGCAAATATTCTGGGGCGCGCCCACCCGGTATCACCAGCGCATCGTAGCTCGATGCCTCGATCTCGGCGAAGCTGGCATTCACGATGAAGTGGTGGCCGGGCTTTTCGGAATAGGTCTGATCGCCCTCGAAATCGTGAATGGCCGTCTTGACGCTATCGCCCTTTTTCTTGTCCGGGCAGACCGCATCGACGCCATGCCCCATCGCCTGCAGTGCCTGGAAGGGCACCATGATTTCATAGTCCTCGACGAAATCACCGGCAATCACGAGTATTCTGGCCATGCATCGGACTCCTGCGGGAAGGTAGGAACGGATTGGCTTTTACCCTTTCAGCGTAGTGCCTGACACGCCACACTGCACATGGAAATGGCGCCCCGCGCCGGCACCTAATGGAGGCCAAGATGCACGGATTGCACCGCTTCGCCGCCCTGGCCCTCGTCGCCTGCTGGATCAGTTTCGGCGCTATTTCCTACGCACATGCCGCACCCCAGCCCTTCACTGCGACTTACCACCTGCGCCTCGACGGTTGGCCGGATGCCGACGTCCATCATCGTATCAGCCATCTTTCGGCGAACGACTGGCAAAGCGAGATGCGCGCCAGCGTCCTCACCGCCGAGGGCTACGAGCGCGGCAAGTTCCGCCTCGACGGCGACGAGGTGCACGCCTGGCATTACGCCAGCGGCTATTCATTGTTCGGCCTCGGGGAGCGTTACCACCTATCGGCACGCGATCTCGCCGACCTGCCCGATCGCCAGAGCGCCATGTTCCAGCTATCCCGCAAGCTGGACGACGCCCCCTGTCAGGATGACGAAGCCACGCCATGCGAACTGGCGTATGCCGACCACAAGGGACGTACCGAGCATTTCGCATATCGCGTCGCGGCACCGCAAACGCTCGAGGTCCCGGCCGGCGGGTTCGACGCACGCTGGGTCGATGGGTGGAACCCGGAAAAGCCCGACCGCCGCCTGCGCCTGGCCTTTTCATCGACCACGCCCGGCTTGCTGATCAGCGTGGAATACTACCGCGATGGCGAGCTGACGAGTCGTATGGCGTTGACCGAACTGCATCGAGATGAAAAGCGCTAACTACCCATAAGCAAAAGCTTTTGCATGCTCCCCCCGGCTCACATAGAGTGGCCGCTTCCGAGATGACTTACACTACCCAGGAGCGGGCATGCTGGCCGGACTTTTGTTGATACTGCTTCCTCTGATCGTGGGCTATCTGGTGCCGGTACGTCATACCGGCATGCTTGCCACGATCGACCGTGGCGTCAATGGCTCGGTCTACGTCATCTTGTTCCTGATGGGCATCAGCCTCGCGGGGCTCGAGGACCTGCTCGACCAACTCTCGCGGATGAGCGGCCAGGCCGCCACGTTGTTCGCGATCATCACCCCGCTCAACCTGCTGGCGCTGGCCTGGCTGTCACGTCGCAGCCGCCTGCACACCGGACAATCACCCCGCCTCCCCGATGCGCCGACCAGCACCGGTGCAGCATTGATCGGCTCACTGTCGCTCGCCGGGGTAGTGATCCTGGGGACACTGTTCGGCGTGGCAGCAAGCCATTGGGGCGCCGGGGTCGTACATGCCTGGGCAGAGCCGCTCGCCGAATGGACGCTCTATCTGCTACTGGCGCTGATCGGCTGCCAATTGCGCAACTCGGGCATGCCGCTCAAGCAAATCTTGCTCAATCGCCATGGGCTGGTCATCGCGATCAGTGTGGCCCTCAGCTCTCTGCTGGGGGGCTTACTGGCCGCCCCGTTGCTCGATCTACGCTGGAACGAAGGCCTCGCCATGGCCGCCGGTTTCGGCTGGTATTCACTTTCCGGGATTCTCATCGGCGACCAGCTCGGCCCCGTGCTCGGCGGCGTGGCCTTCTTCAACGATCTCGCGCGGGAACTCTTCGCCTTCCTGCTCATCCCCCTGGTCATCCATCGCGCCACGCCGTTGGCCATCGGCTATGGCGGCGCGACATCAATGGACTTCACCCTGCCCGTCATCCAGCAACACGGCGGCGTAGCCTGCGTACCCATCGCCATCGTCAACGGATTCTTGCTGTCGCTACTCTCACCACCGCTGATCCTGCTCTTGCTATCCTTCTGACACCACTTGCGACCATGGCCCAACAGTCATGTCCAGACGAGGGTGCTAATCTCCGAGAACGTTACCGCTAACATTGCGGCATAACATAACAAGGAGATGGGGACACACATGCCGCGTCGTTCAACGGGTCGCGTCACGCTTCAGGATATTGCCGAACGTGTCGGCGTCAGCAAAGTTACGGTCTCGCGTTGCCTGCGCGAGCCGCAGCGCGTCTCCGAAACGGTCAGACTGCGCATCGAAGAAGCCATCGAGGTGCTGGATTACATTCCCAATCGCCAAGCCGGGGCGCTCTCCAGCGGACGCAGCCTGAGCGTAGCATTGCTGGTACCGTCGATTTCCAACTCGGTGTTCTCCGAGGTCCAGCGTGGCGTCGATGAAGGGCTACGCGAGGCAGGCTATCAGGTGCTCATGGGCCACACCGGGTACTCGATCCTCGAAGAAGAGCGTCTCATCGATACGTTCCTCGCCTACGGTGTCGATGGCTTCGTGCTCTCCAGCACCCGGCATACCGATCATGCCCAGCGTTTGCTGACACGTGCTCGGCTACCGGTGGTCGAAACCATGGAGCTCACCGAGACACCGCTGGACGTCAACGTGGGACTCGATCAACGCGCAGCCGGACGCGCCATCGGCGAGGCTCTAATCGCCGCCGGTTATCGACGCATCGGTTTTTGCGGCGCCCGCCTCGACTACCGTGTACAACTGCGCCTGGCCGGCTGGGAAGATGCCTTGAAGGCCGCCGGCCTCTCGACGCAACGCTGCCAGACGACCCCGCGCCCTTCTTCGTACCGCCTGGGGGGAGAGCTGCTCTCGGCGATGCTCGAGCGCTGGCCAGACATGGATGCCGTATTTTGCTGTAACGACGACCTGGCGGCGGGGGCCTTGTTCGAATGCCAGCGGCGGCGCCTCGAGGTGCCCGGGCAGTTGGCCCTGGCCGGCTTCAATGGCCTCGACATCACCGATGCGACCTGGCCAACGCTCACCACCGTCATTACCCCACGTCGTGCCATTGGTGAACAGGCCGCACGTCTGATCGTCGAGCGCTTGCAGGGGGCGCCGCACGCCCCTTCTCGCCATGACATGGGCTTCGAGATCGCTCTGCGTCAAAGCACCTGACGACACGCCTCGCTCACGAGGCGTGTCGAGTGCGCTGTGATACCCCCTGCACGCTTAGAGCGACGACATCGTCCAGCGAAGCATCGATGTTCACGGTCACTGCTTCGTCTGTTCCCGGTGACTCGAGTGTGGCCAGCTGACTATCGAGCATGGCCTCCCCCTTGAAGAAGTGATCCTGACGCGCCTTCAGACGCTCCAGCAGCACCTCGCGCGTACCGGCCAGATGCACGAAGCACAGCGCATCATCGCCACCACGCAACAAGTCGCGATACTCACGCTTGAGTGCCGAGCAGCCGATCACCACGGTTTCCCGGTTGTCGCGCCCTTCCCGCACCAACTCGGACAAACGCGTCAGCCAGCCGGCACGATCATCGTCGTTGAGGGGTTCCCCGCGCGACATCTTGGCGACGCTGGTCGCCGAATGATAAGTGTCACCGTCGATGAAACGCCCTTCAAGCGCCTCGGCCAGGCGTTCACCGACCGACGTCTTACCGCAGCCCGACACACCCATGACGATGACCCGCTGCGGGTTGCTCGTCGACTCGTTCATATCCACGTTTCCTCGTTTCGCTATTCGCCTTTCGGAGCATTGTTGCGCACGTAATGTTACCGGTAACATTCATTTTCCTAAATCCGACGCCAAGGCACAACGCGACCATCGGCGCATCCTTCCTGTTGCCGGTCGCGCCTCCAACAGAGGTTTCGTTCACATGGATAACGCCACCACCCTGCTCCTTTCCGCGCTGGGCGGCATCATATTGCTGTTGTATCTGGTCATGCGCCTGCGCCTGCATGCCTTCGTCGCGCTATTGACCGTCAGTCTGATCGTCGGCCTCACCACGGGCATGGATCTCGATGCCATTCTTCAATCCGTACAGGAGGGTATGGGTGGCACACTCGGCTTCGTCGCGACTGTTGTCGGTCTTGGCGCGATGTTCGGCAAGATGCTGGAAGTCTCCGGCGGGGTCGATCGCCTGGCCAGCACGTTACTCAATCGTTTCGGGGAAGACCGCTCGCAATGGGCCATGGGTGTCACCGGTTTTCTGGTGGCGATTCCGGTGTTCCTGGATGTCGCCTTCATCATTCTAGTGCCACTGGTCTATGCCCTGACCCGTCGCACCGGACGCTCCCTGCTCTACTATGGTATCCCGCTCCTTGCCGGGCTTGCAGTTACCCATTCGTTCATTCCCCCGACGCCGGGACCGATTGCCGTGGCAGAACTGATCGGCGCCGATCTAGGCTATGTCATCCTGTTCGGGGCCATGGCGGGTCTGCCGGCCATGGTCATCGCGGGGCCGATCTTCGGGCGCTATATCGCCAAGCATATCGACGTAGGCATTCCGGACTACATGGAGCTGCCAAAGGACGAGATTGACAGCACCGGCCTGCCGAGCTTCAAGCTGATCCTCGCCATCATTCTGCTGCCGCTGGTTCTGATCGTGCTCAACACCGTCTCCGGCGCGGTGCTGGCCGACGATAACCCGGTCGTTACCACCTTGGCCTTCGTGGGTCACCCCTTCGTGGCGCTGACCCTGGCGACACTGCTGTCGTTCGTGTTCCTGGGTACGCGCCGTGGCATGAGCCGCGAGAATGTCATGGAAGTCGCCACCAAGGCGCTCGAACCGGCCGGCATCATCATCCTCGTCACCGGTGCCGGTGGCGTCTTCAAACAGATGCTGATCGATTCCGGCGTCGGCGATGTGATGGGGCAGTTGATGGCTGACAGCTCCCTGCCGCCGATTCTGCTCGCCTTCTTGATTTCCACCGCCGTGCGTGTGGTGCAAGGCTCCGCCACAGTAGCGATGATTACGGCCGCCGGGCTGATGGCACCGTTGATCTCCACGCTGGGGCTGGAAGGCCCGGTACTCGGCCTGATCGTGATCGCCATCGCTTCTGGCGCCACGGTACTCAGTCACGTCAACGACTCCGGGTTCTGGCTGGTCAACCGTTACTTTGGCCTGACCGAGGCACAGACCCTGAAGAGCTGGACAGTGATGGAAACCCTGATCGGGCTGGTGGGTCTGGTGGTCGCGCTGATCATCGGGCTGTTCGTGTAACGTCGCGCCACGCATCGCATAAAAACGCAGAAGGGGCCTTGATGGCCCCTTCTGCGTTTGCATATCGCGGTTTCTATCTTCCCGTTGCGCTCATCGCGATCACGCCAAGGCTTACAGCTTATACAGCCTGACCACGTCCTCGATACTGGCCAAGCGCCGCTGCGCCAGCGCTTCGCCCAACGCCTTGCCACGATAGCCTTCCTCAAGCAACGCGCGCGGTTCGACCTCGATCGCTGCCTGCCAGGCTTTGGAGATGCACTCGGCCAGCGCTGGCGCTTCCAGCGCTAGATAACGCTGAAGCGGCTCGACGCGCTCGGACCGCCGCCAGGCGTCGATGGCGTCGAACCAGGCCAGCACATCGGCACCCTCCAGCCCGGCATCGTCGTGCTTCTGCCGAAACGCCCGGGTACGCGCCACCTGGCGGGCAAGATCACGCCACGCATTGGGCACGCGCAGGCGTTCGCACAAGGCGTCACGCGCCTCATCCTCCAACGCTTCGAGCAAGCGCGCCCAGCGCCACTGTGCCGGTTCGCCGCCGGCGGGGAGTCTCGCCATGGCTTTTTCGCCAAGATCGAGAGCGGCGTCGGCATTCAGTTCCGGCATCCACACGGCCAGGGCCCCGCACTCTTGCAGCGCCCGGAAGTAGGCAATGGGACGAGGCTCAGCCAGCGCCTTGACGGTCTCCTGCCAGACACGCTCGGCGACGAGGTGACCGATTTCGCCGCTGTCGCATAGTCGACGCATCAAGCGCTTCGTATCGTCGGCGATAACGAAGCCCAGATCCCGGTAGCGCGCCCAAAAGCGTGCCGTGCGCAGCACACGCAAGGGGTCTTCGACGAACGCCTCGGAGACATGACGCAGCACGCGCGCGTCGAGATCCTGCGCGCCCTGGAAAGGATCGACCAGTCGGCCATCGCGATCCTCGGCCATCGCGTTGATGGTCAGATCGCGGCGCGCCAAGTCTTCTTCAAGGGTTACCTCGGGGCTGGCGTGAACCACGAATCCGGTATAACCGTGGCCCTGTTTGCGCTCGGTACGCGCCAGGGCATACTCCTCGTGGGTCACCGGGTGCAGAAAGACCGGAAAGTCGCGCCCCACCGGCATGAAGCCCCGCTCAGTGAGTTCTTCCGGCGTGGCACCGACCACCACCCAGTCCTCATCGGTGACGGGCCAACCAAGACGCGCATCGCGCACCGCCCCGCCGACCCGGTAGACGGCGAAACTCTCGAGCACATCGCGAGGCTCGTTCATGGGCTCAGTTCTCGACCCGCTCGGGATGACGCGCGGCCCAGTCGGTGAAGCCGCCGTCCAGGCTATAGACATCGCTAAAGCCCTGAGCCGCCAGCCAAGTAGCCGCCTGCTGACTGGAATGGCCGTGATAGCAGACAACCACCATGGGGCGTTCACGCGGCGCTTGCTCGAACAATTCCGCCACGCTGGCGTTATCGAGGTGATGGCTACCGGGAATATGCCCCTGTGAATAACTCAAAGGATCGCGGATATCGACCAGCGTCAGCTCACGGGCGCTCTCGAGCCATTGGGCCAACGTGGTCGGGGCAAGATGGGTGAAGCTTTTCTCGTCGGACATGGGAATGCTCCTTGGCAGTGTCGGAATCAACGCCGCGGATGGGCCGGCTCGACGTAGCGTTCGCCGCTTTCCAGATCGACCGCGGTCAGCTCACTGCCCCACACGCAGCCGGTATCCAGCGCCAGGGCACGCACACGGGCGTCGGGGGTCTTGCCCTGAAGCGCCGCCCAGTGACCGAAGACGATACGCGGATCGTCCTTGCGCGGGTAGGTAAACCAGGGTGCGAAGTGGGCGGGCGCGCTGTCCAACCCTTCCTTGGCATCGAAGTCGAGTGTCCCATCGGCGGCGATGAAACGCATGCGTGTGAAGGTATTGACGATGACACGCAGACGCTCGATACCGCGCAGATCTTCCGACCAGCGCGCCGGCAAATTGCCGTACATCACAGCCAGGAAATCGCTCACCGAATCGCCACGCAGCACCGTCTCGACCTCGGCGGCGTAGTCGCTCGCCTGCTTCAGCGACCATTGCGGCGGCAATCCGGCATGGACCATGACGGCGTCGAGCGAGGCATCATGCACCAGCAGCGGCTGGCGACGCAGCCAGTCGAGGAGCTCGTCGCGGTCATCGGCCTCGAGAATCGGCTGCAGCGTATCGGCACGCTTGAGAGGCGCGTCGGCCCAGGCCGCCGCCAGCAAATGCAAGTCGTGATTGCCCAGCACGACCCGGACGCTGTCGCCCAGCGCCTTCACGGCGCGCAGGCAATCAAGCGACCCCGGCCCACGGTTGACCAGGTCACCCACTAGCCACAGACGATCACGCCGTGGATCGAAGGCGATCCGTTCGAGCAACGCCGCGAACTCCGCATAGCAGCCCTGCAAGTCGCCGATGGCATATGTCGACATATTCTCTCCCAACCTACTCAGTGTATCTGATTAGGCCCCGCGAGACGGAAGGCCGCGATGGGGACCTCGAAGGCGCGCTGTTCGGTAGTGTCCAGGCAGGTGTAGCTACCTTCCATGACGCCCACCGGGCCATCGAGCACCGCACGGCTGGTATAACGAAAGCGCTGACCGGGGCCGATCAATGGCTGCTGCCCGACGACCCCCTTGCCGCGCACTTCCTGCACCTTGCCGCTGCTCTGGGTGATCTGCCAATGGCGTGCCAGCAGCTGGATCGAGCGCATCGAGCGGTTGTGCACGGTAATCGTATAACTGAAGACATAACGCTGTTCGGCGGGGGCGGACTCACTTGCCTGATAGGCAGGCTCGACCTCCACCTGTACATCGGCGACCATTTCACTCATGGTGTCGCTCCCGCGACATGGTTGGCAATACGCACCAGTTCTTCGACGTTCAACGTCTGCGGGCGGCGCCCCGCATCGATCTCCAACACGTCCCAGGCCGCGTCATCGAGGCGCCCCTTGAAGTTGTTACGCAGCGTCTTGCGACGTTGGCCAAAGGCTTCGCGCACGATCTCGCCAAACAACGCTTCGTCATGCGCGACATGCGGCGGCTCGGCATGCGGCACCAAGCGCACGATCGCCGATTCGACCTTGGGGCGCGGCGTAAAGGCTTCTGGTGGCACCACGAACAAATTGTCCACCTGGCAATAATACTGCGCCATCACCGACAGGCGCCCCCATGCCGAACTGCCCGGCGTCGCCGCCAGACGCTCGACGACCTCCCTTTGCAGCATGAAATGCATGTCAGCGATAACGTCGCGCGCCGTCAACAGATGGAAGATCAGCGGTGTGGAGATGTTGTAAGGCAGGTTGCCGATGACTCGTAGCGGCTTGTCGGGCGTTTCCCCTTCCGCCGCAAGCGCAGCGAAGTCGAACTTGAGTGCATCCCCTTCGTGAATGACGAACGCCGGATAATTGAAGAACTGCACGCGCAGCCCCGGAATCAAGTCACGATCCAGCTCGATAACCTCCAGCGCGCCGGCGGCATCCAACAAGGGTTCCGTCAACGCGCCTTGCCCGGGGCCGATTTCAATCAAGCGCTGATCGGACCTCGGCGCGATGGCATGCACGATGCGCGCGATAACGCCGGGATCACGCAAGAAGTTCTGGCCGAAGCGTTTACGGGCCTGGTGGACCGGGGGGTGATTGGACATGGACGTGGCGTATTCCTTGGGGCAATCGGGCATTCATTCAGGTGCGACATGGCCGCTGCAGGCCATCCTGGCGGCGACGTCGAGCGCCACCCGCAAGCTACCGGCGTCTGCCTGGCCACTCGCGGCCAAGTCGAGCGCCGTACCGTGATCGACCGAGGTGCGAATCAATGGCAGCCCCAGCGTCACGTTGGCGGCTTCGCCGAAACCGGCATATTTCAGTACCGGCAAGCCCTGATCGTGATACATGGCGAGCACGGCATCGGCGTTTTTAAGGTGATGCGGCGTGAACAACGTGTCGGCGGGCAAGGGACCGACGAGATCCAGCCCTTCCCGGCGCAGCTCAGCCAGCGCCGGCGCGATGATATCACGCTCTTCGACGCCCAGATGCCCCTCCTCGCCGGCATGCGGATTGAGACCGCATACCAGGATGCGCGGCCGTGCGATGCCGAAGTGGCGACGTAGATCCGCGTCTAGAATCGTTGTCACGCGACGTAAACTCTCGGCATCGATGGCATCGGCCACCGCGCGTAGAGGGAGATGCGTCGTCGCCAGCGCCACGCGTAAGGGTGGCTCGGTGCGCTCGGTGGCCAGCATCATCACCACCTCTTCGACGCCACAGGCATCGCGGAGGTATTCGGTGTGGCCGGTAAAACCCGGATAGCCGCCCTCGATGATCGCACCCTTGTGCAAGGGCGCGGTGACCATGGCATCGGCATGACCATCGCGGCAGGCCGCAATAGCGACATCCAGCGTTTCGAGCACATAGGCGGCGTTGGCAGGGTCGAGCCGACCGGCCTCGCTGGGGGCTCGCAGTCGCACCGGCCACACCGGCAAGACACCGTCACGCGGCGCAGGTACCGGCGCTCCGTCGGCCAACGGGACGATGCGCACCGCCAACGCCAAGCGTGCGGCGCGCTCGGCCAACAATTCGGGATCGCCGATGGCGACGAGGCGCGTCTCGTGATCCTGCCAAGCCACCGCCAGCGCCAGCGTCAAATCCGGGCCGATCCCCGCCGGCTCGCCGGTGGTCAATGCCAGCACCGGAGAAGACGTCATCACTGCTGGCTGTCTTCCAGACGGTTATCGATATACGCGCCGGAACGGATCTCTTGCGTCCAGGCCTCGAGCTCGTCGTTCACCTTGCGCTGGAACAGGGTCTGCCGGACCTGTTCGCGCTGGGCATCACGGGTCACGTCCTGCTGGCGACGATCTTCGAGCTCGATCACATGATAACCAAAGCGCGAACGCACCGGCTGAGACAACTCGCCGACACTCATGTCATCCACGGCATCCTCGAACGCCGGCACCATCTGTCCGGGGCGCACCCAGCCCAGTTCGCCGCCATCGAGGGCGCTACCGTCGTCGTCGCTATACTGCTGCGCCAACTCAGCAAAGCTCTCGCCCCCCGCGATCCGTTGACGAATGTCCTCGGCCAGTGACTCGGCCTGTTCGTCGTTACGATTCGGGTTGGTGCCAATCAGGATATGACGCACTTGGTTCTCGGTGACCACCGTCTCCTGTTCGCCCTGGCCGCCACGCGTCTCGATGCGCTTGACCAAGTGGAAGCCACTAGGGCTGCGTACCGGCTCGCTGACCTCGCCGTCGGCGAGTTGGGGCACCACATCAGCAAAGATCGTCGGCAACTGGTCACCACGGCGCCAGCCTAGATCACCACCGGACAGCGCCTGTTCGCCATCGGAGTCGGCCGTGGCGAGTTGCTGAAAGTCGGCGCCATCCTGTAGCTGGCGATACAGATCGCGGGCCTCGGTCTGCGCCTGTTCAACCTGCTCAGGCGTGGGCGACTCGGGCAGCGAGACGAGAATGTGTGCCAGATGATAAGCCGTATCGGAGGACTCACCTTGCTGCTCAAGATAGCGATCGACCTCACGATCGGTAACGTTGACGCGGCTGGCGACCTGGCTCTGCTGTACCTGGCGCAGCAGCATTTCGCGGCGTACTTGTTCGCGTACCGCCGCCAGCGACATGCCGTCTGCCTCGAGCGAGTCAGCGAACTCATCCAGCGACATGTCATTGTTCTTGGCAATATCGCGCACGGCGGCATTGAGCTGCGTATCGTCGATGCTCACATTGGCGCGCTCAGCCATCTGCAGCTGGATCTGCTCGACGATCATGCGATCAAGTACCTGGCGTCGCAGGTCATCTTCGTCCGGCACGGGCACATTGCGGCTGGCCATCTGCTGACTTACCTGGGTAACGCGATCTTCGAGCTGGCTCTGCATGATCGCATCCTTGTTGACGACTGCCACGATGCGGTCCAGCGGCTGGGGCTGTGCCAAGGCCACCAGTGGCGTCAACGCCATCAGTAGCATGAAGCCCAGGGAGGCGAACGATCTCAAGCGCATGAAGTCCTCTCTACGTTACTGTCTTGTCGCCGGCGCATGCCTGAACCGGCGGTGAATAGATGCCAGTGTGACTTAGAAGCTAGTCGCCCGATAACCGGGGATGGCTTCCTCGAAGTAACTATCGGCTTCCTGGCCAACGCCACCCAAGCCCTTGAACACGAAGCGCAGGAACAGTCCGCGATCCGTGTAGTCGTCATCGATGCGATTGGCAGTGTCATTGTCTTCGACCCACTCACGCCAGACGAGTTGTACCGCAGAGCAACAGTCGTTGAACTGGACACCCGCCAATTGTTCCAGGGCGCGGTCGTTGGTGTTGTCGTACAAGAAACGACCGATCAAATCCAGACTCGGTGTCGCCTGATACGCGAAGGACACGTCGTAATCCTCGCGATTGTAGCCCAGACGATCCTCTTCATCGTCCTGCGGCTGGAACCCTTCGAGTTGCCAATTATAGCCAAGGTTCAATACGTGACCGGCGGGATCCTGATACTGCAGATACGCCGAAGCTTTCTCGGTCATGCTCCGATCGGGATCGTAGTACCAGGAATAGCGGCTACGCCAGCGCTCGGTCATCTGCCACTCCAGCTCAGTGATCACCGGCGAGCGGTCCCGCGTGGCGTTGTACCAGTCCTGATAGTTGTCCTCGCGGTTCGGCAAGGTGTCGGGGGCGCCTCTCATGTCGATGTTGCGATCGGAGAAGTAGCTGCTCTGCCCCACCGATAGCGACAGGCGCTCGCGCCCGGTGTCGTCTTCCAAAAAGCGGGTGGACGCGCCATAGGACAGCTTGTTGACATCACCCAGGCGGTCGGCGCCGGAGAAACGGTAAGGTGACCACAGTTGCCCCCAGGACACGGCACGTTCACTGGTATCGAAGTCGGGGAAGTCGCTCTGGTCACGCTCCGGCACGTAGGCGTAATAGAGCCGTGGCTCCAGGGTCTGGCGCCAATCGGTGCCGAATAGCGTGGTGTCACGCTCGAAGATCAGCCCTGAATCCATCGATAGCACCGGCGCCACCAGGGAAGGATCCTCGTCGCGGTCGGTTTGCCGATTGCCGTAATCGAGTTGATAGCTCGACTGCCAGAGCTGCGCACGCGGCTCGAAAAAGCCCCAACTGGGATCGGCACGCCACCCCAGCGCCGGCGTCAAATGCACGCGCGAGCCATTGGCGGCCTCGCGCAGCGGAATTCTGCGCCGATTGCCGGTTTCCTCGTCCGTCCAGAACCCTTGGCTGTCGACACCGTCGAGATTGCGCCAGAAGTAGGTCGCGTTGGAATTCCACTCCTGATAGAAGCCGTTGTCCTGGCTCCAGCGGGCATCCGCGCTCAGGCTGGGCAGCCGATAGAACGGCTTGTCATCCTCATCGAGCGGATAGTCGAGCTTTTGATAACCTTGGGCACGCGCATCGAGGCGCCAGGTATCGCCGCGATAAGTCATGCGCGCCAAACGCGCCAGGTGGTCGGTATCCTGCTCGGCGAAATTGCGGCCGAAATCATCGAAGTAGCGCCCGTCGCTTGCCGCACCATAGGCCAGTTGATAATCCAACTGCGACGAGAAGCGCCCCGCATGCTGATAATCGATGTACCAGCGCGCTTCGTCTTCGAAGGCGTCATCGGGATCATTGGGATTATCGCTGGCGCCGCCCCGGTCGCTGGCCAAGTAGGCGCCTTCGACCGTCCCTTGATCGCTACCGAACAAGTAACGAAACTCACCGCCCAGCATGGCACCATGCTCGCTCATCCAGCGCGGAGACAGGGTGGCATCGTAATTGGGCGCCAAGTTGAGATAGTAGGGCTGAGTATAGTCGAGTCCATCGCTCGACAAGCCCAGCGACGGCCATAGAAAGCCGCTCTGCCGGCGGTCATCGATGGGGAAGCGCACCCATGGCCAGTAGAAGACCGGCACGTCACCCATCTCCAGGCGTGCATTGGTCGCGGTACCGAAGCCCTCGGTGCGATCCAGAGTCACGTCGCTGCCCACCATGCGCCACAGGCGATTACCCGGTTCGCAGGTGGTGAAGCTGGCATCGTCGAGGCGATAGCGGCCGTCGGCCAGGCGTTGAAGTTCGATGGCGTCGCCACGCAAGCGCTGATCGTGGATGACATAATGTGCATTGTCGATCTGGGCGGCGTCGCTATCCAGCGCCATGCTGGCATCGTCGCCGCGCACCAGCAGCCCAGGATTGCGAACCGCCGTTGGGCCCTCGGCGAAGGCGCGATCACGCGCGGCGTTGACACGCACGCGCGGCGATTCGAGTTGCGTCTCGCCACGCCGCAGCGCCACCTCGCCAGACAGCATGGTGCCGCCATCGTCGCCATAGGCCGCTTCAGCCGAATCGGTACGGATCTGCTGAGGCGTCTCGCCGGCGGGCAACTGATAGCCCGGCTCGACGTAGCGTCCGCTACACAATGCGCCTTGCGGCGCGCTATCGCCCCAAGGCTGCCAGTCCAACTGCTGCGCGGGCAGGGGAGCGGGAGGCGCCGCGTGGGCAGCGGCGGTCATCAAGCCTGAGAGGGCAGTCCAGAAGAGTCGCTTGCCCATGGTCCTCTGTGTCCTTGCCGAGTGGAATCGGTATTATACAGCCCCTGTCGCGTGCGTCTGCCTCGCGAAGACACACAAGCGCGGCACGCAGACGTATCACGCGGCGCCATGAGCGTCGGCGATGCGCGACGAGTGAAGGACGCGCCAGGGAATCGACGCCCAGCATGCGGCGGCGAACCAGGCCCGTCAACACGCAACCCACGAGGAGCCTGCATGAACGAGCGCTCGGAAACCCTGCAACGCTGGGTCGCCCAGCAACACACCCTGCCCGTCGACGCCTGCCCGCTGGAAGACGTCGCCGGCGATGCCAGTTTCCGCCATTACTACCGTTTCCGTCTGCCCGACGGGACCGAGCGTGTGCTGATGGATGCCCCACCCGAGCACGAGAACAGCCAAGCGTTCGTGGACATCGCCCGCGCCTGGCGTGCGGCCCGGCTACCAGTTCCTGCCCTGTATGCCATCGATCTCGAGGCCGGCTTCGTCGAGCTCGAAGACCTGGGCGACGACGTCATGCATCATCACTTGGGGAACGCTACCGATGCCCACACCTGGTTCGAACGTGCCTTGCATCTGCTGGAATGCCTGCAGCGCCAAGCGCCCTACGACGACCTGCCCGAGTATGACCGTGCCCTGCTAGCGCGTGAACTGGACCTGTTCCCCGAGTGGTGTCTCACGAAGCTTCTCGATCTTCCCGCACCGCTCAGTTGGCCCGCTCTGCGCGAGTCACTCATCGACAGCGCCCTCGTGCAGCCCCGGGTCGCCGTCCATCGCGACTTCGATGCCATGAACCTGATGCTGCACGAGGACGCACTGTGGCTCATCGACTTCCAGGATGCCGTCAAAGGACCGATCAGCTACGACCTGGTATCGCTGCTACGCGGACGCTATCGCCTGTGGTCACAGGCGCACATGGCCGACTTCATCGAAAATTTCCGCCAACGCGCGCAGGAGGATGGTCGACTGCCGCCCATCGACGCCAACACCTTTCATCGCCAGGTCGAGGCCATGGGCGTGCAGCGCTCGCTCAAGGTGCTGGGGATTTTCTGTCGCCTGACACTGCGCGATGCCAAGCCACGCTACCTGGAGCGTCTGCCGCACTTCCTGGAGCATCTGCGGCAAGGGCTCGCGGCAGTGCCCGAGTACGGTGAATTTCTCACCTGGATAGGCACTACCTTCACCCCCGCGCTGTGCCGCGAACTCGACCGCCGGGGCATCGACCATTCCCTGGAGGAGCGCATTTCATGAAGGCCATGATCCTCGCCGCTGGCCTGGGGTCGCGGATGCGCCCCCTTACTGATCATTGTCCCAAGCCGCTGCTGACGGTCGCCGACAAGCCATTGATCGTGCACCATCTTGAGCGGCTGGCGGCAGCGGGCATCACCGACGTCGTGATCAACGTCAGCTACCGCGCCGAGCAGATCGTCGAGGCGCTCGGCGACGGCCAACGCTTCGGTGTATCGCTCGCCTTCAGCCACGAGAGGACGCCCCTCGAGACGGCAGGCGGCATTCGCCACGCACTGCCCTTGCTGGGAGACGCACCCTTTCTCCTCATCAACGGCGACGTCTGGTGCGATGTCGCTCTCGAAACGCTTCCCGAGTTGAGGAACGACCTCGCCCATCTGATACTGGTCGACAATCCCGACCATCACGCCGAGGGCGACTTTGCCCTCGACGATGCGGGGCGCGTGCGGCTCGAAAGCACACCCCGACTGACCTACGCGGGGCTGGCGATACTCGACCCCGCCCTCGTCGCCTCACTGCCTGACGACTCGCCCGCCAAGCTGGCGCCCCTGCTCCGTGAGGCGATCATGGCGGGACGTACCGGCGGCACTCATCATCGCGGTGACTGGGTGGATGTTGGCACTCCCGAGCGCCTCGAGGCGCTGGACGCCCATCTGCGCGGCATTTGAGATCGGCCGCAGGCATCCCCACATTGAGTAAATGACCATCGCGGCGCTCGCAGCGAGAGGCGACACAGACACATCAATCCCGTTACCATGCAACGTTTTCAGGCCACGCTCCAGACGCGTGGCAGACGCAGACAGATGAGGAATTCCAGCCCATGAAAGCCAGCATCAAGTGGACCGATGGCCGTCAGTTCATCGCCGAGGCCGGCAGTGGCCATAGCGTGGTTCTCGATGGCAACCCCGAGCACGGCGGTCGCAATACCGGTGCACGCCCCATGGAAATGATGCTCATGGGCCTGGGCGGCTGCACCTCGTTCGACGTCATGCAGATTCTCGAAAAGGCGCGTGCCTCCGTGACCGACTGCGTGGCGAGCGTCGAGGCCGAACGTGCCGAGGGCACGCCCTCTGTGTTCACCAAGATCCATGTGCATTTCAAGGTGACGGGGCACGGCCTCAAGGAAGCCCAGGTCAAGCGCGCGGTGGAACTCTCCGCCGACAAGTATTGCAGCGCGTCCATCATGCTCGCGCGCGGTGGCGTCGAGATGACGCATTCCTACGAGATCGCCGACGTCGAGGCATGAAGTACCCGGTGCAGCTCGTGCATGGCGAAATGGTGAGCATGGCGGCGTGGAAGATTTTGCAATCGACAGATGCGCCGGTCACGGTGGATGTGCATAATACGCGCCTTCCTGTATACGCATCTGCTCGGGTTCCGGCGCCTGTTCGTCGGGTTCAGTACCAACCTGCCAATTGGGAGGCTCGGACGTGACCGATAATCTCCGACTCCACGGGTTCAACAACCTGACCAGCTCGCTGAGCTTCAATATCTATGATATCTGCTATGCCAAGACGGAAGAGCAGCGCAAAGCTTACATCGATTACATCGACGAGCTTTACAACGCCGAACGCCTGACACAGATACTCAAGGACGTCACCAATATCATCGGTGCGCATGTGCTCAACATCTCGCGCCAGGATTACGAGCCACACGGTGCCAGCGTGACCATCCTCATCGCCGAGCACGAACTCGATGAGCACGATCCCGAGCATATCGAGCCGGGCCCGGGGCCGTTACCCGAAACCGTACTCGGACATCTCGACAAGAGCCACGTCACGGTGCATACCTATCCGGAATCGCATCCGGACAACGGCATCAGCACCTTCCGCCTGGACATCGACGTGTCCACCTGCGGCATGATCAGCCCGCTCAAGGCGCTGAACTATCTCATCCACAGTTTCGATTCCGACATCGTGACCACGGACTATCGCGTGCGCGGCTTCACGCGCGACGTCGACGGCCGCAAGCTGTTCATCGATCATGACATCACCTCCATCCAGGACTACCTGGCGGAAGACACCAAGCGCGCTTATCAGATGGTCGACGTCAACGTCTATCAGGAAAACATGTTCCACACCAAGATGTTGCTGAAAGACTTCGAACTCGACAACTACCTGTTCGGCAGCACGCGCCGCGATCTCACCTTCGAGGAAGCCCGCAATATCGAGGATCGGCTGCGCAAGGAAATGCTGGAAATCTTCTATTCCCGCAACCTCGACTGACCTACCGTTTCGCGGCTCAGCCCTGAGCCGTCAGTATGAAGCTGTAAGAAAAAGCGCCCCCACCTCGGTCTGACCAAGGTGGGGGCGCTTTTTGGGAATGCTTCTAGCGTCCGGCTTCGAACTTATAGCTTATAAACCGATCGGGTCATCACCTGCGACATCATCCGCATGCCGAACTTGAGAGGCGCAGGAAAGCGCGAGCCACCCGCCTCCAGCGCCCAGCGTTCATGATGCGCCTCATCGGTGCGCACCTGCTCGAGTATCGCGCGCGAGCGGCGATCGCCCACCGGCAGCTTGTGCATGTGATCATCGAGATGGCGACCGACTTGTTCTTCGGTGGCAGCGACGAATCCCAGGCTGATGTTGTCACCCAGCTTGCCGGCCAACGCGCCCATGCCGAAAGACGCCGCGTAGAACGCCGGATTGAGGTAGCTGGTCCGGTCGTTGAGCTCGCAAAGGCGTTCATCGCACCAGGCAAGATGGTCGATTTCCTCAGCCGCCGCCTGCTCCATTTGATCGCGCGTCTCGTGCAGTTTGGCGGTTGCTCCCTGGCCCTGATAGAGCGCCTGGGCGCACACCTCGCCGGTATGATTGATGCGCATCAACCCCGCGGCATGGCGACGCTCGGCGTCGGTCATTTCGGCATCCTGCGTCCCCACAGCGGGATTGGCCCGCGAGGCGCTGGCGGCGTGCGGCACCAGCGTGCGCAGAATGGTATCGAACTGCTGGATCAGATTATCGGTGCGGGACAGCTGACGGGACATGTAGGAATCTCCATGCAACGAAGCGGAGTGTAAAGCGCGGTCATCGTGAAACCGGGCCACTCACGGAGCGAGCGGCCCGGTAGCATCGATGCGTCCATCGCTGGGAAGAAACGCGCAAGATGCTGGCGCGTTACGGTCAGCCCGCTGGCCAAGTGAAGCGACGACCGCCCATCAAATGCATATGCACATGATAGACCGACTGGCCGCCATGGTCATTGCAATTCATCACCACGCGATAACCGTCCTCGGCAAAACCGAGATCCCGCGCCACGCGTGCGGCGGTATGCTGCAGCCGCCCGACCAACGCCAGATCGCCCTCTTCGATGTCATTGAGCGTGGCAATGTGCTTCTTGGGGATGATCAGGATATGCGTGGGCGCCTGGGGATTGATGTCGTTGAACGCCAAAACATGATCGTCCTCGTAGACGATATCAGGCTCGATATCGCGGTTGACCATCTTGCAGAACAGACAATCCATGAGCCTTCCTCTTCGCGTCGATGTAGAAATAACTGGCCAGGCCTCATCTGAAAAGCTGACGAGCGATGATCAGACAAGGCAAAAATTGGCGAAAAAACGGAGTTTACACGTAGTAAATGAGTATTTTGAGCCTATTTTTAACACCGTATGATCGAGCGTAGGCGCTTTTTCAGAGAGTGCCTAGCGGAAGCGGCGCTGATCCAACAGCTGCGTCACCAGCGGCGCCAGAATCAAATCCATGGCCAGCGACATGCGTGCGCCCGGCACGACCAGGGTATGCGGGCGCGTCATGAAGGAGTCGCGAATCATGGTCAGTAGATACGGAAAATCTACCGAGTGCGGGTCGCGAAAGCGAATCACCACCATGGACTCGGCATCGGTGGGAATATCCTGCACCTCGAAAGGGTTGGACGTATCCACCGTCGGCACACGCTGAAAATTGATGTGGCTACGCGAGAACTGCGGCTGAATATAGCGCACATAATCGTGCATGCGCCCCAGGATGGTATCGATCACCGACTCCTGGGAATGGCCGCGCAGGTTGGTGTCGCGGTGAATCTTCTGGATCCACTCGAGATTCATCGTCGGGGCCACACCAACCAGTAGATCGACATGCTTGGCGATATCGTATTCATGCGTCACCAGCCCGCCATGCAGGCCTTCGTAGAATAGCAGGTCGGTACCGCCGGGCACCGGCTCCCACTCGGTGAACGTGCCAACCTGATACCCGGCCTCGATATGCTGCTTGTCCTCGGCATGAATGTAATGACGATGCATACCCATGCCCAGGTCACCGTATTCCTGAAACAGGCCCTCGAGGCGATCGAGCAGGTTGGCTTCCACCGCAAAATGCGAGAGTTCGGACTTGCGGCTAGGCTCCTCTTCGAAGATGCGTGCCAGCTCATCGCGTGTATAGCGATGAAAGGCATCGCCGTCGACAAACGCCGCATGAATGTCCTCGCGCGCGAACATCCGCTCGAATGTCCGCTTGACGGTCGTGGTACCGGCACCCGAGGAACCGGTTACCGCGATGATCGGATATTCACGCGACATGGCGCGTCTCTCCGATTCTCAACACTCGGCGCATGCTGGCCGCGCGCTCGACACTGCTCGATCGTACAGCTTCCATGTCGCGTTACCCTGCTCGTCGCTTATCATTGGTAGAGCGGCATGCCGAACGCCTCATGCGTTGGCGTCATCGCGCTCCCGGGCCACCGCGCGATGGGCGATATCTCGGCGATACAACGCCTCTTGCCAGTCGATCGCCGCCACGCCTTCGTAGGCATGCTCACGCGCCACCGTAACGCGTGCCCCCAAGGCCGTTACACATAGCACGCGGCCACCGCTGGTCACGACCCGACCATCGTCGCGCAAGGCGGTACCGGCGTGGAACACCTTGCAGCCCACGGCCTCGGCGCCATCCAGACCTTCGATGACATCGCCCTTGCGATAGGCGCCGGGATAACCGCCGGCCGCCATGACCACGCCCACCGCCGCGCGAGTATCCCAATCGCATTGCTGGGCCGCGAGCTGCCCTTGAGTCGCGGCTAGACAAAGGCCCACCAAGTCTGACTTCAAGCGCAACAGAATGGGCTGGGTTTCCGGGTCACCGAAACGGCAGTTGTACTCGATCACCTTGGGCGCGCCTTGCGGCGAGATCATCAGTCCAGCGTACAGGAAGCCGGTATAGGGCCGCCCTTCGGCCGACATGCCGCGCACGGTGGGCAGGATGACCTCATCCATGATGCGCTGCTCGACCGCCGGCGTCACCACCGGCGCCGGCGAGTAGGCACCCATGCCGCCGGTATTGGGACCAGTATCGCCATCCCCGGCACGCTTGTGGTCCTGGCTGGTGGCCATTGGCAGCACATGCTCGCCGTCCACCATGACGATGAAGCTGGCCTCCTCGCCCTCCAGGAATTCCTCGATCACCACCCGCGCGCCGGCATCGCCGAAAGCATTGCCGGCCAGGATGTCACGCACCGCCGCCTCAGCTTCCGCTTCGGTCATGGCGACGATCACGCCCTTGCCGGCGGCGAGACCATCGGCCTTGATGACGATCGGTGCGCCCTGCTCGTGCACATACGCCAGCGCCGGATCAACATCGCTGAAGGTGGCGTAATCCGCGGTGGGGATCGCATGGCGGGCGAGGAAATCCTTGGCAAAGGCCTTGGAACCTTCCAATTGGGCAGCGGCCTGGGTCGGGCCGAAGATCGCCAGCTCCGCCGCCCGGAAACGATCAACCACGCCTTCGACCAGCGGTGCCTCGGGACCGACGATGGTCAGCTCCACGCCATTGTCACGCGCGAACGCCTCCAGGCCGGCAATGTCCGTGGCGGCGACATCCACGTTGGTGAGTTTCGACTCGCGCGCCGTACCGGCGTTGCCCGGAGCCACAAAAACGGCATCGACCCTTGGGGATTGGGCCGCCTTCCAGGCGAGTGCGTGCTCGCGGCCACCGCCGCCGATGATCAAAACCTTCATCTGGATAAGACCTTATGGAGCTATGACGAAAAGATCGGACCATTATGGCAGAAAGCATGCGCCACGACAGAGCGAGGCGTCAGCGTTCCGGCGCATCATCGCCGGGCGTCTGATGCTGACGCATCATGCGCTGCCAGAAACGCAGATTCTCCTCGGCCAGCTCTTGCATGGTTTCCACCGGCGAGTGACGAATCGCCTGCTGCCACTGATCCTGCATATGGCGCTGCTGCTCAAGCATCAGTTGCGTGCCTTGTTCGAGATAACGGGCCAGCGGCAAAGACTGCCCCATGGCATAAATGCGAATCAATTGTTCGAGCAAGGCATTGGAGAAGACATCGGCATCGTTGTCGTGTCGCTGCTCCTGCTCGGTGATGATCGACAGCAGGATGGGCCGGGTCAGATCTTCACCGCTCTTGGCATCCTCTACGCGAAACGGGACTTCATCGAGCACCAGGCAACGCAAATCCTCCAGCGTCACATAATGACTCTGCTGAGTATCGTAGAGACGACGATTGGCATACTTGCGTATCACGCGCACGGCGCAGTCCTTACTGAGGCTTTCATTGCATTGTGCACCGACATTCGAGCAGCGCAAGCCACCCACGACAGCACGGAGGCATGATAGTAGACTACGCGCGCCATTCGCGGAGCTTTCATGAACCTCATACTCTTCGACGACAACGACCGCCTCGATGCCCAGCGCGTGCATCTGCGCGACCCCGTACGCCTACGTCACCTGCGCGACATACACCGCGCCGTGCCTGGCGACGAATTGAGCGTGGGGCTGGTCGGCGGCGCGCTGGGGCGCGGACGGCTGCAATCGCTGGATCACACGGGCGCCATCTTCACGGTCATCCTGGATCGCGATCCCCCCGCGCCGTTGCCGGTCCATCTACTGCTAGCGCTGCCGCGTCCGCGGATGTTGGCCCGCACGCTCGAGCACGTCACCGCATTGGGGGTGAAACAACTTACCCTGCTGCATACTCGGCGCGTCGAAAAAAGCTACTGGCAGTCGCCGGAATTGGCCCCCGAGAAGATCCGCCATCATCTCATCCTCGGGCTCGAGCAGGCACGCGACACGCATCTGCCATGCGTGACATTCGAGCCACGTTTCAAACCCTTCATCGAGGATCGCCTGCCTGCACAGCTGAGCGGGCGTCGCGCGCTGATCGCGCATCCCGGCATGGCCACGACCTGCCCGCGCGGTCTCACCGAGCCGGTCACCCTGGCGATCGGCCCCGAAGGCGGCTTCGTGCCTTACGAAGTCGAGCGCTTCGAGGCACTCGGCTTCGAAGGCGTACACCTCGGTGAGCGTATCCTGCGCGTCGAAACCGCCGTAACCGCCCTACTCGCACGACTTTTCTAAAACGTTTCCTGGCGACACGTCCGCCACGCCCTCGCGTGTCGTGGAAAAGGCCTTCTACTGACGCCCGCTGAATCGAGCTCAGCCACCTTATTTCCTCCTTCTTGCCGTCATGTAACGATGAGCAGCCATCCCGGCCTGATGATGCGTTCACGGCTTTCCTGTGTCGCGCAGCCTTTCGAGCAAGGCATGCGTAGGGAAGCCGTCCGGCGTCATGTCTTGGCTACGCTGGAATTCACGCAGACCACGCCGTGTGTTGGGGCCCACAATGCCATCAGGCGCCCCGCCGGTAGAAAAGCCCAGCGCGTTAAGCCGACGCTGCATCTCCTTGACCTGAGTGCGCGAAAGCGGCTCAAGATCACGCGGCCATTCGCCTTGGATGCTGCTTTCTCCAGCAATGCGTTCGGCCAGCATCGCGACGGCCAAGGCATAGCTGGTGGAGGCGTTATAGCGCATGATGACCCGAAAGTTAGGGCCTACCATGAAGGCAGGGCCTCGAGCGCCCGCCGGAGCAATCACCGAGGCTTCGTCGAACGACGGCCACATATCCCCGCGTGCACGCACGCCTTGCGAGTGCCATGCATCGCTGGAGCGACGCACCGAGAGCTCGCTCTGAGCGTAATCGAAATCATCGGGCAGCGTGACCTCCACTCCCCACGGCTCGCCCGCTTGCCAGCCGGCGTCTTGGAGGTAATACGCCGTCGAAGCCATGACGTCATCCACGCTACCCCAGATATCACGCCGGCCATCGCCGTCGGCGTCGACGGCATAGGAGAGGAAACTCGACGGCAAGAATTGCGTGTGTCCCATGGCGCCCGCCCACGAGCCACGCATGTGCTCGCGGTCGATGTCGCCAATTTGCAGAATCTTCAAGGCCGCGAGCAGCTCACGACGGGCGAAGTCCTGGCGTCGCCCCTCGAATCCCAGCGTGGCCAGCGCATCGATGGTCGAAAAGCTGCCGAAATGACTGCCGTAATTGCTCTCCACCCCCCAGATCGCCGTCAATATTTCCGCCGGCACCGTGTAGCGATCCTCCGCACGCATCGCGGCGTCGCGGTGGGCGTCGAGTTTTGCACGCCCCTGGCGGACGCGCTGATCGGAGACCGCCGTGTCCAGATACGCCCACACCGGCCGGGAGAATTCCGGTTGCGAGCGGTCGAGCTCAACGATGCGCGGTTGAAAGCTGACATCGTCGAAGGCCGCCGCCAGCGTCACGGCATCAATGCCTTCCGCCGCCGCATGTTCCCGGTAATCCTCCACCCAGGCGGCGAAATCCCGAGACGAAACTTGTGCATCGTCCGAGGCCTTAGCGTCGGCGCTTGGAGCCTGCGCCGGCGCGCTATCGACCTGGGTCGAGGAAGCCACGGTATCGGTGGTCGCCATGCCTTGGCATCCCGCCAGGCAAAGCCCCAATGCGAGGCTCAAAATGGGTCGTTTCATGTGTCGTTCCTTGTCAATGACGACGATGAGGGCCAAGCGCCGAGTGACGCGGGCCGAAATCAGGCCGACAGGCACAGCTGCCGGGCACGGCCATGCTACCTAGGCGACGACGACGCCACCAGAGCGAACCCGCCAAGGAAAACATCCACTACTGCATCTTTCGGCGCCCAGGCTATAGCGAGGCCGGGAAGGGACATGGTACATTCGATCAACCATCCCGTTTTGGCGCCCGACGCAACAAATCATCAATCAATACAAGCCGCTGTACGCACAGCTTCGCGCCGAAGCGTTCCGAAGGAGGAGAGACACCATGACAGGACACCCCCTGCCCGGCTACCTGCCGCTGCGCATGCCCTGCCATTACGGTGCCCATCGTCTGTCACTCATGCCAGCCGGCGATGCAACCGACCGCACCCCTGCCTGGATGCTGGCACCCCGAGGTATCCGGCGCCCTTATCTGACGGACCCTCCCGTCGTTCGCGACTGACGTTCGCGCTGCCGCCGTCCATACTCGTATCCGAACCTCCGCCCGGACGGTCGCGGATACCCTCAAACGTTAAACGACAAGAGCAAGTTGCATGTCATTGCTACTGATCGTGCTGTTGCCGCTGCTCGGCAGTCTTTTGCCATTGCTGAGTTCGAATCAGCGACGCCATCAATGTGCCCTGCTGACCGCCGCGATGCCACTCATCGCACTACTGGTCACATTACGCGAGGCGCCCGGCGTGCTCGCCGGCGAGGTTCCGCGCCTGGCCTTCTCGTGGGTGCCGGCACTAGGCCTAGACCTTGCCTTGCGCCTCGATGGTCTCTCTCTGTTGTTCGTGCTGCTGATCCTGGGGATCGGGCTGCTGATTATCCTCTATGCGCGCCACTACCTGTCCGAAGCGGACAACATGCCGCGTTTCTATACGTACTTGATGCTCTTCATGGCCTCGATGCTGGGCATCGTGATGGCCGACAACCTCATTCTGCTATGGATGTTCTGGGAACTGACCAGCCTGTCGTCGTTCTTGCTGATCGGCTTCTGGAGCCATCAATCAGCCGCTCGCAAGGGCGCTCGCATGGCGCTGGCCGTCACCGGCATGGGGGGGCTGGCACTGCTCGCTGGCTTTATTATGATCGGCCAGATCGTCGGCACCTTCGACATGCAGACGGTGCTCGACAGCCGCGATGTCATCCTTGCGGATCCGCGCTATTTGCCGGCATTGCTATTGGTTCTTCTCGGCGCGTTCACCAAGTCGGCCCAGTTTCCGTTCCAGTTCTGGCTTCCCCAGGCCATGGCGGCACCGACGCCGGTGTCGGCCTTCCTGCACTCGGCCACCATGGTCAAGGCCGGGGTCTTCCTGCTGGCCCGCCTGCACCCGGCGCTGGCCGGGTCGCAAGAGTGGCTGTACCTGGTCAGCCTGACCGGGTTGGTGACCATGCTTTTCGGCGCCTATTTCGCTCTGATCAAGCTCGACCTCAAAACGATTCTGGCATATTCGACCGTCAGTCATCTGGGGCTGATCACCATGCTGTTCGGCCTCAACAGCCAGATGGCGGTGGTCGCCGGCCTTTTCCATATTCTCAACCACGCGATCTTCAAGGCGGCGCTGTTCATGACCGCCGGTATCATCGACCACGAGTGCGGCACGCGGGATATTCGCAAGCTCAAGGGGTTATGGCGCTATATGCCGATGACTACCGCGCTGGCCACCATCACCGCGGCTTCAATGGCCGGATTTCCCTTGCTCAATGGCTTTCTCTCCAAGGAGATGATGCTCGCCGAGACGCTTGAGACGCCGCTTCTTGGCGGTCTGGCGTGGCTGATCCCCGCCCTGGCTACTATCGGGAGCATCCTGGCCGCCGCGTACTCGCTACGCTACGTGCGCAATACTTTTTTCGACGGTCAACCGCGCGAGCTGGAAAAGACCCCGCACGAAGCTCCGTTTCCATTGCGCCTGCCAGCCCTGGTGCTGGCGATCGTGTGCGTCATCGTCGGGCTTTTCCCTGCCTTCACCGCCACGGGACTATTGACGGCCGCCGCCGATGCCGCCTTGACGATGCCCGCTCCCGAGCTTCACCTCAGCATCTGGCACGGTTTCAACCTGCCCTTGCTGATGAGCGCGATCGCGCTGATCGGTGGCCTCATGGTGTACGTGCTGCGCCAGCATCTGTTCACCTTCCACCGCCAATTCCCCTCGCGCGACTCGCTGGCAATCTTCGAGGGCGCCGTTCAGCGTATGGTGCGCTTCACTCAGTGGAGCATCGATACTCTCGAAAACGGTTCGCTGCAACGCTACATGCTGTGGGTGGTCATCAGCGCCCTGGTCGTGTCTGGCATGAGCCTGATGGGAATCGAGACCTTGAAAGGCGAGTTGGCCGTTCAGAAGGCCGATCCCTTGCTCATCGTCGGTGCCGCGATCACCTGTTTCGCCGGTTTGGCGACAGCCTTCCTGCATCGCCGCCGCCTGATTTCGCTGATCATGCTCTCAGTAGTCGGCTTGATGGCGTCGCTGGCCTTCGCACGCTTCTCGGCGCCTGACCTGGCGTTGACCCAGTTGGCGGTCGAGGTGGTCACGGTGATCCTCTTGATGTTGGCACTGTTCTTCCTGCCACAGAAGACGCCCAAAGAGTCGAGTGCATCGCGCATCGTGCGCGATGTCCTGCTCGCGGCGGGCTTCGGCGGCGTGGTGGCAAGCCTCAACTATGCTCTGCTGACGCGCCCCTTGAACTCGATTTCAGACTACTTCCTCGAGCACAGTGTGTCCGGCGGCGGCGGGCATAACGTAGTCAATGTGATTCTGGTCGACTTCCGTGGCTTCGATACCCTGGGCGAGATCACGGTGCTATGCATCGCGGGGATCGGCATCTACAAGCTGCTCAATCGCTTGCGCCTGTTCATGCCCTCCAGCGACAGCGAAGGGCGGCCCTGGTCGCCAGACCGCTACCCCATGATCCTGGCCTCGGTTTCCCAATCGCTGCTGCCCATGGCTCTGCTGGTCTCGGTCTTCATCTTCCTGCGCGGCCACAACGCCCCAGGCGGCGGCTTCATCGCAGGGCTGGTGACAGCGGTGGCGCTGATTTTGATGTACATCGCTCATGGGGTCGAATGGGCCCAGCAACGCTTGTCGTTCCAGTATCAACCGATCGCCGTCGCCGGCGTCGCTATCGCCGCGCTGACCGGGGTCGGCAGTTGGGTCTTCGGGTATCCATTCTTGACCTCGGCCTTCGGCCATTTCCACATCCCGTTGATCGGTGACGTGGAGCTGGCCACGGCCATGCTGTTCGATCTCGGTGTCTACCTTACCGTGGTCGGTGCCACGCTGATGATCCTTGCCAATCTGGGCAAAGTGACCACATCGCACCGCCCCTCCAAGCAGAAGGAGAAAGCGTGATGGAAGCGCTATTCGCGACCACCACGGGGATCCTGGCCGCCAGCGGGTTATACCTGGCGCTACGCGGGCGCACCTTTCCCGTGGTCGTCGGCCTGACGTTGTTGTCCTATGCCGTCAACCTATTCCTGTTCTCAACCGGGGGACTGACCACCGACGGTGCGGCCGTGATCAGCGATAGCGCCGGTGAGTACGCCGATCCGCTACCGCAGGCATTGGTGCTTACCGCCATCGTCATCGGCTTTGCCATGACCGCCTTCTCGGTGATCCTCGCCATGCGCGTGCGCGGTGACGTGGGCAGTGACCACGTCAACGGCAACCGTATCGACGAACCGCGGGAGGACAAGTCGTGATGCAGCACTTGATCATTCTGCCGGTCCTGTTGCCGCTGCTCACTGGGGTGGCACTGCTCATTCACCGTGGCGGCGCGCTAACCTTACGCCGCACAGCCAACGTACTCTCCACGCTCGCACTGGTAGTGGTGGGGGTCTTGCTGGTCGCCGAAAGCACTGACGACACCATCCGCTATTACGCTGTGGGCGACTGGCAACCGCCATTCGGTATCATTCTAGTACTCGACCGTCTGTCCGCCCTGATGGTGATGCTCACGTCGCTACTGGCACTGGGTAGCTTGCTCTACGCCTGTGCTGGCGACGACGAGCAAGGCTCCAACTTTCACGGGTTGTTCCAGCTGCAATTGATGGGGATCAACGGCGCTTTCCTGACCGGCGATCTCTTCAACCTGTTCGTCTTCTTCGAAGTACTGCTCATCGCCTCCTATGCCCTGTTGATGCACGGCGGCGGCAAGGCACGCACGCATGCCGGCTTTCATTACGTGGCGCTCAACCTACTAGGGTCGATGTTATTTCTGATCGCGCTGGGCGTCCTCTACGGCACCATGGGTACGCTCAACATGGCCGATATGTCGGCGGTCGTGACCACGCTGGATACCGCCGATCTGGGGCTGGTCAAGGCCGGCGCCCTGTTGCTGCTGATCGTGTTCGGGCTCAAGGCAGCCATGTTGCCGCTATACTTCTGGTTGCCACGCGCCTATGCCGCCGCGCCGGCGCCGATAGCGGCCCTTTTCGCGATCATGACCAAGGTCGGGATCTACTCGATCATCCGTGTGTACACGCTGATCTTCGGCGAGCAGGCCGGTCCCCTGGCAAATCTCGCCCAGCCATGGATATGGTGGCTAGGCTTGGCCACGCTCGCGCTGGGTGCTGTCGGCGTGCTATCCGCACGCGAAATGCGCACCCAAGTGGCGTACCTGATTCTGGTCTCGGTGGGCACACTGCTGGCGGGTATCGGCATGCACAGTGAAGCCGCGCTGGGTGCACTGCTGTATTACTTGATCCACACCACCCTGGTCAGTGGCGGCCTGTTCCTGCTGGTCGATGCCATCGCACAGCAACGCGGCAAGGCCGGGGCGCGCATCGTCCAGTCTCGTACTCTGACGCAGCCCGCCACGCTGGGCCTGCTGTTCTTCGCTGGCGCAATCGCCATGGCCGGTTTACCGCCTTTGTCCGGTGCCTTCGGCAAGGCCCTTCTGCTGCAAGCCGCGACGACGGCCCAGCAGTATTGGCTGTGGCCGATTCTTCTGGGTAGCGGGCTCGCTTCCTTGATAGCGCTATCGCGCACCGGCTCGACCATCTTCTGGCGGGCCTCGGGCGAGAAAACCGGTATCACGCTTGGCAAGTTGCGCGGGGCTGGCGTGCTGATACTGATCGGCTGCGCGCCACTCATGGTGGCCTTCGCCGGTCCCATTACGGCATTTACCCAGGCAACCGCCGCCCAATTGCTCGACCGCGATGCGTATGTAGAATCCATCATCGCCCGCGGCGACACTGGAGGTGATGCATGATTCGTCCTCGCAAGTGGCTGCCGATGCCGCTGTTGTCCGTCTTGCTGCTGATCGTGTGGCTGCTGTTGATGAACGGCGTCGCCTTGGGGCACTGGCTGCTCGGCAGTTTTCTAGCCATCGTCATCCCGCTGATCACCAAGCCCTTTTGGGAGGCACAGCCCAGGATCAAGAAGCCGTGGCTAATGGTGCGCTATTTCTTCCGAGTACTGCTCGATATCGTGGTCGCCAACCTGGAGGCCTCCAAGGTCATACTCGACCCACGAGGCCGGGCACGCCCCGCTTTCATCGAGTATCCGCTCGAGCTTCAGGAGAATTTCGCAATCACCATGCTGGCCAGCACCATTACTCTGACGCCGGGAACGGTCTCGGCGCATCTGCGAATGGATGGCAAGACCCTGTTGATCCATGCCCTGGATGTGGGTGATATCGACGATATGAAGCGTCATATCCATGAGCGCTATGAGCGTACGCTCAAGGAGATCTTCGAATGCTAGATTTTGCCCTCAAAGTCAGTGTGACGCTGTTCGCAATCGCGATCGTGCTCAATTTGTACCGGGTCGCGGTCGGCCCCAGCCTGCCCGACCGGATCCTCGCGCTGGACACCATGTACGTGAACTCCATCGCCTTGATCGTGCTCTTCGGGATCTGGCTAGGACACCGCACGTATTTCGAGGCAGCGCTGCTCATCGCCATGCTCGGTTTCGTGAGCACCGTGGCGGTTTGCAAGTACTTGCTGCGCGGCGACATCATTGAATAGCGGAGGCAACCCATGATCGCTCTATACACCGTGATGGAAGGTGTCATCGCCTTTTTCTTGATCGCCGGGAGCATCTTTGCCCTGATCGGCTCGCTGGGGCTGTCACGGATGAAAGACTTCTACATGCGCCTGCACGGCCCTTCGAAGATTTCCACACTGGGTGTTGGCTGCGTACTGTTGGCGTCAATCGCGTACTTCAGCCTACTCGACGGTGGCCCGAGCCTGCAGGAACTGCTGATCACCATCTTCTTGTTCATTACTGCCCCGGTCTCGGCCCACATGCTAAGCAAGAGCGCACTACATCAAAAGCTCGCGTACGATCCCCGTACTCGTGGCGATCCCGAGGAGCTTCAGGAAGACGATGACGAACGCACCCTCGAAGAAACACCCCAAGGCAGTTCCAAACTACCCTGAGCTGCGCCTGACGCCCAACTGACGACGCCCGATGGTCTCTCGACATCGGACATCTTGCGTATCGGCATCTCGTCGAAGCGGTCAGCGGTGTTACCAGCCCTGGGTATGCTGCTCGACGAGCGAGGCCAGCAGCTCGATATGGTCCTGACGATCGTTGAGTGCGGGGATGTACTGGTAGGCACCGCCGCCCGCCTCCTCGAAATAGCCGCGATTTTCGACCTCAAGCTCTTCCAGCGTTTCCAGACAGTCGGCAGCAAAGGCGGGGCTGATCACGTTGACGCCCTCGAGCCCCTCGGCGCCCCATGCCTTCAAGGTCTCGTCGGTATACGGCTTGAGCCATTCTTCACGCCCGAAACGCGACTGGTAAGTCTGTTGCCATTCATCCGCCTCGAGCCCCAGCTCCTCGGCCACTAGACGACTGGTCTCTTCACAATGCCGTGGGTAAGGGTCGCCGGCATCGGCGTAGCGCTTGGGAATGCCGTGATAGGAAAACAGCAGTCGCGACTGCCGGCCATGCGCCGCCCAGTGCTCGCGAACGCTTTCTGCCAGCGCCCCGATATAAGCCGGATGATTATGGTAGTCACGTACGAAACGCAGCTCCGGCAAATGCGGACACGGCGCCAATGCACGTGCCAAGCGGTCGAATACTGCTCCCGTCGTCGTGGCAGAAAACTGCGGGTACAGCGGCAGCACCAGAATACGTTCTACCCCGGCATCGCGTAATGCCAGGCCGGCTTCTTCCATACTGGGCTTTCCATAGGTCATCGCCAGCTCGACGGGAATATCGGTGCCCATACGCGTCGCCAGTCGTTCCTTCAGCGCACTTTGCTGGCGGCGCCCGATGGCGAGCAGCGGCGAGCCATCCTCCCCCCACACGGCGGCATAAGATTTGGCGACACGCGGCGGCCGAATGCGCAGGATGATGCCATGCAGAATCGGCAGCCACTTGGCACGCGGCAGATCGATCACGCGCCGATCGCCGAGGAATTCCGCCAGATAGCGACGCACCGCCGACGCCGTCGGGGCCTCAGGCGTGCCAAGATTGACGAGCATGACACCGAAGGGAGCTGACCCCATTGAAACCTCTCCTGTAAAAGACCGTGGAAGATCAGTGTAACAAGCCACGGGCACGTTGAGCTTATCGCGTTATACTATGAGAACGATTTGTATAATATTTGGATAACTCATGTCCAAGACATTACGCTTGGTCCTAGGCGACCAACTCAGCCTGACGCTTCCTATTCTAGAGTCAGCACCGGAAAATGCGGTCATCGCTCTCTGCGAAGTCGATGAAGAGGGTCGCTACGTCCCCCACCACCCTCAGAAAATCGCCATGATGCTGGCCGCGATGCGACATTTCGCCACCACCCTGCGACAGCGGGGATTCCAGGTGCATTACAGCTCCCTCGACGATACCGACAATGCGCAGCAACTGATCCCCGAGGCCGAGCGAGTGGCCCAATTGCATGGGTGTGACGAGATCCAGGTGACCCTGCCCGGCGAGTGGCGCTTGGCAAAAGCCATCGAGTCACGCCGCATAAGCCGCGTTGGCCCCCGCTGGCGGGTACTCGAAGACACGCGTTTCTTTTGTTCTCGGCAACGCTTTGCCCAATGGATGGAAGGACGAAAACGGCCTCGCATGGAAGACTTCTACCGCATGATGCGACGCCATACCGGCATGCTCATGGAAGAAGACGCACCTGTCGGGGGACAATGGAACTTCGATCACGACAATCGACTTCCCATCGATGACGCACCGCCGCCACCCTCTGCGCCTCGACACCGCCAGGATGCACTGACACGCGAGGTGTTGGCGCTCGTGGCAACGCATTTCGCTGATCATTTCGGCACGCTGGCGGGCTTCAACTGGCCCGTCACACGGCGTCAGGCACTTGCCGACCTGCGGCATTTCATCACCCATGCGTTGCCTTGTTTCGGGCATTATCAGGATGCCATCAGCGATAAGTCGCCCTACCTCTTTCACTCGCGACTCTCCGCCGCGCTCAATATCGGCCTACTATTGCCCGACGAAGTCTGCAAGGCCGCCGAGGACGCTTGGCGGCGTGGCGCGGCGCCCCTCAACGCGGTCGAGGGATTCATCCGACAAATCCTGGGCTGGCGAGAATACGTGCGCGGCATTTACTGGCATCACATGCCCGACTACAAGCGTGACAACCGCCTCGCTGCCGAACGAGGGCTTCCCGCATGCTACTGGAATGGCGACACCGATTTGCGCTGCCTCAAACGCGCCATCGAAATGACGCATGACAATGCCTATGCGCATCACATCCAGCGCCTGATGGTCACTGGCAACTTCGCCCTGCTTTGCGACGTGCGTCCCGCCGCTTTGTGCGACTGGTATCTTGCCGTCTACGCCGATGCCTGCGAATGGGTCGAACTGCCCAACACACTGGGCATGGTCCTGCATGCCGACGGCGGTTACTTGGGCTCCAAGCCCTATTGCGCCTCGGGCAAGTACATCGATCGCATGTCGGACCACTGCACTCAGTGTCGCTATGATCCACGCCAAAGCGTGGGCGACGATGCATGTCCGTTCAACGCCTTGTACTGGCGCTTCCTGGAACGCCATGCCGACCCGCTTGCCGATAATCCGCGCATGCGCGTCATCTACGGCACACTCAACAAGATGTCGACTGAGAAGCGTCGGGCATTGCGCGAACAGGCGGAGACTTTTCTCGATACGCTGACGTGGACGCTCCCTTATGGACAAGGGCAGCATGCAACAGATTATGGAGAGTAATGCTTGTTATGGAGAGTAACGCTTGGCGGGTAGAAATGCCCGGTGCCTTCGCACCCAGGCCCCGGCGGCTCGCCGGGCTATAAATGTAACACTACAGTTGGTGAATGGAGCGCCGAACGCGCGTCGGATGGGTCATGCATGGGACGTCAAAATACCAACGGCATGCGTGACGTCAGCGGGGATTGATAATGCGTGTCACGACCGATCATCTCATCATGGGCAACCCACTGTACGAGATAAGCACGATGGATCCCTGCCTGCTTGAGCTCGGCATAGACATCGTCCAGGGCACGAAACAGCATCGGTTTGCCACGCCGCATCAGAGGATAGTGCTGGCCTTCGATGTCCTCCATCTCGACGCGGTATAGACGACTGCCCGCGTGGCTAATGACGCGAATCTCGAAGTTATGCTCCGCGTCCACGAATTCTTTGAGTTCTTTGACTTCCATAAGTTTCTCCTTGATAAATTAAAATTCGACAAGACATACGCTATCTACCACAGCGCACGTCCAGCTTGACCTGTTCAGATGACAGGCATGTTGCAATAAGTATGGAAGGGGCAAGGGGTGAATGTCGCGTTGCACGCCGCATTAATGACTCCAACATTGATATCAGTGCGCAACTAAAGAAGTTAGACCGCGTTTCGACGCTAACGTTTCTTCCTTGAACCTTACGACAAGCCGCCCATTGACAGCACGTTTGGCGCTTTGCTTGAGAGAGCTCCAATAATCGCCAAAGCTATGCGGAGCCTGACCGGCGGGCACACACAATGCCGCCACCGAAAGGCGTGGCAACGCAAAAAAACGCTCCTGCCCAAACCGATCTTGCGCCATAAAGCCGTTGTCCCGGACCACCTCGGCAGGCAGACGGGGCGTGAAACGCGCTACGAACGCTTGCTGCAAGGCCGCGAGGAAGCCATGCAAGTCTTCTCGAGACTCCAGCAGCAATACGAAGTCGTCCCCTCCCAGATGCCCCAAAAAATCGCGCTGACCTTTCATGGTATCCAGCGTGACGGCAACATCCAGCAGCACCTGGTCGCCCATGACATAACCGAAACGATCATTGAATGGCTTGAAGTAATCGAGGTCCAAATAACAGGCGACAAATGGCTCACGCTCGCCGACGAAGTCATCGAGCGCTGCCCGGATTGGCGCATTACCTGGCAGTTGGGTCAGCGGATTGGCCTGGCGTGCGACCGCCACCCTCTGCTCAGTGATTTGCTGCAGCAACGCTACTAACTGCCCCATGCCCACATAGCGCCCCTGCTGGGTAACCACGAATGGCTCGTCGCGTTGGTCGATTCCTCGTCCCGTCACCTTACGCGATACTTGATCGAGCGGCTCCGTGACTTCGACACACAACGGCGCTACATGCATCGCCTTGGTCACTGGTTCTCGGCCATGCAAATCGAAGCCGAAGCGTTTCCCCACCAGCGCCATCACTGCCTCACGCGTGAGCACACCAATGGGAATACCCTGATCATCGACCACGGCCATCGCCCCTACATCCGGCATGGAGCTGAAGCGCTCACTCGCCTCGGCCACCGTTACCGTTATGGCAAGCGAGGGAAGCACCTTGCAAATATGCCGCCCCATGCAGGTATGCGAGGGGCTTTTCTGGCGCGCGACCAAGTGTGCAAGATGCTCGTTCAGCGCGGCACGCTCGGCTTTCGGCGTCGGTGATGGCCGCGCGAACAGCCAGCCTTGGTAGTAGTCCACACCCAGCTCGTGCAAGCAATCGAGCTCTTCTTCACGTTCGACGCCCTCCGCGATCACGCGTGACCCCATCCCATGAGCAACGTCCAGAAATGCCCGTACGAACCGACGCTTGACATAGTCACGATCCAGCTCACTCACGAAATGCCGATCAAGCTTGACGAAGTCGGGGCGAATTTGTGACCAGAGCCGCAAGCTTGCATAACCCTCGCCCAGATCATCCAGCGCAATCGTGAATCCCATCGATTGATAGTGACGCACGGCTTCCGCCATGAGATCGGGGTCGATGCCCGGCGACTGTTCGGTAAGCTCTATGACTAGGCGGTGCGTCGGTATACCCAGCCGTGTGAGCAAACGCAGGGTTTCACCATTGCGATGCTGAGGATCGAGCAGTACCTCGGGAGAGACATTGATGAACAACAGCTCGTCGAGCCTTTCCGCCGCCCAAGCGGTAATGGCACGCTGTCGGCAGACGGCTTCCAGCGGCGCTAGCAGTGATTGCTTTCTGGCCGCTTCGAACATCGTCAGAGGATGGGCATAAATACTTTCGCTGGGACCACGCGACAGCGCTTCATAAGCGAATACGCCCCCAGAGCGGATAGCCACGATAGGCTGGAAATGAACGTCAATACGTTCTTCACGCACAATGTCGGGTAGCGTCGGTGCAGACGACTGATCACTGGAAGCGGGAGCAAGAGTATCGGTCATGGGTCTCATTAGGCCAACGCCACATGACGTTCATGTGACATTGGCCCACCGAGACTAACGCATCAAGAATCTCGCTGGTACGTGGAGGGATCGATCGCCACCCCGAGCGAATTTCGATCGACCCAGTTTCCCGCACGGGTTTCCTTGTAACGAAACACCACACGGTCACCGACCGAGACGGGAAGTTCGGCGTCTTCGGTCTGATAGCTGTAGGTTTCACCATCGACGACCAGGGAATAACGATAGAGATCGGGCATCCCCAACCATTCCTTGAACGGCCCTTCACGCTCGACGCTTTCCAGTTGGCCGCGCCCCTCGAGTTTCGGGGTACGTTTCTTGCCACGTTGAAATCCGCTCGCCATCTCCCCTCCTGTTCACTTGCGAGCCGGCATTATAAGGCAACACCGGCCTGTTTGCCTTGCCATCATCACTCGCCCATATGCTGACCGTAGCTATCGGGGGCGAGATCCTCAAAGCGTGTATACTTGCCGATGAAAGCCATGTGAACGGTCCCGATTGGACCGTTACGCTGCTTGCCGATAATCAGTTCAGCTAGGCCATGATTGTCGGGATTGTCCGGATTATAGACTTCATCGCGATAGACGAAAGCGATAACGTCAGCATCCTGCTCGATAGCCCCCGACTCGCGAAGATCCGACATCACCGGGCGCTTGTTGGGCCGCTGCTCGAGCGAGCGGTTGAGCTGCGACAACGCGACTACCGGGCAGTTGAACTCCTTGGCCAATGCCTTGAGCGAGCGCGAGATTTCGGAAATCTCGCCGGTACGGTTCTCGGAAAAACCGGGGATCTGCATGAGCTGCAGATAGTCGATCATGATCAATCCGAGATTGCCATGCTCACGCGCCAAGCGCCGCGCCCGCGCGCGCATCTCGTTAGGCGATAACCCGGCCGTGTCATCAATGAAGAGCTGCTTGTCCTTGAGCAAATTGACCGCCGAGGTCAGACGCGGCCAGTCTTCGTCTTCCAACTGCCCGGTCCGCACCCGCGTCTGATCGATACGCCCCAATGAAGACAGCATACGCAGCATCAAGGCATCGGCGGGCATCTCCATGGAAAACACCATGACCGGCTTGTCACTGGAGATGACCGCATGCTCGACCACGTTCATGGCGAATGTCGTCTTACCCATCGATGGGCGTCCCGCAATGATCACCATGTCCGAGGGCTGCAGCCCCGAGGTCATTTCATCCAGATCGCGAAACCCGGTGGAAAGCCCCGTCATCTCGCCCTGCATGTTGAACAGCTCGTCGATGCGGTCAACCGCCTTGCTGAGCAGATCGCTCATGCCAATCGCCCCGCCGCTCTTGGGACGATCCTCACTGATCTGAAACACCAGACGCTCGGCCTCGTTGACGAGCTCGTCGGCGGGCCGCCCCTGCGGGGCGAACGCCCCATCGGCGATTTGGTGCGCCGCCTGAATCAGCTTACGCAGAGTGGCTCGCTCACGCACGATATCGGTATACGCACGAATGTTACCCGCCGATGGCGTGTTGCGCGCCAGCTCGGCCAAGTAAGCCAGTCCACCCACGCTTTCCAACTGATCGCGGTTTTCCAGCGCCTCCGAGAGCGTGACCACATCGAGCGGATGCCCTGCTTCAGCGAGCTGCGCCATCGCATTGAAGATCAGGCGATGTTCGTAGCGATAGAAATCGTCGGCGGTCAAACGCTCGGAGACCGTATCCCAGGCGCTGTTGTCCAGCATCAGCCCGCCGAGCACCGATTGCTCAGCTTCCAGCGAGTGCGGCGGCACCTTGAGAGCCGCGGTTTCCTGGTCGTGCTCGACGTATTCGCTCATGCTCGTTTCCTGACCGGTCGATATCGAAGGTCGGCGTAGTGCACACGTTCAACGTGTCGGCCATCCCCTATAATGCCGTGATGGCCATACCGTTGCATCTCATGGACCGTGCCTCACGTACCTAAAGACTTAGGCTCATGGCACAAAAAGGGCGCGAAGGTTACCCCTCGCGCCCTATGCCGGCATGTCGCCTGGCGGTGTCGCTTACTCGGCCACGATCACGATGCGAACGCTGGTAGCGACTTCCGCGTGCAGCTGCAGCGTAATGTCATACTCACCGGTCCGACGAATCGGACCTTCCGGCATGCGCACTTCGCTCTTGACCACATCAAGCCCCGCCTGCGTCAGTGCGTCGGCCAGATCGCGCGGGCCGATGGAACCGAACAGCTTGCCTTCATCACCGGCCTTGGCGACCAACGACAACTCGATTTCAGCCAGCTGTTCAGCGCGCGCTTCGGCTTCGGACTTACGCTCTGCGGCTTGCGCTTCGAGCTCGGCACGTTGCGCTTCAAAAGCGGCAACGTTTTCCTTGGTGGCCGGCACGGCCAAACCGTAAGGCACCAAGTAGTTGCGACCGTAACCGGCCTTGACAGCGACTTGGTCACCCAAGTTACCCAGCTTGCCAATCTTATCGAGCAGAATGACGTCCATCTCGTTAACCTCTCATCAGTGGTTGCCGGCCAAGCGTGCGCGGAAATCCGCGAAAGTATCGACAACGGCCAGCAACAGCACAACCAGAATCGTGGGCCAGGTCGTCAGCAGCAATGCGTAAAAGCCGACCAACCAGAACCCGCTCATCCCCTTCAATCCAATCCAACCATGCACCAGCGCAATGCCCGCTACGAGCAAGGGTATCCACGCCAACATCGTTGCCATCGGCATGGATACCAGCACGCCCAATACGCCAACGCCCACCAGCAACAAAAGCTCTTTGGTGTTCAAGCGCAGCGCATGGAACTCGTCGCGAAAGCCACCGGGGTTATACAACCCGGCTTGCCAGCTACGCGCTAGTGCCAAACAAGCGACTGCCGCAAGCAGTACCACTAGCCCTGTAACGCCGCCAATCAACATGCCTGCCAGCTGTTCGCTGGAGACACCCTGGGCACTCAACTCGGTGAGCATGGCATCGACGTCCGCCGAATTCTGGCGTACCTGTTCGAGCAGCGGCCCCGCCCCACCCGGAGGCAGGAAGATGCCGGACTGCACCAGCACCACACAGACCAGCATGCCGGCAATCAGGGTCTCCCCCCAACGCATCCGGGCGCGCAGTATGGTCGCCATCAGCGTTACCAACAAAACACTGGCAAGCGGAACGGCATCGCCTTGGACCCACCACCAGCCAGCTGGCAGCGCAGCGGCAATCACAACAGGCAGACCAGGGCCCAAGCCGCGACGTAACGTTACCAAGGCAGCGACGGCGGCACTCAGCCAGAACAACCAGGGAATCAACGCCGCAATCAAAGCGACCGTCGCCGCCTGCGGCGTACCGCGCATCACCCAACGGGCCAGTGCCTGCATCGCGCCAGTCGCCTTGTTTTACTGGTGGCTATCGGTATAGGGCAGCAGCGCCAGATAACGAGCGCGCTTGATGGCCGTGGACAGCTGACGCTGATAACGAGCCTTGGTGCCGGTAATGCGGCTGGGTACGATCTTACCGGTTTCGGTGATATAGGACTTGAGGGTATCAAGATCCTTGTAATCGATGTACTTCACGCCTTCGGCGGTGAAGCGGCAAAACTTACGGCGACGGAAAAAGCGTGCCATGGTTTATCCTCCAGAGGTACGAATCAGTTGGCTTCAGCTTCAGCATCAGCGTCGGCATCAGCGTTCGTTTCGGAACGCTCAGCGTTCGGACGCTCGCTTTTCTCTTCACGACGACGCGGCTTCTCTTCGGCCGGCTTCATCATCGGAGACGCTTCGGTGACCGCCTCTTTACAACGCACCACCAAGCTACGGATGATGGCATCGTTGAAGCGGAAGATATTCTCGATTTCGTCGAGAGTTTCACCGCTGCACTCGATGTTCATCAGTACATAGTGGGCCTTGTGGATCTTGTTGATCGGGTAGGCCAGATGACGACGCCCCCAATCTTCCAGACGATGCACAGTGCCGCCGTTTTCGGTAACGAGCCCAGTATAGCGCTCGACCATGGCCGGCACCTGCTCGCTCTGATCCGGGTGGACCATGAACACGATTTCGTAATGACGCATGATAGCTCCTTACGGTTTGACAGCTTCCACGAGGCCTGTCATTCAAAGTACCAAGTACAAGGGCTACAGGGCCGCGAGAAGCAAGGAGAGAAAGTCTCAATGTTTCCGGACATGCGAAACGATGCCCGGAAAGCCGACCAATTGTAGTGATCACCCCGCGTGCTTGCAACTTGTCTCGCCCGACCGGGCATCAAGAGACATGGCGTTGACGCACAGCTTCGAACAGACACACGCCCGTGGCAACCGACACATTGAGGCTCGACACACTGCCGGCCATAGGCAGTTTGGCGAGTAGATCGCAGCCCTCGCGCGTCAACCGGCGCATGCCTTTGCCTTCGGCACCCATGACGATGGCCACGGGCTCCATCAAGTCGACCTCGTAAAGGCTCTGGGCCGACTCACCCGCCGTTCCGACGATCCATACTCCATGCGTCTTGAGGCGCGCCATCGCCCGTGACAAGTTGGTGACCTGATAGACGGGCATGGCATCGGCAGCACCGCAAGCAACCTTGCGCACCGTGGCGTTGAGGGGCGCGGCCTTATCCTTGGGCACGATGACACCGTGCGCACCTGCCGCGTCGGCGCTGCGCAGGCAGGCACCGAAGTTATGCGGATCGGTCACCCCATCGAGAATCAACAGCAACGGGGGAGACGGCTGCTGCCAAGCGCCGAGACGAAACCAAAGCGCTTCCTCGCTCTCGGCCTGCAGCGGTGGCGCAAAGGCAATCACGCCTTGGTGCACGGCGCCTTTTGCCACGCCATCCAGCGTTTCGCGGGCGACGCCGACGCACTTGATGCCAGCCTGACGTGCGCGCTCCTGTAGAGTATCCAGGCGTGCCTCGGCACGCCCTTCCTGTAACCAGAGCTCGCGTGGCGGCTGTCCCCGCTCGAACAATGCACGCACGGCGTGCACGCCATACACGGCGTCCAAGCCTTCGGGCGTCGCGATACGCGCCCGGGAAGGTTTAGCTTTCATGATGCTCCACTGCCCGTTGCATGGCGCCTACTCAACGCTTGTCACCCTTACCGCCGCCTTTACCGCCTCGCGAACGCCGACGCGGCTTACCGTCCTGCTCCTTCTTCGTCGCGTTGCCGGCTTGCCCTGCGCCCTGCTTACCGCGTGCCGATGCGCCACCGGTAGCGGATTTCTTGCGCCGGGCCGGGTTCTGCGGACGCGGTTTCTCGTCGGCCAGCTCAAAGTCGATCTTGCGATCATCCAGGTCGACACGTGCCACCTGCACGGTGACGCCATCGCCCAGCCGATAGGACATGCCGCTACGCTCACCCTTGAGACGGTGCTTCTCGGCCTCGTAGTGGTAATAATCGGAAGGCAACGAGGTCACGTGGACCAGACCCTCGACATAGACATCATCAAGGCGCACGAAAATGCCAAACTGCGTCACCGAGGCGATGGTGCCCTCGAAGATCTCACCGAGCTTGTCCGACATGAACTCACACTTCAGCCAGTCCTCCACATCACGCGTGGCATCGTCGGCACGACGCTCGGTCATCGAACAATGCTCACCGAGCTCGAGCATTTGCTCGAAGCTATACGGTGCCCATTTGCTGGGCGGCTCTACCGGCGCGCCTTCGGCACGCAGCACCGTATTGGTCTGCCGCGGCCCGCGAATCACCGAGCGAATGGCGCGATGCACGAGTAGGTCCGGATAGCGCCGAATCGGCGAAGTGAAATGCGCATAGGCAGGATACGCCAGACCGAAGTGGCCATCGTTCTGCGGCGAATAGACCGCGCGACTCATCGAACGCAGCATCACCGTCTGGATGACGTCGGCGTCGGGGCGACCCTTGATCGTCTCGGCGAGGTCACGATAATCCTGCGGCGTGGGATCGTCGCCCCCGCCCAGGGACAGCCCCAGCTCGTTGAGGAACAGACGCAACTTGTCCAGGCGTTCCGGCGAGGGCTTCTCGTGAATGCGATACAGCGCCGGCAGGTCATGCTTGTCGAGAAAGCGCGCCGTCGCCACGTTGGCGGCCAGCATGCACTCTTCGATGATCTTGTGTGCATCGTTGCGCGAGCGCGGCACGATCTTCTCGATCTTGCGTTCGTCATTGAAGACGATAGCCGTCTCGGTAGTCTCGAAATCGATGGCGCCGCGTGCCTCGCGGGCTTCCCTCAAGATGGTGTAGAGGCTCTTGAGGTTCTTGAGCGACGGCACGAGGTCGCGATACTGCTCGCGCAGTGCATCGCCTTCGGGGCCTTCGTCATCGAGGATTCCGGCGACCTTGTTGTAGGTCAGGCGCGCATGGGACTGAAAGACCGCTTCGTAGAAACGATAGCGGCTGATCGCCCCGTTCGGCGAGATGTTCATCTCGCAGACAAGCGCCAGACGGTCGACCTCGGGATTGAGCGAGCACAGCCCGTTCGAAAGCAACTCCGGCAGCATCGGCACGACCTGACCGGGGAAGTAAACCGAGGTGCCACGTGTGATCGCTTCCTGGTCCAGCGCACTGCCCGGGCGGACATAGTGCGACACGTCGGCAATCGCCACCAGCAGCTTCCAGCTCCCGGACTTGGTCTTCCAGGCACAGACGGCATCGTCGAAGTCCTTGGCGGACTCATCGTCGATGGTCACCAACGGTACATCACGCAAGTCGATACGATTCTGCTTGTCGGCCTCGTCCACGGACGCGGACATGTCCGCGATCTGTGCATGCACTTCGGGCGGAAACTCGGCGGGAATCTCGTAACTACGGATGGCAATGTCGATTTCCATCCCGGGGTCCATTCGTTCGCCGAGTACTTCCGTGACCTCGCCCACCGGCTGTACGCGCGTCGCCGGCTGCTGGGTGATATGCGCCAAGACGATCTGTCCATCACGCGCGCCACCGCTGGCGCTATGCGGGATGATGACTTCCTGGGCGATGCGCGATTTCTCGGGAATCAGCACGCCGAATTCGGCGGTATTCTGGCGGTAGATACCCACCAGTGACTGAGTATTGCGGGCGATGACCTCGACGATGGTCGCTTCATCACGCCCGCGCCGGTCACGGCCGCTGACACGCACCAGCACCTGGTCGCCGTCGAAGACACGTCGCATTTGGCGTGGCGGCATCACCAAGTCGGGCTTCTTGCCATCTTCTCGGATCAAGAAGCCCATGCCGTCACGGTGGCCCTGTACCCGCCCCTTGATGAGGTCGAGCTTATCGATCAGAGCGAAGGCACCGCGCCGATTGCGTAGTATCTGACCTTCACGCTCCATTGCGGCAAGCCGCCGACGCACGCCTTCCAGGCGCTCTTCGTCGTCCACCGCCAGCATGCGACTGAGGTCTTCGGGGGTGATGGGTTTACCGTATTCTTCCAGACGAGCGAACAAGTATTCGCGGCTCGGGACCGGATTATCGTATTTACTCGCTTCACGTTCCGCATGCGGATCGTCACTGAGCTTCCAATGATTCATGGTAATGACTTCCTTACAGGCGAGGTGGCAAGTATACGTCCGCCGATGGCGTTGTTATGAAATTCAATCATGCCGCCAGTATAGCGGGCACAGCCAGTCGACCCAACCATGGCGACTACCTGCCTGTCACGAAACGAGGCATGAAGCATGGTGGGGTGGCTTGCATTCAAGCTCAAAATGGGTATTATACATCGCGCCTTGCCCAGGTGGCGGAATTGGTAGACGCGCTAGCTTCAGGTGCTAGTGTCCGTATGGACGTGGAGGTTCAAGTCCTCTCCTGGGCACCATCGATCTCCCGCCAGATCGATGCGAGGCAACGCCCGGATGGCGGAATTGGTAGACGCGCTAGCTTCAGGTGCTAGTGTCCGTATGGACGTGGAGGTTCAAGTCCTCTTCCGGGCACCATCAAAAAACATCGGTAAAGTGCATGACACGCCCAGGTGGCGGAATTGGTAGACGCGCTAGCTTCAGGTGCTAGTGTCCGTATGGACGTGGAGGTTCAAGTCCTCTCCTGGGCACCACCGTGCATGCTGCTTTCCGAAGTTTCGTACTCCCCTTTCTGTGAACATCCCTCTCTGTAATACCTCTATTATCTATTGATAACGACCGCTATTGGTAACGCCCGGGCTTTCGTGCGACACGTTGCAATGCCCATCCCTTTGTCTCGATATTCGCTTCCAAGGGCGTTTCGACGTCTTCCGGCAGACGCGGGAAGAAATCGAGCCTCGTTCTCGCTTCGAGCTCGTCGATACTGACCAGAAAACGGTCGAGCGGTTCATCGCCACTCACTGTCTGCGGAATCAAAAACGCCAGCGCACGCGGGTGCTCGCCAGGTACCACGATGATCTTGTAAAACGCCGACGGCACCTGGGTGAAGCCCACCCGATGCATGAAGCGTTCATCGAAAACCGGACCGGTGACCACTCGAAGTTGCTCGAAGCGCGGCAGGAAATCGTCCATCACGACCTCTTCGAGACGTTGCCACACGCGCCGGTTCAAGTCGGGGCGTTGCGGCGTAATATTAGTCATCTGGAAGGTATCAAGCTGCGCCGCACGACCATGTACGCGTGCAATGGCATAGTTGGGGGCCAGATGGCCGCGGTCGTAGCCGCTGTGCGTGTACTGATCCGAGATGACCGGCCACAATGAGCGCCAGTCCCGCGCAAAGCCGTGCGGGCGATCACCGATCGGCGCATCAGGCGTTTCATGAAGCGAATAACTTACCCATAAGGGGCTGACTCGGATATCCGACCACCCCACCAGAAAGCCGTCACTGCGCAGTACCCGATTGAACCCCTGCCAACTGGTGGTCTGCCACTCAGGCACGCCCATCCAGCTAAGCCGGTCGCGAACCTCGCGCTCCTGCCAATACCATAGGCCGGACCCTACCACGGCGAAAATCAGGGAAATGCCCGCGCCACGCACTAAGCGCCGACACTGGTAAGAAATAACGGCGATCATGCCGGCGACGTGTCCTTGTCCTGCGAAAACGAAACGTGAAGTGGGCGATCACACCCTGGACGATACGGAACCGCTACCAACCCAACGAGAACATGGTCTCGAGATCGTGACGCGAATGCACCTGCATGGCGTTGAGAGTCTCGGTGTCGTGAATGCCCTCGACCTGCATCAGACGCTCGGTCACCAGTTGCGCCAATGACTCGAAATCACGCGTGCGCGCAATCGCGACCAAGTCATAGCGACCACAGGTGGAAAATACCTCACTGATTCCCTCCAGCTCGGCCAACCGTTGGGCGACTGCATTGATCTGGCCCTTTTCCACGTCGATCAGAATCACCGCGCTTTGCATGACACTCTCCTACACTGCCTACTGCACTCGGGGCGTCGCGCCGGCCTACGCTCGGCACGCTCAAGACGCACCGGCACGACACTTCGCCGACGGCGCGCGAGCCAGTATATCAGCCCTGTGCGTCGCGGCTAGCGATGCATTTCAGCCACTATCTCACGCGTCACCGGGGAGCGGCCACTGATAGCGGCGCACGACCTCGTCATCCTCCACCGACTCCAGCTTGACCGCAAACCCCCACAGCTGATGCAGGTGGCGCAATACCGGATACAAGGTCTTGCCCAATGGCCGGCGCTCATCCTGGACGTGACGCAAGGTCAGCGAGCGATCGCCACGAATATCGGCCTCCCATACCTGAATATTGGGCTCGCGTAGCGATAACGCATATTGCGCGGAAAGTGCCTCGCGTACGCGCCGATACCCGCGCTCATCGTGAATGGCGCTGATGGTGAGCATCTCATCGCGGTCGTCATCGACGAGACTGAACAGCTTGAGATCACGAATCACCCTAGGCGACAGGAACTGTTGAATGAACGACTCGTCCTTGAAGTTGCGCATCGCGAAATGCACCGTCTCCAGCCAGTCACTGCCGGCGGTCTCCGGGAACCACTCGCGGTCTTCCTCGTCGGGTGTCTCGCAGATCCGACGGATGTCCGAAAACATCGCAAACCCCAGAGCATAGGGGTTGATGCCATTGAAATGCGGACTATCGAATCCTGGCTGCTGCACGACGGCGGTATGCGAATGCAGGAACTCGAGAATCGTGCCTTCGTCGATCAACCCCTCGTCGTAGAGCCGGTTCATCAACGTATAGTGCCAAAATGTCGCCCATCCCTCGTTCATCACCTGAGTCTGGCGCTGGGGATAAAAATACTGTGCCAGCTTACGCACAATGCGTACGATTTCCCGCTGCCACGACTCGAGAAGCGGCGCGTTTTTCTCCAGAAAATACAACAGATTTTCCTGCGGCTCAGGGGGATAACGCCCGTACTGATGGAGCCCCAACGGATCGTCACCATTCTCCGCGAACGCCTCCGATGCGTCGCGTGGCGATTCCTCCGGAATCGTCCGCCACAGGGCGTTCACCTGCGCCTGGAGATAGGCTTCACGTTCCTGCTGGCGGCGCGCCTCTTCCTCCGAGGAGATCGGCGAGGGGCGCTTGTAGCGATCAACCCCGTAGTTCTGGAGCGCATGGCAAGCATCCAGGAGCTGCTCCACCGCCGAGACACCGTGGCGCTGTTCGCATTCGGCGATGTACTTGCGTGCGAACACCAGGTAATCGACGATCGCCGAGGCATCGGTCCAGGTGCGAAACAGGTAATTACCCTTGAAGAACGAGTTGTGGCCATAGCACGCATGCGCCATGACCAGGATTTGCATCATCAGGGTGTTCTCTTCCATGAGATAGGCGATGCAAGGATCGGAGTTGATAACCAGCTCGTAGGCCAACCCCATCTGACCGCGCCGATAAGCCTGCTCGACGGATAGGAACTGCTTGCCGAAGGACCAGTGATGATAGCCCACCGGCATACCCACGCTGGCGTAGGCATCCATCATCTGCTCGGAGGTAATGATCTCGATCTGATTGGGGTAAATATCCAGGCGGTATTCCTTGGCGAACCGAGCGATCTCGCGTTCATAGGCCGTCAGAATCTCGAAATTCCAATCCGAACCGGTGGCGATGGGGGTCGATACGGTACTCATGTCACCTCCTCGGCGCGGCGCCTCATTGCGCTATACGCTTACGGAACAGCTTGCGGAAGACCGGGTAGATGTCGCCCGGCTCGACGATCTGCTGCATCGCGAAGCGCTCAGGGTGGCGCACCTGCACGCGCTCGTATTCCTCCCACAGCGCCTGATGCGAATGCGGCGTAATTTCCACATAGGTGTAGTACTGCAACTTGGCCATCAACGACGACAGGAGCAGGTCACGGCAGGTCGTCGAGTCATCGTCCCAATTGTCGCCGTCGGAGGCCTGGGCAACGTAAAGATTCCACTGCGCAGGCGAATAACGCTGGGTGATGATCTCGTCGACGAGGGTCAACGCGCTGGAGACGATGGTTCCCCCGGTTTCCCGGGAGTAGAAGAACTCTTCCTCATCGACTTCCTTGGCCGCGGTGTGATGACGAATGAACACCAACTCGACCTTCTCGTAGTTGCGCTCCAGAAAGAGATACAGCAGCAGGAAGAAACGCTTGGCGATGTCCTTGTGGCCCTGGGTCATGGAGCCGGAGACATCCATGACGCAAAACATCACCGCCTTGTTGGAGGGCTGCGGCTGGTCGACGAGGTTGTTGTAACGCAGGTCGTAGGTATCGATGAACGGTACCGCGTCCAGGCGCTTTTCAAGACGCTCGATCTCGGCCTTGAGCTCGTGAATGCGCGTCGGATTGCGTAGCACCGGGTCCTTGCGCTCCTCCTCTTGAAGCGCTTCCTCAGCTTCACGCAGGGCGCGCTTGATGGGCGCCCGCATACCGATACGCCGTGCCTGCGCCTCGCGCATCGAACGCACGATGTTGATCCGCGACGGCACGCCATCGCGGGTGACCCCGGCACGCACAGGTCGCACCTCGTCGAGATCCCGCAGTTGTTTGCGCTCCAGATGCGGCAACGCCAGACCATCAAAGACGAAATCAAGGAATTCCTCTCGACTCAAGGAAAACGCGAACTCGTCCATGCCCTCGCCCTGATTGGAAGCGCTGCCTTCCCCTGCACCACCCTCGCCGTCGCCGCCCGGACGCCGCAGCCGATCCCCCTCGACAAACTCCTTGTTGCCAGGGCTGACAATCGTGCGTGAGCCACCGGGGCCATGCTGAAACACCGGCTCGGAAATGTCCTTGGCAGGGATCGAAACCTTCTCGCCACGCTCCATGTCGGTGATCGAACGCCGATTGACCGCTTCCTCCACCGAGCGCTTGATATGACTGCGGTAGCGCTGCAGGAAACGCTGCCGATTCACGGCACTCTTGTGCTTGGCATTGGCGCGTCGATCAATGAAGTAGGTCATGGCGACCTCCTCTTGTCCAATCGCCGGCGATGGCAAGACCGAGCCGACGCCAGTGAATGCCCGGCACATCCGGGCGATTAATGCGACTTACGAACCCGCAAATACCACTCCGACAGCAAGCGTACCTGCTTCTCGGTATATCCCCTATCGACCATGCGCGCCACGAAGTCCTCGTGTTTCTTCTGATCCGAGGTCGAGGCCTTGGCGTTGAAGGAGATGACCGGCAGCAACTCCTCGGTATTGGCGAACATCTTCTTCTCGATCACGCCCTTGAGCTTCTCGTAGGACTGCCAGCTGGGATTCATACCGTTGTTCTGGGCACGTGCGCGCAATACGAAGTTGACCACTTCGTGGCGAAAATCCTTGGGGTTGGAGATACCGGCCGGCTTCTCGATCTTCTCCAGGTCTTCGTTGAGCGCTTGACGATCGAACAGTTCGCCGGTCTCGGGATCGCGATATTCCTGCTCCTGAATCCAGAAGTCGGCGTAGGTCACGTAACGGTCGAAGATGTTCTGCCCATACTCGCTGTACGACTCGAGATAGGCGGTCTGAATTTCTTTGCCGATAAAGTCGACGTAACGCGGCGCCAGGTACTCCTTGATGAAACGCAGATAGCGTTCGAAGGTTTCCTTGGGCAGTTGCTCTTGTTCGAGGCGCTGCTCCAGCACATACAACAAATGCACCGGATTGGCAGCGACTTCATGGGTATCGAAATTGAAGACCTTGGAGAGAATCTTGAAGGCGAAACGCGTCGAGAGGCCTTCCATACCCTCGTCGACGCCGGCCGCGTCACGGTACTCCTGTAGCGACTTGGCCTTGGGGTCGGTGTCTTTCAAATTCGCGCCGTCATAGACCCGCATCTTGGAATAGATGCTCGAATTTTCAGGCTCCTTGAGACGCGAAAGAACCGAGAACTGCGCCAGCATGCGTAGCGTGTCCGGCGCACAGGGCGCGGCATTCAGCGACGAATGCTCGAGCAGCTTCTTGTAAATGTGGATTTCCTCGGAGACGCGCAGGCAATACGGCACCTTGACGATGTAGACGCGATCCAGGAAGGCCTCGTTGTTGCGGTTGTTGCGGAACGTCTGCCACTCGCTCTCGTTGGAATGCGCCAAGACGATGCCATCGAAGGGAATCGCGCCCATGCCCTCGGTGGGGTTGTAGTTACCCTCCTGCGTCGCCGTCAGCAACGGATGCAGGACCTTGATGGGCGCCTTGAACATTTCGACGAACTCCATCAGCCCCTGGTTGGCCTTGCACAAGCCACCGGAGAAGCTATAGGCATCCGGATCGTCTTGGGAATAGAGCTCGAGCTGGCGAATGTCGACCTTGCCCACCAGCGAGGAAATGTCTTGGTTATTCTCGTCGCCGGGCTCGGTCTTGGACACCGCGATCTGGTTGAGACGCGATGGATAGAGCCGCACGACGCGAAACTGCGAGATATCACCGCCGTATTCCTGCAAGCGCTTGGCGGCCCATGGCGACATCACCGCCCGCAAGTGGCGCTGTGCGATGCCATATTCCTTCTCCAGCAATTCGCCGTCCTCCTCCGGTGAGAACAGCCCCAGCGGCGACTCGAAGACCGGCGAGCCTTTGATGGCGTAGAACGGCACATGCTCCATCAAAAGCTTGAGCCGTTCGGCCAGCGAGGATTTGCCGCCGCCCACCGGCCCCAGCAGATACAGAATCTGTTTCTTCTCTTCCAGCCCCTGCGCGGCATGTCGGAAATAAGCCACGATCTGCTCGATGGCCTCTTCCATGCCGTAAAATTCGGAAAACGCCGGATAACGACGGATGACCTTGTTGCTGAAGATACGTGACAGCCGCGAATCCTTGGCGGTGTCGATGACCTCTGGCTCGCCGATCGCCTCGAGCATGCGCTCCGGCGCGCTCGCATAGACACTGGGCTCCCGGCGGCAGAGTTCCAGATACTCCTGAAGACTCATCTCCTCTTGCTGAACGCGCTCGTAACGGTTCTGAACATGATCGAAGATACTCATTAAACGCCTCCTTTCACGACTTGGGGTCGCTCATCGGATTCTGGGCTGTCTATGTATCAGCGTAGACGGATGGAGAAGAAAGGGGGCGATGCGAAACGTATTTCCTTTCAACGCAGCGGCACGGCCCTGGACATGAGAGCCCACAAACGGCCATTGGTTCGTTGAAATCCGAAAACGGCGGGCAAGGCGAGAGCACCCCGGTGCCCTCGCCCTGGTATCTCTATCAGGCGATCGACAATGCGTCGCGCGCATCGTCGAGCAGCCGATCGAGTAGTGCTTGGGTGGTATTCCAGGCGCAGACGAAACGCGCGCCGCCCGCGCCGATAAAGGTGTAAAACGTCCAGCCGCGCTGGCGCAATTCCTCGAGGACCGCGACGGGCAACGTCACGAAGACGCTGTTGGCCTCGGCGGGAAACATCAACTCGGCCCCCGGCAAGGCGGCAAAGCCCTCCGCGAGATAACGCGCCATGCCATTGGCATGCTCAGCATTGCGTAACCAGGCACCGCTTTCCAGCAGCCCCAGCCAGGGCGCGGCGATGAAACGCATCTTGGAGGCCAACTGCCCTGCCTGCTTGCAGCGATAGTCGAAGTCTTCCGCCAAAGCGTGGTTGAAAAAGACCACCGCCTCGCCCATCGGCAAGCCGTTCTTGGTTCCCGAAAAGCACAACGCATCGACGCCGACCTGCCAGGTGAGTTCCGCCGGCGTGGCCTCGAGCGACGCACAGGCATTGGCAAAGCGCGCCCCATCCATGTGCACGTGCAGACCATGCTTATCCGCCATGGCACGAATCGCCATCAGCTCATCGCGGGTATACACGGTGCCCACCTCGGTGGCCTGAGTCAGCGAGACCGTGCGCGGCTTGGGGTAGTGAATGTCCCTGCGACGCGTCACCAGCGACTCGATACCCTCGGGCGTCAGCTTGCCATCCGCGCCGGAGCACGTCAGCAGCTTGGCGCCGTTGGAGAAGAACTCCGGCCCGCCGCACTCGTCGGTTTCGATATGCGCCAGTTCATGGCAAATGACACTGTGATAACTCTGCCCCATCGAGGCGAGCGTCAGCGAGTTGGCGGCGGTGCCGTTGAAGACGAAAAACACGTCGCAGTCATAATCGAAGAAACGACGAAAGCGGTCGGCGGCTTTCTGGGTCCAGGCATCGTTGCCATAGGCGAGATCATCGCTGGCGTTGGCGCGCAACAGGTAGTCGAGCGCCTCGGGGCAGATACCGGAGGTATTGTCGCTGGCCAGAAAACGCGGCGTACAGTCGGATTCCATGCCTTGTTGTCCTCATATGTGGCGAGAAGGAGAGACGCTTGAAACGCAACGCCAGGCGCCGGGTGCCAACGCCTGCCGTTATCCTGCAAAAAATTGCGTCCCGATCCAGTCTACTCATCGCCGCCTCTCACCGGAAGCCTGCCAGCACGCGCCTTCTTATACACGCACTTTTCTTAGAGGGGGAGTGACAAAACGGGCGAGCGCAGTCCTTTTGTAAACACCCTCTTATAGGCGTGCCGCCAGGCGAGTTCCCTGATCGATGGCCCGCTTGGCATCGAGCTCCGCCGCCTCCTGCGCCCCGCCGATGACATGCACTTCGCGCCCAGCCGCCGACAGCGGCGCCTCGAGATCCGTCACTGATACCTGGCCGGCACACACCACGACTGTCTCCACATCGAGGCATTCCCGGTGACCATCTCGCACGATATGCAGTCCTGCATCGTCGATGCCGAGATACTCGCATCCGCTCAGCATGCGCACCCCACGCTGGCGCAACGCCGCACGATGCACCCAGCCGGTGGTCGTACCCAGCCCCTTGCCGGGCTTGCTGGTCTTGCGCTGGAGCAGCGTTACCTCGCGGGGCACACTCGGCGCTTGCGGTGTAACGAGACCGCCCCGCGCTGCCAACGACAAGTCGACGCCCCACTCGGCACACCACGTCTCGCGGTCCAACGCGGGATGCTCGGCATGGGTCAAGAGCTCCGCGACATCGAAGCCGATGCCACCGGCGCCGATGATCGCCACACGCGCCCCGACACGCTCGGGATGCAGGATTGCTGTGGGGTAGTCCACCACACGCGGATCGTCGCTACCGGGCAGCGACAACGCTCGGGGCGCAACCCCCGATGCCAGCACCACGACATCGAAGGCCCGCAAGCGTTGCACCTCGGCCGATGTTTTCAGGCATACCGTCACATCCAGCGACGCGAGCATGCTGCGGTAATAGCGCAGCGTCTCGCTGAATTCTTCCTTGCCGGGGATACGCTGCGCATAACGGAATTGACCGCCGATTTCGGCCTCACGCTCGAACAGCGTGACGCGATGACCGCGCTGCGCCGCCGACACGGCGGTCGCCAGCCCCGCCGGCCCGGCGCCGACCACCGCGATGTCACGTGGCGTCGCCACGGACGCGAGCGTCAATTCGGTCTCGTGACAGGCGCGTGGATTGACCAAGCACGACGTCAGCTTGCCCTGGAAAGTGTGGTCCAGGCAGGCCTGGTTGCAGGCAATACAGGTATTGATGAACGCCTCGCGCCCCTCGCGCGCCTTGATCACCCATTCGGAATCGGCGAGAAAGGGGCGAGCCATCGAGACCATATCGGCGTGGCCCTCGGCCAGCACGCGCTCGGCCACTTCGGGCATGTTGATGCGATTGGTGGCGATCAACGGCACCGTGAGAACCTCGCGCAGCCGTCGCGTGACCTCCGTGAACGCTGCCCGCGGCACGCTAGTGACGATGGTCGGCACCCGCGCCTCGTGCCAGCCGATCCCGGTATTGATCAGGTTGGCGCCCGCCGTCTCGATCGCGCGCCCCAAGGCCACGACCTCATCATGACTGCTACCGTCTTCTACCAGGTCGATCATCGATAGGCGAAAGATGATCAAAAAGTCATCGCCCAGCGTCCGGCGAATGCGCTGCACGATCTCCACCGCAAAGCGCATGCGGTTCTCGAATGCCCCGCCCCACTCGTCGTCGCGGTGATTGGTGCGCTGACACAGAAACTGATTGATCAGATAACCTTCCGATCCCATGACTTCGACGCCGTCGTATCCCGCTTCGCGAGCCAGTTTGGCGCAATTGACGTAGGCCTCGACCTGCTCTGCCACCTCGTCGCCGCTCAACGCACGCGGCGTGAACGGGTTGATCGGTGCCTTGAGCGCCGAGGGCGCCACCAGCGCAGGCGAATAAGCATAACGTCCGGCGTGCAGGATCTGCAGGCAGATATGGCCGCCCTCGGCGTGCACCGCCTGGGTCACCTGCCGGTGCGCCTCGACTTCTTCTGGCTCGCTCAATTTAGCAGCGCCTTCGAACACCGCACCCTCGGGAGTCGGTGCGATACCGCCAGTGACGATCAACGAAACGCCCGCTCGTGCCCGCTCGGCATAGAACGCCGCCAGGCGCGCGAAGCCATCCGGAGCTTCCTCCAGATTGGTATGCATCGAGCCCATCAGGATACGGTTATCGAGCGTCACGGGCCCTACGGTCAATGGGCGGAAGAGATGCGGATACTGAGTCACGGCGCGTCCTCGCTTGCACTCGGTTTTAAACCACCATACATTTTCAAACAACTGTATGAACAGTGTAGCGAAGGCGCCACGGGAGACAATCCCGACCAAGGGCGCAGGCATTACTGCCTTCTCACGCGAGACAAGCGAGCCCCGAATGGACTATCAAAGCTCTCAACACCGCATTCCCATCGCCACTGGCGGTGAGCTGAATCTCATCCGCTTTCAGCCAGAGCGCATACACGGCCTGCCCATCCTGTGCTGGCATGGCGCCATCGAGTCGGGGCGTATCTTCCACAGCCGTAGCGGCAAGGGAATGGCACCCTGGCTCGCCCGGCAGGGACACGAGGTCATGGTGATCGATCAACGCGGTCGCGGTAGCGCCTCGCCGCGTCCGGCACGCGGCGTATCGTTCTCGCAACGCGAGGTCGTCATCGACGAAGTTGCCGCCGCACTGGCCGCCTGTCTGAACCTGAGCGGGCAATCGCGCTGCCATGTCATGGCGCATTCTTGGGGCGGTGTCTTGATCGCCGCGCACCTGGCGCGCGTCCCCGGCAGTCGCGAGTGTATCGCCAGCCAGGTTTATTTCGGCACCAAGCGTCGGGTGCGGGTCCAGAATCCCAGCAAATGGCTCTATATCGACCTGATCTGGAAAGGGCTCGCGCCGCTGGCACGCCATCTGTGCGGTTATCTACCGGCACGCTCGCTACGCTGGGGCAGTGACGACGAATACGCCGCCAGCCACGCGGAAAGCGTCGCCTGGGTGCGCGAGACAGCGTGGCGGGACCCCGAGGATGACTTCGATTACGTCGCCGTCCTGGCCCAGGGAGGATTGCCACCCACGCTGCATCTAGCCGGCCATCGCGACCGGGCACTGGGGCACCCCCGAGATGTCGCACGCTTCGTCGAAGACTGCGGCCCGCATCGGCATGCATTACGCGTACTGGGACGCGAGAACGGTCAGAGGCGAGATTACGGTCATCTGGACATGCTGACGCATCCCGACGCCGTGGAAGACGTCTACCCGCAGGCACTCGCCTGGTGTCAGGCGCATCAGGACGACGCGTTCTCGGTCGAGGAAGACACTTAGGAAGCAGCGCGACAGGGGCGTCCACGCATAAAAAGGGAAGGCCCAAACGACAAAACCCCAAGTCAATGACTCAGGGTTGGCCGATGGCGATCGTGGCGGACCGGACGGGACTCGAACCCGCGACCTCCGGCGTGACAGGCCGGCATTCTAACCAGCTGAACTACCGGTCCGCATTGTTCCGAGGTAACTCGGATTGGTGGGTGGTACAGGACTCGAACCTGTGACCCCCAGCATGTGAGGCTGGTGCTCTAACCAGCTGAGCTAACCACCCGGATCGCATACTACTTGGTACTGCATGTTGCTGTTACATGCCTCGTCGTCAATGACGCTTCGGCGAGGAAATCGTGGCGGACCGGACGGGACTCGAACCCGCGACCTCCGGCGTGACAGGCCGGCATTCTAACCAACTGAACTACCGGTCCGCTGAATACAACGCTAACCACACATTGTCGGATTTCCGATGAAGAACTGGCGGACCGGACGGGACTCGAACCCGCGACCTCCGGCGTGACAGGCCGGCATTCTAACCAACTGAACTACCGGTCCGCTACATTCTTCTTCACGTATCCCCATCACTAGAAACGCATTTCGCGTAATGGTGGGTGGTACTGGGCTCGAACCAGTGACCCCCAGCTTGTAAGGCTGGTGCTCTTCCAACTGAGCTAACCACCCGTGGTCACGTGGCGCTGAATTCTACAGACAGACCGTGGAAAGTCAACCGATTATATTCATCGGATTCATTCACTTGCCTGCATAGCAACGCCCACAATGCGCGTTGCCTCTTCTATCAACGCCGCCTGATCATGCCTGGCTCGCCGTCGCGGCTGCCAGTCATGATCCCCATCGTCGAGAAAATGCACGTGTGCCGTCGCCGGCAAGGCATATTCACGAACTTCGCTCTCACCCCCGAACGGGTCCCGCGTGCCCTGCAATACCCAGGTGGGACAGGTCAGATTCGGCCAATGCGCCAACCGTGTGCGCTCGGGCTTGCCAGGGGGATGAAACGGATAGCCGAATAGCGCCAGGCCCGACGCCTCGTCACGCGCCGCCAGTAAACTCGCCACGCGCCCACCCATCGACTTGCCTCCCAGCCACAGTGGCGATGGCGCGTCGCCGGCAAGCGAGATCAACGCGTCTCGCCATACAGCCAGTTCGTCGACCAGGCTCTCGACACGCGGCGGCGGTCGCCGACGGTCTTCATGCCATACCCGCTGCATGTAGGCGAAATCGATAGCCCATACCTGCACGCCATGCAGCGCCAGCGACTCACGCAAGCGCTGCATGAAGAGCGATGTCTGCCCGGCCCCGGCACCGTGGGTCAGCAACAAGCGTCCTACACGTGGCATGCCACGCACTTCCAGGGGGCCAAGGCCGTCCAGATAATAATGCTGCGCCGCAATCGTGGGCGATACGCCGACCTTGCGCAGTGACGTCAGCGAGCGTGGTGTCGCCGCATAGGCATTTTCGAAACTCATATCAGCCGTGTCTCATAGGGTATCAGGGTGCGTCACTATGCGGCTTTGACGGGGTTCACACGCTACCCTAAGGTAGGCGCGTCCTAGGAGAAAACGCCATGACCGACGATACCGCCATTCCGGCCTCGCCGATGCATGCCCATTGCCAGACATGCCGGCTGAACTCGTTGTGTCTTCCGCTGGCGCTGGGGCTTGACGATCTTGACGACTTCGACGCCATCATCCGAAGACGCGCGCCTCTCAAGCCCGGTGAAACGCTTTTCGACACCACGACGCCTTTCACGCACCTCTTCGCGGTACGCTGCGGCAGTCTCAAGCAGAGCGTCGCACAAGCCCACGGCGAGGAGCGCATCACGCACTTTTACCTGCCCGGAGAACTCGTCGGTCTGGATGGCCTCGCCAGCGGTGGTCATCCGGGGCTCGTCGAAGCGCTCGAAACCACTGCCGTATGCGCGATTCCCTTCGATCAACTGGACCGCCTCTCCGTTGATCTACCCGAGCTGCGCCATGCGCTCTACCGCAGCATGAGCCGCGAGCTTCACGACGACCGGCATTGGCTTTGCCGGCTCGCCGGCCACACGGCGGAGGCACGCCTCGCCAGCTTCATCATCGACGTATCACACCGCTTTAAGCGCTGCGGTTTCTCCCCTATTCGTTTTCGCCTGCCCATGGCACGTGCCGATATCGGCAATCATCTCGGCCTGGCGGTGGAAACCATCAGCCGCCTGATGAGTCGTTTTCAGCAGGCCGGGTTGCTCCAAGCGGCACGCCGCGAGATCACGCTTCTCGAGTACGAGCGCCTCGCTGCCTTAGCGCGCGGCGAGACGTCGCTTCGCGAGTGAGCATCAAGCCTCGCGAGTCAGCACGTCGAGTGCCTCGATGCGCTTGCTCTGGAACTCGCGTTGCTTGTCTTCCAGCCCCACGAAATCGAAGAGGTCGCGGTCGGCCAACTGCGACGGCGCCACATTGGTGATCGACTTGAACATCGCCTCCAGGCGCCCTGGGTGTTTCTCTTCCCACTCCGCGAGCATCTCCTTGACCACCTGACGCTGAAGATTGGGCTGCGAACCGCACAGATTGCAGGGAATGATCGGAAACTCGCGCCACTCGGCGTACTCGGCGATATCGGCCTCACGGCAATACGCCAAGGGCCTAATGACGACATTCTTATTGTCGTCGGAGAGTAGCTTGGGGGGCATCGACTTGAGCGTGCCGCCGAAGAACATGTTGAGGAACAATGTCTCCAGCATATCCTCGCGGTGATGGCCCAGCGCGATCTTGTTGGCCCCAATCTCTTCGGCGAAGCCATAGAGCGTGCCACGCCGCAAGCGCGAGCAAAGCGCGCAGGTAGTCTTGCCTTCCGGGGTTTTCTCCTTGACCACCGAATAGGTATCGCGCTCGACGATGTGATAAGGCACGCCCACGCCGTCCAGGTATTCGGGCAACACGTGCTCGGGGAACCCTGGCTGTTTCTGGTCGAGGTTGACGGCCACCAGCTCGAACGAAACGGGTGCGTTACGCTGCAGGTTCATGAGGATATCCAACATTGTGTAGGAATCCTTTCCGCCGGAGAGGCATACCATGACCTTGTCGCCGTCTCGAATCATCCCGTAGTCGACGATGGCGTTCCCCACCTGGCGCCGCAGGCGTTTTTGCAACTTATTGAATGCCAGTTTGTCTTGGCCGTTGAGTGCATGCATGACGATAGCGCTTTGGCCTGCCGTGGTGAGTGAAGCACCCCATGTTATCACCGCAGGCTACTACGACGAAGTATCGGGCCCAGCCGCTCAGGCGCTGATCGCGCGCCCGTGACACAGGCGCAGATACATCAGTGCCGTGGTCACGGCATCGCCCAACGCTGTATGGCGCCCCATGACCGGCACGCCCAAGGCCTCGCTCATAGCCTCGAAACGCACATCCGGCTCGATGTCTGGCTGCACGCGCCGACGTTCACGCACATACAGCCGGCAGACATCCAGCGTCCGATTGGGTAGATCGAATCCCGTACGCGGGCGCAGGTGACGATTGATGACTGCCACATCGTAATCGATGCACCAGCCGACCAACGGGCGATTGCCGATGAAATCGAGCAAACGGTCGAGTGCATCGCCCAACGCCTCGCCGCCCCATAGATCGACACCGCGCAAGCCATGAATGCGGATGGAGTCGCCCGACAAGCTCTCCGGCCGCTGCAGGCGCAAGTCCAACGACTCGCTGGTCAGAACACGTCCATCGCGCACCTTGACCGCCGCCAGCGCCACTAACTCCGCACGCCGCGGGTCAAGATCGGTGGTCTCACAATCCAGAGCGATGACTTCGCTGCCGCAATACCGTTCGAAACGCCAGGCATGATGCCCGCCCAGTTGTCGGCGCCGATCACCGGCACGACGCAATGCTTTTATCATCGCAACCTCCCGTATACCCCTGACGATGGCCCGCGGAGCGTGACTCGATCTCGCGGCCCGTGCCTGACGAGCACCTCAATATTCAAGATGAAAACGCTGTGACAAGCGTTGTTTGAATTCCTTGACCGTATGCAACGCCTCGCGCAGCAAGTCACGCTCGAAGCCGCTGAGACGCTGAACGACCACGCGATTGGGCTCCTGCGACGCGTCGTTCCCCTCTAGGTTTTCCAACTGCTGACGCAGCCGCAGCTCGGAAAATAGCGACATGGCTTCGCCCAGATCGTCAGCGAAAGGCCGGTCGAGGCGACCGTCGTCAACCAATGCATCGAGACGCGCAAACGTCGAGGTGGCGGCGACTCGGCGCTCCAGCGCCAGCGTGCGCACGCCATGCACGATGGGAAAAATGCCTCCTTTCTTGATGTCGATGCCATGCTCCGGACGCTTGAGCGTGCCAAACAGGGTCAGCGGGGTGGAGTAACGCAATACGCCCCGCGCGAAGTAAGACAACAGCAACTCATCGTGGGAGCCGCGCGCGAACAAGTGCTCACGAAGACCTTCGAGCAAGCTCGCGTTACCGGCGATGGCATGGGCGTCGAGCATGATGGCGAGATTCATCAATGCATCTGGATCGCGACTCGAGGCCCAGCGAGCGATTTTGCCGCGCCATGCCGACTCGCTCGCTACCCACTGCGGATTGGAGACCATGATGTTGCCCGGGCAAGGCGGATAGCCAAGCCTGCCCAGTGTGTCGGTCAGGGCACCCATGGCGTCCTCGATACCCGGCCAATCGCTGCCATCGGCCAGAATCAGGGCATTGTCCTGATCGGTCTTGAGGATCTGTTCGCCGCGCCCCTCGCTGCCCATGACAAGCAGGCATGACTGAGACTGACGATCCTCGGGTATCAAGAACCGGAACGCCTTGTGGATGATCCGACCGTTGAGCGCCGCCAGAAGCTCCATGGCGAAGCGCAACTTCACGCCTTGCGCCGTCAATGTCTGAATCAACTGAGGCAGACGCGCGCTGGCATGCGCTAACGCCTCGATATCCTCCGCCTGCTCGATCTGCAGGCTAACGGCATGGGCGCGGCTCGAGAAATACCCCAGCACATCGGTCAACTCGACGACGCCCACCGCCTGCGCGCCCTCCATGACCACGACACGCGCCACCTCATGGCGCGTCATGCTCACCAACGCGGTAAAGAGATAGTCGTCGGCGTGCGAGGTGATCAGCGTGAAATGCGCAATGCCGCCCACCTCGGCGGAGTGCGGCAAGCCTTGCTGAACCAGCGCATCGAGAAGGTCAGTCTTGGTGACCATCCCGCAGCGTCCCGCATGGCTGACCAGCAAGCTATCGGCATGACGCTCGCGCAAATGCGTGACGGCCTCGGCAATCGTAGTATGCCCTTCGACCACGACGGGTTCGCGCATGCATTCCGCCACCCGTGCCAGCATGAAGCGTGCCATGCTCATGCCCCCTTCTGCGCGTCGCTCGAGCACATGGCGCGCCTTTTCGGCCAGATGCTGCCGAAAGTAGTTATCGAAGGCGGGGTACGCAGTGCAAATGTCCTCAAACAACGCGCGCGGCAGCAAATAACATAGACTTTCTTGCTCGGCCTGAAAGCGGTAGCGACTGGTGCCGTTGAGAATGCTGATCGCCCCAAACAGATCGCCCGCCGTGTAGTGGCCGATACGCCGCTCCCTCTCGCTAGCGTTGAGATCGAGTTCCGCCACTTCACCTTTGTGAATCAGGAATACATGCTCACCGGGTTGACCGGCATCGAGTATGACCTCGCTCTCATTGAAATAGGCGAGATCGACTCCGTCCCGGACACGCTGCCGCCCTTTTTCATCGAGCAAGCTGAAAGGAGGTTGCGAAAGGTTGATATCGACCATGGTAGTACCCTCGTCCTGTGCCGGCCCTGGCACGACTTGGTGTCATCATTACCGCTTCATATTCCTTATACTTTTCGGTAACACGGCCGAAAGATGCTAACCATATTACGCACTCAAGAGTAGCAAAGCTGACTTTTATTACGACACATAGACTATCGTTCTAGCTGGAGCCGCCTCCCCAAAATGGCCATTGACTTACGCTCCACAAGCCTCGACCACTTCTTTTTATAAGCCTGCTAAAAAAACTCACACCCTATCACAAAACCATGAAAAACATGACAATTCCAAAAATGACTCTTTAAACTAATGGCTTGATACCAAAGTATGGGGTTCTTTTTTTTCCGTCATTGGCCACTATCATAAGAATGGCCATTCAAGGCAATCTTAGGTAGTTAACACATGACGGATAGCACAGTCATTGTCGATAAAAGTCTAGCGCCACTATCGTATCAATGACGTTACCCCACATAATGTTCTATACCTGCGATTGCTTTGAAGCGTCTCGGACTCTTATCACAACACCAACCTGTTCTTACCAGTGGAGAGCACACCATGGCAGATGAAAAAACCAATGCCGAAGCTTACTGGAAAGCCAACGTGCGCCTAATAACCGGCTGCCTGATCGTCTGGGCACTCGTCTCTTACGGCTGCGCGATCCTGCTGCGCCCCCTGCTGTCCAGCATTCCCGTCGGTGGCACTGACCTGGGCTTCTGGTTTGCTCAACAGGGCTCCATCCTGACGTTCATTGGCCTGATCTTCTTCTATGCCTGGAAGATGAACCGGCTGGACAAGCAATACGGACTCGAGGAGTAAGCCAGCATGAGTCAATTTGCCATTAATATCCTGTTCGTCGGTGCTTCTTTCGCGATCTACATTGGCATCGCTATCTGGGCCAAGGCGGGTTCAACCAAAGATTTCTATGTCGCCGGTGGCGGCGTACACCCGATCACCAACGGCATGGCGATTGGGGCTGACTGGATGTCCGCCGCATCGTTCATTTCCATGGCGGGTCTCATCGCCGCTGGTGGCTATGCCAACTCCACCTTCCTAATGGGCTGGACCGGCGGTTATGTGCTGTTGGCCTTGCTGTTGGCGCCTTACCTGAGGAAATTCGGCAAGTTCACGGTGCCAGAGTTCATTGGCGACCGCTTCTACAGCCGCACAGCACGTATGGTTGCCGTCGTCTGCCTGATCGTGGCTTCCCTGACCTACGTCATCGGCCAAATGGCCGGCGCTGGCGTCGCTTTTTCACGCTTTCTGGAGGTCGATGCGACCACCGGCCTGATCATCGCCGCCGTCGTGGTATTCTTCTATTCGGTGTTGGGTGGTATGAAAGGCATCACGTATACGCAGGTGGCCCAGTACATCGTCCTGATCATCGCCTACACCATTCCGGCGGTGTTCATTTCGCTGGAATTGACCGGTAACCCGCTTCCGCCGCTAGGCCTGTTCTCCGATCATAGCGCCTCGGGTCAACCGCTGCTGGCCAAGCTCAACGAAGTGGTCACCGCGCTAGGCTTCGATGCCTATACGGCGATGGTGGACAACAAGCTCAACATGGTGTTGTTCACACTGTCGCTGATGATCGGGACGGCCGGCCTTCCCCACGTGATCATGCGTTTCTTCACCGTCCCCAAGGTGGCAGATGCGCGCTGGTCCGCCGGCTGGGCGCTGGTATTCATCGGCTTGCTCTATCTGACTGCCCCGGCCGTGGCTTCCATGGCACGCCTGAATCTAATGACTACCATCTACCCCGACATGGCAGGTCAAGTCGAGAATTACGACGCCGCCGCCGCCAACCCCCTCGCCTACGAAGACCGGCCGGAGTGGATACGGACCTGGGAAGAAACAGGGCTGATCACCTTCGAAGACAAAAACAACGACGGCAACATCCAGTTCTACAACGACGGCGCCAGCTTTGAGGACCGTGGCTGGGAAGGCAACGAGCTAAGCGTCAACAACGACATCCTGGTGTTGGCCAACCCGGAGATCGCCAACCTACCCTCCTGGGTCATAGGACTGATCGCCGCCGGCGGTCTGGCGGCGGCACTCTCCACCGCTGCCGGACTACTCTTGGCCATCTCCTCGGCGATCAGTCATGACTTGATCAAAGGGGCCATAAACCCAGGCATAACGGAGCGAGGGGAGTTACGAGCGGCACGCATCTCGATGTCGGTTGCCATCGTCGTCGCCACTTACCTCGGCGCCAATCCACCAGGATTCGCGGCACAGGTCGTGGCATTGGCCTTCGGTATCGCCGCTGCATCGCTATTCCCGGTGCTGATGATGGGGATCTTCTCCAAGCGGGTGAATAACAAGGGGGCCATCGCAGGGATGTTGTCAGGGCTGATCTTTACCCTCGTCTACATCTTCATCTACAAAGGCTGGTTCTTCATCCCCGGCACCAATAACCTGGCGGATACGCCTGAAAATTGGGTGCTCGGCATCTCCCCCCTCTCCATCGGCGCGGTGGGTGCGATCGTCAACTTCGCGGTCGCCTACCTGGTTTCCAAATCATCCGAGGAACCGCCCCGGGAGATCCAGGAACTGGTAGAAAGCGTGCGCTATCCCAAAGGTGCTGGTGGTGCCATCAACCACTAAGCGATAATATCCATCGGCTCGGCTGGCCCGGGCCGCGGGATCACACTATCGGGCTTCCCAGGGGGAGGCCCGATTTCGTTGCAGGGAGAGATTATGATTTGGCAATTGGTCGCAGTGATATTTGCCGGCCTCGGCGCTGCGGGGATCGGGTTGATCCTGCGACAGCTCAGCGGCAAGCGCTTGCCCCGCTGGATCGTGCCGGCACTAGCAGGCGTAGGAATGCTCAGCTATCAGATCTACTATGAATACACTTGGCTGGCTTCCAAGCAGCAGCAACTGCCCGACTCCGCCGAGGTCGTCGATGTCGAATACGATTCGATGTTCTGGCGTCCCTGGACATATCTGTACCCCTTACCCGTCGCCTTCGAGGTGATCGATCGCGATCATTTACGCATCACCGAGGCCAACGGCCAGCGCCTCATGGAGTTTATCCTCTACCGTTTCGAGAAACAGGTCACGGACCGTGTGACCCATCAGGCCTATCTGATGAACTGCGGCGAACGGGAATGGACGCCACTGGTCGGCGATGAGCGCCAACCCGACACCTCCGCGCTGCACGACATTGGCGCCGACAACCCGCTTTACCAGGCCCTGTGTGAAACGTCCTAAGCGTACGGACGACTGACGCGTGCCAGCGGATTACCCTAGAATGGCCGCAAACACAGGGGAGAGAGCATGTTTGCTGGCTGGCTACTGATCGTCGTATCGCTGATCTACATTGCCGTGTTGTTTGCCATCGCCTGGCGTGGCGACAGCCAGGCCAAGCGCCATGGGCCGGGCAGACGGCGGCCCATCGTCTACAGCCTCGCGCTGGCGGTCTACTGTACATCATGGACGTTCTACGGCGCCGTCGGCGAGGCCGCTACGTCGGGCTGGTCGTTCGCCAGCATCTTTGTCGGCCCGATTCTGACCTTCCTGCTGTTCTGGCCCGTGCTGGCCAAGATGATCCGCGTCGCCAAACGCCAGAACGTGACCTCGATCGCCGACTTCATCGCCTCGCGCTACGGCAAGACACAATCGCTTGCCGCTTTCGCCAGCCTCGTGGCCTTGATCGGCACGCTGCCCTATATCGCCTTGCAGCTGAAGGCCGTGGCCTCGGCGTTCACCGTATTGACCGACAGCGCCGACCTGACTCGCGCCCCTGTGTTCGGCGATACGGCCTTCTATATCGCGGCCGTCATGGCGCTGTTCGCCATTCTCTTCGGAACGCGACATACCGATGCCACCGAGCACCACGAGGGCTTGATTCACGCCATCGCCTTCGAATCGCTGGTCAAGCTGGTCGCCTTCCTGGTGCTCGGCGCCTATGTCACCTGGGGCATGTTCGACGGCCTCGGCGACCTGCTCGGCCGCGCCGATACCCATCTGGAATTGCAGCGCCAGCTCACCGAGCAGGATTTCGGCCACGGTTTCTGGGCACAGACGCTACTCGCGATGCTGGCCATCTTCTGTCTGCCCCGCCAGTTCCACCTCGCCGTGGTCGAAAACACGCACGCGGATGACGCTAAACGCGCCCGCTGGCTATTCCCGCTCTATCTAGCCGCCATCGGTTTCTTCGTGCTGCCTATCGCAGCAGCAGGCCTGACGGTATTCCCCGATGGCAACGTCAATCCCGATACCTTCATGCTGGCGCTGCCCATGGCCGGCGGCAGCGAATGGCTGGGACTGCTCACCTTCATCGGTGGGCTCTCGGCCGCGACCGGCATGGTCATCATGGCCGCCGTGGCGGTATCGATCATGATCTCCAACGAGATCATCATCCCGCTGCTGTTCCGTCTACGTTGGTTCGTCACCGAAGGCGACTACGCCAAGCTGGTACTACGTGCGCGACGCGCGACTATCGTCGTCATCCTGCTGCTGGCCTACATCTTTTATCGCCTGATCGCCGAATACAGCACCCTGGCCTCGACAGGCATGCTGTCGTTCGCTGCGGCCGCCCAGTTCGCGCCTGCCTTGCTCGGCGGGCTTTACTGGAAGCGTGGCAACCGCCTCGGCGTCATTGCCGGCATGAACGTGGGTTTCGCGGTGTGGGCCTACACGCTCCTGCTGCCGGCGCTGGTGCAGGCCGAATTGCTGCCGATAACCTGGCTGACCAGCGGCCCCTTGGGACTCGACTGGCTGGCACCGACGCACCTGTTCGGGCTCAACGTCGGGGACAGTTTCACTCACGGCGTCATGTTGTCCTTGGGGCTCAACCTGTTCTGCTACATCTTTGTCTCGCAGATCACCCCGCAGCGCGTGGTCGAGCGCATCCAAGCATCACTGTTCGTCGATAGCGTCGAAACTCGCCAGACCTCGGTCAACCGTCCCTGGACCGGCGCCACCACGGTGGGCGATCTCAAGGTCCTCTGCGAACGCTTCCTGGGCACCAGCCAAGTACAGCGCGCCTTCGAGGATTACTCCCGCCGTGGCGGCCAGTCCGTGGACGACAATACCCGCGCTTCGATCGACGTCATCCAGTTCACCGAACGGCTATTGTCATCGGTTCTCGGGGCGTCCTCGGCACGCATCGTGGTCAATTCGGCGCTGCAAGGGCGCGGTATCGGCATCTCCGATGTCATCTCGATCGTCGACGAAGCCTCGCAGGTGCTGGAGTTCAACCGTGCCCTGCTGCAAGCGACCATCGAGAACATCAACCAGGGCATCAGCGTGATCGATCAGAACGCGCGCCTGGTGGTATGGAACCAGCGTTATCTGGAGCTGTTTCGCTTCCCCGACAGCTTGATCCGGGTCAACGCGCCGTTCGACAAGATTCTGCGCTACAACGCGCATAACGGCGAATACGGCCCCGGCGACCCCGAGGAGCACGTCGAGCTGTTGATGGACAACATCCGCCAAGGGCAACCGCACCGCTACGTGCGTTACCGCCAGGACGGCACGGTGCTCGAGGTCCAGGGCAATCCCATGCCAGGCGGCGGATTCGTCTACACCTATCAGGACATCACCCAGCAAAAGCGCACCGAAGAGGCGCTGATCCGCTCCGAAAACAACATTCGCATTTACACCGACAATGTGCCGGCGCTGATCGCCTATTTCGATAAGGAATGCCGCTACCTCTTCACCAACCGCGCCTATGAAGCGGCGATGGGCATCGACCGCAACGAAGCGATCGGCGAACGCTTCGACCACGTCATGCCCGCCCAGGTCATCCGCGAACGTTCGCCGTGGATGCAGCGTGTCCTGGCCGGTGAGCGGGTGAGCTTCGAAATCTCCCAGGATGACGGTGACGGTGGCGTGCGCTACATGCTGGTGACCTACACGCCTCACTTCGGCGAAGGCGAGAGCGTGCTCGGGTTCTTCGCCCTCTATCAGGACATCACCGAGCGCCGTCTGGCCGAAATCGCCCTGCGCGAGACCAACGAAAATCTCGAGGAACGCGTCCGCGAGCGGACCCAGGCGCTGTCGGAGGCCAACGCGGCTCTGCGCCAGGAAAACCGCGTGCGCGCCGAGGCCGAGTCGGCGCTGCGCCAAGCCAAGCAAGTCGCCGAGGAGGCCAATGCCTCGAAGACACGCTTTCTGGCCGCCGCCAGCCATGACCTGCTCCAGCCGCTCAACGCCGCGCGTCTGTTCACCTCGGCACTGGGGCAGCAGGTCGAGGCCGACGAGCTGCGCCATACCATCGACCATATCGACAATTCGCTACAGGCCGCCGAGGAGCTTTTGAGCACGCTGCTCGACATTTCCAAACTCGATGCCGGCGCCCTGACACCTCGACGCACGCAGTTCCCGCTGACCGACATCCTGCGCCCGCTGCGCGCCGAGTTCGAGGTCATGGCCACGGATCGTGGGCTCGACCTTGATGTCGTCGCCACCGGCACCTGGGTCGATAGCGATGCCCAGATGCTGCGCCGCATCGTGCAGAACTTCCTCTCCAACGCACTGCGCTATACCCAGCAAGGGCGTGTACTGCTGGGTTGCCGGCGCAAGGGCGAGCAATTGAGTATCGAGGTCTGGGATACCGGTCCGGGGATTCCCGAGGCCAAGCAGGCGGAAATCTTCCAGGAGTTTCGCCGCCTCGATCAGGCCTCGCGTCACAAGGAGAGCGAGAAAGGCCTGGGGCTCGGGCTGTCCATCGCCGACCGCATGAGCCGGGTACTCGAACATCCCATCAAGATTCGCTCGTGGGAAAACGTCGGCACCGTATTTTCGGTGTCGGTGCCCCGGGTCGAGGGACGCCAGCAGGAAAAAAGTACCGAGGACACGCCCACGCGGCGTCCCGGCAACAAACTCGCAGGTGCCAGAATCCTGTGTATCGACAACGAGACACTGATCCTCGAGGGCATGAAGGCGATGCTCGATGGCTGGGAGTGCGAAGTATTCACTGCCACGTCCATCGGCGGCGCCAAGTCGGTGTTACGCCATCTGGATAGCGATCCCGAGGCCATCCTCGCCGACTATCACCTGGACAACGAGGTTACCGGGTTGATGGCCCTGGAAGCGCTCGAAGAGCTCTGCGAAGGCCCCGTTCCAGGTATCGTGATCACCGCCGATCGTACCGACGAGGTCGCCGAGGAGATTCGCCGCAATGGTTATCAGTTGCTGCTCAAGCCGGTGCGCCCCGCCGCCTTGCGGGCGCTTTTGACACGCACCTTGCAAGCCAACCGCGCCGCTCGCCAAGACCGCTAGCGCGCGGGACACGCACGACGTCCAGACGCGACTGATAGTCAAACTCAATCGCCTCTGGGGACAACGGCTATTGGTCAAGCCAAGGCCTCTAAGTTAACCTTTAGACATTCGATTAACCATGGTTAACTTAGAGTCGCTACCATGCTGAGTACGATTTCCGACAGCGCGATCCGCGAGCAAGCGGCGTCGACGCTCAATGGCAAGGCTCGACGCTGGGGATGGACCGCTTTTTTCGGCCCCGCGCTGATCGCGGCGGTGGCCTATATCGACCCCGGCAACTTCGCCACCAATATCGAAGCGGGGTCACGCTACGGCTATACCCTACTGTGGGTGGTGCTCGTCGCCAACCTGATGGCCATGCTGATCCAGACCCTGTCGGCACGTCTGGGGCTCGCCACCGGGCGCAACCTGCCCCAGGTGATTCGCGCACGCTATCCGCGCCCCGTGGTCTGGTGCTACTGGATACAAGCAGAGGTCGTGGCCATTGCGACCGACCTCGCCGAGTTCCTCGGCGCGTCGCTGGCCTTCAACCTGTTGTTCGGGCTATCGCTGATGGAAGGCGCGCTGCTCACCGGGGCGATTACCTATCTGGCACTGCATCTTTACCATTACGGTTTCCGACTCATGGAAATCGTCATCGGCGCCATGATCCTTGCCGTGGCGAGCGGATTCATCCTCGAGCTGGTGATCAGCCGACCGGAACCGACACCCCTGCTCGAGGGTCTGCTGATTCCCGGCTTCCCGGATGGCTATTCGCTCTACCTGGCGGCGGGCATACTCGGCGCCACCGTCATGCCGCATGTCATCTACCTTCACTCGGCGCTTTCACAGCAGCGGATTCAAGTGAAAGATGATGCCCATCGCATACGCTTGATGCGTTACTATCGCCTCGATGTCATCATCGGCATGGCCATTGCCGGCGTGGTCAACCTCAGCATGCTGGCCATGGCGGCGGCGGCCTTCCATGCCAATGGTCGTCTCGATGTCGCCACCATCAGTGACAGCTATAAATTGCTGGCACCGATGCTCGGCCAGGTCACCGCCAGCCATGTCTTCGGCGCCGCGTTGCTAATCGCCGGCCTGTCGTCGTCCATCGTCGGTACGCTCTCGGGGCAGGTGATCATGCAAGGCTTCATGGCCTTCACGATCCCCCTTTGGCTACGCCGTCTAGTGACCATGTTGCCGGCGCTTGTGATCATCATGCTCGGCGTGTCCGAGCAGAAGGCCTTGGTTGCCAGTCAGGTGATTCTTAGCTTCGGAATTCCGTTCGCACTCATCCCGCTGCTTTTTTTCACCGCCAATCGCCGTATCATGGGCAACCTAGTCAATCACAGATCGGTAACCGTGGTGGGCGGTATTGTGTGCACGTTGATCGTCGCCCTCAACGCGTACGTGCTATTTTCTACGTTCACGGGACACTGAAAGCAGGGGTTGCATGAAGTCTCAGCCCAAGCACGAATATTTCAAACGCGTCCGGCAGGATCATCAGACCGAACTGGTCGAGGATTATGTCGAGGAAATCGCGCACCTGCATACGCAGCTGGGCGAAGCACGGGCCAGCGATCTGGCCGAGTGTTTCGGCGTCAGCGCGGCGGCGGTGTCGAAAGTCATTGCACGCTTGAAACGCGACGGGCTTGCCGTCGCTCGTCCCTACCGCGGGATCTTCCTTACCGATGAGGGAGACGCGCTCGCCAAGCGCGTCATGGCACGCCACCGGGTAGTACTCGATGCCTTGCGGGCGCTCGGCGTGCCCGAGGAAGTCGCGCGTGCCGACTCCGAGGGCATCGAGCATCACTGCAGTGAGGAAACCGTGAACGCCATGCGCGATTTCCTGGACCGCCAGTCGCAGTCATAGGCCGCCTTGCATGGCCCGGGGAGCGCATGCTGATACACAGAGACGAAGAAGCCGTTCCCATTAAGCTACGGGAACGGCTTCTTGTCTCTCACGTGGCCTCGTATGCTGCCGCCAAGGACAGTCTAGGACTCGACCTTGGGCGGCTCGACCTCGAGTTTCTGTGCAGCGATGACCGCCTGGGTGCGCGAATGCACCCCCAGTTTACGGAGAATCGCCGTGACGTGCGCCTTGATGGTCGCCTCCGACACGTTGAGTTCATAGGCGATCTGCTTGTTGAGCAGACCTTCGTTCAACATGTTGAGTACCCGGAACTGCTGGGGTGTCAGTGAAGCGATGGCTTCGGCGAAGCGCGCTTCATCTTCGTTCGACTCCCCGAGAACATCGGCCATTTCCTCGGGCAACCAGACCTCCCCTTCGAGCACCTGGCGGATCGCCTCGGCGATAACATCCAGCGACGAGGATTTGGGAATGAAACCCGATGCGCCGTAGTCGATGGCACGACGCACTACCGGCGGCTCCTCGCTGCCCGAAATGACGACCACGGGCACCTCAGGCGACTGACCGCGCAACTGGATCAGTCCCGAAAAACCATGTGCGCCCGGCATGTGCAAGTCGAGCAAGATAAGGTCGGCATCGGGATGGCGCATCACCATGTCGGACGTCGCCTCCATGGTATCGGCTTCGACGATCTCCGCCTGTGGCGCTACTTGGCGCAACGCCTGGTTGAGCGCGGCACGAAATAGCGGGTGGTCATCGGCGACGATGAATTTCTGGGCAAAAGCCATTGTGTCTCCTCCGGATCCCCCTGGAGCGAACGGTCGTGCCGCGAATGTCATCGGCAAGCATCAGGTTCACTTCTTGTTTTCAGCATGTTACCCCATGCTGTAGACAATACCCAAGCCTTGCGTCGACGCACCCCTGAACGTTCCTGGTGGCACGAAAAAGCCGGCCAGCGGCCGGCGAAAGTCGGGCGGGTACCCGAGGCGAGCTGGCGTGCCGCCCCGTGTCGAACGAACCGACGCTGGATACCCACCCCAACGCGTATCAACGATTGGCGCGGTGCTCGATCAACTCATCGACCACGCTCGGATCAGCCAGCGTACTGGTATCACCCAAGCCCTCGCACTCGTTGGCGGCGATCTTACGCAAGATACGCCGCATAATCTTGCCGGAACGGGTCTTCGGCAGCCCCGGCGCCCACTGAATGACATCCGGCGTCGCGATAGGCCCGATATCCTTGCGCACCCATTGCGTCAATTCCTTGCGTAGCTCCTCACTAGGCTCGACGTCGTCACCCAGGGTCACGTAAATGTAGATGCCCTGACCCTTGATGTCGTGGGGGTATCCCACCACAGCCGCTTCGGCCACGGCGCTGTGTGCCACCAGCGAGGATTCGATCTCGGCGGTGCCCATGCGGTGCCCGGAGACGTTGAGCACGTCGTCGATACGGCCAGTGATCCAGTAGTAGCCATCCTCGTCGCGACGGCAGCCATCGCCGGTGAAGTAGACGCCTTCGTAAGGAGAGAAGTACGTCTGTACGAAGCGTTCATGATCGTTCCAGATGGTCCGCGCCTGACCGGGCCAGGAATCGAGAATCACCAGGTTACCCGAGGTGGCGCCTTCAAGCACATTGCCCTCATTGTCGAGCAGCGCCGGCCGCACGCCGAAAAACGGCCGCGTGGCGGAACCCGGCTTGAGATCGGTGGCCCCGGGCAGCGGCGTGATCATGATCCCGCCGGTCTCGGTCTGCCACCAGGTGTCGACGATCGGGCAGCGCGAGCTGCCGATCACACGGTGGAACCAGCTCCAGGCCTCGGGGTTGATCGGCTCACCCACCGAGCCCAGCACGCGCAGGCTGTCACGCTGGCTGGAGTCCATGATGTCCTCGCCATGCGCCATCAACGCGCGGATCGCGGTCGGCGAGGTGTAGAGGATCGATACCTGATGCTTGTCGATGATCTCACCGAGGCGTCCGTGCGAGGGATAGCTCGGCACGCCCTCGAACATCAGCGTGGTGGCACCGTTGGCCAGAGGCCCATAGACGATATAGCTGTGACCGGTGACCCAGCCCACATCGGCGCTGCACCAGTAGACTTCACCCTCGTGGTAGTCGAATACGTAGCGATGCGTCAGCGCCGCATAGAGCAGATAGCCTCCGGTGGTGTGCTTGAGCCCCTTGGGACGCCCAGTGGAGCCAGAGGTATAAAGAATGAACAGCGCATCCTCGGCGTTCATCTTCTCCGCCGGGCATTCGCTGGACTGACGCTCGACCCACTCGTGGTACCAGACGTCGCGGTCGTCGTGCCATTCGATATCGCCACCGGTGCGGCGCACTACCAGCACCTTGTCGACGATATCGGTACCGTCGCGGGTCATCGCGGCGTCGACGTTGTCCTTGAGCGGCACATGCTTGCCACCGCGCACCGACTCGTCGGCGGTGATTACCACACGCGATTGGGCATCGACCACGCGCTGTGCCAGGGCATCCGGTGAAAAGCCACCGAAGACCACCGAGTGAATCGCCCCAATACGGGCACACGCCAGCATCGCCACCGACGCCTCGGGGATCATCGGCATGTAGAGCGTGACGGTGTCGCCCTTGGTGACCCCCATTTCCTTGAGTGCGTTGCTCAAGCGGCACACCTCGGCATGCAGCTCACGGTAGGTGATGGTCTTATCCTGCCCCGGGTCGTCGCCTTCCCAGATGATCGCTGGCTGATCGCCGCGGGTCTCAAGATGACGATCGAGACAGTTGTAGGCGGCGTTGAGCTCGCCATCCTCGAACCAGCGAATATCCACGTTGGAAGCGGCGAATGAAGTGTTCTTGATCTTGGTCGGCGCCTTGAACCAATCCAGAGACTCGGCCTGTTCTGCCCAGAAGCCTTCGGGGTCGTCGACGGAGCGCTGATAAAGGCTCAGATACGTCTCGTTATTCGCCCAGGCATTGGCGGCGAAATCCTCTTCCACCGGGTAGACTTTCGGCTGTTCGGTCATGGCTGCCTCGCAAAGGTCGAGAAATGGATGATCGGCCACACGGTTGCCAACGTGACCGTCCAAGAATACCTATCCAGCATATACCCCTAGACCCCCTGGCCCCCTATTAGACCTTGGTATTACCATTTTTTCTTTTTAATTCATTGAGTTACATCACTTTTTCCAACGAAACGCAAGCGCTGTCGACAATGTCGGCAATGATAGTTCGCACCTCGCTGTGCCCGCGAATGGCGCCGCGCGGAAAATCGATGTTCGGTGCCACAACCACAACGGTAGCAATACGGCGCGGGACTGGCACGCGTAACATCGAAACGATGCGTGGTACGTGGCGGCAAGCCGTAGAGTTTCTGCATGACGGTACGCCATTCGTGGCCGTGCGGACGCGCCGGCGGTCCTTCCAGGTGAAAGACCAGCCAATGCGCCATCTCGTGCGGCACGACGTCTTCCATGAACGCCCGACGGTTCTCGCGCAGCAGGACCGGATTGAAGCGCAGGCCACCACGCGTGAAGTGCGCCTGACCGGCCCCCTTGCCACGCAGGTCCAACCATACGTCGGGGCGCGGCAGTGAAGGATGAACATCGAGGGCGACACGCCAAGCCGCCTCAACGCGTGCACGTAGCGCCTCGTGGAGGGCCGGCTCGTCGAGCGACACTAACCAATCGTAATCGGGAGAAGGCAAGGTGGCAGACATCATGGGATGCTAGAATGCCGCGCAACGCGACTGGCGTCCACCACTCACCGACCGCTACCCTGCAAGAGGCCCATCATGTCCGAGACGTCGCCCCCCATGCCACTGCTCGACGACACAGCGCTCGAGACCCTCGACGATTTCCTGGAATCCGATCAAGTCGACCCCGAAGCGCTCGACTTGATCGGCACGCACGGTTTCCTCGTCGCCCTGGCAATCGCACCGATCGAGACACCGGCCACGACCTGGGTCGCCGAGCTATACCATGGCGAGCCGCAGTTCACCGACGCCGCGCAGCGCGAACAGATCCTCGGCCTCTGCGAGACGCTCAAGCAAAACGCCATCGATGCCCTCGAACATGGTCACCTGCCCGAACTACCCTTCGATCTTGAGCTCGGCGACATCGGCCCGGAGGAAACGCCCATCGGTGATTGGTGTGCGGGCTTCATGGAAGGCGTGTTTCTCAATGAAGTCGCCTGGTTCGAGCACGACGAGGCCCGGGTTGCCGAGTTACTACTGCCCTTCATGGCCTTGTCAGGTCTATTCGACGACGAACCCGACATGCACGAATTGATCGCCGACAGCACCCGGGCCGAGGCTCTCGTCAAGCAGCTACCCGAGCTGATTCTCGATCTCTACCTGCACTACCGCGTCCCCGAGGAAAAACCCAAGCCCACGCCGCGCAAGAAGAAGCCTGCCGGACGTCCGGGTCGCTAGGCGTGTGCTCAGCGCAATCGCGTCATCCATCCATTGAGGGTCCCGAAAACCCACTCACGGCAACGCTGAGTCCATGGACGATGGCGCCACTGATCCCAATGGATTTCCTCGCTGGCGGCGAAGTTACGCTCGAACAGGGCCGCCACGTCGCAGGCAAACCCTGTATCCTCGACTTCCTGGTTAGCCTCCAGATTCCATTGCAGGCTCCAGTGATCGAAGTTGCACGAACCAATCGACGCCCAATCGTCGACCAGCACGAACTTGGCGTGGATGAAGGTCGGCTGGAACTCATAGATACGTACCCCGGCCCGCAACAGTCGCGCGTAGAAACGTTGCCCGGCATAGCGAATGCTCGGGTGGTCGTGGCGCGAGCCCGGTAACAATAGCCGCACGTCAACGCCTAGACGCGCGGCACGGATCAGGCGTCGGCGCAGGCTAAAGGTCGGCACGAAGTAGGGCGTGCACAGCCACAACCGCCGCTCGGCGGCGACAATACGCCGATGCAGCGAATGCCGGATCGCCTGGTAACGATGCCCACGCCCACTGATCATGCGCCCGCGCATGTTCTCCGTGAGTGGTGCAATCGGGGCCGGGGACGGCCAGTGACGCGGCGCTGTCTTGCGGCGTGTCAAAGGCGACTCCCAGAGCTGCGCGAACAGGCCGACCCAATCCGCGACGACTGGCCCCTCGATACGTACGGCGACTTCATACCATGCCTCGACGAAGGAATCGACGGCCCCGAAACCACCGGTAAAAGCCAGCTGCTCGTCGACGATCAGCAGCTTGCGGTGATCGCGCGACAGATTCTTGCCCAACTGACGCCAGGCCAGCGGATTGAAGAAGCGCAGCGCCACACCGGCCTCACGCAGGCGCCCACGGTCCGAATACGCGAGTTTCATCGAACCATAGCCATCGAGCAGTACCAGCACCGTGACACCACGCCCGGCCGCCGCGCACAAGGCATCGATCACCCGTGTGGCGAGCGTTCCCGATTCCATCAGGTACAATTCGAGATAAAGCGTGGTGCGCGCTTCATCGATGGCTTTAAACAAGGCGGGAAGAAAACGTTTGCCTTCCGGCAACAAGGTGAAACGGTTGCCTACCTGCCAACGTCCGCGCATGGTGTCTCCTTGATTCGCCGCCTGCGCGGCGGCTTGATCATGCGATATTGACGCACGTTTGCAACGTCGCTGAAAAGCGCCGGCCTTGGGCCTACCCGGCCTGGCTGGCTATACTGCTTCATCGCGTTCCTTCAAGGCTAATGGATGGCTGTTCTACGCACGCTCCTCGCTCCCTTGCGCGCCCTGTGCCGCACGCTGCTCGGTCACTGGCTCGATTATCGTCATGTCGAAGCGCCACGGCCCGTGCTCGATGCCACGCGCCCCACACTTTACGTGCTGCCGCATCCCGCCTTCTCGGACAGATTGGCACTCGAACTGATGACCCGCCGCGAGGGCTTGCCCAGCGCCCGAGGCAGCGTCACGCTCGGCGAGACGCGCCTTCCCGCTTGTATCGCCCTGCCCCGACTCAGCCGTGGGCTGACAAAGGTACGCGGGCGGCACTCACCGCACCTCGACACCTTACTGGCACAGCTAGCCGACGAACCCGGGCGAGATATACAGCTAGTGCCGGTCAGCGTGTTCTGGGGGCGCGCCCCGGGCAAGGACTTCGGCTTCTGGAAACTGCTCGCGGCGGATAGCTGGCAGTGGAGCGGACGCCTGCGCCGACTCTTGTCGATGGCGATCAATGGCAAGCACGTGCAAGTGCATATCGGCGCACCGTTGCAACTACGCACGCTGGTCGAGACACGTCCGCTACCGGTCGCCCAGCGCAAGACGGCACGCGTGCTGCGCGTTCACTTTCGTCGTGTTCGCGCCCGCGTGCTGGGCCCCGACCTCTCGCACCGTAACACGCTGATCCGCGGCGTGGTCGACAGCCCACAAGTGCGCCAGGCGATCTCCGACGCGGCCACCGCCCGCGGCACCAGCCCCGAGCGTGAAACACGCCGCGCGCTGCGCTATGGCCGCGAGATTGCCTCCAACACCTCATACCCGGTGTTGCGTTTCCTCTACCAACTGCTACGCCGGCTCTGGAATCGCCTCTACGACGGCGTCACCGTCAACGGACTCGATGACGTCAAGGCGCTGGCCGGCGACCACGAGTTGATCTACGTGCCCTGTCATCGCAGCCATATCGACTATCTGTTGTTGTCCTATGCACTATTTCGCGAGGGATTGATGCCGCCGCACATTGCGGCGGGCCGTAACCTCGACATGCCGGTGATCGGCGCACTGCTACGTCGCGGCGGGGCGTTCTTCCTGCGCCGCAGCTTTCGTGACAACCGCCTCTACGCGGCGGTGTTCAACGAGTACGTGCATCGCCTGATCTCCCGCGGGCACCCACTCGAGTACTTCATCGAAGGTGGCCGCTCGCGCACCGGGCGAATGCTGGCGCCGCGCCCAGGCATGCTCGCCATGACCCTACGCTCCTTCGCCCGCGATCCCCGTCGCGAGGTCGCCTTCGTGCCGGTCTACGTCGGCTACGAGAAGGTCCTGGAAAGCGGTAGCTACCTCAAGGAATTGCGCGGCGGGCACAAGAAGAAGGAATCGCCCCTCGACCTGTTGCGCATCGTGCGTCGCCTGCGACAGTCATACGGGCATGTCACGGTCAATGTCGGCGAGCCGCTCATGCTCAGCGGCTTTCTCGACCGCCAGGTACCCGATTGGCGAGACAACCGCCGCCAAACACGCCCCGACTGGCTGAACCAGGCCGTGCCCGCGCTGGGCGCCAGCCTGGGCCAGCGCATCAACGCGGCAGCGGCCATCACGCCGGTTTCGCTGGTCGCCCTGGGGCTTCTGGCCAATTCGCACCATGCCATCGAGGCCGACCTGCTCGAGCGTCATATGCGCTTGCTAGTGGATTTGAGGCAGCATCTACCGGGCGGTGAGCGAATCACTCTGCCCGAAGGCGAGCCTCGGGACTGGATCGCCCATACCGCTCAATTGGAGTTCATCGAACGCCGCCAACAGGCACTCGGCGAACTCGTACTCGCCACGCCAGAACAGGCCACTTTATTGACGTGGTATCGCAACAACGTCTTGCACTTGTACATCGACATGGCACTGGTCGCCTTCGCGTATCGGCATAACGCACGCTTCAATACCGAGGAGCTGCTGACTCTCTTGGGGCCCGCGTGGCCGGTACTCGCGCATGAGTTTCACCTGCCCGTCGATGCCTTTTCGACGCGGCTGGAACGCGCCTTGGCGGCGCTCGCGTCAGAAGACCTGCTGATTGAGACCGATCACGGTTGGGAGCGCCCGGCGGGGCACCTGGCCAGCAGCGAGCATCTACGCCTGCTAGGTCGGCTGGTACAGCCAACCCTGGAGCGCGGTTATCTGCTGTTGGCCGTGTTGCTACGCGAAGGAAGCGGCACCCTGACCCGCGAGGCGCTAGAGGAACAAAGCCGTCAGTTGGCTGAACGCCTCACCCTGCTCTCCGGGCTCAACGCACCGGAGTTCTTCGACAAACGCCTGTTCAGCGGCTTGCTCGACACCCTCGAGTCTCAGGGCTGGTTATGGCAGGAAAACGACAAACTATGCTATGACAGCTCGCTCGAAAACGCTCAGCGTCGCGGGCAAGCACTCTTCGATCCCAGCCTGCACCACCGCCTGACCCAGTTGGTACATCGCCGGTCATCGTAGTATCAGGTGCGTGAAAATTATCGTCACGCGGATTTCAGGCTGCGATGCACGTAGAGATCATAGCGACTGGTCTTGCCCTCGAGCACGTGATCGGGTGCCGGGCCCTCAAGCGGCGGCGCGCGGCGGGGGCGCTTGACCACTACCCGGTGCGTAGCAACGTCCAGGGCAGCCTCCAGCAAACGTGACGCGTCGTCATCGTCACCGGCCAGTTCGCGGAAGACGCGCATCTCCTTCTTGACCAACGCGCTCTTGTCACGGTGTGGGAACATGGGGTCGAGATGCACCACCTGCGGCGCAACGTCGTGAAGCGCCACCAGCGTCGCCAGCTCACGCGCGGCATCGCCATTCGCCACCCGCATGCGCGCCACGATCTCGGCGGCCTCTTCATCCGCTCGGGCACGCCGCACGCCATCTTCGAGCAGGGCGTATATCGCCGCCACGCGCTCGATCAATAAAATCTCGGCGCCGAGACTCGCCAGCACGAAGGCATCACGCCCCAGCCCCGCCGTGGCATCGACGATGCTCGGCGTCACACCGTGCGCCAGTCCGCATGCTTTGGCGATCAGTTGCCCACGCCCACCGCCGAAGCGGCGCCGGTGCGCGACTTTGCCGGCGGTGAAGTCGACCCGAATCGGCGCACCGTAGCGCCGCGCCTCGCCCGATAGCGCCAATCCTTCAGGCGTCATCACCAATCGCAAGGCAGCGTTGGCGTCGCCCTCGGCTTGCCAAGGCAGCCCCAGCCGCGCGGCCAGGTCGCGCAATGGCTCGCCCATGGCGACGACGGATTCGCTCATGCAACCCACACCAACAGAACGATGCCCAGAATCAGACGGTAGATGACGAACGGCAGCATGCCGATGCGATCCAGCGCGGCGAGAAACAACTTGATGCACAGCCACGCCGCGACGAATGACATCAGCGTCCCCGCGATGATCGTGCCCCAGGCCACACCCTCGCCCGCTTCGACAAGCTCAATGCCCTTGAGCGAACCAGCGGCAAGAATCAGTGGGATCGACAACAAGAACGAGAAACGCGCGGCGGCCTGGCGGGTAAAGCCCAACAGCAAGGCGGCGGTAATGGTAATCCCCGACCGCGACGTCCCAGGTATCAATGCCAAAGCCTGGGCGAGCCCGATGATCAGCGCATTGCGCAGCGACATCGCGGTCAACGCATGGCGGCGACTACCGCGTACATCCGCCCACCACAGCAGCAAACCGAAGAGCAGCGTGGTGATCGCGATCACCAACGAGGCACGCAGGTACGACTCGATGACGTTTTCCAGCAAGAAACCGATGACCACGGCCGGCAGCGTCCCGATAATCACCGCCCAGCCCAGGCGGCTTTCCGGCGTTGCCGGCCCGCCGCGACACTGCGCCACCCAATCACGCACGATTCGAGTCACTTCACGATGAAAGACCAGCACCACCGCGGCGAGCGAGCCGACATGTACAGCCACATCGAAGGCCAATCCTTGATCGGGCCAGCCCAGCAACTGCGACGGGAGAATCAGGTGAGCGGATGACGAAATGGGCAGGAATTCGGTAAGGCCTTGAATGATGGCCAGCGCAACGACGTGCAACCAATCCATGAAATGTCCTTGAAGCAACGAAAAAATGACGCTGCGTACGAGCGTGCGAGCACGCCATTATTATTCTCGGGAGCTTAAGAAACGCTTAGGCGCGTTTCCACGCCACTTCATTGCGCAAATACACCGGGACCGCCTCGTCGGCGGCGGGACGCTCCCCCGCCTCCCAGGCCTGTGCCGCCAGTCGCACCATGTCTTCGGCGGCAGGCTGCGGCTCGCTCAGGCATTGGCCGAGCGCCGATTGCACCTCGACGGGCATACGCTCGCGTAAGGTCCAGCCCGAGCCGATGCCAACCCAGTCGACATCGTGAAAGGCCGCAGGCAGGCGCAACCGCTCCGGTATCAACACGGCTTCCTCCACGAGTGGCTCGAGCGTGCCGTCGTGGCAACGATAGGCAGCGGCGTATATCTCGTCCATGCGCGCGTCCATTGCCGCCACCACATAGCGCGCATGGAGACGCCGATGCGCAGCAAGCGCCAGGGCTTCCAAAGTAGATACGCCGATCAAGGGACACTCGAGTGCGAAAGCCAGCCCCTGCGCCGTCCCGGCAGCGATACGCAAGCCGGTGAACGAGCCCGGCCCACGACCGTAAGCCAACGCATCGAGATCGGAGAGACCGACGCCTGCCTCGGCCAGCACGTCATCGACCATCGGCATCAGCAGTTGGGTGTGTTGACGCGGGGCGTCACGATAACGGGAGATGACATGGCCATCGCGCCACAGGGCGCAAGAACAGGCGCTAGTAGAGGCATCCAGGGCCAACAGAGTAGGCATCGGCGATCATTGAGCAGCGGGTGAGCACGCACTATAAACGTGCCATCAGTCATTGGCAAAACGCCCGGCGCACCGCCCGATGCAATCTTGACGCAGGTCGTCATTACGCGGCGCCAGGGACGCCGCGCAGCAAGCAGAGAGGTTTATCCCTCGAGCGCCGTCAGCACCTGCTGGCGAATCGACTCGACACTGCCAGTGCCTTCGACACGGTGGTAGGCTGGCGCGCTTTGCGGGTCTTGCTGTGCCCATTCGCGGTAATACTTCACCAGCGGCTCGGTCTGTTCATGATACACGGACAAACGGTTGCGCACGGTCGATTCCTGGTCGTCGTCACGCAGCACGATTGCCTCGCCCGTCACATCATCCTTGCCCTCTTCTTTGGGCGGCTGGTAGTCGACGTGATAGACACGCCCCGAACCCGGGTGCACTCGGCGGCCCGCCAGACGCTTGACGATTTCTTCGTCGTCCACGGCAACTTCCAGAACGTGGTCGAGCTTGACGTTAGCGTCTTTCATGGCATCGGCCTGGGGAATCGTGCGCGGGAAGCCATCAAACAGGAAACCGTTGGCGCAATCCGGCTGGGCGATACGCTCCTTGACCAGCGAGATGATGATATCGTCGGACACCAGCCCGCCACTGTTCATGATCTCCTTGACCTTGAGTCCCAGTTCACTTTCCTCCTTGACCGCCGTACGCAACATGTCACCGGTGGAGATCTGCGGAATGTCGAAATATTCGCAGATGAATTGGGCCTGGGTGCCCTTGCCTGCGCCCGGGGCGCCCAACAAGATCAAACGCATCGATAGTGCTCCTTGAACGAGTCATCACATGTTCGTTGTCGGCCATGACATGCCCCATGAAGCGCACGCCATTGCCTTGGGAATGGCCCATGACGATACCTGCACGGCTCAAGCGGCACAAGCACGCCCGCCTTGGGAGCGGCCGGCTCCAAGCGCCATAATTCGCCTTTTTTCATGGAGTTACCTGAAGCGTTGTACTTTCGTCGCGCGCGTGAAAGCCGGCTCCGTTTGTCGCGACATAAAAAAGCGGCCCCCGAGAGGGCCGCTTTTGTCACGTCGTGAACGCGCTTGGATCACATCAGCAGGCGACGAATATCACTCAGCGCCTGGGCCAAAAAGGCCGTGAAGCGAGCCGCGTCGGCGCCGTTGACTGCCCGGTGGTCGTAGGACAACGACAGCGGCATCATCAGCCTTGGGGCGAACTCCGCACCGTCCCACACCGGCTTCGTCTGCGCCTTGGAAACGCCGAGGATGGCGACTTCCGGGGCGTTGACGATGGGCGTGAAGGCAGTCCCGCCGATGGAGCCCAGGCTGGAGATGGTGAAGCAACCACCGGTCATCTCCTCGCGCTTGAGCTTCTTCGACTGCGCCTTGCCGGCCAGCTCGACCGATTCCTTGGCCAGGTCGATCAACGATTTCTGGTCGGCGTTGCGGATCACCGGCACCATCAACCCGTCCGGCGTGTCCACGGCGATGCCGATGTGCACGTAATGCTTCTGCACCAGGGTCTCGCCGTCGCTCTTCAGGCTGACGTTGAACTGCGGGAACTTCTGCAAGGCATAGGCGCAGGCCTTGATCATGAACGGCAGCGGCGTGAGCTTGGCGTCCTGCTTGGCGGCCTCGTCCTTCATCGACTTGCGGAAGGCTTCGAGCTCGGTGATATCCGCTTCGTCGAACTGAGTCACGTGCGGTACGTTGAGCCAGCTGCGATGCAGGTTGGCCGCGCCCGCTTTCATCAGGCGACCCATGGGCTTTTCCTCGACCTCGCCGAACTGGCTGAAGTCGATGTCCGGCACCGCCGGAATGCCCGCACCGCCACTCGGCGCTGCCCCCTTCTCGGCGCCGCTGGAACGCTGCTGAAGCGCATTCTTGACGTAGCCCTGCACGTCTTCCTTCAGCACGCGGCGCTTGGGCCCGGTAGGTGTGACCTGGGCCAGATCGACACCCAGTTCGCGGGCCAGCATGCGCACCGCCGGACCGGCATGCACATGAGCACCCGCCGTCTTGTCGTCGCCTTGCTTGTGACGCGCTTCGGGGCTCGGCTCGCCCGCCGGGTGCTTGGCAGCACTGGCTTTTTGCTGGCCGGCATCGGCCTTCTGATCCGCCTTACCAGCGTCGGGCTTCTTGCCGGCATCGGCTTTCTTGGCCGGCTTCTTGGTGCCAGCCGCTTCTATATAGCCGATCAGGTCACCCTCGGAGACGCTGTCGCCTTCCTTGACCGAGACCTCGACCACCTTGCCCTTGTAGGGGCTGGGCACGTCCATGGAGGCCTTGTCGGATTCCAGCGTGATCAACGTATCTTCCGCGTCAATCTCATCGCCTTCGCTAATCGCCAATTCGATGATCGGCACGTTCTCGCTGCCGCCGATATCCGGGACGCGGAGTTCCTTGCGGCCTCCCTCGTCGCCGCCTTCTTCGGCATCCTCGTCGGCGTCTTGATCCTCGGTGTCCGCGTCCGACTCGGCACTGCCGGAGTCGCCTTCCGCCGGCGCTTCGTCGGTATCGTCGTCTTCGTCGTCACCTTCGCCGGCGATCTCCATGCTGCCGATCAGATCACCCTCGGAGACGCTGTCGCCCTCCTTGACCGCCAACGAGACGAGCTTGCCGCTGTAGGGGCTCGGTACGTCCATGGAGGCCTTGTCGGATTCCAGCGTGATCAGCGAGTCTTCCGCGCTGACCTCATCGCCCTCACTGACCGGCACCTCGATGATTTCGACGCCTTCGCTGCCACCGATATCCGGCACCTTGATCTCGACGGTGCGCTTGCCGCCACCGGAAGACTTCTTCTTCGGCGCCGCCTTTTCGGGCTTGGCGTCGTCTTGATCTTCGTCGCTATCGCCTGATGCACTGCTTTCCTGCGACGGAGCATCCTTAGCATCGTCGTCGCCACCGCCTTCCGCTTCGAGCTCGAGAATATCGTCGCCCTCGGAGACGCTGTCGCCTTCTTTGACCAGCACTTTGACGACCTTACCGCCCTTGGGCGCAGGGACGTCCATGCTGGCTTTGTCGGATTCCAGAGTGATCATGGTGTCCTCGGGCGCGATGACATCGCCCTCGGATACCGCCACCTCGATGATCTCGACGCCTTCGCTACCGCCGATATCGGGAACTTTGATGATTTCGCTACTCAAGGTCGCGCTCCTTTCCAATCTGGCGGTCTGATCGCTCCGGCCCTCGATACCGACCGGATGACGCGATCAGACCAGGCAATCTGGCCATGGCCGCCACCGCATTTAAGCGGTGACGGCACCTTGATGGGACCCTTCGGTCCAAGACATCAACGGGGCTCAAGACACCAGCGGGCTGGGCTTGGCGGGGTCGATGCCGTACTTCTTCATGGCATCATTGACGACCTTGGCGTCGATCTCACCGCGGTTGGCCAGCGCGCGCAGCGCTTGAATGGTGACGTAGTAGCGGTCGACTTCGAAGAAACGACGCAGCGCTTCACGCGTGTCGGAACGCCCGAAACCATCGGTCCCCAGCACGTGAAAGTCACTCGGTACCCAAGCACGAATCTGATCGGCGTAGAGCTTCATGTAATCGGTCGAGGCGATGACCGGCCCTTCGACACCAGCCAGTTGCTGTGACACCCACGGCTGCTCACGCTTTTCATCGTAGTCGAGGAACTGCAACCGGTCGTATTCGAGCGCTTCGCGACGCAGTTCGTTGAAGCTGGTCACACTCCACACATCGGCGACGACGTCGTGCTCTTCCGCCAGCATCTCGGCGGCAGCCTCGACTTCACGCAGAATCGTCCCGCTGCCCATGAGCTGCACGCGCGGCTGCTTCTTGCGACCATCCTTCTTGCCTTCCTGCAGCAGATACATGCCGCGAATGATGCCTTCCTCGCTGCCCTTCGGCATCTCCGGGTGCGGGTAGTTCTCGTTCATCACGGTCAGGTAGTAGAAGCAGTTTTCCTTGTCTTGGAACATGCGCTTCAGGCCATCCTGCAGGATCACCGCGACTTCGTGGCCATAGCACGGGTCGTAGGCACGGCACGACGGCACGGTCGACATCAGGATATGGCTGTGACCGTCCTGGTGCTGCAGGCCTTCGCCATTGATGGTGGTACGCCCGGCGGTGCCGCCGATCATGAAACCACGCGCCTGCAGGTCGCCGGCGGCCCAGACCAGATCACCGACGCGCTGAAAGCCGAACATCGAGTAATAGACGTAGAACGGAATCAGCGGCAGATGGTGGTTGGCATACGCCGTCGCCGCCGCGATCCACGCGGAGATAGAACCGGCTTCGGTGATGCCTTCCTCGAGAATCTGGCCCTTCTGGTCCTCGCGGTAGTACATGATCTGACCGGCATCCATCGGCTCGTATTTCTGGCCTTCGGCGGCGTAGATGCCGAGCTGACGGAACATGCCCTCCATCCCGAACGTACGTGCCTCGTCGGGAATGATCGGTACCACACGCGAGCCGAGCTGCTTGTTCTTGACCAAGCCATTGAGCACACGCACGAAGGACATCGTGCTGGATACTTCACGGTCGCCGGAACCCTTGAGCTGGCTGGCGAACATCTTGTCATCGAGACCGGGGATCTCGAGTGCCTCGAAGTCGTTCTTGCGCGCCGGCAAGAAGCCGCCGAGCTTTTCACGCTGGAGATGCAGATACTTCATCTCCGGGGTGTCGTCGTCAGGCTTGTAGTATGGGATGTCACCGCTGTCGATCTGCTCGTCAGAGATCGGCACGCCGAAACGATCGCGAAACGCCTTGAGGGCGTCGGTATCCATCGACTTGATCTGGTGGGCTTCCATGTCGGCTTCGCCGCTGCCGCCACCCATGCCATAGCCCTTGACGGTGTGCGCCAGGATCACGGTGGGCTGATTGCCGGCATTGTTGACCGCTTCATGGTAGGCCGCGTAGACCTTCTGCGGATCGTGACCGCCGCGATTGAGACGGAAGATCTGCTCGTCGGAGTAATCCTCGACCATCTCCGCGGTTTCATCGTACTTGCCGAAGAAATGCTCGCGGGTGTACTTGCCACCCTGAGCTTTGTAGTTCTGGTACTCGCCGTCGACCGCCTCATCCATGCGCTTTTGCAGCATGCCCTTGGTGTCCTGTTCGAACAGCGGGTCCCACTGACCGCCCCAGATGACCTTGATCACGTTCCAACCGGCACCGCGGAAGACGCCTTCGAGCTCGTCGATAACGCGCGAATTGCCGCGCACCGGCCCGTCGAGACGTTGCAGGTTGCAGTTGATGACGAAGATCAGGTTGTCGAGCTTCTCGCGGCTGGCCAGATGCAGCGCGCCCAGCGATTCCGGCTCATCGCACTCGCCGTCGCCCAGGAACGCCCAGACCTTGCGGTCTTTCATGTCCTCGAGCTCACGCGAATGCAGATACTTCATCACGTGGGCCTGATAGATTGCCTGGATCGGACCCAGTCCCATGGAAACCGTGGGGAACTGCCAGTACTCCGGCATCAGGTACGGGTGGGGGTAAGAAGGCAGCGCTTCGCCGTCGACTTCCTGACGGAAGTTGTCCATCTGCTCCTGCGTCAGACGGCCTTCCAGGAATGAGCGCGCATAGATGCCCGGCGTGACGTGCCCCTGGATATACAGCAAATCGCCCTTATGGTCGCCATTGTCTGCGCGGAAGAAGTGGTTGAAACCCACTTCGTACAAGGTCGCACTGGACTGATAACTGGCGATATGACCGCCCAGGCCCTTGTGCTTCTTGTTGGCGCGCAGCACCTGCACCATCGCGTTCCAGCGAATAGCCGAACGTATCTTGCGCTCGATGAACATATCGCCGGGCATCTTGGCTTCACGATGCACCGGAATGGTGTTGCGATGCGGCGTAGTCCCGGAAAAGGGGGGTGAAGAGCCATCGCGACGCAGACGATCCGCCAAGCGGCTCATGATATACCGAGCGCGCTCTTCGCCCTCATGCTCGATGACCGAGGCCAAGGAATCCAGCCATTCCGTGGTTTCGATCGGATCGAGATCGTTTCTTGCCTCCAGACTCATAGACGTCTCTCCGAATGAAGATTGTATGTCGGTCATGGCCCGTCTACGCATCGCGATGGGGCCTGTGGCGCTCTTCAGTGCGGGCGCGACCTTCTTTGGGTCGTGTCTCCGAGAAAACTTTCTGTAATTTCCTTACAGCGGGGCGTGCAAGACGCACGGATTCAGGGCACGACGATACCGCAAACGCCGTCTGCTGCCAATTCGATAGGCCGCAAGCGACTTGCAAAATACTTATTGACCATGCCCGCTTAGGCCATATCGCAGGGGTACAACAAAGTCTTACACGATGTAGTGAATTTACACGCATGCAGTTCAGCAGGACGCTGAGTCCACCATCTCCTCGAGACAACGACGAAAATAGGCCCAGTCAAAGGCCGGGCCGGGGTCGGTCTTGCGCAACGGCGCAATATGCGCGTGACTGGTCATCCGTTCGACACTCAAGGCAGGATATTGTGCTCGCAAGGCGGTAAATACGCGCACCAGACAACGATACTGCGCGTCGCGATAGGCATGAATATCGTCGCCTTCCAACTCGATACCGATACTGAAGTCGTTGAGTTCACGGCGTTCACGCTGGCCATCCCTCCAGCGAGAGCGACCGGCATGCCAGGCGCGCCGGTCGAATCCCACGAACTGCACCGCTTCGCCGTCACGACGGATCAGCACATGCGCCGAGACCCGCAAGGCGTGAATCGTGGCAAAGTAGGGATGCGCGCCGGGGTCGAGACGATTGGTAAACAAACGCTCGATGGCCTCGCCACCGAAGCTCCCCGGCGGCAGACTGATGGCATGCAGCACCAATGCCGACACTTCCCCCTCGGGGCGCGCGTTATGATTGGGCGAGACGACGTGTCGCGCCGTGGTGAGCCAGTGATTGTCGACCCGCATGCCTGCTCCTATTTTATCGACGTACACTTATCGACGTGCACTGTTCGAAACGCGTCTTTCGGGACGGCATGCGGATGTCGCTTTCGAGATGCGTCTTTGCCAAGACGCGCCCGGATGACTCGCGTACCCCTGACCGAATTGCCATGATCCCGATATAATACCCATATTGTCGCACATCAAAGAAAGGCGCCTGACATGCAATATCGCGAAGCTCTCGCGGAAGATATCCGCACCAGTGCCGCCCGCCTGCTGGCCGAGGACGTTGGCCCCGGCGACATCACTGCACAGTTGATTCCCGCCAAGCAGTGGGCCTGGGCACGGGTCGTGGCCCGCGAGGACGCGGTGCTGTGCGGAGTGGCCTGGGTCGACGAGCTTTATCGGCGCCTCGACCCAAGCGTCAAGCTCCATTGGCATGCCGCCGATGGCGATGCGCTGGAGCCCGAAGAGACCTTTCTCGAACTGGAAGGCCCCGCGCGCAGCCTGATGACCGGTGAGCGCGCAGCCTTAAACCTGCTGCAGACACTCTCGGGCACGGCGACACGCACGCGCGATTACAGGGCGCGGGTCGCCGACACCGGCGTGGCACTGCTGGATACTCGCAAGACCCTGCCCGGCCTGCGCTTGGCGCAGAAATACGCCGTCACCTGCGGCGGCGGCCACAACCACCGCCTCGGACTACACGACGCCTTCCTGATCAAGGAAAACCATATCGCCGCCTGCGGCGGCATTGCCAAGGCCGTCACCGCCGCACGCCGCATCGCTAGCGACCTGCCGGTGGAAGTAGAGGTAGAAACGCTCGACGAGCTCGACGCGGCACTCTCCGCAGGCGCGGACACCATCATGCTCGACAACTTCGATCTCGAGACGCTGCGCGAGGCGGTCACACGCACGGCCGGGCGCAGCCGCCTGGAAGCCTCCGGCAATGTCAGCGAGGCAACCCTGCGCGATATCGCCGACACCGGAGTCGACTGCATCTCCATCGGTGCGTTGACCAAGGACGTCAAAGCCGTCGACCTATCGATGCGCGTCGTGCGTACCGAAACGCTGTGACGATACTCACGCGGCCGTTGCCACTGTTCAGCAGCCGAGCGCCAGTCAGCGGCCGAACGCCAGCATCCGTTCCAGGGGTTTGAGAGCTCGCTGACGCAACGCCGCCTCGATGTGAATCTCGCCACCGCCTTCGCTGAGGGCGCGCTCAAGGCGATCCAGGTCATTCATTGCCATCCACGGGCAGTGCGCGCAACTCCGACAAGTCGCGCCGTTGCCCGCCGTGGGCGCCTCGAGCAGCGTCTTGTCCGGCACCGCCTGCTGCATCTTGTAGAAAATACCGCGGTCGGTGGCCACGATCAGGCGTTGCTGGTCGAGTTCGCGCGCGGCCTTGATCAACTGCGAGGTCGAACCCACCACGTCGGCCAGTTCGACCACCCCCATCGGCGACTCGGGGTGCACCAGCAAGGCAGCGTCGGGATAAACCTTCTTGAGATCCAGCACGCCCTGGGCCTTGAACTCCTCGTGCACGATGCAGGCGCCATCCCAGAGCAGCATGTCGGCACCAGTACGCTCGCGGATATAGCGCCCCAGGTGCTTATCCGGCGCCCACAGGATCTTTTCACCGCGGGCCTGGAGGTGCTCGATCACCTCGATCGCGATCGATGAAGTCACCACCCAATCCGCGCGCGCCTTGACCGCCGCCGAGGTATTGGCATAAACCACGACCGTGCGGTCGGGATGCGCATCGCAGAAGGCCGCGAACTCATCCGCCGGACAGCCCTCGTCCAGCGAGCAAGTCGCTTCCAGCGTGGGCATCAACACGTGCTTTTCGGGGGACAGGATCTTGGCGGTCTCGCCCATGAAGCGGACCCCTGCCACCACCAAGGTCGTGGCCGAGTGCCGGGCGCCGAAGCGCGCCATCTCCAGGGAATCAGCCACACAACCGCCGCTTTCCTCGGCCAGTTGCTGAATGGCATCGTCGGTGTAGTAATGCGCCACCAAGGTGGCATTACGCTCGCTCAGCAAACGCTTGATCGTTTCGGTTTGCGCACGTGCCTGTTCAGTCGTCGCGTCCGGGCAGTACGCACGGACCAGCGACGAGGCTGCCTCAGGCGCTTTCGGTGTCATGATCGTCATCGTGTCTACCACTGTGACTGGCAGGGGATCCCCCTGCATAACGAGAAGCGTCGCGCCGCGATCTCTTCGCGGACACATCGCACCCGATGTCATGATACTGCCCGTCGACGCAGGCATGCCAGCATCATGCTCGCACGAATATCGTCACCGCCGCATAGCGCCCAGAACGCAAAAACCCCGCCTCATGCGAGACGGGGTTGAATGCTGGTGGGTCGTGTAGGATTCGAACCTACGACCAATTGGTTAAAAGCCAACTGCTCTACCACTGAGCTAACGACCCATAATCTGTCCATTCAGACAGTTGTCGGCGGCAATGGTGGGTCGTGTAGGATTCGAACCTACGACCAATTGGTTAAAAGCCAACTGCTCTACCACTGAGCTAACGACCCGCCGCCGGGTCTTCGAAACGTATCATCGCACCACGCCATTCAATGACGCTTGCCAATGGTGGGTCGTGTAGGATTCGAACCTACGACCAATTGGTTAAAAGCCAACTGCTCTACCACTGAGCTAACGACCCGTCCCGATAGGGCGCACATAGTACTGATAACACTCGACATTGACAAGATTTTTTTGCTGAAAAGCCGCTCACTGAGAGCGCCGCGAGCTCTTCGGCTTGCGCATGGCATTGACCGGGCGGCGCTTGTTCTTGTCGCGGCTCCAACGGTTCTGCTCGTCGGGCGTCAACGCGGGTACCTTGCGCGCCGACAGGCCTGCCAATTGCGCCAGGTCGTCTACTTCTTCCTGGGAAAGCTCGACCCATTCACCCGCCTTGGCGCGCTTATCGAGGAAAATATTGCCGTAACGAACTCGCTTGAGGCGGCTCACCGTGAGCTCTTGCGACTCCCAGAGCCGTCGCACCTCGCGATTGCGCCCTTCGAGAATCACCACGTGGAACCACGTATTGATCCCTTCGCCACCGAACTCCTGAACATCGGTGAAACGCGCCGGACCATCTTCGAGCATCACGCCCTCGGTCATGGCAGTCACGTGCTCCTGGCGAACGCCGCCCATCACGCGTACCGCGTATTCGCGCTCGACCTGCGTGGAGGGATGCATCAAGCGATTGGCAAGCTCCCCGTCAGTGGTGAATAGCAACAGACCGCTGGTATTGATATCCAGGCGACCGATGGCGATCCAGCGCTCCCCTTTGAGGCGCGGCAGGCGGTCAAAGACAGTCCGCCTTCCCTCGGGATCACGGCGCGTACACAACTCGCCCTCGGGCTTGTTGTACATGATGACGCGCCGCGGCACTTCCTCGGCAGCGCGCAGGTTGACGGGGCGCTCGTCGAGGGTGACCCGGTCACGCGTCTCGATGCGATCACCCAGTGTAGCGACCTGGCCGTTGACCTTGACGCGGCCATCGGTGATGGCCGTTTCCATCTCACGGCGCGAGCCGAAGCCCGCGCGGGCCAGGACCTTCTGCAATTTTTCGGTAGGCGTGTTCATGAATCGAACGTTGTCTCGTCTGTTGAATGTTCCGCGTCCGCCGCGTGGGCGTCGTCGTCCGGATGGGACGGTTCGGCCTCCTCCGTGCGCCGGCGGGCGCGTTCGGCCAGGCGAGTCTCGAGTTCGGCGAAACTCAATCCCGACCGCTCGGACGCCGTCTCGGCGTGCTGGTCGTCGGCCATCCCGGCCGTCGTTAGATCTTGCGTGTCCTCGGATACCGCTGTGGCATCCTCGTCCAGAGGCGTATTCTCGGCGTTGTCGGCGTGACTGTCACGCGCTGATGATAGCGACGCGTCGCTATGCCCCAGGGCCTCCTCGAAACGCGTCTCGAATTCCTTGAGTTCGTGCATCGGCGGCAAGGCATCGAGCGTCTTGAGGCCGAAGTCGTCGAGAAAAGTACGTGTCGTCGCATAGACCGACGGCCGCCCCGGCACGTCACGCTGCCCCACGACGCGGATCCATCCCCGTTCGGTCAGGGTACGCATGATTGAGCTGCTGACAGAGACGCCACGAACCTCTTCGATATCGCCACGGGTCACTGGTTGACGATAGGCGATCAGTGCCAAGGTCTCCAGCAGCGCGCGCGAATAACGCTGCGGTTTTTCATCCCACAGCCGCGATATCCAAGGAGAAAAGCGTGCACGGATGCGCACTTGAAACCCAGATGCGGTCTCGATGAGTTCCAAAGCGCTATGTTCGAGGCGCTCGCCCAGGCGCGCCAAGGCATCGCGCAACTCACCACGCGATGGACGCTCACGCTCGTCGAACAGACTCTCCAGGCGTTCAGAGGTCAACGGTTCGCCGGCGGCCAACAATGCTGCTTCGCAGACTTCGTCGAGAGACGTCGACGCCTCATTCATCAGGGGTCCTCTTCGGCATCGGCAAAGGCGCTTTCCCCGCCATCGTCATCGTCCGTCCCGGCGGTGTCGTCGACCGACTCGGCCGACAATCGAGCACGCACATGAATCGGCGACAGCGGCGCGTTCTGCGCGATCTCGATCATCGCCTCCTTGGCCAGTTCGAGAATCGCCATGAAGGTCACCACCACGCCCGCGCGCCCTTCCTCAAGCGTGAACAACGTCTCGAACGGGGTATAACGCTGGCCGTCCAGTTGCTCCATGATACGTAACATGCGCTCGCGGGTGGACAGCACCTCGCGACTGATCTGGTGAGACTGCTGAAACTCAGCCCGCTTGAGCAATCCTGACAGGGCGTGTAGAAGCTCATCCAGCTCGACTCGGGGATGCACCACCCGGGTTTCGAGCGTGGGTAGCGCGGCCTGAGCCGCTACCCAGTCGCGCCCTTCGCGCGGCAGCTCATCCAGCCCCTCGGCGGCCAACTTCAACTGCTCGTATTCCTGCAGGCGACGGATCAACTCGGCACGCGGGTCTTCCGCGTCCTCATCCTCGCTCTTGGGCGGACGCGGCAACAACGTACGCGACTTGATTTCCGCCAACATGGCGGCCATCAGCAAATACTCGCCGGCCAGATCGATCTCCAGCGCACGCATCAACTCGACGTATTCGATGTACTGATGCGTGATCGCCGCTACGTCGATACCCAGGATGTCGAGATTCTGGCGTCGGATCAGGTACAGCAACAGATCGAGCGGCCCTTCGAAGGTCTCGAGAAAGACGCGCAGCGCCTCGGGCGGAATGTAGAGATCTTCCGGCAGTTCGGTGATCGGCTGATCGTGCAGGCGCGCCAATACAGCCGCTTGGGACGCGACCGAGGCGGTATCGGCACTGACAGGCTCGGCGGTATCACTCACGCGTGACGTTCTCCTCGACTGCGCCTCACGGCGCGACCTTCGACAAGCGCGCAGTGTAGCAAGGCCACCGGGAGGCGAACACGCCCCCGTCACGCAAGACGCGTCGGTGGATCGTCAGGCGCCCTCGGTCGTCCGCGCAAAGCGCCGATAGGTGAAGTCGGGATCCCCCGCGGCATCGAGCACTGCCAAGGTCTGGACCTCGTCGTGATAAGGCGATTTTTCGCATACCGGGTCCATCTGCGCGGCATCACCGGTGAGCATCAGCGCCTGACAACGGCAGCCGCCCCAGTCGATTTCCTTGCGCTCGCAGCTCTGGCAAGTCTCGGGCATCCAATCCGTACCGCGATAGGCGTTGAAGGCCGGGCTGTCGTACCAGATATCGCCCAGCCCATGATCCGCGACATTCCAGAACTCCAGGTGCGGGATCGTCTCCGCTGCATGGCATGGCAGCACCTTGCCCGATGGCGTCACATTGAGTGACTGACGCCCCCAGCCGTTCATGCAAGGCTTGGGCAGACGCGCATGGTAATCCGGCACTACGGCATCGATGACCAGGCGCCCTTGCAGGCGTTCACGCGCGGCCTCGACCCGCTCGACAGCCTCCATGACCTGCTCGCGACTCGGCATCAGAGCCGCGCGATTGACCAACGCCCAGCCATAGTACTGCGCATGGGCGATCTCCAGCCGCCGCGCGCCCAATTCTACGGCCAGATCCACGAACTCATCGATCTGATGCAGGTTGGCGCGGTGAATCACCGCGTTCAACGTCAACGGCAGCCCAATGTCCGTCACCTCGGCGGCGAAGGCGCGCTTGCGCGCATGGGCGCCGGTCATGTTGGCGACGTGATCAGTCACCTCGGGCGTCGCGCCCTGAAACGACAGTTGAACGTGATCGAGGCCCGCATCCGCCAGGGTCTCCAGCCGGGCGCGGTCGATGTTGACGCCGGCGGTAATCAGGTTGGAATACAAGCCCGCGTCAACGCAGGCCTTTACCAGTTCGGGCAAGTCGGGGCGCAGCGCGGGCTCGCCGCCCGAGAGATGGACTTGCAGCACGCCAAGCTCGGCGGCTTCGGCGAAGACGCGTTGCCAGGTCGCGGTATCCAGCTCTTGGCGGCGGCGCTCCAGCGCCACGGGATTGGAGCAGTACGGGCACTGCAGCGGGCAGCGGTGCGTCAACTCCGCCAGCATCCCCATAGGCGGCTGCACATCATAAGCTTGCGAATGTGTCATGCGACCTCCAGGACACGTTTCTCGACCAACCCAGCGAACATGGCCGTCACGTCTTGGGCGATACGCTCGCGCGGCGCCTGATAGGTCTCGCACAGCTGATCGATGATCGCGCCGACGCTGCGCTCGCCATCCACCTGGCTGACCACGGTTTGAGCAATGCCATCGAGCTGAAAGACACGCTCGGGCGCCAGCAATACCCAGCCACCCCGCTGCTTATCTTCGCGCAGCCTGACGCCGCGTGGCAGGCGCACGATGTCGCTTTCCTGAATTGCCGTCATAACGCCTCTGTTTGCGCTTCGCCATCCCAGGCCCCGGGTGGCACATGGCCGGGCGCGACATAGGCGTGATGCAAGGCGTCCAGTTGTGTCCACAGCACCTGGCATTTGAATATCAATGCCTCGAGCACCGCCTGCTGCTGATCCGGACGTTCGGCATGGCGCTTGACGTAGTCGAGCGCCATCTCCGCATCCCGCGGCGCCTGGGTCAGACGCGGTTCGAAATAGGCCAGAGTCTCGGCGGAGACGAAGTCGTAGTGCTTGAGCATGCCACTGACCCGCTGGCCGATCACCAGCGGTGAAAACAGCTCGGTCAACGACGAGGCAATGGCCTCCAGCACGCTGCGCTCGCGCACGAAATGAAGGTAAGCCTCCACCGCGAAACGTGTAGCTGGCAGAACCCGCCGGGTCGAGACCACCATCTCGCGGTCCAGTCCCAACCCGTCGGTGAGCGTCAGCCAACGCGAGATGCCGCCCTCGCCCTCCGCTTCACCGTCGTGGTCCACCAGCCGGGCGCGCCACTCGCGGCGCAGCGCCGGGTCGTCGAGGCGTGCGATCAGCGAGGCATCCTTGAGCGGAATCATCGACTGATAGTAATAGCGGTTGAGGGCCCATGCCTGCACCTGACGGCGATTCAACTCACCGTTTTGCAGCATGAGCTGAAAAGGGTGACGGTGATGGTAACGCTGCTCGCCTATCGCCCGTAAACGTGCTTCCAGGTCGTCCGCGCTCAACGCCTCGCGGATCGGGGTTTCAATATCACTCATCAGCATTCCAGTTCCATGCCGTCGTGGGCGATTTCCCAACCGTGACGCGTGGCTTCCCGGCGCTCCGGGGAATCGTCGATCAACACCGGATTGGTGTTGTTGATATGGATGAAGACACGCCGCCCGATGTTCAGAGACGACATCGCCGCCATACTGCCCGACTCGCCGGCCATCGACATGTGCCCCATGCGGCTCCCCGTCTTGTGGCCAACGCTGGCGCGGATCATCTCGTCATCACGCCATAGTGTGCCATCGAACAGCACCAGGTCGGCGCCCTCGAGACGCGCCGCCAAACGCTCGGTCAGCGCCGCGCAACCGGGGATGTAATAGGCACGTCGCGCGCCGACGCGAAACTCCACGCCCACGGTGGCCTCGCCTTCGCTGCCGATGTCGGGGTCCTCGCCCTCCAGGTACAGCGCTGCCTTGCCGGGCACCGCGAATATCCGCGCTTCGAGCCCATCGGTTAACGTCAGGGTCTGCTCCAGATCAACGCCGACGCGTTCGACATAGTCGGGATTGAGGACGTTGAAGACCGGGCTGTCGCGCAACGCGGCATGAATTTCCGACGTGGCATAAAGGCGATAGGGCGAACTTTCACGCAGACTCAGCAGACCGCCGACATGGTCGACGTCGCCGTTGGTCAGCAAGATCGAGGCTATCGGAGTGTCACGCTGCCCCTGCCGCGGAAACAGCGCAGGGGTCCGGCGTATCTGGGTCAGCACCTCGGGGGCGCAATTGATCAAGGCCCACGAGCGGCCATCGGCGCTCACGGCCAGAGAAGATTGGGTTCGCGGCGTGACGCGCGGGTCGCCCGCCCACGCCAGCCGGCATACATCGCAACGACAGTTCCACTGAGGGAGGCCGCCACCGGCGGCCGCCCCGAGTACATGTAGGGTCCCGGATGATCAGATGAGCTATAGAAGTTATCCTTTGCTGGCCGCCAAGGAGCTTCTTCACCAGTTCATCCGGGAGCAAGGATATGGACATCAAGCTACATAAACAGGCGACCACCACTCCGAAGATCCGGGCCGAGATCCAGGCAGCGCCTTCCAGCATCAGCGACAGCGAGCTAGCACGCCAGTACGGCGTCGCCGTCTCGACCATCCGGCGCTGGCGGTACCGTGACGATGTCCAGGACCGACCGCACACGCGTCACAACCTGCTGGCCACGCTCACTTCCGAACAGGAAGAGGTGCTGATCGCGGCGCGCGAATTCCTGCGCCTCGGCCTGGATGATCTGCTCGTCGTGGCGCGTGAGTTCCTCAATCCTGGCTTGTCGCGTTCTGGTCTGCATCGCATGCTCAAGCGGCGCGAGGTGCCGACACTGGCAGAGCTGTCTAGACGGGACGCGGGCGACGATGAGAAACCCCGGCACAAGCCCTTCAAAGATTATGAGCCGGGCTACGTGCACATCGACATCAAGCACCTGCCCCGGATGCCCGATGAGGAGCAAAAACGCTACCTGTACGTCGCCATCGATCGCGCCACGCGCTGGGTCCATCTGGAGGTGAGACGCAGCCAGTCCGCGAAGGATGCGCGGGCGTTCATGAAGCGGGTGGAGGAGAAGGCTCCCTTCCAGGTCCAGACGGTACTGACCGACAACGGCAAGTCATTCACCGATCGCTTCACGCGGGCGGGGGAGCGCAAGCCCAGCGGGAATCACCCGTTTGACCAAGAGTGCCAGGCCCTTGGTATCGAGCACCGTCTGATCAAGCCGGGAAGACCGCAGACAAACGGCATGGTGGAGCGCTTCAACGGCCGTATCAGCGATGTGCTGGCGACTCGGCGCTATACCTCAGGCGAGGACCTGGAGCAGACGCTCAAACGCTACACCTGGCTGTACAATCACCACATCCCGCAGAAGGCGCTGCACCATCAATCACCGATTGCGATGATGAAGGAATGGCAGACCAAGCGTCCTGAGTTATTTACCAAGCGGGTAGTCAATCACACGGGACCCGACAAGTACATGAATATACAACGCCGCCTCAGAATTCGGCGGGCATGTAATCGTTGATTTCCAGTGCGATGCAGATTTCCTTCACTTCCGGGGTCATCCAAGCCATTTTCGTCTCTCCATCAAAGTGAATTTCGCTGTTCCATCATAAACCGTTAGCGTGATTAGCGCATCATCAACTAGTCCTTGCCTGTCGCGCCATCGGCCTTGCGGTAGCGCCCCGCGTAGTCGAAAAGCTTATCGCGGATCTGCCAGTGGCATGGCCGCTCCTACCCACGATGCCCGGGGGGCAAAATTAGCAAAGAGGCATAAGGGGGATAGATTCCACACCATGGAGCTAAGCATAGCTGACTACCGACTATAGAGACGGGGATTCCAGTTTTCGACTTGGCGCGTTTGCAGCCTTTTCGACGCGATCTTGCGCCACGAGTCGGATAAGCCGTCGAGGCCGGCAATGACACTCAAGACGTCAAAATTAAGAGTATCGACATAAAGTGAATGCCAGATACGGTACAACGTCCATCCTGGGCTTGGGCTATCCAACTTGATCAGCGTATCACCGCACCCTACCACCCCGGGCTCGAGCACTCTGTAGTACCACCCCGTACGACCGGAGTTCTGCAGTCGCAACGCCATATCCGAGACGCCGAAGCGTAAATTCAGCTTCCAACAGGGTTGCCGCCCCTGTGAAACTTGCAGAGTCGCCTCACCAAGACGAAAAATATCGCCAACAGCGACTGTATGTTCCATTAAACCCACTGTTGACAGGTTCTCACCGAAAGCTCCCGCTGAGCGCAACACAGATAGGTTACCGAGTTCGTGTTGCCAAGTAGCGTAGTGTTCAAATGGATAATGATGAACCGCTTTCTCGACGCCGCCATGAAGGCGACGATCAGCTTGCTCATCAACCTCGAACCCTTCCCAACCCAAGTAGCAGGAATCTGTAATGGGCGTCTTGGCAATGGCACTGGTTTTGTCGCTGCCGACCAAGGGCACAGTGCGACCTGCCAGAACAGTTACCTGAGTCATGAAGCGAAACCTGCTAGCCAATCTCGAAGCAGTTTTTGCCCCGCCTTTTTGAGAAGCGGGCCATTTAGCAAGGCTTGCTGACGCAAATTTTCAGGCGATATATCCGCCTTTGCCAACTCCAGCGTATGCCCGATCAACCACCGCTCAAAGCCACCACTCCCCACTTCTGGATGAAACTGTAAGCCCATCAGCGTATTGCCAAAGCTAAATCCCTGGACCGGGCAAACGTCTGTCGAAGCCAGAGCCGTTGCTCCCTCAGGCAACGTAAAGCGCTCACCATGCCAATGGAGTACTGGCACCCCTTCTAGATGTCGCAAGGGCCCCAAGCGCCCGGAAGACGAGAGTGAAAGCGCCTTGAAGCCAATTTCTACTCGTGGCTGAGACACGACTTCTCCACCTAAGGCTTGAGCCATCATCTGCGCTCCTAGGCAGATTCCAAGCGTGGGCATACCAAGCTCCAGACGCTTACTCAAAAATCGTTGCGTGTCGCTCAGAAAAGGATAGTCCAGCTTATCGTTAACGCTGATTGGGCCGCCCAGCACTATCACCAAGTCCGGAGCCAAGGGGTCGCGACTATCAAGCTCTTCAACGCCGTTATCTATGTATTCCAAGATATAATCGGCAGATTCCAAGACGCTTTTCCAGTGCCCAAGATCCTCGAATGAAACATGGCGCAGTATGAGTGCAGTGCGAGACATGGAAGCGATCCATTGCGAATTTGCATTGAGTCTGGGAGGCCTCTGGCCTGATGATAAGTGCCAGTTTTTAAATTTTAACTAGGCCAGATGCCAAGGTCATATGTCGACTATCACCTTTTCGTTAGACTTAGACGGCAATAGCCAAGCGCCGCTTTTCCTAGTCATTGCCAAGGCGATTATCCGCGATATCCGGAGTGGACGCCTTCCACCGGAAACACGACTTCCCGGGACACGGACGCTAGCACGTCAACTAGCAGTCAACCGCAATACCGTCGACGCTGCTTATCAGGAGTTGATAGCCCAAGGTTGGGCCGAGACCCTCCCCGCTAGTGGAACTTACATCTCTCGGGATCTGCCGCAGAGCAGCGAGCCACCTGAACCATCTCATTCAGTACGGGCCACGCAGAGGGGTTCTGTCTCCTCACCGACGCCTTCTCTCTCATTCAATGATGGGGCTCCCGATACACGGTTGGTGCCGTCGAAGGCGTTGGCACGCGCATTCCGACGCGCCCTGCTACGCCCTGACTTCCAACAGCGTTCGGATTACCAAGACGGGATGGGTAATGCAGCCTTGCGCCAAGCATTGTCCGATTACTTGACTTCACATCGAGGTAAGCATTACGCCGCGGAGCACCTCCTGGTGACCCGCGGTAGTCAGATGGCCCTTTATTTATCGGCTAGAACACTTCTGTCGCAGGACAACGCCATTGCGATGGAAGACCCTGGCTATCCGCAGGCCCGGGAAGCTTTTCTCGCCACAGGTGCACGCGTTATAGGTATACCTGTTGACGACAAGGGGATCTGCGTTGAGTCGTTGGAGAACGCTTTGAAAGCTAATCCTGAAATACGCGCGGTCTATATCACGCCCCACCATCAATATCCCACCACAGTGACCTTGGGGGCTGCCAGACGCCTTAGGCTTTTAGAGCTAGCCCGGCGATACGGCCTTGTTTTGATAGAGGATGACTACGATCACGAGTATCATTTTGAAGGACGCCCCGTTCACCCAATAGCCTCCATGGCCAACGAGAACGAGCAAGTCATTTATATAGGGTCTCTTTCCAAATTACTCAGCCCGGGAATCAGAGTTGGATACGTCCATGCACCACCCAACCTGCTAGACCCCATGCTGGAAGTGAGGTCGGTCATTGACCGTCAGGGTGACCTCCCCCTGGAAATGGCGATTGCCGAGCTGATGACGAACGGCGAGCTGGCACGCCATACGAGAAAGGGTCGCCAGCTGTATCGTGCCCGCAGAGATATAATGGCCGATACACTTCATGCTGCATTCGGCGAAGCAATAGACTTCAATCTTCCTACGGGTGGCCTGGCCATTTGGCTCCGTCTTCCCTGCGGCGTCGACATACGTAGCTTGGCACATGAAGCTGAGCGGCAAGGATTATCCGTGACTCCAGGAGAATATTTCACCGTGGATGTCATGCCACCGCGTGCATTCCGGCTCGGGTATGGCGCTCTCGACAACAGCCAGATCCAGGAAGCCGTCAAGATACTCTACAGCGCGTACAGACAAGTTCGCTTTGAATCGTCAGTTTTCGCCCCTTAGCCCGCTTCATCGGCCTTGCGGTAGCGCCCCGCGTAGTCGAAAAGCTTATCGCGGATCTGCCAGTAACGACCGACCTTGCGTCCCACGACGAAATCCGGGGCCTTGAGCCGCTGCTCTCCGGCGATGACGTCTTCCGCCGAGCGTGGCTGCCAGTCGATCCCCGGTGCGCGCAGGTGATGGCGCAGAAAGGCCAGGGTGAAGGCGCGACGCTGAGCGGCAGTTTCCAGCGCAAACCATTCGTCGAGCGTGGCGCCGTCCTCGTCATGGTAGGTCACCTTCAGGCGGGGCAGCCCGCGGCCGTTGGTGACCGCCTGTAACTGCATTCCCGAGACGCGCAGCACTTTGGCTTCCTTGAGGCGCAGCGCGGCCTTGAGTTTGTCGTCGGGATCGACCATGCGCTCGCCGCATTGATGGCAGGCGCGCGCGGCGATGTCGTTTTCTGCACCGCACTGATCGCAGACCTTGAAACGAAAGCGAAAGTCGCACTGCCGGCGCTGGCCATCCGTGTCTTCCAGCAGGCCTTGGCAGCGACGGCCGTAATGCTCGATGACCAGTTCGCCATCGCGCTTGCCCCAGAACAGATTGGCATGCTCGCATACCGGGCATTCGACCTGCACCGGCTCGGCGTCGGAATCGGGCCGGGGCTCGCCGACCTCCGGCGCATACAAGTCCCAGGGATTACCCGCGTAATCGAGGATCAGGCAATCCTCCTTGCCCGGCGCCAGGCGCAAACCGCGCCCGACGATCTGTTGATACAGACTGACGGACTCCGTGGGCCGCAGGATCGCGATCAGATCCACGTGCGGCGCATCGAAGCCGGTGGTGAGAACCGCCACGTTGACGAGATACTTCAGCCGCTGCGCCTTGAAGTCCTCGATCAGCGCCTCGCGCTCCTGCCCTGGCGTCGCGCCCACGATCAGTGCCGCCTGCACCGCCGGCAAATAGCCCATGATTTCCCGCGCGTGCGCCACCGTGGCCGCGAAGATCATCACGCCGCGTCGCTCGCGCGCCTGCTCGACAACCTCGGCGATGATGCCCGGCGTCGCCCGATTTCCCTGCACGACGCGGTTCAGCTCCGCCTCCTCGAAGCCACCGCCACGACCGGGCGACAGCCGCGAGAAGTCATACCGGGTCTGCTCGCCATCCTCGGCATACAGCGCGGCATCCACACGCTTTGGCGCCGCCAGATAGCCTTGGTTGACCATCAGCCGCAGTGGCTGCTCGAACACGCAATCCTGAAAGAAGCAGTCCGCGTCACCGCGTACCATGCCGTGGTGATGACGGTGATAGATGAAGCCTTGGCCCAGACGATACGGCGTCGCAGTCAGGCCCAGCACCTTGAGGCGCGGATTGTGGCGCCGCAGATGCGCGATCACCTGATGATAGCTCGACGCACCCTTGTCATCCCGGACCTTGCCCGCCGACGCCCCCGGCGGAATGCGGTGGCACTCATCGATGATCAGCAGGGTGAACGCCCCCCACGCTTCGTGGGCCTCGAAACGTTCCAGGCTCCTGACCACAGACTGCACCGAGCCGAAGACCACCTGGCGCTCGCTCTCCTTGCGCCCCAGCCCGGCACTGAACAGATCTGCCTCCAGGCCATAGGCGCGGTACTTGGCGTGGTTCTGCTCGACCAGTTCCCGAACGTGTGCCAGCACCAATACCCGGCCGCGTGCCAGTCGCGCCAATTCGGCGATAACGAGCGACTTGCCACTACCGGTCGGCAGCACCACCACAGCGGGATCATCGCCGCGCTGAAAATGTGCGATGACGTTATCGACGGCCTGATGCTGGTAGGGACGAAGCGAGGGCGCGCTCATGCGGGACATCCACGGGACAAAAGGCGAATGTTAGCATCGCCGACAAGGCCACGGTGGCAGCCTACGCCTTGATCTTGCCACCGGGCGCCCCGATTTCATGAGTACAACGCGATGTCATGGTGTTATCGAATCGCAGCAACATCGACTCTCAGGAGGTCTCATGCAAGCACCCACCAGCCCCGACTGTCCCGATTGCGGTAGCCGTGCCAAGCGCTTCCCTCCCGGTCGCGAGGGCCAGTACCACGTCTTTTGTGAAGATTGCGGCCATGACTTCGGGCGCTACGACCGACTCGTCGCGAACTATCGCCATGCCCTCGACGAGTTGGAAGCACATCTCGAGACGTCGACCAGCGCATCGCGAGACGCCTGACCCCGTGCCGACAAGGCATTCATCATTTTCTTTTCCAGCGGAGACCACATGTCCTCGACCACATCGCATTTCGTCGTACTCGCCGAGTTCCATCTCAAGGAAGGCCAAGTACCTGCGTTTCTCGCCCTGGCGCACAATGACGCCAACGAATCCCTGGCCAATGAAGAAGGTTGTCTAGCATTCGACGTGCTGACGCCGGAAGGCAGCGACAACCTCGTCGTGCTGCACGAGGTCTATCGCGACCGCGCCGCCTTCGAGCACCATATGCAGATGCCCCACTACGCGCCGTTCAAGGAAGGTAGCGAACCACTGCTCGCCGACGAGCCGAAAGTGCGCTTCTTCTACACGGCCACACGCCCCGAATAACGCTCGCGCTCGCTCAGCGAGCGACCGCGGCCCTGAGGAGTATCCTTGGCCGCGGTCCTGCCTGTTCTTTTAGCCCAGCCAGGCACGTGCGTTGCGGAAAAGGCGCATCCAGGCGCCGTCTTCCTGCCACTCAGCGGGACGCCAGGAGTTGGTGACCGCACGGGCCACGCGCTCGGGGTGCGGCATCATGATCGTCACGCGTCCATCCGGTGTGGTCAGTCCCGTGATCCCCGAAGAGGAGCCATTGGGGTTGGCAGGATAGCGTGTCGTTACCTGGCCGTAGTTGTCCACGTAGCGCATGGCGATCTGGTCGCTGGTCTGCATGCTGCGTAAATGGCCACTATCGCGGAACTCAGTGCGCCCTTCACCGTGCGCCACGGCGATCGGCAGGCGCGAGCCTTCCATGCCAGCCAGCAGGATCGAGGGACTCTTCTCGACCTGAACCATGCTCACGCGCGCCTCGAACTGCTCGGACTCGTTGCGCACGAAACGCGGCCAGTCCTCGGCACCGGGAATCAACGATTTGAGCTGCGAAAGCATCTGGCAGCCGTTGCACACGCCCAGCGAGAAGCTGTCATCACGCTGGAAGAAGCCTTCGAAGGCATCGCGGGCGCGGCCATTGAACAGGATCGACTTGGCCCAGCCACCGCCAGCGCCGAGCACGTCACCGTACGAGAAGCCGCCACAGGCGACCAGTCCCTTCATGGTCGCCAGGTCGACGCGCCCTTCGAGGATATCGCTCATGTGCACGTCGATGGCCGCGAAGCCGGCATGATCGAAGGCCGCCGCCATCTCGACATGCCCGTTGACGCCCTGTTCGCGCAGCACCGCCACACGGGGTTTCTCGCCGCGTCCGACATAGGGCGCGGCGATGTCGTCGTCGACATCGAAGCTCGGGTGCGCCGAAAGACCCGGATCACGAAGATCGAGCAAGGCATCGAATTCGGATTTGGCGCATTGCGGATTGTCGCGCAGCGCCTGCATGCGGTAGCTGGTCTCGGTCCAGGTACGCTGCGCGATGGCCCGCGTGGTTTCGAGAAGCGGCTCTTCGAAGAGCGTGACGCGCACCTGATCGTCATAGCGAGGCCGGGCGACTACACCGCTGGTTTCGAGTCCTGCGGCCGCGAGCTGGGCGAGCACGAACTCGGTATCGCGGCGATTGACCTGAATCACCGCCCCCAACTCCTCGGCGAACAGGGCATCGAAGGCTTCATAAGCGTCGTCGATCAGCCAGTCGAGCTTGATCTCCAACCCGCCGCGCGCCGCGAAGGCCATTTCCAGCAACGTCACCAGCAAGCCGCCGTCGCTGCGGTCGTGGTAAGCGAGCAGCTTGCCGTCGGCGTTGAGACCCTGAATGACGGCGAAGAAGGCTTTAAGGTCCTCGGCATCCTCGAGATCGGGACACACATCACCGACCTGCCCATACACCTGTGCCAATGCCGACCCACCGAGACGATTCTGACCGCGCCCCAGGTCGATCAGGATCAGGTCGCTTTCGTCCTGATCCAGTCGCAACTGCGGGGTCAGGGTGCGCATGGCATCGGTGACCGGGGCGAAACCGGTGATATCGAGCGTCAGCGGCGCGGTGACGCTTTTCTCCTCGTCATCGGATTGCCACGCGGTACGCATGGACATCGAGTCCTTGCCCACCGGAATGGCGATGCCGAGCGCCGGGCAGAGTTCCATGCCCACCGCGTGCACGGCATCGAACAAGGCCTGATTCTCGCCGACGTGCTCGGCAGCACTCATCCAGTTGGCGGAGAGCTTGACGTCGGAAAGCTTGGCGATCGGTGCCGCTGCCAGGTTGGTGATCGCCTCGGCCACCGCCAAGCGCGCACTGGCCGCCGGATCGATCAGTGCTACCGGCGGTCGCTCGCCGAGCGCCATGGCCTCACCCGCATGCGTATCGAAACTCGCCGTGGTCACCGCGCAGTCGGCCACCGGCACCTGCCAGGGGCCAACCATTTGATCGCGAGCCACCATCCCCGTGATCGAGCGATCGCCAATGGTGATCAAGAAGCTCTTGGACGCCACCGTCGGCAGGCGTAGCACACGATCCAGCGCCTCGCGCAGGTCGAGATTGTCGAGTCCCAGTCCCGGCATGACCGATGAACGGCGCTCGAAGGAACGCGTCATCTTGGGCGGTTTGCCGAACAGCACGCTCATCGGGAGGTCGACGGGGCGGGTGTCGAAATGCCCGTCACGGATGTCCAAATGGTGTGCCTCGGTGGCTTCGCCGACCACAGCGTAAAGGCAGCGTTCACGCGCACACAGCGCATCGAACGCCTCGAGATCGTCCGGTGCCACCGCCAGCACATAGCGCTCCTGGGCCTCGCTGCACCAGATGGCCAACGGGCTCATGCCGGGCTCGGCATTGGGCACGTCACGCAACTCGAAACGTCCGCCGCGACCACCATCCTTGACCAGTTCCGGCAAGGCGTTGGAAAGCCCTCCAGCACCCACGTCGTGGATGAAGCAGAGGGGGTTATCATCGCCCAGCGCCCAGCAGCGGTCGATGACCTCCTGGGCACGGCGTTCCATTTCCGGGTTGTCACGCTGCACGGAGGCGAAGTCGAGATCCTCACTAGAGGCACCCGAGGCCATGCTCGACGCCGCGCCACCGCCAAGGCCGATCAGCATCGCCGGGCCGCCCATCACGATCAGCTTGGCGCCGACCGGAATTTCGCCCTTGGCGACATGGCCCTCGCGAATATTGCCGTAGCCGCCGGCCAGCATTACCGGCTTGTGGTAGCCACGCCGTTCGATGCCGCCGGCACCCTCTGCGTCCTGCTCGAAGGTGCGGAAAAAGCCGGTCAGGTTGGGGCGGCCGAACTCGTTGTTGAACGACGCACCACCGATGGGCGCTTTCAGCATGATGTCCAGCGCCGACTGAATGCGTGCAGGCTTGCCGTAATCGAAGGCTTCCCAGGGCTGCACGAACTCGGGAATACGCAGATTGGAGACCGCAAACCCGGTCAGCCCGGCCTTGGGCTTGCCGCCAACGCCCGTGGCGCCTTCGTCACGAATCTCGCCGCCGGCGCCGGTCGCTGCGCCGGGGTGCGGCGCTATAGCCGTCGGGTGGTTGTGGGTTTCCACCTTCATCAAGATGTGAATTGGCTCCTGTGTCGCCGCGTAGCGCGCTTCCTGCTCGCGGCCCGGTAGCCAAGGCGCGGCGAAGAAGCGTCCAGCTTCGGTGCCACGAATCACGGCGGCGTTATCGCTATAAGCGGAAAGGATACCGTCGCTGGAACATTCATAGGTGTTCTTGATCATCTTGAACAGCGAATGCGGCTGCGCCTCGCCGTCGACATGCCAATCGGCATTGAAGATCTTATGCCGGCAGTGCTCGGAATTGGCCTGCGCGAACATCATCAGTTCGACATCGGTGGGATTGCGATCGAGTCCCTGGAAGGCATCGAGCAGGTAGTCGATCTCATCGTCGGCCAACGCCAGCCCCAGTGCATCATTGGCCTCGGCCAGCGCAGCACGCCCACCGCCGAGCACGTCGACACGCCCCAGCGGCGCAGGCTCATGGCGCTCGAAGAGCTTGACCGCGTCGCTCGCATTGGCCAGCACCGTTTCCGTCATCGGGTCATGAAGCGCCACTACCAAACTCGCGAAGGCCGCCTCGTCGAGCGAGCCTTTGAGCGTCACACGGTAGGCGATGCCGCGCTCAATCCGGCGAATCTGCGTCAAACCGCAGTTGTGGGCGATATCGGTGGCCTTCGATGACCACGGCGATAGCGTGCCCAGGCGCGGCACGACCAACAACAGGTGCCCTTCGTGCTCAGCATCTTCACCATCACGGACGGGACCGTAGCTCAGCAACTGCGCCAGCACCTCTTGCGCCGCGTCATCGAGCGTATCCTGGTGGTCGACGAAATGAACGTAATCGGCATGCAGCGCCTCGACCTCGGGCACGGCATCACGCAGCGCGGCTAGCAGTTTGGCATGACGGAAGGCGGAAAGGGCGGGCGCTCCTCGCAGTTCGAGCATGTCGAATAGGCCTCTGGGACAGCAAGTAGACGATGCCGCGGGCGGCGGCCAATGAGCGATCATGATACTGGAAAAGGCTCCGACGGGCGAAGACGCCTTCACGCCCTCACCCATTGCGTGGAATCCCTGCCAGGTGACACAAGACACAACGCCCGCTAAGGTGGCCCCTCTCATCGCTGACTAGAACTGGCATGCTCGATGCTCTCTTGCGCTACATGCGTCCAGCCGCGACCGCACTCGTCGCCCTGCTGGCGCTACTGATTCCCGACGGCCGCACGCTTCCAATTCGGGACGCCGCGTTGTCGGAGGTTCTCTCGCGTGATTTTATCCAGGTATTCACTCGCAATACGCCGTCGACCTATTACGAAGGTCGCCACGGCCCGACGGGGTTCGAATACGAGCTGGTACGGCAATTCGCCGAGGAACTGGACGTCAGCCTGTCGATCGATAACCAAGGCAGCATCGGCGAGGTACTCAGTGCCGTGCGCGATGGCCGTGCCGACGTCGGCGCCGCCACCCTGGCGCTCGACCCTGCCGAACCCGGAGTGAATTACACCCGCCCGATCATGTCGATGCAGCCCATGGTCATCTATCGCCATGGCATTGCCCCTCCCAAGGCTCCGGAAGACCTCCTGGGGCTGGATATCGCCGCGCTGCGCGGCTCGGGAACCGGCCACGCGCTACGCGACCTACAAGAGTCCCTTCCCGAGTTGACGTGGCAAGAAACCGACGAACTGGAAGTCACCGACCTCATCGAAATGGTCGAAAACGGCGAGCTCGATGCCGCCGTCGTCTATGCCCATCAGTTCAAGCTCAATCGGCTGTTCTTTCCCGATGTCGAGAGCGGCTTTCCTCTGGGCGACACGCAAAGCTTGGTGTGGGCACTCCCCAAAAACAGCGGCGTGGCGCTCCTGCAAGCCGCCAATCAGTTTATCGCACGTCTGAGAGAACACGGCGAGCTGGCAGATTTGATCGCTCGCTACTTCGGTCATGACAACTATCTCGAATATGTGGGGGCGAGCCTTTTCATCCGTCATGCCCAAAACCGCCTGCCGCGCTATGAAGACGCTTTCAAGCAAGCGGCGCGCGATTCCGGCTTCGACTGGAAACTGTTGGCTGCACTGGGCTACCAGGAATCGCACTGGAAGCCGCGTGCAACCTCACCGACCGGCGTGCGCGGCCTGATGATGCTGACCAACGCCACCGCCGCCGAGGTCGGGGTGAGCAACCGACTCGACCCCGAACAGAGCATCGAGGGCGGCGCCATCTATCTTGGCCATGTGAAGGGTCGCCTGCAGGAAGAGATCACCGAGCCGGACCGTACCTGGATGGCGCTTGCCGCCTACAACGTCGGCCTGGGGCACCTTTACGATGCTCAGAAGATCGCCGAAATGCAGGGCGGCGACCCTTACAACTGGGCAGACGTACGCAAGGCATTGCCCCTGCTGCAAAAGCGCCAGTGGTACAGCAAGGTCCATCATGGTTACGCGCGTGGCGGCGAACCGGTGATTTACGTGCGCAACATTCGTCGCTATTACGAAATTCTCAACTACGTGGATCGCAGTCGGCGCCAATTCCACCAGCTCGGCGAACGCGAGGATCCGATGCTTCAGGGAACGCCTTTCGACACCGTCCCCCCGGTGCTCTAACTCACTCGCGCCGGGCAGCGAAAAAGGCCTGAAGGAGTCGCGTCGCGCGCGTAGCCAACAGCCCGCCTTCCACTTGCACGCGATGATTGAACCAAGGCTGGGCAAACAAGTTGGCCCGTGATTCGACCATGCCACTCTTGGGTTCGGCAGCGCCGTACACGACCCGAGTCACGCGCGCATGAATGATCGCCCCGGCGCACATCATGCAAGGTTCCAAGGTGACGAAGAGCGTGCAGCTATCCAGCCGATAGTTGCCCAGATGCGCGGCGGCGTCGCGCAAGGCGCGCACCTCGGCATGCCCACTCGGATCATGGCACGACACCGGAGCATTGAAGCTCGCGCCCACGATCTCGCCACTCGGCTCGACCACCACCGCGCCCACCGGCACCTCGCCTGCTTCCAACCCCATGCGCGCTTGATCTAGCGCACGGTGCATGTAGAAGGTATCGCTGCGCATGACAGGGGCACTCCGGTATGCTGGTAGAATTGGAACAGTCGTATGAAAACGAGCCATCAGAAGGATGCCGGCATGACGCAACCACTCGCCACCCTCGTCGATCTATTGGGCCTGGAATCCTTGGAGGAGGACCTGTTTCGCGGTCGTAGCCAAGACCTCGGCCTTCCTCAATTGTTTGGCGGCCAGGTGCTCGGCCAAGCGCTTTCTGCTGCCACCCGCACGGTCGATGCGACGCGCCGCGCCCACTCGCTGCACGGCTACTTTCTACGTCCCGGCGACGCCAAACGCCCGGTAGTGTATCAGGTCGATCGCGTACGCGACGGTGGGAGTTTCACCACCCGGCGTATCAGCGCCATCCAGAACGGCAAGACCATTTTCTTCTGCAGCGCCTCGTTCCAGGGCGAGGAGCCGGGCTTCGGCCACCAGCGCGAGATGCCCGACCTCGAGTCACCCCAAGCGCTACTCGAAGCTGGCGCCGAGGTACAGCGTTTCGACGGCCATCCCATCGAGTTCCTGCATTTTCCGGATACCACCACCGACATGCCGCGCAAGCGACTGTGGTTCCGCCTCGCTGGCGAATTGCCCGAGGATGGCTCGCTGCATCGCTACCTGCTTGCCTATAGCTCCGATTTCAATCTACTGACCACCAGCCTCGTCTCGCACGACACCTTTTTCGGTGACCCCCGGCTGCAGATCGCGAGTCTCGATCATGCCGTGTGGTTCCACAACGACGTGACCATCAACGACTGGCTGCTGTATGACATGGAAAGCCCGTGGGCCGGTGGGGCGCGTGGGTTCGCACGCGGCAGCGTCTATGATCGAAAGGGACGTTTGGTGGCGTCGGTAGCCCAGGAAGGATTGACGCGTCTACGAGACTGAGCACCACGCTGGAGCGAGGAAGAGGCATCAACAATTAAAAGGCGCGGGCATAGCCCGCGCCTGACACGATCACTGGTAAGTTATCGCGACTTTTTCAGCCGTTCTGCATCGATGCCATGTCGATGACGAAGCGATAACGCACGTCGCCTTTCTGCATGCGATCCCAGGCTTCATTAATGTTCTGGATATCGATCATCTCGACATCGCAGGTGATGCCCTTCTCGGCGCAGAAATCCAGCAGCTCTTGCGTCTCGGGAATCCCACCGATCAGTGAACCGGCCAGCACACGGCGCCGGAAGATCAGGTTGGCGCCCGCCACGCCAGGCTCCAATGGTTGCATCTGCCCGACCAGAATGTGCGTGCCGTCGTACTTCAAGGCTTGCAGGTACGGATTCAGGTCGTGCTCGTTCGGCACGGTATCGAGCATGAAGTCGAAGGTCTCGGTGACCGCCGCCATCTGCTCCTCGTCGGTAGAGACCACCACGTGATCGGCGCCGTTGGACTTGGCCTCGGCGACCTTGCTCTCGGAGCGCGTGAACAGCGTGACCTCAGCGCCCAGCGCTTGAGCCAGCTTGACCCCCATATGGCCGAGACCGCCCATACCGATTACGCCGACCTTATGCCCCGGCTTGACGCCGTAATGCTTGAGCGGCGAATAGGTGGTGATACCGGCGCACAGCAGCGGCGCGGCGGATTTAAGGTCAATGCCTTCCGGCATGCGCAGCACGAAACGCTCGCTGACCGTGACCCGGTCGGAATAGCCGCCCTGAGTAAGGCTGCCGTCGTGCCGATCAGGGCTGCCGTAGGTCATGGTGAAACCTTCGGCACAGTACTGCTCCAAACCATCGCCACACGCCTGACAATGACGGCAAGAATCGACCATGCAACCCACGCCGACCACATCGCCTTCCTTGAAATTGGCGACATCGCTGCCGACGGAGGTGACCCGACCGACGATCTCGTGGCCCGGCACGATCGGATACTGCGCCATTCCCCAGTCGTCGCGTGCGAAGTGCAGATCACTGTGGCAAACGCCGCAGTAGAGGATCTCGATGGCGACATCGTCGGGACGCGGCGTGCGGCGCTCGAAGGCAAACGGCTCGAGTGCTGACTCCGCAGAGTGCATTGCATAGCCCGTAGCTTCTGGCATAGCGAATATCCTATGAATGGTGAATGCAATCGCGTAGTGGCTCGGCGTCAGGCGCGAGCGATACCGAGCCTCGATCACGGACGCCGACAGTGTGGGCGCGACACGGCGTCTCGACCATGCCCGATTCTGTGCAATGTTTGCCAGATACTGCTCGCCTCCCACACGACAATCATGCCAGACGGCAAATTTCATGCACGATGTTATCCTATGGCGGCGTTCGCTATCGCCGAGGAGATGCCGATGACCCTGCTACGCCCCCACGCCCCGAGTCCCACGCGTGCTGCCGTCGAGCACACGCAGGAAGAACGTCTGGCATCGCGCCTGGCCCCGCTGGCGACCCAGGAAGGATTCGCCGCCACCTCCCTGCCCGACGTGCAGTTGATCACCTCGCACTGCGGGCACGCGCGTACGCCACTGATGTACGAACCAAGCCTGGTGATCATCGTGCAAGGCAACAAGACCGGCTACCTCGAGGATCGCATCATCCACTATGGCGCCGGCCACTATCTGATTCAGGCCATGCCGCTGCCCTTCGAATGCGAGACCCATGCCAGCGATACGGCGCCCTTGCTGGGGCTTTCGGTGAGTCTCGACATGGCGATGCTCGGCGAGCTGGTCCGACGCCTGCCCTCGACACCCCCAACGCGCATGCCCGCCCCCATGGCAGCCGTCGACATGGATGCGGACATGGGCGATAGCGTCATGCGGCTGATCGATTGCCTGTACGACCACGAACAGGCCGCAGCGCTGGGCGATGGCCGCATCCGCGAGGTGCTGTTCGCCGCACTGCGCGGCCCCCAGGGCGCCTCGTTGCGCCAGCTGGTGGCCCATCACGGTCAATATTCCCGCATCGCCGAGGCGCTGACTTTCTTGCACCAGCAATATACCCAACCCTTGAACGTGGAAAGCCTCGCACAGCGCGTCAACATGAGCGCCTCGCACTTTCACCATCACTTCAAGCGCACGACGCAACTCGCACCGATGCAGTACCTCAAGCGCTTGCGGCTACTCAAGGCGCGTCTGCTGCTCACTCAGCAAGGCTACCAAGTGGCGCAGGCCGGCAGCCAAGTGGGCTATCAGAGCGCCTCGCAGTTCAGCCGCGATTACAAACGCTATTTCGGACAAAGCCCCTTGGGGGATCGTCAACGCACCACCGAAACGCCCGCCGCCTCGTGAGCTGCAGCCAATCACACAATGGCCATGAGACATTAGGCATGGGCTCTAATGCTCATGTCTTCATTGCTGCTTAGTAATCCATTCATGGTCGGGATCGTTCTGGAATTTCCAGACCCGCTTGGGGCCGGCCATGACGTTGAGGTAGTAGAGCTCGTAGCCGTGCGCCGCGCCCACCGGATGGTAACCGCGCGGCACCATCACCACGCAGCCGTCCTCCACCGCCATGCTTTCGTCCAGCGAGCGATCGTCGGTGTAGACCCGCTGGAAGGCGAAGCCCTGCGAGGGATTAAGGCGATGGTAGTAGGTTTCCTCGAGGATCGATTCCTCGGGTAGATTGTCGACGTCGTGCTTGTGCGGCGGGTAGCTCGACCAGTTGCCGGCCGGTGTGTAGACCTCGACCACCAGCAGGCTGTCGGCGGGCTCGGTCTCCGGCAGGATGTCCTGGATGTGCCGGGTGTTACTGCCCGTGCCACGGGTCGCCCGCTTGACGTTGTCAGGCTCGATCAACCGCGCCTCGTGATTACCCTGCCCTGGCGCACTGCATACCGCCACTTCAAGATCGGTCAGCGCCTCGACGCTGAAGCCCACCCCGTCGGGCAGATAGACGGCATAGGGCGGAATCTTCTCGAAGACGTCCATACGCTCGCCGATATCTTCCCAGCGATGGCGACCGCTGGTGACGCTGGCCCTGCCGGAGAGCAATACCAGGCAGTGCTCCCGCCCGCCGGTATGGGCCTCGAGACACTGCCCCTTCTCGAGCTTGTGAACGCGAAAACCGACATGCTCCCAACCGGCGGATTCCGGTGTCACTTCGAGCACCTTGCCCTGCTCGTCGGGCTGCTGGGGGCGAACCAGTAGTGAAGTCATTAGCGCTGCCCTCCTATCATTCGATTAGATCGTTTCTTGGTCATAGAACGTTGCCGTCATCCCTTCGACTGCGGCTCATCCTGGGCTGGCTCATTCGCCTTGTCCTGACGCACCCCCAGGGCAATCGCCAGCGTCTGCGCCAGGCATAGCGATGCCGTCAGGCCACGAAAGCTCTTCACTTCCGCTTCATGCACTACCAGGCTGATATCGGCCATCCGCGCCAGCGGGCTCAGGCTGGAGTCGGTGATCACCACCATAGGGATTCCGCGCGCTTTGGCCTCGGCTGCGGCATCCCGCGTTTCCTGGGCGTATGGCGAGTAACTCACTACGAGCATGGCATCCCGGATACCGACGGCCTTCGTCTGTTCGCCATGCATCCCTCCCAGGCCATCGATCAGGAAGGCCCGCTTGTCGATATGGTGCAGGGCATAAGCAAAATAGCTGGCCACCACGAAGCTTCGCCGTGCACCCAGCACATGGACGATCTCGGCGCGCTCGAGTACATCCAGGGCCCGTTCGAGCTCGTGCGGATCGATACGGCTGGGCAAGGCCTCGAGCACCTCGCGGTTGGCCTCGGAGAACTCCCAGAGAAGCTGGGTGCTGTCGGGGGTCTCGCCAGTCGCCGTGCGCACCGCACGGATCCTCTCGGCGTAGTTGGGCAACTCGTCGACCAATCGGGTTCGGAATAGCTGCTGCATGTCCGAGAAGCCCTTGAAGCCGAAGTTGTTGGCAAAGCGGATCAATGTCGAAGGCGTTACACCGGCACGTTCGGCCAGCTTGGCCACCGTGGCAAAAGCCACTTCCTGGGGATGATCAAGCAGAAAGCGCGCCGTCTGCTGCAAGCGCCGGCTCAAGGCCCCGTACTCGGCCGTGATGCGCGCTTCAAGTTCGGCAAAGTCTTGTGGTAACTGATTCATTGAAGCCTGTTCTCCGAGTTCGATGCACCGGACATAGCCTGCTGACTAAATGACAGCCTAGGCAAAATGGAATAAAAATTCCACACATACCAAAGTATAGAACAATCAGTCTCCAAGATACATGAACGCCGCCCCCACCCGGCACTCACTATAGAGGGTCGATTGTTTGCGCCCTGGATCTTTTTCTCCGATCAATTTCACCCCCTACGCCCCCACTACATCTTTGGTCGCAGAGCCATGCCTAATCATCCTCTCAGGCCACATTCCAACGAAGCATTGGAAAATATACAAATAATTGTTTTAAAAGGATTTTTTATCACCCGGTTAAAAAATACACGCCCATGCAAGATGGAATTTTCCAAATATTGATTTAATGGAACGCATATTCTAACCTCATTCCAATCCAACGCTTGCGCGCCGGCATGGCCGGAGCCTGCGTCTTAGCTCGCCAGTCAAGAGAGAAGCACCATGTCCCAACACGCCCCACGTTTTGCCTTGAACCACATGATCTGTCCGCGCCTGAGTGTGAGAGAACTGATTGACGGCGCTACCCAATTGGGCCTGAGCGCGATCGAGTTACGCAACGACGTCGGCGATAACAGCATCAAGACACTCGACCAGGCCCGGGAGGCAGGCCGTCTGGCACGTGACCAAGGTATCGAGATCCTGAGCATCAATGCCCTTTATCCATTCAACATCTGGAACGACGAGCATGCCGAACAGGCCGAGAACCTGGCTCAACTGGTCGATGCCTGTGGTGGTCGCGGCCTAGTCCTGTGTCCCTTGGTCGGGGCCGACCACAACGCCTCCGAGCAAGAAAAACGTGATGGCCTCAAGGAAGCGCTAACCGCGCTGGATCGTATTCTTGGGCGCTACGACCTGCAGGGCTTCGTCGAGCCGCTGGGGTTCCCGATCTCTTCATTGCGTAGCAAGCAGGCCGCCGTCGACACGATCCGCGAACTCGAGCTTTCACATCGCTTCAGCCTTGTGCATGACACCTTTCACCATGCCGGCGCCGGGGAACAGGCCCTCTTCCCCGAACATACCGGTCTGGTGCACGTCTCCGGTGTCGAGGACCAATCGGTCGACTTCGAGACAATGCTCGATGAACACCGCCTGCTGGTTGGCCCTCACGACCGCCTTGGCAGCATCGCCCAAGTACAGCAACTGCTGTCGGCCGGCTATGACCGCTACATTTCCTTCGAACCCTTTGCACCTGCGGTCTGTAACCTGGACGACCCGTTCACGGCCATTCAGGAAAGCATGGACGAGATTTGCCGCAAGCTGACCGCCTAGACCGCGGAATCAATGAATAAATGCCGATTTTGAGGAGCTCCGCATGAAAATCGCCCTGGATCCGTTCATGCACCGCCATGTCCCGCTCAACGACCTGCCGCGTTTGGCGGCCGAACTGGGCTACGAACACATCGAACTATCGCCACGTGCCGATTTCCTCGACTGGTTCGTGCATCCCCGCGTCTATCCCGAGCGCCTGAACGCTTTCAAGAAGTCGCTCAAGGACCACGACGTCCAGCTCTCTTCGCTGCTACCCATGTATCGCTGGGCCAGCCCGCACGAGGACGAGCGTCAGGCGGCGGTAAAATACTGGAAAAAGGCCATCGAGATCGCCGTGGAGTTGGGTGTCGACACCATGAACTCCGAAATGGGGCGCGGCCCGCACCCGGAACGAGGTAGCTGCTCCAGCTGCTGCCAGGGCGGGGCGACCACCGAGTCCAGCGAGGCATCCTGGTGGCGATCCATGGAAGAGCTGGTGCCGATCTTCGAGCGTGAAGGCATCCAGCTCAACGTCGAGCCCCACCCCGATGACTTCGTCGAAACGTTGCACCCGGCCGTGGATATGATCCGTACGGTCAACTCGAACAACGTCAAGTTCCTCTATTGCGCGCCGCACACCTTCCACTTCGGCGACGACATGGAACAGATGATCCGCGACTGCGCACCGGTGCTGGCTCATGTGCATATCGCCGACACCTTCAATCACAAGGCCTCCTCAGGGCTGCGCTACATCATCAACCCCCCCGGATCCACCGCCCGCGTTCACCAGCATCTCAACATCGGTGAAGGCGAGGTCAACTGGGAGCTGTTCTTCAAGACACTCGCCGACGTCGGCTTCGACGGCATCATGACCGCCTGCGTCTTCGGCTGGGAAGAAAAGGCCGAGGAATCCTCTCGCTTCATGCGCAACGAGATCCAGCGCTACGTCGACAAATACTGGAAATAATTCGGAGACAACATCATGACAGTCAGAATCGGAGTCATCGGCACCGGGATGATCGGCGAGGAACACTCTCGCCGCATCTCCCAGCAACTCACCGGCGGCGAGATCACCGCCGTCACCGACGTCAATCAGGAACAGGCCCAAACCATGGTCGACCGCCTCAGCCTGGACGCCAAGGTCTACGACAACGGTCTGGAGTTGATCCAGGCTGAACACGTCGACGCCGTCATGGTGACGTCCTGGGGGCCGACTCACGAAGAGTATGTTCTCGCCGCAATCCAGGCAGGCAAATACGTTTTCTGCGAAAAGCCGCTGGCCACGACCGCACAAGGCTGTCGCAACATCATCGATGCCGAGATCGAGGCCGGCAAACGTCGGGTTCAGGTCGGCTTCATGCGTCGCTACGACAGTGGCTACCAGCTCATGAAGGAAGCCATCGAGGCCAACCGCCTCGGCGAGCCGCTGATGATTCATGCGGCCCACCGCAACCCCACGGTGCCCGAACGCTATGTCACGCCGATGGCGATCCACGACACCCTGATCCACGAACTGGACACCTTCCGCTGGCTGCTCAACGACGACTATGCCACCGCTCAAGTTATCTTTCCGCGCAAGACCCGGCACGCTCACGGCAAGGTCGAGGATCCCCAGATCATACTGCTTGAGACGACTCAGGGCGTACGCATCGATGTCGAGGTCTTCGTCAACTGCCAGTACGGCTATGACATTCAGTGCGATGTGGTCGGCGAGGAAGGCATCGCGCACCTGCCGGAGCCACAGAGCCTGACCCTCCGCCAAGCCGGGCAACGCAGCAACGAGATCCTGCAGGACTGGAAGAAACGCTTCGGCGAGGCCTTCGATGTCGAGTTGCAAGCCTTCATCGACGGGGCGGCCAGCGACACAGTCGGCGGTCCATCGTCCTGGGATGGCTATGCCGCGGCCATTGCCAGCGACGCCTGCGTCAAGGCGCAGGAAAGCGGGCAGATCGAAAAGATCGAGATGCCCGAGCGACCCGCCTTCTACGCCTGACCCGTCCCGGGAGCTATAGCAGCCCGTCTTGTCAACTGCAAGGCGGGCCGGAACGAGGCCGGCATGCCCAAGCATGCAATCCCTTTGGCTCCCCCGACACCTCCTGCCACACAGATTGTGACAGGCCGTTTAGCGGCTCGAGGATGGCGCTCGAAGCGTAAAAGGAATTTTTATTCTATTTATTGAATTTTTGAAACTTAAATTCTATATTTATCTTTAACGAAACGCCTGACGTGACTACACCATCACTGGCCGGCAGTACCTGACACAACGCGTACGTGCAAGCAGGCATACGGTGGCGGCCTAACGTAGGAAAACGCTATGAACAATACCGAGTCATTGGACCTGATTTGCCTGGGCAGAGTTGCCGTTGACCTGTATTCCGAACAGATCGGCAGTCGCCTAGAAGATGTCTCCAGCTTCGCCAAGTACTTGGGCGGCAGCTCCGGCAACATGGCTTACGGCACGGCCCGCCTAGGACTCAAGTCGGCCATGCTGTCACGCGTTGGTAACGAGCAGATGGGCAACTTCGTGCGCGAGGAGCTCGAACGCGCCGGGGTGGATACCAGTGCCCTGCAGACCGATCCTGAGCGGCATACCGGACTGGTACTCCTGGCTCTGAAGGATCGCGACAGCTTCCCACTGCTGTTCTACCGCCGCGACTGCGCCGACATGGCCATTGACGCCGAGGCGATCGACCCAGACTTCATTGCCCGGGCTCAAGCGCTGGCCATCACCGGCACCCACCTGTCCACCGATACCACCCAGAAAGCCTGTCGCAAGGCACTCGACGCGGCGGCGCGACATGGCGTGAAGCGGGTCCTGGACATCGACTATCGCCCGGTACTCTGGGGACTCACCAATCCCGGTGACGGCGAAACGCGTTTCATTGCCGATGATCAAGTCACCCAGCATCTGCGGCACTGGCTTGGCGATTTCGACCTGATCGTGGGCACCGAGGAGGAGTTCCACATCGCCGGCGGCAGCGTCGATACCCTTGAGTCGCTGCGTAACGTCCGCAAGATCAGTGACGCCACGCTGGTCTGCAAGCTCGGCGCGCTGGGCTGCGTGGTCTTCGAAGGCGAGATTCCCGAACGTATCGAGGACGGCATCCTGGTCGAGGGCGTCAAGGTCGAAGTTCTCAATGTGCTCGGCGCCGGCGACGCCTTCATGAGCGGCTTACTCCGAGGCTGGCTCAAGGGCGAGAGCTGGGAAACCAGCGCCACCTACGCCAACGCCTGCGGCGCACTGGTCGTATCTCGCCATGGCTGCGCGCCGGCCATGCCCACCGAGGAAGAGCTATTCGACTACCTGAGTCGCCGCGCCTCAGTGAAACGCCCCGATCAGGACAAGCGCCTCAATCATCTGCACCGCGTGACTACCCGTGTACCCGCCGATTGGCCGCAGGTGTGCGGACTGGCCTTCGATCACCGCCGTCAGCTCACCGATATGGCCCGCGACGTCAAGGCCGACCCGGCCCGCATTCCCACGCTCAAGCAGCTGCTGGTCAAGGCCGCCGAGGAAGGTGCACGACGCACAGGTCTGAAGAGCCCGGCCATCCTGGTCGATGACGTGTTCGGCCAGGATGCCCTCAACGACGCAAGTGGCAAGGGTTGGTGGATCGGCCGTCCGGTCGAGCTGCCCGGCTCGCGACCGCTGCGCTTCCAGCATGGCGACGACCTGGGAAACACCTTCCGCCACTGGCCGAGCGAGCACATCATCAAGTGCCTGGTATTCTATCACCCGGACGATGAGCTGGCGCTGCGTCTCGAGCAGGAAGCCCGGTTGCGCCAGCTCTACCAGGCCGCCTGTGCCAACAACCTGGAGCTGCTGATCGAGGTGATCCTCCCCGAGGCCTCGGAGATCGACGATCGGACGCTGTCCCGCTCACTGACGCGCCTCTACAACCTGGGCATCCGCCCCGACTGGTGGAAGCTGCCGTCGATGTCTGATGCCGCCTGGGAAGCGGTCAGCCAGGCCATCGACGATCAGGACCCGCACTGCCGCGGCGTGGTGCTGCTAGGTCTCGATGCCCCCATGGCGGACATGAAGCTCGGCTTCACCATTGCCGCACGTCACGACCAGTGCAAGGGCTTCACCGTGGGCCGCACACTGTTCGCCGCCCCCAGCCACGAGTGGCTGGCCGGTCGAATCGACGATGCGCAGCTGATCGAGCGGGTCGCCGGCAACTACGCCGAGCTGATCGAGGAATGGCAGCGGCTACGCACCGCACAGCCCAACTCAGAGGAAGTCTTGTCATGAATACCGTTCGCCTGACCATGGCCCAGGCCGTCATTCGCTACCTGACGGCCCAGAAAGTCGAGATCGATGGCGAGATCAAGCCGCTATTCGCCGGCTGCTGGGCGATCTTCGGCCACGGCAACGTCGCCGGGCTGGGCGAGGCGCTCTATCACGTCCGCGACCAGTTGCCGACCTACCGTGCCCACAATGAGCAGGGCATGGCGCATGCCGCCATCGCCTATACTAAGACCCTCGACCGGCGACAGATGATGGCCTGCACCGCCTCCGCCGGCCCCGGCTCAACCAACATGGTCACTGCCGCCGCGGTGGCCCACGTCAACCGTTTGCCGGTGCTGTTTCTGCCGGGCGATACCTTCGCCACGCGCCTGCCCGACCCGGTGCTGCAGCAGATTGAGACCTTTCACGACCACACCCTGACCACCAACGACTGTTTCAAACCGGTCAGTCGTTTCTTTGATCGCATCACTCGCCCCGAGCAGTTGCTCACCTCGCTGCCCCAAGCGATCCGCGTGCTGACCGACCCCGTCGAGTGCGGTCCGGTCACCTTGGCCATGCCGCAGGACGTGCAGACCATGGCCTACGACTACCCGAGCCACTTCTTCGCCGAGAAGATCCATCGCCCGCGCCGTCAGAACGCCGACCGTGGTGAGCTGACCCGCGCCATCGAGCTGATCAAGCAGGCCAAACGGCCGCTGGTGATCGCCGGTGGTGGCGTGCACTACGCCGAGGCTCGCGAGGCGCTCGACGCGCTGGTGTCCACCTACCACCTGCCGGTGAGCGAAACCCAGGCCGGCAAGGGTGCCCTGCCCTGGGACCATGAGCAGAACATGGGCACCATCGGCGTCACCGGGGCGTTCTCTACCAACACTCTGGCCGCCGAGGCCGATCTGATCGTTGCCGTGGGGACCCGGCTGGGCGACTTCGCCTCCGGTTCGCGGGCCATGATCAACCCCGAGGCCAAACTAGTGTGTCTCAACGTCGCCTCGTTCGATGCCGTCAAGCACAAGGCCCAGCCCTTGGTCGGCGACGCCCTTCTCACCCTGCCTGAACTGGTCGACGGTCTGGCCGGCTGGCAACCCGACGAGGGATGGGTCGCACAGGCCGCCAAGCTGCGCAACGACTGGAACAAGACCGTCGACATCGCCACCACGAACCGTGGGACCGACTTGCCTACCGATGCCGAGGTGGTGGGCGCCGTCAATCGCGCCGCCGGTGAGCGCGATATCGTGGTGTGCGCCGCTGGTGGCCTGCCCGGCGAGCTGCAGAAGCTATGGCGTACCCGCTACGCCCGCGGCTATCACATGGAATACGGCTATTCGTGCATGGGCTACGAACTGGCCGGTGGCCTGGGCACCAAGATGGCCAAACCCGATGCAGAAGTGTTCGTGATGGTCGGCGACGGCTCCTACCTGATGCTCAACTCCGAGATTGCCACCTCGGTGATGCTCGGCCACAAGATCGTCGCCGTAGTGCTCGATAATCGTGGTTACGGCTGTATCCATCGCCTGCAGCAGGCTTGTGGCGGTCCCGGCTTCAACAATCTGCTCGACGACTGCCTTAGCGTCGAGGGCGGCGCGCCCAAGACCGATTTCGCTGCCCACGCCGCAGCGCTGGGAGCACGTTCCGAGAAGGTCGGCAACATCCGTGAACTGGAAGCGGCGCTGGAACGCGCCAAGGCATCGAGCATCAGCTACGTGATCACCCTGGACACCGACCCGCTGGTCGATACCGAGGACGGCGGCTCCTGGTGGGACGTGGCCGTCGCCGAGGTTTCCGAGCGCAGCGAGGTCGAGGAGGCCCGTCGTCGCTACGAGTCCTATAAGGCACGTCAATGGAAGAATCAGTAACGGCTCTCATCACGACATCATCAACAGTTACTTTCGGGAGTTCGCCATGAGCGTAAGACTGGGTATCAACCCCTTGACCTGGACCAACGACGACCTGCCCAGCCTGGGCGGTGACACGCCACTGGAAGTCTGCCTGTCCGAGGGCCGCGAGGCCGGTTTCAGCGGCTTCGAACTGGGTCACAAGTTTCCCCGCACCCCCGACGCCCTATCGAAGGTGCTGGGCGACCATGACCTGTCGCTGGTCTCCGGCTGGTATTCCAGCCGGCTACTGGAACGCAGCCCAGAGGAAGAGATCGAGGCAGTCAAGGATCACCTCGAGCTACTCAAGCAGTGTGGCGCCCAGGTGATGGTGTTCTGCGAGGTCACCCACTGCGTGCACGGTGACCAGTCGAATCCGCTATCCCAACGCCCCCATCTCGGCGAAGACGAATGGGCGCGGCTCACCGAAAGGCTGAATATCGTCGGTGACTACCTCAAGGAACAGGGCGTGCAGATGGCCTATCACCACCACCTGGGGACGGTGGTGGAGAGTCAGGCCGACGTCGAGCGGCTAATGGACTCGACCCGCGATTCGGTGGGCCTGCTCCTTGACCTCGGCCACCTGGTGGGCGCCGGCGGCGATCCTCTGGCGATTGCCCGGCGATATGCCTCGCGCATCAACCATGTGCATTGCAAGGATATCCGCTTTCCGGTGCTCAAGGAGGTGCGCAACCGCGACAAGAGCTTCCTCGACGGTGTGCTCGACGGCCTGTTCACCGTTCCGGGCGACGGTAACGTCGAATTTCTGCCCACCCTCCAGCACCTCAGCGAGGTCGGCTATCAGGGCTGGTTGGTGGTCGAGGCCGAACAAGACCCGCAGGTCGCTCATCCGCTGACCTATGCACGCATGGGCTACCAGAATCTACGTTCGCTGGCCGAGCAGGCAGGCTTCACCATCGAGACATGAGCGGGTCGCAGGATGCCTCCTCACTCGCAGAGATTACTGACTCATCGAAGGTAACGTCATGAACCAGATCCATCACTACATCAACGGCAATTCCGTGACCGGCCGCAGCGAACGCTTTGCCCCCGTCTACGACCCTGCCACCGGCGAGCAGACAGCCCAAGTCGCACTGGCCTCAGCCGAACAGACCCACGAGGCCGTGCACATCGCCGACGAAGCATTCGCCAAGTGGTCCAAGGTCTCGCCGCTCAAGCGCGCGCGTATCCTATTCAAGTTCAAGGCACTGGTCGAGGAGCACGCCGACGAGCTGGCACGGCTGATTTCCAGTGAGCACGGCAAAGTGTTCTCCGATGCCAAGGGTGAACTAACCCGAGGGCTGGAGGTTGTGGAATTCGCCTGCGGTATCCCGCACCTGCAGAAGGGCGAGCACTCGATGAACGTCGGCACCGGTGTCGACAGCTTCTCGCTGATGCAGCCCCTGGGCGTGTGTACCGGCATCTCGCCGTTCAATTTCCCGGCGATGGTGCCGATGTGGATGTTCCCCATCGCCCTGGCCTGCGGCAATACCTTCGTCATGAAACCCTCCGAGAAGGACCCGTCGACACCCCTGCGCCTGGCCGAGCTGTTGACCGAGGCGGGCCTGCCCGACGGCGTCTTCAACGTGGTCAATGGCGACAAGGAGGCCGTCGACGTGCTGCTCACCGATGAGCGCGTCCAGGCGGTGAGCTTCGTCGGCTCCACGCCGATTGCCGAGTATATCTACGCCACCGGATCGGCCCACGGCAAGCGCGTCCAGGCGCTGGGGGGCGCCAAGAATCATATGGTGATCATGCCCGATGCCGACCTCGACCAGGCCATCAACGCCCTGATGGGCGCCGCCTACGGCAGTGCCGGCGAGCGCTGCATGGCGATCTCGGTGGCGGTGCCGGTCGGCGAGGAGACCGCCAGCCGCCTGCGCGAGAAGCTCATCGAGCGGTTGGGTACTCTCAGCGTCGGCCCTGGTCTGGCCGACGGCCCCGAGCACGACATGGGCCCGCTGGTCACCAGAGAGCATCTGGAGAAGGTCAAGAGCTACATCGACACCGGCGTCGCGGAAGGCGCTGAACTGGTCGTCGACGGCCGCGAGACCACCCTCGACAACGCCGGTAACGGTTTTTTCGTCGGCGGCACTCTGTTCGATCACGTCAAGCCGGGCATGCGCATCCATAGCGAGGAGATCTTCGGCCCAGTGCTGGCAATCGCCCGCGCGGCGAGCTTCGACGAGGCGGTGACCATGATCAACGCCCACGAGTATGGCAACGGCACGGCGATCTTCACTCGCGATGGCGACGCCGCGCGTCAGTACTGCGAGCAGATCCAGGTCGGCATGGTCGGCGTCAACGTACCGATCCCGGTACCCATGGCTTTCCACAGCTTCGGCGGCTGGAAGCGCTCGCTGTTTGGTCCGCTGCACATGCACGGCAGCGACGGCGTGCGCTTCTACACCCGCATGAAGACCGTGACCCAGCGTTGGCCAAGCGGCATTCGGGAAGAAACCAACCACTTCACGATGCCGATTCACTAAGCGCTCGTTGTTGCTACCCATCTGAGGGGGGACGCCGGAAGCAAGCTGCTGCGAGGGGTCATTCGTCATGGCCGGAAAATAGTGCCCGAATTTTCCGGCATTTCCGCCATCCATGGCGGTCAGATGACGGATGTAGAGCCCAATGACGGGTTATAACGCCCTCGCGTAAGCTTGCTGCCAGGCGGTCCAACTGCCTAACGAGTCACGGAAGACGTACTTCTACACAACAGTTTGCCTGGAGAACGAACATATGCCGCTCGTGACCATTTCCGTTCCCGATCACCGTCCGGCGCTGTGGCGCAAGCAGGTCGCCGATATCGTCAACGCAGCAGTGATCGAGACCCTCGACTTTCCCCCGGATGATCGCTATCAGCTCATCCAGACACTGCCAGCGGAGCAGATCGAACTGCAGGATCGCAACCGGGATGCCATCGTGTTGCAACTGACCATGCGTGCCGGCCGCCCCAGTCACGCCAAGCAAGCCTTCTATCAGCGTATCGTCGACGATCTTGCCAGCCAGGCCGATCTCGACCCCGCCAACGTGATGATCGTGATCACCGAAAATGCCGATGCCGACTGGTCGTTCGGTCATGGCGAAGCCCAGTTTCTCGTCGCTCAACAGAGTGTCAACTGAATCCCCTTCCACTCATTGATCCTCCCTTGCAGCCCCTACAAGCCGGCATTGCCGTATTGGGGTGGGGCTACCCCCTTAATGGAATAAAAATTCCATTAATACCAAAGTATAGAATAAATGATTTGAAATACCATAGCCCGGCATATAAATTCAATGAGTGTTCCTTCAAAACATCATCGCCCGCTGCCGCCCGTGCAAGACGGCCCTGGGAGGAAAAACAATGACTTCGACTTCAAGCACAAGGAAAGTTACCGAGACCGCTGAAAGCGGCGAGTATGAGCGCCAGCGTATTCCAGCCGACAAACAACTCAACGGTACCTACTTTCTCGGCGCCTATGCCGGTGAGCATGTGGCCGGCACGGAGTTCGTCATCGGCGCCTCGCTGGTCGCTCTGGGTGTCAGTACCAGCGACCTAATCTGGGGCCTGCTGCTTGGCAATCTGCTCGCCGTGCTGTCCTGGGCCTGGGTTTGTAGCCCGATCGCCACTCGCTCGCGCATGACCATCTATTGGTATCTGGAGCGACTGGCCGGCAAGCACTTCTCGACCGCCTATAACCTGCTCAACGGCCTGATCTTCGCGGTGGTCTCCGGCGCCATGGTCACGGTATCGGCCTCGGCCTTCCGCGTCATGACCGATATACCGCCACAGACAGCCTGGTATCCCCAGAGTGTCAGCTTCGTGATGCTGGCGCTGTTCGTCGGCGCCATCACCGTGTGGATGACGATCAAGGGTTTCAAGCTGATCGCCAACTTCTCGACGGTCTGCTCCCCGTGGATGGCTACCATGTTCCTGGCCAGCGGTATCGTCACCGTGCCCGTGCTGCTGCACACCGGCCAACTCGACGGCATCACTTCGCTCAATGGCGTTCTCGATACCTTCGTATGGACCGGCACCACGCCTGACGGCTCCGCAGGGATTTCAGTGTGGGTCATTGCCGCCTGGGCCTGGGGCGCCAACCTGCCCATGCATCTGGGCATGAGCGACATGAGCATCCTGCGCTTCGCGCGCAAGTCCAGCTATGGCTACTTCTCCGCCGCCGGCATGTACATCGGCCATTTCATGGCCTGGATTTGCGCTGGCCTGATGGGGGCCACCGCCGCCCTGCTGGCGAAATCCTCGCTCATCGAGATGGACCCGGGCGGTGTTGCGTTCCGTATCCTCGGCGCCATGGGGCTGATCGCCGTGGTGGTCGCCGGCTGGACGACGTCCATCCCCAGCCTGTACCGCGCCGGCCTGGCCTTTCAGGCCGTGTTCGACCGCTTCTCACGTGTCCAGGTCACCGTCGCCACCGGCGCCGTGACGACGGTGATTGCCTGTTTCCCGTTCGTGTTCACCCAATGGCTGAACGTCCTGTCGTATTTCATCATGCTGATCGCCCCGGTCGGTGCCATCATAGCTGCTGAGCACTTCCTGCTGCCGCGTCTGGGTATTCGTCCCTTCTGGCGTGAGCAACACGGACTCGCCATCAACCTGCCTGCCTTTGCTTCGTGGGGACTCGGTGTAGTAGTAGGGATCATGCTGTTGTCACTTCACGCCATCCACCTGTTCGCCCTGTTTATTCCCGTGTGGCTGGTCAGCTTCCTCGGCTATCCGCTGCTTTGCCATCTCGCTGGGGCCGCCAAAGGCAATGACGCCCGGGAGCCTTACGAAGACGCTTATGGTCCGGTACTCAAACGTGATTCCACGGAGACTCCACCTACAGGCTACCAGCCGGTCAATCGCCGCAACCCTTGGTATGCCATCGCCGCGGTCTGTCTGATTGCCATCCTGGGCATCGCCGGCTGGGGCGCGGTCACCGATAGTCCCGTGGAACATTTGGATATCTTCCAGAGCCTAATAATCATCCCAACTCTGCTCTACTTCATTGCCGCCATCGTGTGGATGAAAAGCCGTCGCAAGCCACGCTCCCGGACCGGTCACGCCACCTCGTCTCTAGTCAGTCGCGCCGATTGAGTTCCTTATTCTCCGATTCCTTACGCCGCCTATCGAAAACGATAGGCGGCGTTTTCTTGTACTACCTTCAATAATTATGCAAGACTCACATATTTTATAAATAAAAACTAATATAAATATACTGAGCAACACTCTTGAGTGAGGTTAGGCCCGTGCCACTAATTACAATAGCTACACTTATGGCCTTTATAATTTCGGCTAGGTGTGCCACCCCGCTAGACATAAGAACATACCAACCTTTGGAATCCTCATCGCCTCCTAATCTCAAGTAGCGACGCCACCATGCCGATAACGTTATCCTGACGTAGGATGTGCGATCTTGACGAGACGGACGCGCCCGTCCCTTCTCATGCTCTAGTATCCGCCGGCCATCGCCATATACCACGCGACGAGGAATAAGCCGACCGCATGACTCACCATTTCATGATGCCCGGCCCTGTACCCCATGCCATCCAAGGCCACTGGAACCCCTGGCTGATCGTACTTTCCTGTCTCGTGGCATGGTTGGCCGCCAGCATCGGCTTGTTGATCGGTGAGCGCATGCAAGACGCTGAAGGTCGGGAACGCCGCTGGGTATGGCTAATGGCGGGTGCCGGCATGATGGGGCTGGGAGTGTGGAGCATGCATTTTACCGGTATGCTGGCGTTGCGACTCCCCTTACCCATGCAGTACGACATTAGTCTGACACTCATCTCGCTATTGCCCGCCATGCTCGGCAGCGGCTACGCCTTGCATAGCATGGCTATCCCTCATCCATCTCCTGGACGTGCACTAGGCGCTGGCTTCGTCCTGGGGACCGGCATCGGCGCCATGCACTACTTGGGCATGGAAGCGATGCGCATGCCCGTGGAAGTTCACTACGACGTCATCCTGTTCACCCTGTCGCTCGTCGTTGCCTGGGCACTCGGCATCGTTGCTATGCTCCTTCACCGCCGCTGCGTGCGACACCAGCGTTTGACACATCTAAACGGGCGCTTGCTAGGGGTCGCCGCCTGCATTTCACTGGCTATCAGTGGCATGCATTACGTGGCCATGTCCGCCACGTATTACATGCCGACTCCCGCGCCTCACCACACGGTGGAAACCTCTTCCGAGTGGCTCGCCATCAGTGTCAGCGGTGCCGTCACGCTGGTATTGATGCTAGTAGCGCTGAGCGTGTTCATCGACCGGCGCCTACAACGCCACGCCCGTCAGTCGACGATGTCCCGCGAGCAGTTGATGGAAGTCATCGCCGCGATCAATGACGCCTTCCTGCTGTTCGATTCCCACGGCCGGATCGTACTCAGCAACCGGGCCTTCACGGCCATGACCGGTTACACCTCCACCGACATTCAGGGCAAGCCTCTGTCAGTGCTCGAGCACTCCCATGAAAGCGCCCGGATCCATCGCGATATCCGCCGTCACATCATCGATAGCGGACAATGGCAAGGTGAGATCAAGGCGCGACGCAAGGACGGCCAGGCGTTTCCCGCGCGCCTCAGCGTCAGCTGCGTCGAGTACAGCCACGGCGCCACCCGCCATTATGTTGCCACGCTCCACGATCTGAGCGCGCGCCGCGAGGCGGAGGCAAAAATTCATCGCCTCGCCCATCACGACACTCTGACTGGCCTGCCGAACCGCCAGACCCTATATACGCGCCTCGACGCCGTGCAAGCCGCGAGTCACACGCAAGGGCAAAGCGGTGCGCTGATCATGCTCGACATCGACAATTTCAAGGCACTCAACGACTCGCGGGGCAATGCCGCCGGCGATATGCTGCTGCGTCATGTAGCACGCCGGCTCAAGCGTTTCGCTCGTCACGAACACGACCTGGCACGCTTGGGCGGCAATGAATTCGCTCTGGTGGTGAGCGGCTTGCCATCCGATCCCGACGCCGCCCTTGCCGAACTGCAACACCACATGACCACCGTGCGACAGGTCATCGGCGGCGTGTACGATCTCGACGATCATTCACACACTACGACACATAGCCTGGGCGGGGTGTGGTTCGGTGACGACGACGTGGCAACGGACGAACTGGTCAAACGCGCCAGTCTGGCACTCTCGCGGGCCAAACAGGACGGTGGCAACGCATGTCATGTCTTCCATCCCGAGATGGAAGCCGCCCTGCAGGATCGTCTATGGATGGAAGCCGAGCTGCGCCAGGCTATCCAGGACGAGCAGATGCGCTTGTACTACCAACCCCAGGTCGATGCCGAAGGCAACATCATCGGGGCCGAGACGTTGATCCGCTGGCAGCATCCCGAACACGGCATGATCTCCCCGGGTGCATTCATTCCCCTCGCCGAAGAAACCGGTTTGATCGTGCCCATCGGGCAATGGGTGCTGGCAAAGGCATGCGAGCGGCTGGCGCACTGGGCCACCGATCCGGCCTTGGCCCACTTACAGCTGTCCGTCAATGTCAGCGTGCACCAGTTTCAGCAGCACGACTTCGTCGCCCAGGTACTGGCTACACTCGCCGATCATCACGCGCCGCCCGAACGGCTGACCCTGGAGCTCACCGAGAGCCTGCTACTCGCCAACGTCGAGGGTGTCATCGAGAAGATGATGCAGCTCAAGCACCACGGCGTGAGCTTTTCTTTGGATGACTTCGGTACTGGCTATTCGTCGCTGGCCTATTTGAAACGTCTGCCGTTCAATGCCTTGAAGATCGATGTTTCCTTCGTGCGAGATGTCCTGGTCGAGGCCAACGACGCCGCTATCGTCAAAACCATCATTGCCCTGGCCGACAGCCTGCAACTAAAAACCGTGGCCGAAGGTGTGGAAACCCTGCCCCAACGCGATTTCCTCGCGCAGCTCGGCTGTCATCATTATCAGGGCTATTACTACGGACGCCCAGGCCCGGTCGAGGCCTTCGAGACGCTCGTCACGCCGCCTCCCGCACAGCGCACTACTCTCAGATAGCCCCATCAGAATCAAGCCGCCCGCCATGCAGAAGACGCCGGACAGCGCTGAGACAAAAAGCACCACGCTGAGAAACACCTGAGAGAGAAAGAGGAAACGTCATGCCTGTCCCGAACCGCCCCCGTCGCGCCTATTGACCCACCCGCATTCGCGCGCCCTCACAACACCTGGAGCGTCGGCCAAGCGTGCCCCGGCCGCGCCACCAGGGTGTCACGCAATGCCTCGCCCGCCGCACCGCTGGTCAGCATCACATCGAAGGTCTCGAGATCGGCGAAAAACGCCGGGCGCACCAGGTCGAGCTTGCTCTCGTCGGCGATGAGGATCCGTTGCACGGCGGTTTCCAGGGCCACCTGCTTGGGCACCACCTCGTGGAAGTGAAAGCAGCTCACCCCCTTATCGACATGGACGCCAGCGGCGGAAATGAACGCCTTGTTGATGCCCAAACGGCGGATCGCGGTGACCAGTTCCTCGCCTCCAAATGACTGCGACACGGGATAATAGAGCCCGCCGAGCAATACCAGGCGCACGTGAGGCAGCGCCATTTGCTCGATGGCATTGGCGACGTTGAGCGCGTATGTCACCACCGTCAGCGGCATGTTGGGATCGAGCCGGGCGAACAGCGGAATCAGCGTTGTGCCGCAATCCACGAAGATCGTGTCATCGGCCTCGACCATGCGTGCCGCCTCATCGCACATGCGCTGCTTGGCCTGGGCGAAGCTGTCCTGCTGGGCGGCGAAGTCGTACCCGGTGGCCACCTGCGGATGCTCGGCCAGCAATAAACGCCCGCCTAACGAGACGATGGTGTCCTGGCTGGCGGCGATGTCGCGGCGTATGGTCATCTCCGAGACCTGGCAGCGCTGAGCGGCCTCAGCGATCGGCAGCATGCCTTCTGCGCGCAAGGTGTCCTGTAGCCATTGAAGGCGTGCCGCACTGCGGCTATTCATTTCAAATATCTCCGTCGACACGCCGGTCGACGAGCGTCGCTCGCCATCCCCCGGCACATTTTGTTAGCTTAGCCACAAATTTTCTGTTAGAAAAATAACAAAGGCGGCCTAACAATAAAGACAAGGACATTACCATGCCAACGTCTTCCTGCGCGTCTTCCGGCACATTCGTCGTCCGCGCGACCGACTCATCGACCCATGCAAACGCGCCAGGCGCATGCATGCCACTCGGGGACTCACGCCCATGACCGATCTCAAGCCCATCGCCCGTCAGGCCTTGGCCCTGATGGATCTCACCTCACTCAACGACGACGATGACAGTGCCCGTATCCAGACGCTGTGCCGTCGCGCGAACACGCCCGTCGGCTATCCCGCCGCGCTGTGCCTGTACCCGGCCTTCATCGAGGACGCCCAACGCGAACTCGACGCCCTTGGCCTGACCCGACGCATTCGCATCGCCACGGTGACCAACTTCCCCGAGGGTGCTTCCAACGCCGAGCGCGCAGCGCGCGAGACACGTCGCGCCGTGGCCGCGGGCGCCGACGAAGTCGACGTAGTCTTTCCCTATCGGGCCCTGCTCGACGGCGCGCCCGATGTCGGCCGCTTGCTCGTCGAGGCGTGCCGCGAGGCCTGTGGCGGCGCGACGTTGAAGGTCATCCTCGAAACCGGCGAGCTCCAGGATCCCGCTCTGATTCGCCAAGCCGCCGACATCGCCATCGCCGCCGGTGCCGACTTCATCAAGACCTCCACCGGCAAGGTCGCCGTCAACGCCACCCTCGAATCCGCCGAGATCATGCTCGAGGCAATTCGCGACAGTGGCCGCGACGTCGGTTTCAAGGCCGCCGGCGGTATTCGCACCACCGAGGACGCCAAGGCGTATCTCGAGCTGGCCGCACGCATCATGGGCGACGACTGGGCCACACCCGTGCACTTCCGCTTCGGCGCCTCGGGGCTGCTCGACGCGTTGCTCGCCACCTTGGAAGTCGGTGACACCAAGGCGCCCCAAGACGGTTACTGAACGCTCACCGGCAGATATCGACAATCAACGGCAGACATCGACAAACAACAACACGGTTATCGCCATGCTGATTCAAGACATCCTCCGCCGTAAGCGTAACGCCGAGGTCCTCGACGCCGACGCCATCCACACCTTCATGCGCGGCGTCGCCGATGGCAGCGTGGGCGATGCTCAGATCGGTGCCTTCGCCATGGCGGTCGTGCTCAATGGCATGAACCGCGAGGAGGCCATCGCGCTGACCGAGGCCACCCGTGATTCCGGCCAGGTCCTGCGCTGGCACGACCTGAACCTCGACGGCCCGGTGCTCGACAAGCACTCCACCGGCGGCGTGGGCGATCTCGTGTCGTTGGTACTCGGGCCGTGGATCGCCGCCTGCGGCGGTCACGTGCCCATGATCTCCGGGCGCGGGCTCGGCCACACCGGCGGCACGCTGGACAAGCTCGAAGCGATTCCTGGCTATAACGTCACGCCCGACGACGATCTCTTTCGCCAGTTGGTGAAAGACGTCGGCGTGGCGATCATCGGCCAGACCGGCACCCTCGCCCCCGCCGACAAGCGCCTGTACGGCGTGCGCGACGTGACCGCCACGGTCGAGTCGTTGCCATTGATCGTAGCCTCGATTCTGGGCAAGAAACTGGCCTGCGGGCTCGACACCCTGGTCATGGACGTCAAGGTAGGCAACGGCGCCTTCATGCCCACGCCCGACGCCTCGCGAGAACTGGCCGAGGCCATCGTCGCCATCGGCAGCGGCGCCGGCACGCCCACCAGCGTGCTGCTGACCGACATGAACCAGCCGCTGGCCGACTGCGCCGGCAATGCCTTGGAAGTCCACGAGGCGTTGAGGCTCTTGCGCGGCGACGGGCGCGATAGCCGCCTCTACCAGGTCACCCATGCCCTGGCCACGGAAATGCTCGTGCAGGCCGGCCTCGCCACCGATGCCGCCGACGCCGCAACGCGTCTGGAGACCGCCCTGGCCTCCGGCGAGGCGTTGGAGCGCTTTTCGCGCATGGTGCATGGCCTCGGCGGCCCGAGCGATCTGGCAGAACGCCCCGCGCACTATTTAGCGCCAGCGCCCTTCACGACCGATGTCGTTGCTCCTCGGGCCGGCACCGTCAACGCCATCGACACCCGCGCACTGGGTCTCGGCGTCGTCGAACTGGGCGGCGGTCGCCGCAACGCCGGCGATGCCATCGACCACCGCGTCGGTCTCTCGCACATCGCCGCGCTCGGCCAGCGCATCGAGATCGGCCAGCCTCTGCTGCGCCTGCATGCCACCAGTCGAGCCGAGGCCGACGCCGTCTCTCGGCGCCTGAGCGAGGCTTTCACTCTCGGCGAACCGGCTCACGCTGTGCCGCCCGAACTGATCCACGCCACCCTGCGTCAGGAGACATCGTCATGACCCGCGCCATCCTGCTCGTCCTCGATTCCTTCGGCATCGGCAACGCCCCGGACGCGTCGGCGTTCGGTGATGCCGGCGCGGATACGCTAGGCCATATCGCCCGACATCGTGCTGCCTCGGGCCGGCCTCTCGCCCTGCCCAACCTGGCAAGCCTTGGGCTCTATCACGCGCATCATCGCGCCACCGGCGAGTGGGCAGAAGGTGTCACGCCACCCGACATGCTCGACGGCGCCTACGCGGCAGCGGCGGAGATCTCCTCAGGCAAGGACACACCTTCCGGGCATTGGGAAATCGCCGGGGTGCCGGCGCTGTTCGAGTGGGGCTACTTCCTCGACGAGACCCAAAGCTTCCCGCCCGACCTTCTGGAAGCACTGATCGAGCGCGCCGACCTGCCCGGCGTTTTGGGCAACTGCCATGCGTCCGGCATGCCGATCCTCGAGGCACTTGGCGAAGAACATATCGCCACTGGCAAGCCCATCGTCTATACCTCCGCGGACTCAGTGTTCCAGATCGCCGCCCACGAGACCCACTTCGGCCTGGACCGCTTGTATGCGCTGTGCGAAATCGCCCGCGAGCTGCTGATGCCCTACAACATCGGCCGCGTCATCGCCCGCCCCTTCGTCGGCGAAACGGCTTCGGGTTTTATTGGAGAGACACCCGAGACCTTCGAGCGCACCGGCAATCGCCGCGACTACGCCATCGAACCGCCCACGCCGACCGTACTCCAAAAGCTGCACGACGACGGCGGCACGGTGCTCGGCGTGGGTAAGATCGGCGATATCTACGCCCATTGCGGCGTTTCGAAAGTGCTCAAGGCCCACGGCCATGACGCGCTGTTCGACGCGACGCTCAAGGCCATCGATGAGGCCGGCGAGCGTTCACTGGAGAATAAGCAGACGCTGGTGATGACCAACTTCGTCGACTTCGACACGCTCTACGGCCACCGGCGCGACCCGGATGGCTACGCCGAGGCGCTGGAAGCCTTCGATCGGCGTTTGCCGGAAGTGCTCGCCAAGCTGCGTCCCGAGGACCTGCTGATCCTCACCGCCGATCACGGCAACGACCCGACCTGGACGGGTACCGACCACACCCGCGAGCAAGTGCCCGTGCTCGCCAGCGGTGCAGGCTTGACGCCGGGACCGTTGGGCGACGAGGCCGGTCGTCTGGCGACCTTCGCCGATATCGGCCAGAGCCTGGCGACGCATTTCGGTCTCACGCCCATGGCCCACGGCAGCGACTTCCTAACCGACTCCACCACGACGACAACAGGAGACTGATGCCATGTCGACGCCGCACATCAATGCCCCCGCAGGTGCCTTCGCCGATACCGTGCTCATGCCCGGCGATCCGCTGCGCGCCCAATTCATCGCCGAGACCTTTCTGGAAGACGTCGAGTGCGTCAACCAGGTGCGCAACATGCTCGGCTTCACCGGCACCTATCGTGGTCGCCGCCTGTCGGTCATGGGTAGCGGCATGGGCATTCCTTCTATCTCCATCTACGCCAAGGAGCTGATCACCGACTACGGCGTCAAGCGTCTGGTGCGTGTGGGCTCCTGCGGCGCGGTACGCGACGACGTGGCCGTCAACGACATCGTCGTGGGCATGGGTGCCTGCACCGACTCCGGCGTCAACCGCACCCGCTTCAAGGGGCATGACTTCGCCGCCATCGCCGACTTCGCACTGACCCGCCACGCCGTCGACGCAGCCAGCGCACGCGGCACCCCGGTCAAGGTCGGCAACCTGTTCTCGGCAGAGCTCTTCTATTCGCCCGACGAGGCAATGTTCGAGGTCATGAAGCGCCATGGCGTGCTCGGCGTCGAGATGGAAGCCGCCGGCCTGTACGGCGTCGCCGCCGAGTTCGGCGCCCGCGCGTTGACCGTGTGCACGGTGTCCGACCATATTCTGAAAGGCGAAGCCCTCGATGCGCAGACACGCCAGACCGGCTTTCACGAGATGATGGCGATTACCCTCGAGGGCCTGCTACGCGACGACAAGGAAACTTCCCATGCCTGAGACGCGACCCGCCCCCCTTTCCGAGGCGTCGCGCCAGGCGTTGATCGCGGTACGCGACAGCGCCTACGCGCCCTACTCCCGCCATCCGGTCGGCGCCTTGCTGGTCGCCGAGAGCGGCCAGCACTACCTGGGCTGCAACGTGGAAAGCGCCAACTTCAAGGGCCTCTGCGCCGAAGCCGGTGCCATCAGCGCGATGATCGCGCAGGGCGAGCGAGAGATCGCCACGCTTTACGTCATCGGCCCCGGTGAACACCTGTGCACGCCCTGTGGCGACTGCCGCCAGCGCATTCGCGAGTTCGCGACTCCGGAGACCGTCATCGTCGTCCTCGATGGCAATGGCGCGCCGCTCCGGCACTACACCATGGAGCAGTTATTGCCTGACTCCTTCGGGCCGGAGAACCTGCCTCCGTCGTGAGGCAGACAACGGACATCAAGCATCCCAATACGGCGGCTCGCCGATCGTCGCCTGCAAGTCCTCCAGGAATGCCGCCACCTTGGAGGAGCGCAAGCGGTTTTCCGGAAAGATCGCATGGATGCCTTGCGGTGCTGGCTCACCGGAGGCTTCCCAATCGGACAATACCGGCGTCAGCCGCCCGGCCTTGAGTTCCGCGTGAATCAGCCAGGTCGGAAACAGCACGATACCCTGCCCCTGCAAGGCGGCTTCCAGCAAGCTCTCGGCGTTGTTGCTGCGCAAGTTGCCACGCACTTCCCGCGCCTGATACTTGCGGGTTCCCTCGGCTCGGAAATACCACTGCTGGACGCCTCGCGTGCCCTTGTAGATCAGACAGTTGTGCTCTACCAGCGCATCGGGCGTCGACGGCACGCCCCACCGCTCGAGATAGCCCGGCGCGGCGCATACCACGAAGTGCTGTTCGGCCAGCCGACGCGCCACCAGGCTGGAATCATTCAAGGCGCCCACCCGCACCACGACATCGACGCCTTCTTGTACCGGGTCGATGAAGGCATCGCTGAGCGTCAGCTCCGTCTCGATATGCGGATAATTGGCCTGAAAACTCGCCAGACGCGGTGCGATATGCCGCCGCCCGAATGCCACCGGGGCGTTGATGCGCAACAACCCCTGCGGCTGCGACGCGGTGCCCGCCGCCTGCTCCGTGGCGATATCCAGCGTATCCAGGATCTCGCGCACTTCCTGATAATACCGCTCGCCCACTTCCGTCAGCCGCACCGCGCGCGTGTGCCGATAGAGCAGTCGTTGGCCCAATGCCTTCTCCAGCGCCGCGATATGGCGCGACACCGACGAAGCCGGCAACCCCTGCTGGCGTGCCGCCCCCGCAAAGCTCCCCGTGGCCGCAACCCGTACAAACAAGCGCAGCGCCACCAATGAGATCGAGTTGCTCATAGAACAATTCACCTATGCCAAATCACTGTATTGTAGCGTTAAAAGCAAGAGGCTATCGTCGTCTGCCTTTTACGGAGACGTCACATGAAAACCATCAGCATCTTGCTGGCCGTACTTCTCGCCGGCATGGGTCTGTCCATGGAAGCCGGCCTGCTTGGCCCCTTGGGCGAGGAAATCGGTCACTTTTCAGCGACCCTGTCGATCTTTCTCGTCGGCGGTCTGTTATTGACCCTGGCACTAATCTTCACCCGGCCCCGGCTCGGCCAGCTGTTCCAGCAACCCCGCTGGCTACTGACCGGCGGCATTCTAGGTCCGGTGTACGTCGTCGTGCTCACTATCGCCACTCCCTTCGTGGGCGTCGGCACGACCATGATCGGCATCCTCAGTGGGCAAGTCGCCGCCAGCCTGGTCATCGATCATTTCGGCCTGCTGGGTAGCGAGCGCCGCACCGTCGACGGCTACCGACTTCTCGCCCTGGTCTTGATCATCGCCGCCCTCTGGCTCATGCAGTAAGGAGACTCTCATGCTATTGCCGATCATCTTTCTCGTACTTCTCATCGGCGGCGCCGCTCTCGCCGCCCAGTCGTCGATCAACGGCCGTCTAGGCGCCAATGTCGGCGTGCTGGAAAGCGCCTGGCTAACCTTTGTCTCGGGCGCATTGATCACCTTCTTGTTGATGTTTTTCTTCGAGCCTGCGCACCAAGAGACGTTGTTCACGGTGCCCAAATGGCAGTTGATTGGTGCCCTGTTCGGCGTGGTCTACATGCTCGTCATCGTCTTCGCTGTGCCCCGCGTCGGCACCGCCGCCGCCACGGTCGCGACGATCTCCGGCCAATTGCTGATGAGCGTATTGATCGACAACTTCGGTTGGCTGGGCAACGCCCACATGCCGCTGGACGCCTCGCGCTATACCGCCCTGGCCCTGCTCGCCGGTGCCTTGGTGTTGATCTATCTGAGCAACACGCGACGGCGGGTCGGGCAGGCCAAGGCGGCCGCCGCGGGTTAACCGTCAACGCAGCGGTTCTAGCAGCGCGTTGAGTCCGTTGTGGTCGATTTCATGCATCAGGGCGAGCAGTCGCCCGATTTCCCCCTGAGGGAAGCCCTGCCGGGCAAACCAGGCCAGATAAGGGCCAGGCAGGTCGGCGATCAGCCGACCTGCGTACTTGCCGAACGGCATCGTGCGGGTGGCGAGCTTTTGCAAATCTTCGGAGTTCATGGCGGCGCTTCTCGCGTAATGATTCGATGCGGTCATGCTAACGGACGCGTCATCGCACGTCGCCATGGCGCATATGCCATGCGTCGCACGCATACCCCCATTACCAAGTAGCGTTTGAGCGTAGCGCACCGTGTGTCGGTAGAGTGGCATGCCATGCTATTGGCGCATGGCGCCACACGATAACGACAAACGGAGACTGGGTGATGCAAACATCGCTACGGCCCTTGGTTTTCTGGCCAACCTTCCTGGTATTGCTGGCAGCGGTAATCGCCAGCTACGTCAATCTCGATGCCTTCCTGGCGACCGCCAGCGCGCTAAACGATGCCATTCTGGATAACTTTGCGTGGCTCTTCAGCCTGGGCAGCCTGTACCTGCTGGTGTTGGCCGTCATCGTTTATTTTTCGCCACTGGGTAAGCTACGTATCGGCGGCGAGCAGGCAACGCCCATGCTGTCGCGGCTGCGCTGGTTCTCGATCACCTTGTGCACCACCCTGGCCGTGGGAGTGTTGTTCTGGACCACCGCCGAGCCGCTGTATCACTTCATGTCGCCGCCCGAGTCGCTGGGCCTGGAGGCCGGCTCGGGCGATGCCATGCTGTTCGCGATGTCGACCATGTTCCTGCACTGGTCGTTCACGCCCTACGCCATCTATGCCGTCCCGGCGCTGATCTTCGCCCTGGCCTTCTACAACCTGCGCCTGCGCTTCTCGATCTCGAGCATGTTGGAGCCTGTCTTCGGCCCCAAGGTCAAGCGTTTCGGCGGTCTGATCGATGCCGTGTCGCTCTACGCCCTGGTGGCCGGCATGGCATCGTCGCTGGGCACCGGCGCGCTGACGCTGGCCGGCGGCGCGGGCCAATACCTGGGCGGCGAAACCAGCCCCCTGCGCCTGGGCGTGGTCATTGCCCTGATCGTGGTGACCTTCGTGATTTCGGCGGCTAGCGGCCTGCAGAAAGGCATCGCGCGGCTATCGTCGCTGAACGCTATATTGCTGTTGATTCTGGGCGTGTTCATCTTCGTGGTGGGGCCGACGAGCTTCATGCTCTCGCTGGGCGTGGAATCCTTCGGCGTCTATCTCGATGGCTTCTTCACCAAGAGCCTGTTCACCGGGGCCGCCGGCGAGGACCAGTGGCCACAGTGGTGGTCGATCTTCTATTGGGCGGTATGGTTCGCCTGGGCACCCATGGCGGCGCTGTTCCTGGGCAAGATTTCACGCGGCTACACGGTACGCGAGTTTCTGCGCGTCAATCTGTTTTATCCAGCACTTTTCGCCTCCGCTTGGGTCATCATCTTCTCCGGCGCGGCGCTTTATTTTCAGGCCCATACCGGTGTCGACCTGCATGCCATTCTTAATGATCGCGGCGTGGAAAACGTGCTCTACGAGCTGTTTCGACAGATGCCTTTCGCCGGTGTCTGGATTCCCTTGCTGCTGTTCATTGCCTACATCTCCTACGTCACGGCGGCGGACTCGCAGACCGATGCCATCGGCAATCTTTGCACACGCGGGCTGACCGCCGACTCGGACCTCAACACTGGCGTGTCGATGAAAGTCCTGTGGGGCGTCATCGTCGGCATCGTGTCCTGGGTCATGGTCAGCTTCGTGGGCATCGACGGCATCAAGATGCTCTCCAATCTCGGCGGCCTGCCGGCGCTGATCATCGTGCTGCTCGCCACGGGCTCGCTGTGGCGCTGGTTGAAACATCCTGAGCGCCTCGCGACACCGCCTCACTCTTCTCACGCTTCCAAGGACGACGCATGAACATCAAGCACGACTTTCCACACCGCGTGCGCGAGATCGAGAACCAATGGATCGTGCTCGCCGATGGCACGCGGCTAGCGGCCCGTATCTGGTTGCCCGAGGATGCCGAGTCGAAGCCAGTGCCGGCGATCCTCGAATACCTGCCCTATCGCAAACGCGACGGCACGGCGGTGCGCGACGAGCTGACTCACCCCTACTTCGCCGGCCACGGTTACGCCTGCATTCGGGTCGATATGCGCGGCAACGGCGAGTCCGACGGGTTGATGGAAGACGAATATGCCCCGCAAGAGCAACGTGATGCGCTGGAGGTGATCGATTGGATTACCGATCAACCCTGGTGCGACGGCAAGCTCGGCATGATGGGCATCTCCTGGGGCGGCTTCAATAGCCTGCAACTCGCCGCGCTGCGCCCCGAACCGCTCAAGGCGATCATCACGCTGTGCTCCACCGACGACCGCTACGCCGACGACATCCATTACAAGGGCGGCAACATGCTGCTCGAGAACCTCGGCTGGGCGGCGACCATGCTGAGCTTCTCCGCCGCCGTGCCCGATCCGGCGCTGGTCGGCGATCGATGGCGCGAGATGTGGAAGCATCGCCTCGACAACATGCCGCTGCTGGCGGAAACCTGGCTCGAGCATCAGCATCGTGACGACTACTGGAAACATGGTTCGATCTGCGAGGGCTATCACCAAGCGCTAGGCGGCATCGAAGCGGCTGTCTATATGGTCAGCGGCTGGGCGGATTCGTACATCGATGCCATTCCGCGAATGATGGAGCACCTGTCGTGCCCCAAGAAGGCGCTGATCGGGCCGTGGATGCACAAGTACCCGCACTTTGCGATCCCCGACCCGGCCATCGGCTTTCTGCAGGAGGCGCTGCGCTGGTGGGACTACTGGCTCAAGGATACCGACACCGGCATCATGGACGAGCCCGCGTGCACCTTCTATCTGCAGGATGGCGTGCCGCCCGCACCGAAGTACCTCGAACGCCCGGGGAAGTGGGTGCGGACCTCAGCCTGGCCAGCGCCCAGCGACGAGGTCGAGATGCAGTCTCTGGTACTCGGCGATTACGGCCTGGGGAGCAAGGGTCGGTTGAGCAATGATCGACAAATCGCCTCCCCGCTGACCACAGGCTCGCTGCAGGGCGAGTACATTCCGCTATGGTTTGGCGCCGACTTTCCCCCCGACCAGCGTCGCGACGACGGCCTGTCGTTGACCTTCGACTCGGCGCCCTACATCGAAGGGCTCGACATTCTCGGCCAGCCGACGGTGAGGGTGACGCTCGCCAGTGCCGAGGATTGCGGTCAGTTCCACGTGCGCCTTTGTGACGTAGCGCCGAGCGGCGAGAGCGCGTTGATCACCTACGCCACGCTCAATCTCAATCTGCGCGACGATCCCGGCACGCTCACGCCGCCGGTCCCCGGCGAGCCGATGGATATACGCCTGCCACTGGACCTGATCGGCTACCGCCTGCCCCCAGGACACCGCCTGCGCGTGGCGCTCTCCAGCGCCAGTTTTCCGCTTGTGTGGTCGCCCCAAAAGCGCGCTGACCTGACGCTTCAGTCGGGCATGCCGACACTCGAGCTGCCATGTTCAAAAGCGGCTTACATCTCGATGCCATTCGAAGCACCGGAGAGCGCCGCGCCGTGTCGCGTCGAAACGCTTCGCGGCGGACAACCCAAGCGCACTCTCAGCGAAGACGTCGGCAGTGGCGAGGTGACCGTCACCGTGGAAGACGACATGGGCGACATTCGCTTCGAGGATCACGGCTTACGTGTCGAGCAAAAAGCAAAAGAGGTCTACAGCAGTCACCCGACCGACGCCACACGGACACGTGCCGATATCGAATGGGTCTATCGTGCCAGCCGCGATGAAGGCGACGGTCAGTTCGCCGTCGAGGTGACCAGTCGCTATCACCTGCATTGCGACGCCGATACCTTTTATCTCAGTGCCGAACAGATCGCCCACGAAGGTGAGACCCAGGTGAGCGCGAAGTCGTGGCAGCGCGAAATTCCACGCACGGCCATCTGACCGGCGGCGTGCATGTTATGCTCCGGGGCCGTTTCATGGCCCCGGATACGTCTATGTCATCCCGTGATGCGTTACCGCCGCTGGCGTGCCTGCGTGCCTTCGAGGCCGCCGCACGACATGCCAGTTTCACGCAGGCCGGCAGCGAACTGTACCTGACCCAGAGCGCCGTCAGCCGCCAGATCAAGCGGCTCGAGGATGATCTGGGTCGGCCGCTGTTCGAGCGTCATTACGAAGGCCTGCGCCTGACACCCGCCGGCGAACACTACTTTCGCGTGGTGCAGCGTCTGTTGCGTGATCTGCGCGACGAAACGGCGCGCCTGCGGCGTCGCGGCGACGACCGTCAGCTCACGTTGGCCTCCAGCCCCACCATTGCCTCGATCTGGCTGGCGCGGCAGCTTCCCGACTTCCAGCGTGCGCATCCGCATATCGAGATCCGCATCCTGACGGTCGAGGACCCTCACCGCCTGGACCTCGCCGAGTTCGATCTGGGCATCTACTATCACGTTCCTCACGAGGTCGACCCTACCGGCCTCGACGCCGAGGCGATCTTCTCCCACGAGGAGGTCGCCGCGGTATGCAGTCCGGCCTACCTGACTCGTCATGGTGACATCCGCGATGCCGATGACCTGCTCGCTCGTCACACGTTGATGGTCGTCGAAGATCATTATCATGACTGGCTAACCTGGGAAGGCTGGTATCAGGCCCAGAACCTGGCCTGGCGCACGCCGGAGCACAGCCTGCGTGCCAACAGCTTCCAGTTGCTCATGAACGCGACCCTGGCCGGCCAAGGCGTGACCCTGGGGTGGACGCGACTGCTCGCCGCGGACCTCGCGCAGCACAACTTGGTGCAAGCACTGCCGCATACGCTGCCCAGTCGGGGGTGTCTGTCACTGCTCACCCCGCAACATCGCCACCTGACCGAGCCCATGCGCGCATTCCGTGCCTGGGTACTGAACACGGCTTGAGAAGTGCCTGCGCTATACGCCTAAAGTGGCAAGCCTGGTTCATATCCGGTAAGCTGCACGCCCGCTGCCCGCCTACTCTGGCCCACTTCGCAGCCACCGAGACGACTTCATGAGCTTTACCTCCTTGGGGCTTTCCGCTCCGATTCTGGATGCCGTGGCCGAGCAAGGCTACGAGACACCCTCGCCGATTCAAGCCAAGGCGATCCCCGCCGTTCTCGAAGGACGCGACGTGATGGCCGCCGCCCAGACCGGCACCGGCAAGACCGCCGGGTTCACGCTGCCGATCCTCGAACGCCTCGCTACCGGCACGCGCGCGCCCGCCAAACAAGTGCGCGCGCTGATTCTCACGCCGACCCGCGAGTTGGCTGCCCAGATCGGCGCCAATATCGAGGCGTATGGCAAGCATCTACCGCTACGCAGCGCCGTGGTCTTCGGCGGCGTGAAGGTCAACCCGCAGATCGCCAAACTACGCGGCGGGGTCGATATCCTGGTGGCAACGCCGGGTCGACTGCTGGATCTGTATAGCCAGAAGGCCGTCAGCTTCGATGCGCTGGAAGTTCTGGTGATGGACGAAGCCGACCGCATGCTCGACATGGGCTTCATTCACGATATCCGTCGGATCCTCAAGACCCTGCCCGCCAAGCGTCAGAACCTGATGTTCTCGGCGACCTTCTCGCAGGAGATCCGCACGCTCGCCAAGGGCATGGTCAACGACCCGGTGGAAATCTCTGTCACGCCGCGCAACACCACCGCCGAGACGGTCACGCAGTGGATCCACCCGGTGGACAAGACCCGCAAGCCGGCGCTGCTCACGCACTTGATCCACGAGAATCAGTGGCAGCAAGTGCTGGTCTTCATGCGCACCAAACACGGCGCCAACCGCCTGAGCCGCCAGCTCGAAGACGCCGGTATCGAGGCGGCTGCGATTCACGGCAACAAGAGCCAGAATGCGCGTACCAAGGCCCTAGACGGCTTCAAGAGCGGCGACATTCGTGTGCTGGTGGCGACCGATATCGCCGCGCGCGGCCTCGACATCGATCAGCTCCCGCAAGTGGTCAACTTCGAGCTGCCCAATGTCGCCGAGGACTACGTCCACCGTATCGGACGTACCGGACGCGCAGGTGCCAGCGGCCACGCGGTGTCGCTGGTCAGCCCCGAAGAAGGCAAGGAGCTCGCGGGAATCGAGCGGCTGATTCGTCAGACGCTGGAGCGTCAAACCATCGCCGGCTTCGAGCCCAGCGAGGCACTCGTCAGCGGCCAGGGCACCAGCCCGCCGCGCGGTGGTAACGGTGGGGGCCAACGCAACGGTAACGGACGCGACAACGGCCAGCGTCGCGGTGGCAATTCAGGCGGTAACGACTCACGCAACAGCAATGCATCCCGCGATCGCGACGGCGGCGAAAACCGTCCACGCCGCCGTCGTGGCGGTCGGGGTCGTGGTAACGGCACCCAAGGCGGGGCGTAAGTCACGCTAGTCGCTGACACGATGATGGGCCGCTGAGTCGTGGCGAGATAACCGCCCAATGGCTTACGTATCGTCGTCGGATGCCGATGACTCGCAACAACCGCGGGCAACACTGTGAGACATTCGGATGTGATCATCGAGCAATGCCCGTGCGGCGCGAATGTCTCGACTCAGTGCCAGTTCGACCAGCTCGCCATGTTGGCGATCAAGCGCCTTTCGCACCTCCGGATTGGGCGGCGCCAGGCGCCGGTAGCGGTCGAACTGGTCGTGTAGTTGTTCGATGAAGCGTAACAACCAGTGCGAACCGCACGACGCTAGCAATGCCCGATGAAAACGCAGATGTGCTTGTTCCCATTCCTCCACTTGCTCAGGATGCTCGTCGGCACGGCGTAACCGATGGTGCGCCGCCAATACCTGTGACTCCCATTCTGAATCTCCCGCCTGAAAGGCCTGCGTCAACGCCATGCATTCAAGCTGAGCGCGCAGCCCCGCGATATCATCGAGCTCCTCAAGGTCCATTGCCGGCACTCGAAACCCCCGCTGATTGACCTGCTCGAGCAGGCCGTAGGCCGCCAGCCGGTTGAGCGCCTCGCGCAGCGGGCTGAGCCCCACTCGGTAATGGTCCTTGAGAGCACTGATGGCGAGCTTCTCACCCGCCGCGAAACGTCCACGAATCAAGTCCTGCTTGAGTGTCTCGAAGATTCGGCTCGAGGCCATGTCGCGACTAGTCGATGGCGATGCGGTCATGGCGTGGTTCTCTTATCAAGTTCAAAGGTAATGGCTGGCGATATGTGTTTCCGTTCGGCGAGCAAGGATTTGCCTCAGTGCAGTAAGCCCTTTGCCAGAATCCCATATTGACGTTAATTAAATTGCGCGCCATAGTCATCTCAACAAAATCGATTTTTTCATTCAAAACGATTTATAACATAACAATCGATCGGAGACGGCATGTTGACGCCTTTTTCCCAGGCAACGCCCTACGCTTCCCAGCGCAGCGCTACCTACGCCAAACACGGTATGGTTGCCGCGTCCCAGCCCCAGGCCAGCCAGATTGGCCGTGACATCCTCGCGCAGGGCGGCAACGCAGTGGACGCCGCCATCGCCACCGCCGCGGCGCTCACCGTGGTCGAACCTACCGGTTGCGGGATCGGCGGTGACGCCTTCGCGCTGGTGTGGATCGCCGACGACAATGCAGGCAAAGGCAAGCTTCACGGCCTCAATGCCAGCGGCACCGCCCCCGCCGCGTTGACTCCACAGGCGGTCGCCGAGGACGGCTTCGAGTCCATGCCGCTTTACGGCTGGACGCCGGTGACCGTGCCCGGCATTCCCGCCGCCTGGGCCGAGCTGTCGCGGCGCTTCGGCAAGCTCGATTTTCAGACGCTGCTCGCCCCGGCGACCCGCCTAGCCCGAGAGGGTTTTCCGGTCTCGCCGGTCATCGCCAGTCTCTGGCAACGCGCCGAGGCGACTTTTCGCGAACATCTCACCGCCCCTTCTACGAACGGCTGGTTCGACACCTTCGCGCCGACCGGGCATGCCCCGCGTGCCGGCGAGTGGCACCGCTGCGAGGACCAGGCACGAACCCTGGAAGCCATCGCCGCAACGCACAGCGAAAGCTTCTATCGCGGCGAGCTAGCCGAGCGCATCGACGCCTTCTCCCGCGAGACCGGCGGCTATCTGCGTGCAGAAGATCTTGCCGGTTATCAGCCGGAATGGGTCACACCGATCGCGGCAGACTACCGTGGTCATAAAGTCTGGGAGATTCCGCCCAACGGCCAGGGGCTGGTCGCACTGATGGCGCTGCGCATTCTCGAGGGCTTCGAGGTCGACAACCGCGACAACCCCGAGGTGCTGCACCGCCAGCTCGAGGCGATGAAGCTTGCGTTCGTCGACGGCCAGACCCACATCACCCAGCCCGAGCACATGACCCACAGCGTCGAGGCGCTGCTCGGCGACGCTTACACCCGCGAGCGCCGCGCGTTGATCGGCGAGCGTGCACTCGAGCCGACCCCGGGCACCCCGCAGGCCGGCGGCACCGTCTACCTGGCGACCGCCGATGGCGACGGCAATATGGTGTCATTCATCCAGAGCAACTATCACGGCTTCGGCTCCGGGGTGGTGGTGCCGGGTACCGGCATCGCACTGCAAAACCGCGGCCACAACTTCAGTCTCGACCCGAGCCATGACAACGTGCTCGCGCCGGGCAAGAAGACCTTCCACACCATCATTCCCGGCTTTCTGAGCCGCGACGACGGCACGCCGCTCGGGCCGTTCGGGGTAATGGGCGGCTTCATGCAGCCTCAGGGACACGTCCAGGTGGTAATGAACCTGATCGACTTCGGGCTCAACCCGCAGGCCGCGCTCGACGCGCCGCGCTGGCAGTGGATGGGCGGCAAGCGTATCGGCATCGAACACGGCTACCCGGCGCCGCTGGTACGCGCGATGGCCGAGCGCGGCCACGACATGCAAATCGATCACGACCCACGTGGCTTCGGCCGCGGCCAGATGATCATCCGCGACCCGAACAGCGGCATCTACTGCGGCGGCACCGAACCGCGCACCGACTCCAGCATCGCGGTGCTGTGATCATGCTGCGTACTCAAGCCCAGTTGTTTTTGGCCTTTCTGCGCATCGGCCTGTTCGGTTTCGGTGGCGGTCCGTCGATGATCCCGCTCGTTCATCTAGAGGTGGTCAAACGCCACGCCTGGATGGACGACGAGGCGTTCGCCGACGTGCTGGCGATCGGCAACACCCTACCCGGGCCGATCGCCACCAAAATGGCCGGCTATATCGGCTACCGGATCGGTGGCGTGCTGGGCGCGCTCAACGCCGTCATCGCGGTGATAGGGCCCATAATCGTGGCCATGATCGCGCTGCTCAGCCTCTACGCACGTCACGGCGACCAGCGCTGGGTGCAGGGCATGGGCCAGGGTGTGGTGCCGGTGGTGATGGTGATGATGGCCAAACTGACCTGGGATTTCTTCACCAAGTCGCGGGCCAGCCTCGGCTGGCTCATGACACTGGTAATGGGCGCCGTCGCCGGTGGGCTGATCTACTGGCTCGATGTACATCCTGGCCTGGTCATCGGCGCGATCTTGATCGCTGCGTTACTGCGCCCCGAACCACAGCACGCGACCAGTGAGACGGACAAATGATCTATTGGCACCTGTTCCTGGCATTTTTCATCCCCAACATCGTCGGTTACGGCGGTGGGCCGGCAATCATCCCGCTGATCGAGAACGAGGTGGTCGGCCGCTATGGGTGGATGAGTTCACAGGCCTTCGCCGAGACTCTGGCGCTGGGTAACGCCCTGCCCAGCCCGATCGCTACCAAGATGGCCGGCTACATCGGCTACGACGTCGCCGGTATCGCCGGTGCGCTGATCGCTACCTTCGCCACCGTGGCGCCGTCTCTACTACTCATGCTGATCGCGCTGGGTACCCTGTATCGCTACCGTGACTCGATCAAGGTCAAGTCAATGAGCCAGTGGGTGCGCCCGGTTGTGATGACGCTGATGGCCTACCTGACCTGGCGCTTTCTCGACGAAGGTGTGACGACCGCCGGCGCCGTGCACACCGCAATTATCGGTGGCGTCGCCGCAGTACTCATCCTGGCAACTCGGGTTCACCCGGCGTTCGTCGTGTGTTTCGGGCTCGTCTACGGCGCCCTGCTACTCGGTTAGCAAAGATCAAAATTCCAGGCAGATCTTGCCGAAGTGACGCCCTGCTTCTTGGTGACGAAACGCCTCGGCGATCTCATCGAGGGCGAACCGGCGGTCGATGACCGGGTGTAGGTCACTGGCGTCGATGGCACGGATCATCTCGATCTGGTCGCGCCGGCTACCCACGATCAAGCCCTGCAGACGCGCTTGCTTGGCCATCAGCTTGGCAGTAGGGATTTCACCGCCGCGCCCGGTGAGCACACCGATCAATGAGATGTGTCCGCCGATGCGCACGGCGTCGATGGATTGCGGCAGCGTGGCGGGACCACCCACTTCGATGACATGATCGACGCCCTGACCGTTGGTGAGTGCCTTGACGCGCTTGCCCCATTCCGGCTCGGTCTTATAGTTGAGCGTGTGATCGGCGCCTAGTTCGCGTAACCGTGCGATCTTCTCGTCCGAGGACGAGGTCGCAATCACCGTGGCGCCCATCAGCTTGGCGAACTGCAAGGCGAAGATCGAGACACCGCCGGTGCCCAGCACCAGCACCGTGTCACCCGCCTTGAGATTGCCATTCACTACCAGCGCGCGCCAAGCGGTCAACCCGGCCGTGGTCAGGGTAGCGGCTTCGGCATGGTCGTAATTGCGCGGCGCGTGAGTAAACCACGTCGTCGGACGCACGACCTGCTCACGGGCATAGCCATCGACGCCATCACCGGGCGTGGTGCTGAAGTCACCGATGCGTGCCGGCCCTTCGAGCCACTCGGGAAAGAACGTCGATACCACCCGATCACCCACGGTGAATTCCTCGACGCCTTCACCCACGGCTTCGACGACACCGGCCCCATCCGACATAGGGATACGGCCGTCTTCGGTCGACATGGCGCCGGCAACGACACCGTAGTCATGATAATTGAGCGAGCTGGCATGCACGCGCACGCGCACCTCGCCAGGCCCCGGCTCACCCGGCGCTTCGCATTCGTGGATATCGAGCTTATCCAGCCCGCCCGGACTACGTAATGTGACGACGTTCATCGTGCTCTCCTGTGCTGTCATCCTATGCTTGCGGGATACATCCGACATGACGCGCCCCGCAGGGTCCTTCCTAGATGATGGTGACGAATCGCCGGGAGGCAAGGGCCACCCTGTCAGGCAGTACGTCTCTGGCGGCGCTGCGATCAACCCGACGAGGGATTGCCGGGACCATACCATCGAGGCATAGTGCTCTGTTCTGCGTTCATCAGGACACGCCAATGCCTCTTTCTCCGGTCATCCCCCTCGATCAACTGGTGCTCGAACGGCACACCCATGGCGCGCATTTCGAGGCCGCCCATGCCGCCGTCGCGGGCCCTGCCGGCGCCAAGCATCTTGGAGCACGAGTAGTCGAGGTGCCGCCCGGCAAGCGTGCCTGGCCTTATCACGCTCACCACGCCAATGACGAACTCTTCGTGGTTCTCGCCGGTCAAGGGGAATTGCGCATGGGAGAGGATCGATATCCCGTCACTACTGGTGACGTCGTGGTCTGCCCCGCGGGCGGCGAGGCAAGCGCGCACCAACTGATCGCATCGGCGGACAGCCCGGTATCGCTTCGCTACCTGGCCGTGAGTTCGATGCGCGAGCCGGATATCCTCGAATATCCCGATTCCGACAAGCTCGGGGTTTTCACTGGCAGCGCTCCGGGCGGTGATGCCGATAAGCGAACGCTTACCCGATTCATGTCGCGCGGTGATTCGGTCGCCTACTGGGAGGGGGAAACCGGCGACGACACGCCATGAGGCGTGCCGTCGGGCTTTTCATTCCAGCACGATCAGACGATTGGGGAGTTCATTGCGCTCGTGAGTGGCGGGCACGTGCTCTCGGAGGTGCTCACCGCATGCTTCGATACATGAGAGAAAGCCCTGCAACGTCTGACCTTGCTTCACCTGCTGGGTGAAGGTCGAGACGATGCTCTGCCAGGTCTCGTCGTCGAGACGGCTGGAAATTCCGCGATCGACCAGAATCTCCACGTAGCGCTCGGCTTCGGAGACGAAGATCAGCATGCCGGTACCGGCTTGGGTGTGATGCAGGTTCTGCTCGAGAAACTGCCGCCGCGCCAGGTTGGCGGCGCGCCAGAAGCGCACGCGGCGCGGGATCAGCCGCGTCGTCACTGCCGGCAGCCGAAATACGATTGCGAGCACCGCGAAACACGCCCACTGCACGATCAACAGCTCCGAAGCACCCAGCCATTGGGGGAAATAATTGATCGCCCCCGGGATCAACAGGGACAGAATCCCTGCCCAGAGCAATGGGATGTAAGTGTAATCGTCGGCCTGCGGCGCGAGTACGGTGACTAGTTCGGCGTCGGTATCGCGCTCGATGTGCGTAATCGCATCACGCACCTGCTGCTGCTCGCTGTCGCTCAATAATGCCATGGTGATGTCCCTTGCGTTGATCTACCAGCCACCGGAGGCACCGCCCCCGCCGAAACCACCACCGCCGCCGCCGAAGCCGCCGCCTCCGAGGCCGCCACCGCCGCCTCCGAAACCGCCGCCCATGGCGCCGCCAAGCAGAAGACCGCCGAGCAAGCCACCGCCGCGTCCGCGACGACGCCCGCCGCGTCCGCCACCACCGATGCCGCGTACGATGCCCATGACGATCATCAGCATGACGAAGAACGCCACCGAGGCGCCGCCGACATCGCGCGATTTATCGTGCCCGGACGCCGATCCGGCAGGAGGCGCATCGGCCATCGGGTCGCCGCCCAGAACCTGAATGATCGCTTCCGTACCTTGGGTAATCCCGGTTGCGTAATCTCCTTCGCGAAACGCCGGGGCGATCTTCTGCGTGATGATCGCCGAGGACTGTGCGTCGGTCAGGCGACCCTCGAGGCCATACCCAACCTCGATGCGGATGGCCTGCTCTTCCATGGAGACGATCAACAATGCGCCGTTATCTTCGTCTTCCTGGCCAATGCCCCAATGTCGCCCCAGCTGGTAGCCGTATTCCTCGATCGGCGCCCCCTGTAAATCGGGCAGCGTGACCACGACGACCTGTTCGCCGGTGTCTTCCTCGTGCGCCGCGAGCATGCCGCTCAACTCATCTCGAGTCGACGCATCCAGCAGATCGGCCTGATCGACCACGCGCCCGGTCAGCTCGGGAAACTCGATGTCCTGCGCCTGAACGCTGAGGGCACAGGCCCACAGCAGCATCAAGCATGTCAGACGGATGCAATGCCTCATTAGAACTCCACCTCAGGCGCCTGATCGGCGTTCTCGGCAGTCGCTTCGAAGTTTTCGCGAATCGGCATGTCGCTATACAAAAGGCCATGCCAGAGTCGCCCGGGGAAAGTACGAATTTCGGTATTGTATTGCTCGACCGCCTGGATGAAATCGCGACGCGCCACGGCGATGCGATTCTCGGTGCCTTCCAGTTGTGATTGCAGCGCCAGGAAGTTCTGGTTCGACTTCAACTCCGGATAGCGTTCGGACACCGCCATCAGGCGACTCAGTGCCCCGGTCAGTTGGCCCTGAGCTTGCTGGAATTGCTTCAACTTCTCGGGATCGTCCAACGAGTCGGCGTCGATGTTGATCGAGGTCGCCTTGGAGCGCGCTTCGATCACGGCCGTCAGCGTTTCCTGTTCCTGATCGGCGAAGCCTTTGACGGTTTCCACCAAATTGGGCACCAGGTCCGCACGCCGCTGATATTGGTTCTCGACCTGCGACCAGGCCGACTTCACTTTCTCGTCGAGCGTGGGAATATTGTTGATACCGCAGCCCGTCAGTGAGACGGCAAGGCACAGCAACAGCATGACGTGCCAGATGGAGCGAGCGGTAAACGGCATTGGCAAGGATCGCATCGACATACGCATTTCCGATGAAGGTGGCAAATAGAGACTCCCTAAGCTACAGGTGAGCGCGCATTAAGCATAGCGTCGACTGTAGGGGACGGCGTATCGTCGAAGGCCAAACGCGGGCTACGCAAAATTAAACCTGCCTCGACCGGCGATGTTGCGTAGAATCTTGTGCGTTGCGAATCATTTGATAGGGCATGACATGGGTAGGGCTTTCCAGAACCGCAAGGAATCCATGGCCAAGACGGCCGACGCCAAGACCAAGGTGTACAGCAAATACGGGCGCGAGATTTACGTCTGCGCCAAAGCCGGCGGAATCGACCCCGAAGGCAATCTCGCCCTGCGTGGCTTGATCGAACGCGCCAAGAAAGACCAGGTCCCGTCGCACGTCATCGACAAGGCACTGGACAAGGCCAAGGGCGGTGGCGGCGAGGACTACTCCCTCGCGCGCTACGAAGGCTTCGGTCCGGGCAGTTGCATGGTCATCGTCGAATGCCTGACCGACAACCCCAATCGCACCTTCGGCGACGTACGCGCCTGCTTCAACAAGGCCAAGAGCAAACTCGGCACCCCGGGCAGTGTCAGCCATATGTTCGATCACTGCGCGATCCTCGCCTTTGAGGGCAGCGACGAGGAAGCGGTGCTGGAAGCCTTGATGGAGGCCGATGTCGATGTCACCGACATCGAGAGCGAAACCGATCGCATTACCGTTTTCGCCCCTCATACCGAATACGCCAAGACCAAGCAGGCACTCGCCGAGGCCTTCGGTGAGCTCGATTTCGAAGCCGACGAGATTCAGTTCTTGCCGCAGACCACGACCCCCGTCGCCGGCGATGACGTGGCCATGCTCGACAAGTTGCTCACCACCCTCAACGATCTTGATGACGTGCAGAACATCTATCACAGCGCCGAGCCGCAGGACTGACCCGGCCTCGTCGACGATGCACTCGCCGACGATGTACTTACCGATCAGGTGAGCGCCGGCCACGACATGCTGGCGCGCGCCTATACTGATCGCCCCATTCTCCACGGGAGCCCGGTATCGCATGAGTCATGACATCGCAGACGCCACTGCCACCGAAACTCGCCCCGCCGCGCGCGCCCACACCTTGCAAGCCACGCCCTCGGTGATCACCGTTCAGGGGCTGACCAAGCGTTACGCCTCGGGCTTCGAAGCGCTCAAACGCATCGACCTGGATATCCAGCGTGGCGAAATCTTCGCTCTGCTGGGCCCCAATGGCGCCGGCAAGACCACCCTGATCAGCATCATCTGCGGGCTGGTCAACGCAAGCGACGGTCAGGTCCGTGTCAACGGCCACGACATCGTCACCGACTACCGTGCCGCACGCGAGCAGATCGGCCTGGTCCCGCAGGAATTGACCAGCGACGCCTTCGCCACGGTCTGGAATACGGTCAGCTTCAGCCGTGGTCTGTTCGGCAAGCGCGCCGACTCTGCGCACATCGAGCGTGTGCTCAGGTCGTTGTCGTTGTGGGACAAGCGTCGCAACAAGATGATCACGCTCTCGGGCGGCATGAAACGCCGGGTACTGATCGCCAAGGCACTGGCGCACGAGCCACAGATCCTGTTTCTCGACGAGCCTACCGCCGGGGTCGATGTCGAGCTACGCCGCGACATGTGGGACGTGGTGCGGTCGCTACGCGACCAAGGCGTCACCGTCATCCTGACTACGCACTACATCGAAGAGGCCGAGGAGATGGCCGACCGCATCGGCGTAATCAACGATGGGGAGATCGTGCTCGTCGAAGAGAAAGCCGCCCTGATGCGCCAGTTGGGCCGCAAGCAGCTGCGGCTCGATCTGCAGACGCCACTGGCGGCCATTCCCGAGACGCTGGCGCACTATCCTCTGAGTCTCGCCGACGACGGCCACGTACTGGTCTATACCTACGCCGCGTCACCTGACGAACACTCGACGCCGGCAAGCATCAGCGCCCTGCTCAACGATATCGAAGCGGCGGGCGTTCGCTTCAAAGACCTCCACACCGAGCAAAGTTCGCTGGAGGAAATTTTCGTCAATCTGGTGAGGAAGGACGCATGAATCTCCGCGCGGTCGGCACCATTTACCATTTCGAATTGGCACGCGCGTGGCGCACGTTGCTGCAAAGCCTGGTCTCGCCAGTGATCTCCACATCGCTTTATTTCGTGGTCTTCGGCGCCGCCATCGGCTCGCGCATTCAGGAAGTCGAAGGCGTCAGCTACGGCGCCTTCATCGTGCCCGGGCTGATCATGTTGATGCTTCTCACGCAGAGCGTCTCCAACGCCTCGTTCGGGATCTTCTTTCCCAAGTTCACCGGCACCATCTACGAGGTACTCTCGGCGCCGGTCTCTTATCTCGAAATCGTTCTCGGGTACGTGGGCGCGGCGGCCACCAAATCGCTCATCCTGGGCTTGATCATTCTCGTCACCGCCAGCTTCTTCGTGCCATTACGTATCGACCACCCATTCTGGATGTTGCTGTTCCTGGCACTCACCGCCCTTACCTTCAGTCTGCTGGGCTTCATCATCGGTATCTGGGCAGAAGGCTTCGAGAAACTACAACTGGTGCCGTTGTTGATCATTACGCCGCTGACCTTCTTGGGAGGCAGCTTCTACTCCATCGACATGTTGCCCCCTGTGTGGCAGACGGTGACGCTGTTCAACCCGGTCGTTTATTTGGTCAGTGGCTTTCGCTGGAGCTTCTACGGCATCAGTGATGTGAGTGTCGGCGCCAGCCTGCTCATGATCCTGGTATTTCTGGGCCTGTGCTTGGCGCTGGTCGGTTGGATCTTCAAGACCGGCTACAACATCAAGCCCTAGATAGGCCTTAGAAGCTGGCCCGTGCTGCGCGTTATCATGCCCGTTTTCGTTTTCACCAAGATGCCACCATGCCGATTCTGACCAGCACTATTCATCGCGTCGACAAGCCCGATACCGAGACGCCCGCCACGCTGACCTGCGCCGAGCACGCACAGTCTTCGACGGCATCTCTCGAGGCGCTGCTGACAAGCGTCAATGACAGCTTTCATGCCAAGCCCAAGGCCTGGGGTCACTTCGGCGAGACCGGCAGCAGCGCCTTCGCCGCGGGGCTCTCCGAGTACCTTGCCGGATCGATCGATTTCGTCACCTGGAGCACCCGGATGGCGGAGCGCATCAACACCTTGGTCGACGCCCACCTCTCGGTGGGTGGCCATCTGCTGTTCGTGCATTATCAGCACGGCGAGACACAGTACGTCAGCGTGGCACTCCTCCATCATCGCCAGGGCTTTGCCATCGACAATGCCCTCGAAGTGACCGAAACGCCTCAGCTCAATCTTGGCCAATTGATGCTCGCCGTGCGCATCGACCTCGCCCAATGGCAGGGCGGCACCTCGCATCAGTACGTTTCTTTCATCAAGGACCGCGGCGGCAAGAAATTCGCCGAAGGCTTCCGCGAACTGCTCGGCGTCGAGGAAGGCGTGGATGCCAGCGGCGAAACCCGGACCCTGCTCAAGGCATTCAGCGACTATGTCGAGCGCGAGGACTTGTCCGACGACGAGAGCCGCGAGAAGACCGATGCCGTGATCGACTACGCCAACACCCAGGCCAAACACGGCGAGAAGGTAACTCTCGACGAGCTGTCCGAACTCGTCGATGAGCAACACCCCAAGGCGTTTTACGACTACATTCGCCATCAGGATTACGGACTCTCCGAGGAGATTCCGCCGGACAAGCGAGCGCTCAATCAATTCCGGCGCTTCACGGGGCGCGCCAGTGGCGTCTCGATCAGCTTCGACTCCCATCTGCTCGGCAACAGCATCGAGTTCGATGCCGAGCGCGATCGCCTGATCATCAAACAGGTGCCCGGCCCCTTGAAGGAACAGCTCAAGCAGCGCAAGGAATAATAAAAAAGGCGAGAGACGCCTGGCTGGCGTCGGACGGGACACATACTGTCACCATCGTGACATTGCGACACCCGAGGCAGCATCTATCTTACTTAAGATAGCCACCGCTTATTGAAGCGCCATCACGGAAGAGGTGACGATATGCCCGCCAAGTCCCAAGCCCAGCAGATGGCTGCCGGCGCCGCGCTTGCTGCCAAGCGCGGCGAGAAAAAGGCCAGTGAGCTCGAGGGTGCCGCGAAGTCGATGTACGACTCGATGAGCGAAGAGGAACTGGAAGCCATGGCCTCGGCCCAGCAAAAAGGCAAGCCCGAGCACGACTCGAACGCCTGATCGTACGATAATCGCCTGCGACTGCCGCCCTCACGAGACACTACGTCAGCAGGTTAATACATGGCGTCAGCGCTCCAGATAGCGTGGCTTGACGATGCCTTCGAGCGCCTGGGCAGGAATGCGTAGCTCCGGTTGCCCATAGGAATAAGGCGCGATGTCATAGGCGTTGTAACGCACCCGCCATTCATCAGCGAACGGTGCCACGTTGCGGTTCATGCTCAGCGGCCAGGATTCGGCAAAGTCGGCGCCCGCCTGTTGTTCTTCCAGCCAGCGTAGATGCGCGCGTGACAGCGCCTCGCGATAGGCCGGTGTCTGTCCCTCGCGCAGCATGTCATCGAGTGTCACCACGCGTTTCTCGCGCTCGTCGATGACCATGAATTCCGTCAGCGGCATACCGTGCGCCCCACCGGTGAACACGTAGCTATCGAGCTTGATGGTCGTCAGCTCGGCATGCCGGTCGTAGACCTCCGCCTTGAAGACCGCCTGGTAGCCGGGCAATTCAGGCACGCGCTCCCGCGCCGCCTTGGCCTCGTCGAAGAACGTCTGCGCATACTCTTCCCAGGACGAAACCACCGCTTCGCTTTCACCATTGGTAATACCCGACCCCATGCTCAGCAAGTCGTCTCGTAGTCGCTCGCTCAGGCCCGGTGCCCCAGGAAAACTCAGCGACCCGACCTCGACGGTCGCGCAACGTCCTGCCGGACAATCTCGCTCGACGAAGCGTTTCTTCACGCGCTCGACATCCAGCCCTTCTGGCGCCGGTGACCATGCTTGGCAACCGCCGAGCACCGCCAGGACACCCAACATGACGCCACCGCCCGCCAAGCGGCGCGCGATCGATACATTAGCCTCACAGAACACGGTTCTTCCTCCCTGATACGCCGGGGCCAGCCCGACTATTACTCCTGACGCAGTTCCACTGCGTTGCGCATGACCCACTATAGACGATATCCAGTGATGAAAGCGTGAGGCCGCATTGGCCATCTATCGGGAAGAAGACAAGACGAGCGAGCTGACAAGCTGACAAGCTGACAAGCTGACAAGCTGACAAGCTGACAAGCTGACAACAGAATTGAGCATGAACTCGACAGAATCACGCATTCTGTCTTCCGCTACAGGGTCCATACTTAAAGAAGCCGCCCTGGCCCCAGCCGCTTATCAGCGCCACGGGCCACAACGGCGGTTACCTACGAGGGTCGAATTCGTCACCGTCAGGAGTGTTTCATGCGTTATCAACCATTTGGCAATACCGGTTTGTTCGTCTCAGAACTGTGCCTCGGCACCATGACCTTCGGTGGCCAGGGCGAGCTCTGGAGCCAGATCGGCGATCTACAGCAAAGCGATGCCGAGCGCTTGATCGGCCGCGCGCTGGATGCTGGCATCAACTTCATCGATACCGCCGATGTATATTCCCAGGGCCAGTCCGAGATCATCACCGGCCAGGCGCTCAAGAATCTGGATGTCCCGCGCGACGAGATCGTCGTCGCTTCCAAGGTGTTCGGCGAAACCGGCAAAGGCGTCAACGCACGTGGCATGTCGCGCTATCACATCATGGAGGGCATCAAAGCCAGCCTGAAGCGACTGCAGCTCGATCATCTCGACGTCTACCAGATACACGGCTTCGATCCCGCTACCCCCATCGAGGAAGCCGTTCGCGCACTCGATACCCTCGTGCAGCACGGTCACGTGCGTTACGTCGGGGTCTCCAACTGGGCGGCTTGGCAGATCATGAAGGCGCTAGGCATTGCCGAGCGTCATGGTCTGGCACGCTTCGAGTCGCTGCAGGCGTATTACACCCTTGCCGGGCGCGATCTCGAGCGTGAGCTGATCCCCATGCTGCAGAGCGAAAACCTCGGGCTGATGGTCTGGAGCCCACTCGCGGGTGGCTTCTTGAGTGGTAAGTACACGCGCGACAGCCAAGGCGAAGCGGGCAGCCGTCGCCTTAACTTCGACTTCCCCCCAGTCGATAAAGAGCGTGCCTTTGACTGCATCGATGTGATGGGCAAGATCGCCAAGGCACACGGCGTTTCCGTGGCCCAGGTCGCACTGGCTTGGTTGCTGCATCAGCCGGCGGTGACGAGTGTCATCGTCGGAGCCAAGCGCATTGACCAGCTCGACGACAACATCGCCGCCACACACGTCACGCTGAGCACCGAGGAGCTCGCCGAGCTCGATGCCGTCAGCGCGCTCCCCGCTGAGTATCCCGGCTGGATGCTCGAACGTCAGGGCGACTATCGGCGTCAGCAAATCGATCAGTCGCGTCAGCGCTGATCAACCGTAGCGTAATGTGCCCTGACGGAGTGACCGATCCACTCCAGCACACGCACCCACGTCTCCAGAAAGAGACGTCTTAATCAGTTGAATTTAAAGGATTTTTAAATACCTCTCCATATGCGTCTGCAATTGGCGACGTTTTCACGAATTTGCGCGCCATGCATCCCTTCGATTCCAGGACTAGACGCGACAACCAGAAAACAAGTTATTGTTTATAAAATATAAACTGATCCATTGGCACGGATTTAGCATATAATAGGTAAGATCTGAAAAGGTTGCCCCCAGTGGCGCTTTTCCAGACAGGAAATACTGGATCTCGCCAAGGAATGGCGAGGGTGGGACGGACCCCGGCAAGGATGCCTCCTCTTTACCGCTGGCCGTCGAGCAACATGGCAGCCAGCCAGTATGACCTTTAGTTCCCTGCGTACTTGGGCCGCTCAGCGGCCCATTTTTTTGCGCTTGTGCTTTCGTTGCTCAGCCTTCGTCTTTCCCTACTGGGTTCATATCCGCGGCCTTTTGGTCATCGCCCTTTTTGTAATAGCCGCCTCTGTGACGGCCTTCGCGTGACTGTCACTCATGTATCGCTGGATCAGCCCGCCATACCGGCGCTGGTATGCCCTGGCCTTGTATTCTTTTACTCATCGAAGCGGTGCTATACCGTGAAGTGACGATGAGATCCCGGTTCCCACTGAACGAGAATAGTAAGCCATGGACGAACACCAGCAGACAGCAAGCAATACCCAACAATCCCGGCGCAGGCAATTCACTCTGTTTGCCAGTAACTTCCTCAAGCATCCCAAGATGCTGGGCTCGATCATTCCCAGCTCGCCCTTTCTGGTCAGGCGCATGCTGAGCCATGTCGACTGGGAGCGCACCCGGGTGCTGGTCGAGTACGGTCCAGGCATCGGCACCTTCACCAAGGAAATCCTGCGCCAGATGCACCCCGACGCGGTGCTGCTGGTGCTCGAGACCAACAAGGATTTCGTCGATTACATCAACGGCGCCTTCTCGGATCCGCGCATGCAGGTCGTGCATGGCTCAGCGGCGGATATCCAGCAGGTGCTGAACGAGCGCGAGCTCGGTGCGGTCGACTACGTGGTCGCCGGTATCCCGTTCAGCACGCTACCCGACGTGGCGCGGGAAAACATCCTAGATGCGACGCGACAGGTCATCTCGCCAGATGGCACTTTCCTGCTCTACCAGTTCTCGCCCAACATCCTGCCCTCGCTACACAAGACTTTCTCCCAGGTGACGCGAGAGTTCGAGCCGATGAACTTCCTGCCTGCGCATTTCTATCGCTGCCGCCCCTAGCATGCTGAGCGCAACGGCCCTGAACCGCGCCATCCTCGATGACGACGACGTAGACCGGCACCAGGCAGAGCATTCACTCCCCCGCAACGGCGCCGTCGCAAACGACAACGGCCCGACCATCTCTCGATGGCCGGGCCGTATTTTACGTCATACCACGTAATTAACCGCGACCGGCTTTCACCCCTTCTTCGATACGACGGCCAATCTCGGCGTCGATGTTCTTCCAGTATTCGAACACGCGCGACAGTACCGGTTCCTCGACTCCGTCAGAGACATGGCCGACCACGTTGTTGACCAGCCGATCCCGCGCAGCATCGTCCATGACCTTGTTGATCAGGTCATTGGCTTGGCTGTAGTCATCATCATCCTTGCGCAAGGCATAGGGCGCGCGAACCATCTGGCCATTGGCTTCCCAGGTGGAATCGGTGGGATAGCGCTCGCCATCCGCTGCCGGGCCACCCTTGGAGTTGGGTGCATACACCGGGTCGGACACCTTGTTGATGCGCATCGCCCCATCCTTGCTGTAGCTATGCACGGGGGCCTTCGGCGCGTTGACCGGGATCTGCTTGTAGTTGACCCCGAGGCGCGCACGGTGCGCATCGGCATAAGAGAAAACACGACCGATGAGCATCTTGTCAGGGCTGATACCAATGCCGGGCACGAGGTTATTGGGCTCGAAGGCCGCCTGCTCGATCTCGGCGTGGTTGTCGGTCGGGTTACGATTCAGCTGCAGCTTGCCGACCTTGATCATCGGGTAATCGTCGTGCGGCCAGATCTTGGTCAGATCGAACGGATTGATGCGGTACGTATCGGCATCCGCGAACGGCATGATCTGCATGTAGAGCGTCCAGCTCGGATAATCGCCGCGCCCGATGGCGTCGTACAGATCGCGAGTATGATAGTCGCCATCTTCACCGGCCAACTGATCGGCTTCTTCCTGCGTCAGACACTCGATGCCCTGGTCGGTCTTGAAATGGTACTTCACCCAGAACTTCTCGCCTTGGGCATTGGCCCACATGTAGGTATGGCTGGAGTAGCCGTTCATGTGGCGCCATGTCTTGGGAATGCCCCGATCGCCCATCAGCCAGGTGACCTGGTGGGCAGACTCCGGCGACAGCGTCCAGAAATCCCATTGCATGTCGTGGTCACGCAGGTTGTTGTCGGCGCGACGTTTCTGGGAACGGATGAAGTGCTGGAACTTCATCGGATCACGGATGAAGAACACCGGCGTGTTGTTCCCCACCATGTCGTAGTTGCCTTCACTGGTGTAGAACTTGATCGAGAACCCACGCGGATCGCGCCAAGTATCGGGGCTCCCGCGTTCGCCAGCCACCGTAGAGAAGCGAATCAGCACGTCGGTCTTGGTACCGGGCTGGAAAACGGCCGCCTTGGTATATTGGCTGACATCCTCGGTCACCTCGAAATGACCGAAGGCCCCGCTGCCCTTGGCGTGCGGTTGACGCTCGGGAATCCGTTCGCGGTTGAAGTTCGCCATCTGCTCGATGAGATAGTGATCGTGCAGGACGAGCGGACCGTCAGGCCCCACGGACAGCGACTGCTCATCACTGGCCACTGGAATTCCGGCGTCTGTGGTTGTCGGCTTATGGTTGTCTTGCGTCACGATAATATCTCCCCATCATTTTCGTATGTGGCACAGCATGCCGCCACGCCCTTTCCTTGGGATCGAACCGCTGGCCTTGGGATCGAACCGCTAGCGCGATAGTGCAATCTGACTGGGGGACTTCCCGTCCCCACATCATGTATAGGAAACAACCGCAGTGACTGTCTACCTACACACAACTGCCTAGGCGGCCAGGAAGGCCGTTACCCGCCTCTCCCCAATCATCACCGATGAGGCAAGAAAAGCCCGCCAAGCCCCGCATGGCAAGGGATCGCCATGAGCGGTACTCAATCAACGCCCTCCCCACGATAGTCTGGCACAATCTTCATCATCAAGAAGTTTCATAGCACGTGACATGAGGTGCGTTAAAATAACTCATAATCTCAATACGTTACTTTCGCAGAGCCCTTCGCTTTCACTGCCGAGGTACGGCTCGACACCCTGGCGGTTTCGCTCATGGCATCTCCTCGTTATCGTTGGGAGTATTCGCCTTGCCGAATGTGGCGATGACATGGCGAAGCACTTTGCGTTGCTCGCTAGGCAGGCTACGGTAGATTTTCAGCATTTCAGCTTCGTCTCCGCAGAGCGATACGACATCCAATTCATTGGGCGTGGCATAAAGCGCTCTCTCACTCTCATCCCCATAGCGCAACACATGCGGTTCGATACGCAGCCACTCGGCAAGCACCTGGAGTTTATCCTGGGCAGGAATGGAGTCACCACGAAGCCAACGCCGTACCGCTTGAAATGTGATCGGCTTACCCCAGTAGCGAAGATTGAACTCGCGTTCAAGTACCGAGGGGCGAGGCTCATAGCCTGCGGCAATAAGGGCCTTTTGAAGGCGTTCGGCAAACATGGTTTTTTCATTCATACGCTGAATTTGAATCAATGATTCAATTCGCGTTGAATCGTTATTCACTTTAATATTGAATTATCCATTCAGTGCGCTGACTGGACGGTTCATGATTCAGCCCCTATTGCCGTGGTGCTTCCGGGTGAAGCCAACCATGATACAGGGGGAAGGGGGATCGGCTAAGCGCCTCGTACGACGTCTCACTGAATTCAAACAAACGGTTGCGTATTCTAGACATCTGGGGATGGCATTGTGACGCTAAAAAGACATGAGCAACTTCGACTTCATGCACTGCATGAAACCGGGCTTCTGGACACCCCCCCGGAAGAACGCTTCGATCGCCTGACGCGTATTGCCAAGCAACACTATCAAGTCAATACCACGCTTTTCACGCTCATCGATGCCAAGCGCCAATGGTTCAAATCCAAGCAAAATATCGGCATAGAAACGACCCCCCGGCGACATGCCTTTTGCGACCACACTATTCAACAAAATAGTATTTATGTCGTTGAAGACGCAGCCAATGACCCTCTTTTTCATGCAAACCCGCTCGTCACCGGCACGCCCTTCATTCGATTCTATGCCGGCATCCCCGTGCGCGACCCCACAGGCTTCAAGGTCGGCACCTTATGCCTTATTGACTCCAACCCACGCAATGCATCTAGCATGGACTTCAGTATCCTGCGTAGTCTGGCAGCGATATTGGAAGAAGAAATCGAACGCGTATGCACCGACTCCCAAGCGCACTACGACGCCTATACGAAAAAAATGGCGTATGCCATTCAGCGTGTACAAGACGTCTTTTTATCCAGTGAAGAGAAAACACCGGCTTATGAAGCGTTGCTATCAGAGTTATTGTATTTAACCGATAGCCAGGTAGGTTTCGTCGGCGAGATTGACGATAAGTCGCATGAGACATCTCATCTTGATATCACGGCTCTATCCGATATAACACGGCGCCAGTCTCCCAACATCCGCGAGAATATCGGCACCGGCATCCACATACCTATCGACGGACTCGATGACCTTTTGGGACTTCCCATCCGTACTCGATATACCGTCAGCCGAACATTCGAGTCACCTCTGACATTGCCCCTTCTTTTCCCAGGCAATTACCCTGACATTCACACCTACATGGGCATCCCTTTACATGCAGGGAACGAACAGATAGGACTGATCGGTGTTGCCAACCGCAGCGAAGGCTATCCACCGTCATTGATTGCCTTGCTGTCACCGCTTTTACAAACCGTGGAAACACTGTTCGAGCGTGAACGCCTCAACGCTGTCGATCAGGAAAAAAAGCAATGGCTGCATGAAAACATCAATATCGATGGTCTCACGAGCCTCCCCAATCGCCGTCTTCTCAATGAACTTTTCCAAGATGAGCTCACTGCTGCAAGGCACCGGCGCGGTTCGATTTCGGTGTGTTTTCTCGACCTGGATGACTTCAAGGCAATCAACGACCTCCAGGGCCACGCAGTCGGTGACGAGGTGCTAAGATGCGTTGCGGATCGGCTTCGCGGCGCCGTGCGCCATCACGATGTCATTGCCCGGCTGAGTGGCGACGAGTTCGTGATCATTCTCCGTGACGTAGAACACCCAAGAACCTACCGCCATATCCTCGATCAACTGCGTCACCCCATGCATCTTCAAGGACACGTTATCGAGTTGTCCGCCAGCATGGGGATAACACGCTTTCCAAGCGATGACTCGGATAGCGACTTGCTGCTACGCCATGCCGATCAAGCCATGTATACCGCCAAGGAAACAGGGAAGAACCGTTATCATTTCTTCGATCTTGAGAGCCATCATTCCCAGCAAGAGCGCTTTGCCATCGGAGAGCAAGTGCAGCACGCTTTGGACAACGATCAACTCGAACTCTTCTATCAACCCAAGTTACATTATAAGACTGGTACCGTATCGGGATTCGAATGCCTGATACGCTGGCATCACCCGTCCGGCAAGCTCGTGTATCCGGGCCATTTCCTGCCGTATATCGAACATACCAAGCTCGATATCGAACTCGGTAAGCATGTCATCAACCAAGCAGTCTCAACCCTCGAGACGTTCCAGGCACAGGATCTGCCCTATACCATCAGCATCAACTTGAGCCCGTCCCATTTTCTCAACGACGAGTTTCTCGACCACCTGAACACCACATTAAGCCGATATGACATGGCGTTCCGCAAACGCCTGACGCTCGAAATTCTCGAAAGTACGGCACTCGATGACGCAGGCCTCGCGGCGTCGAACATCAAGGCATGTCAGGCACTGGGTGTACAACTCTCCCTCGATGACTTTGGCACCGGTTTCGCTTCATTGAGTTACCTGCGCAAGTTCTCTACCAATGAGATCAAGATCGACCGCTCGTTCATCCTCGGCATGCTGGACGACCCCGAGGATGAAATGATCGTCGAGGCGATCATCGCGCTATCCAGGAGTTTCAACCGCCGCGTGATCGCAGAAGGTGTCGAGCATCGTGCCACCGAGGAAAAGCTCATCGCCATGGGCTGTGACATGGGGCAAGGCTTTCTTTACAGCCCCGCCTTGCCCCTCGATGAAGCGCTGGACTGGGCGGCATGCTATGCGCGCCCCTGACATCGTTCAGCTGCCGTCGCCCTGCGTGGCAAAGCGCCATACCGTGCGCGACTCATACGTGTCGCCGGGCTTGAGGATCGTCGACGGGAAATCAGCCTGGTTGGGAGAATCCGGAAAGTGCTGAGTTTCCAGTGCGAAACCGCCACGCTTTTCGTAGGCTTCGCCCCCCTTGCCGGTCAGCGTGCCATCGAGAAAATTCCCCGAGTAGAATTGAATCCCAGGCTCAGTAGTGGCGACCTCCAGCACACGGCCACTGTCCGGCGCTACGACGCGGGCAGCCGTTACCAGCTCGCCTGCAGCCGCTTCGTCACGCATTAACACGAAATTGTGATCGTAGCCCTGGCCGTACTCGAGCTGAGTATTGTCGTCGCCGATGCGGGCCCCGATTACCGTGGACTCGCTGAAATCGAATGGCGTGCCCATCACGGCTCGAATCTCACCGGTCGGGATCAACGTGTCCCCAATCGGGGTAAAGGCATCGGCATTGAGCATCAACCGATGATCGGTGATCGGCCCGCTGCCCTCGCCCTCGAGGTTGAAGTAACTGTGCTGGGTCAAGTTGACCGGCGTCGCCTTATCGGTGGTGGCGTGATAGTCGATGATCATTTTGTCGTCAGTGGTCAGCGTATACCGCACGCGGGTCTCGAGCGTCCCGGGATAACCTTCCTCGCCATCTTCGCTGGTATAGCGCAGTTCGACACCGACGCCGGTGTCGTTCTCGAAGGAATGTGCCTGCCAGAGCCGCTTGTCGAAGCCTTTATCGCCTCCGTGGAGATGATTGGGGCCGTCATTGGTCGCCAGCTCGTAGGTCGTGCCATCGAGCGTGAAGCGCCCCTCGGCGATACGGTTGCCATAACGCCCGATCAGGGCCCCGAAATAGGGATTGGATTTACGATATGCCTCGGAACGGTAGTCTTCCAGGGAATCGAACCCCAGCACGATGTCGTCGACATTACCCTGCGCGTCCGGGGTGCGCAGCGAGGTAATGATGCCGCCGTAGGTAATCACCTGCATGTCGATGCCCTGGCCGTTGCGTAGGTGGTACGCCTCGACCTCGCGGCCATCGGGAAGTTGGCCGAAGCGATGCTTTTCGACGGAAGGAGTCTGTGTGGTCATCTCGTCTGCCTGTGCCGCATTCAACGCTAGGCACGTCATTCCCATGCCCAACGCCAAGCGCGGAATCGTCTGAAATCGTGTCATCCTCGGCCTCTCGATAGCGCACCTCAGCGCCACCCCATGCGACGCTTCATTATTCACGCTAGACGGGGCGAGTCCCTCTCACCAATAACCGAGTGACGACATCCTCATGTCCTAATGGATATCGACTCTGCACGAAGGGTGTCGATACCCTCGTGCGCGCCCTCGCATGCCGATCTCACGCTAGACCAACGTCGTGTCAAAATCAGCTTATCAGAGCGTCGCCATGAAACGCCCCTTGCGTCCGGCCGCCATCATGCCCATCTAATGAATACAGGCACGCCCATCCGAGTGGGCGGCATGACACATACTGGTCATCACAGCGGAGACATCATGGAATCGCGCTATTTCACCATCCATTCCCATCCCCAGGGCCTACCATCTCGAGATTTTTTCGCGCTGGAGTCCCGGGCGTTACCTGAGCTGGCAGCAGGCGAGGTCCGCGTGCAGAACCACTGGCTCTCGGTCGATCCCTACATGCGCGGGCGTATGGACGGCGTGACGACCTATGTCCCGCCCTTCACGCTGGGCGAGCCCCTCGAAGGCGGCGCCATCGGCGAGGTGCTCGAATCACGTGACGAACGCTTCACCCCCGGAGACCGCGTCGTCCACATGGGCGGCTGGCGCGATATCGCCCAGGTCCCCGGCGATAGCTTGCAGGCATTGCCCGATCTCGACGTGCCACCGCAAGCCTTTCTCGGCGTGCTCGGCATGCCGGGCATGACCGCCTGGACCGGGCTCAACCGCATTGCCCAGCTCAAGGAAGGCGAGCGCGTGCTGGTCAGCGCGGCGAGCGGCGCCGTCGGCTCCCTGGCCGTGCAATTGGCCAAGGCCAAAGGCTGCCTCGTCGTGGGGATCGCCGGTGCCCCGGAAAAGCTCGAATGGCTGGAATCGCTCGGCGTGAGCGCGGTCAGCTATCGCGACAAAGACGCGCAACAGCTCAGCGCCGACCTCAAGGCGGCCAGCCCCGACGGCTTCGATGTCTACTATGAAAATGTCGGCGGCGACTGCCTCGAGGCCGCGCTCGACAACATCCGCGTCGGGGGGCGCATCGCAGTGTGTGGCCTGATCGACACCTACAATGCCCAAACGCCCACGCCCGGCCCCAGCAACCTGTCTCGGGTGCTGATACGCCGCGCGCGGATGGAAGGCTTCATCATCCTCGACGCCGAAAACTGGGAACACTACCCCGAGTTCCTGCAAGAGATCGGCCCGCTCGTAGCGCGTGGCGAGATCGACTACCGGGAAACCATCGAGAAAGGCCTCGAACGCACACCCGACGCCTTCCTCAAACTCTTCGAAGGCGGCAACACCGGCAAGATGCTGGTCCAGCTGTAAATACCAGCGGTTAAACCCTACCCAGCGTCTCGGCGATCCGCTCGCCGAGGCGCCGTCCGTTCTCCAAGCAATCTCCCACCGCGATACCATCGCGCCAGTTGCCAATGAGCGAGAGGCCCGGATGATCCTCGAGCGCCGTTTCGAGGGCAGCGATACGCTCAAGATGCCCCAGCTCGTACTGCGGAATCGCCTGCGGCCAGCGACTTACGCTCTGCCACACCGGCTTACCGCTAATGCCCAGCAGGTCACGGAGATCAGCGACGACCTGCGCCACCTGGGCGTCGTCATCGCTGGCAGCAGCCTCGGGCTGGCGACGGCCACCGAGAAACGCGGTCAGCAACACATGGCCAGAAGGCGCTCGCCCAGGAAATAGCGTTGAGGAAAACAACGCGCCCAGAGTCCGGCGATGCTCGACGCCAGGAATCAGCATGCCGAAACCATCCAGCGGATGGGCGATATCGGCACGACGAAACCCCACTGACACGGCATTGACCGGCGGATAAACGATCGCCTCCAGCGGCGCGGCCACGTCCGGGTCGAGCGGTGCCAGTAGCGCGGCGGCCGTGGGCGCTGGAACCGCCAGCACCAGCTCTCGCGCACGAACACCCGGCCCCGATGCCGTCTCCACACGCCAGTATTCCCCCTCGCGATACACGGCACTAACCTCGCACTCGCAGTGGATCGCCGCGCTGGACTGGGCGGTGATGTCCTCAGCCAAACGCTCGGCGAGACGTTGAAGCCCAGAGGGAAAGCTCACCAACTGGCCACGCCACTCACGCGGCAATACAGGGGCCGCACGGCGCGCTTGGCGCAGCCGCACCAGCCCCCCGCGAACCAGTGAGCCATACTCGCGCTCCAATGCCACCAGCCGGGGCATCGCCGCCTGCGCCGAGAGCCGTTCAGGATCGCCGGCGTAGACACCGGAAACGAAAGGATCGACCAGATGATCGAGCGCGCGACGCCCCAAGCGCCGCGTGACGAAATCAGCCAGACTTTCCTCGGCCTGCGGTGCACGCCGTTGGAAGGGTTCGCATAGCAACGCGCCCACGCCTCGCGGACCGATCAGCGAATTGATCGGCGCCTTGAGCCAATGCGACGGCAGCGCCACCGGTGCGCCCCGATAGGCAATGTAACGCCGCCGCGCAGTCGGATTGGCAGGCTGCGCCTCATCGAGCAGGCCGAGCTCATCGAGCAACGCATGCAGCGGCGGCTTCATCATCAGGGTGTTGGGGCCGAGCTCAATCTGCCAGTCGCCGTCGCGGCGGGTACGCAGATTACCGCCGACCTGTGGCGTACGTTCCAGCAAGGTGACGCTTAGCCCACGCCTGGCCGCCGCGCGTGCAGCCATCAAGCCGCTGGCTCCACCGCCGACGACCACCACATCGCGCGCCTCGGGCTCGGCGTGCCGAGCCGACGCGTCGGGTTGTGCTTCAGACTGCATGACATCTCCCGTAACAGGGTGCGCCGGCGCGTACCATTCGGTCAGGCGCGTAGGGTGCATTCAGGTGCCTAGCATAGCGGGGAATGCCGTCGCCGCGCGCCTTCACGAGCGCGGCGCATCGACGCACGCATCGCGTTGCCCGTCTTCTTCACTGCGGGCGATGATCGAGGCACCGACCATATCCCCGGTGACATTGAGCGCCGTGCAGCCCATGCCCACCAAGGCATCGATGGCGGTCAGCAAGGCCACCGTCTCAATCGGCAGGCCGACCTGCGAAAACACCGTGGCGATCATGATAATGCCGGCCCCAGGTACGCCCGCTGTGCCAATGGACACCAACGTGCCGATCAGCACGATCTCCAGCATGCTGGTGAAATCCAGCGGCGCGCCGATCACATTGGCCGCGAACACCGCAGAAATGGCGATACGAATCGCCGCGCCATCCATGTTGATGGTCGCCCCAAGCGGCAAGCTGAAGCCGTACACACCGCGTGACAAACCCATACGCCGCGCGGCGTCCAGCGTCAGTGGCAACGTCCCGGAGCTACTCTGGGTCGCGAAGGCGGTGGCCATCGGCGTGCGGGCCTCGCGGAAAAAGCGCCGTAGCTTGACGCCAAAGGCCCCCATCAAGACGCAATAGAGCAGCAGATGCACGCCCAGAGCGATATACAGCACCAGTACCATGTCGCCCAGCGACAACAATGTTTCCATCCCCTGCTCGGCCACCGTACCGGCAACAATGGCAAACACGCCGATCGGCACGTAATGCAGCACACCCGACATCACCTTGAGCGTGACCTCGTTGAGCGCCTCGATCACACGGTACAGTTGCTCGGCCAGCGCCCCATGCGACTCGGACGTCCGCAGCTTCAACAGGGCGATGCCGAAGACGATGGCGGTAAAGATGATACCTAACAGGTTCAACTCGGCGAACGCCCCGATGATGTTGTCCGGCACCACGCCAAGCAGCACCTGAGCAATACCTGGGTTCTCCGGCACCGACACCTCGGCGCTGCTATCCAACGTCATCCCGCTACCCGGGGAAAACAGCGAAGCCACCGCCAACCCCACGGCGATCGCCAGCGCCGAGGTGCCGATATAGTAGACGAACACCTTACGCCCGACGCGGCCCATGCTGCCGGCGCTGGCTTGGTTGATGCCCACCATCAATGTGAACAGCACGATGGGCACGATCAGAAACTTCAACAGCCGCAGTAGCAAATCACCGAATGGCGCCAGCCAATCCGCAACATCCTGGCCGCCGACCAGACCCACGACGACGCCGAGTACCAACGCAATCGTGACCCTCAGGATCAATGAGCTCTTCGTATAGGCCTGCCACAATGCTTTCACCGCTCCCTCTCCTCCTTGTTTGGCCGACACCGTATTTCGCCTCATGTTAGACAAAATGCCCGACACGGAGGCTGCGGCAGCGCTACATTACCATTATGCTGGTCGCATCGATTCAGCAACAGGACATCAAGGCGATGAGCGAACGCGCGATCGACTGCTGGTTAACGGACATGGACGGCGTACTGATCGGCGAGGACCGGGCCCTACCCGGCGCGGTCGAGTTGATCGACCAATGGCGCGCCAATGGCACGCCTTTTCTCGTGCTCACCAATAACTCCATCTACACGCCGCGCGACCTCAGCGCCCGACTGACGCGCCTGGGGATCGATGTCCCCGAAGACCGGCTGTGGACATCCGCCCTGGCGACCGCCGCCTTCCTGCGCGATCAGGCGCCCGGCGGCTCGGCCTTCGTGATCGGCGAAGCCGGCCTGACCACGGCGATTCACGAAGCCGGGTTCGTGATGACCGATGTCGCGCCGGACTTCGTGGTACTCGGTGAGACGCGCAGCTATTCGTTCGAAGCGATCACCCGCGCGATCCGCCTGATCAACGGCGGCGCACGTTTCATCGCCACCAACCCCGATGTCACCGGCCCCAGCCCCGAAGGACCGTTACCCGCCACCGGTGCGGTCGCGGCTTTGATCACCGCCGCCACCAAGCGCGAGCCGTACTACGTCGGCAAGCCCAACCCGATGATGTTCCGCTCGGCCATGAACAAACTCGGCACGCACTCCGAACGCACTGGCATGATCGGCGACCGCATGGACACCGACGTCATCGCCGGCATCGAGGCCGGCCTGCACACGGTACTGGTGATGACTGGCATCGCCACGCGGGACGAAATCGAGCGCTACCCCTTCCGGCCCCGCGAAGTGCTCAACTCGGTCGCGGAACTGCTGGATAAGTAGCGCTCGTTGACGGCGCGAGCGTTATGCCTAAGCTCTTCTGAAAAGTCGGCGAGCGATAGCCAGACAAGGCAAAAATTGGCGAAAAAACGGAGTTTACGAGGTGTAAATGAGTATTTTGAGCCGATTTTTAACGCCGTATGGCTGAGCGCAGACACTTGTCAGGCAGAGCTTAACGCTTGTCCTCGGTCCGAGTCTCGAAATCGCTGGCATCGTGGCGCTCGTGGAGCTGGAGTTCCGGCTCCCCGAAGGTGCGATTGACCATCCGCCCACGCAGCACCGCCGGGCGCGCGTCGATCTCCTCGGCCCAGCGCACGACATGCGTGTACTCATGGACTTGCAGGAACTCGGCGGCATCGTAGAGACGCCCCAGCACCAACTGCCCGTACCACGCCCAAGTAGCGATATCGGCGATGCTGTACGCGTCGCCGGCCAGATAGCGGTGCTCCGCCAGATGGCGGTTCAACACATCGAGCTGACGCTTGGTTTCCATGGCATAACGGTCGATGGGGTACTCGAGCTTGACCGGCGCGTAGCTGTAGAAATGCCCGAAACCGCCACCGAGGAACGGCGCGCTGCCCATCTGCCAGAATAGCCAGTTGAGCGCTTCGGTGCGCGCCACATGCTCCTTGGGCAGAAATTCCCCGAACTTCTCGGCGAGATACAGAAGAATCGAGCCCGATTCGAACACGCGTGTCGGCGTGTCGCTGCTGTGGTCCATCAGCGCCGGAATCTTCGAATTGGGATTGGCTTCGACGAAGCCGCTGCCGAACTGATCACCCTCACCGATGTTGATTAACCACGCATCGTACTCGGCGCCCTGGTGACCCAGCGCCAGCAGTTCCTCGAACATGATCCCCGCCTTGACGCCATTGGGCGTGGCCAGCGAGTAAAGCTGGAACGGGTGCTTGCCCACCGGCAGCTCTTTCTCATGGGTGGGCCCTGCGACCGGGCGGTTGATGCTCGCGAACTTGCCGCCGCTTTCTTTCGGCTCCCAAACACGGGGTGGGGTGTAATCGGTCTCTTGGCTCATGAAGCCTCCTGGTCTGTGCGTCGGATCACGCCTCGCCAAACGGCAGGACGTATCCAGTCGCCTGAAAAGGTAGTCTGATAATCATTGGGACGCGAGACGGGTGGTTCAAGTCAGCCGACGGACGCATGTGCCCGCCAGCCAAAAGCACAAGACGGTGTTACAAGCGCTCGACCGACACGGCCAAAGCGGGCGCCAGCGGTAAACGCGGCAGCAAGGTGGCTTGATAGGCGTGATAAAGGTCGGGTTTGACGTCGCCCTGCGCCGGGTCGATGGCGAGGCGATGGTCCAGTTCCTGCTGCCAGCCGCCCCGAGCCCGGTCGATGAAGGTGGTGTCGATGAAGTCCCACACATGGCGATACCAGTGCTCGTAGTGGGCATCGCCGGTGCGTTGCAGAAAGGCACTGGCGGCGGCCAAGGCCTCAGCATGCGTCCAGTGGCGGCGCCGCCGCGAGCTCGGCTGACCCTGCCAATCCACGGTGTAAACCAACCCCGGTGCGCCGTCGCTGGCCCAGCCGTCACGTAAGCCAGCCTCAAACAACGCGGCGGCGTCCACGAACAACCAGGCGGGCGCTTCACGCCCACGCGCCTCGAGCGCCGCCTCCAGGTGCAGCATTAACCGCGACCATTCGAAACTATGCCCCGGCGTCGCGCCATATGGATAGAAGTCGTGATGCGGCTGCTCGACGTTGTAGTCCGGCCACTCGGCCCAGTCGCCGTGAAAGTGCTCGAGTATGCGATAGTCGCGCGGTGCCGCATGTCGATGTATCAACCGCTCGACGATGGCCAACGCCCGATCCAGCCAATGTGGCTCGTCGCGCACATCGGCCAACGCCAGGCACAGCTCCACGCCATGCATGTTGCTGTTGCCGCCACGATAGTCCGCCAGCTCACGCCAACCTTGCGCATAACGCTCGACGAAGGCTTGCTCGCTCTCCGACCAGAAGCGCGTCTCGATGACCTCGACCACCTCGTCGAGCAGCGCTGCCGAGCCGGGTATGCCCGCCTGACGAGCAGTGGCGGCCCCCAAGGCGACGAAATGATGCAGGTAACACTGCTTGGTGCGATCCGCCGTCACGGCGGGGCCGCCCGCTAGCCAACCACCGTCTTGCTCGTCGCGCAGCAAACCGCTCAAGGCACGTATGGCATGCTCGGCCAGCGACGCCGCGCCGGGCACGCCTTGCATCGCCGCCAACCCATAACTGTGGGCCATACGCCCGGTGATCATCGTATCGGCACTGGCGCCTTCGGGGATTCGCCCATCGCCGTCCAGCGGCGCGAAACCGCCGGTGTCGAGCCGCGCCTGACGGTGGAACTCGAGCAGTCTCAGTCCTTCCCGAGTCAGCCAGTGGTGATGCGTTTCGGCGTCCAGCCAGCGCCGTGCCGGTGAGTGTGTATTATCTGCCATGCCTTGCGTGCCTCGAGTGACGAAAACGTTGGCTTTCATTAGCCATTGACGACGGTACCACCATTGGGATGAATCGTCTGGCCGCTGATGAAGGAAGCATCGAGACTCGCCAGGAAGACGAATACCGGTCCGAGTTCGCTGGGTTGCCCGGCACGCCCCATCGGGGTTTCCTCACCGAAGCCTTCCAGCCATTGCGGGTCATGGGCGCCCAGTGTCGCCGGCTGCAACGGCGTCCACACCGGCCCGGGCGCCACGGCGTTGACGCGAATGCCGCGCCCCACCACCTGGTTCGAGAGGCTACGCGTGAAACTGACGATGGCTCCCTTGGTGGCCGAATAATCGACCAGAAAATCCGGCCCGATATAGGCATTGACCGAGGCGTTGTTGATGATCGCGTCATCCTCGCCCAGATGCGGCAAGGCCGCCTTGGCGAGATAGAACTGGCTGTGCATGTTGGTCTCGAACACCGAGCGCCACTGCTCGTCGGAAAGCTCGGTCAGGTCCTGGCACACCCACTGCGTGCCGGCGTTGTTGACCAGGATATTGAGCCCTCCGTAGACCTGCACCGTCTCGTCGATGCAGCGACGGCAGAACTCGGCCTCCGCCAGATCGCCCTCGATCAGATGACAACGGCGTCCCTCGGCCTCCACCAGGCGTTGCGTCTCGGCAGCATCCTCGCGCTCGCTGAGGTAGACCACCGCTACATCGGCGCCCTCGCGCGCGAAGTGGATCGCCACCGAACGGCCGATGCCGCTGTCACCGCCGGTGATCAAGGCGATCTTGCCTTCCAGCTTCGACGCCCCCCGATAGCCGGGACGGATCATCTCGGCCGGTGGTTCCATCTCGGCTTCGCTACCCGGCAGTGTCTGGGACTGTGCGTGAATCGCGACCTTGCGAACCATGCTCACCTCCATGTGGTGTGTAAGACGTCCTTGTACGACAAAACGTGTTTAGCCCTCTAAAAGTAGATCCTGGTATAAGCCAGAACAAGCAAGCACTTATTCACGCCGCGTCATCGCTCGCTGGTACTCGTCCCGCCATGCCTGAGCATGCAAGGAGCTATCGGCGGGAAACCGCTCCAGCTCGACGGCCAGCTCGAAGAAACCGCGCGCCGGCATGTGCGGAGCACGGCGGCTGACCACCAGCGCGGCGATGAAGGGGTGGCCCCGGGCGGCGTCCTCGCGCATCGACGTCTCCAGCGCCTGGGTGACGCGCGCGATGGTACGCGGTGGCTGCAAGCCGAGCGCGTCGGCGACCTCCTGGTAGGTCATTGGCAGCCTCTCTCGCGGCACCGCTTCAAGCGTTTCACGCACGGCGGCAGCCAGTGGTAACGGACTATCGGACATGGTCTCGCTCAGGTGCTCGGGTCAAACAGTTTCACTTCGCGAATATCGACTTGTTCCCATACGCGACCGGTCATGTAGGGTTCTATCTCAAGCCATGCTTCCAACGCCTGGCGGTCGGCGAACTGGAAGTGCGCGCTAGAGCCAACCATCTTGCCGTTGTCATCCAGGATCGCCCCGCCACTCAGGAAACATCCCTCTTGGGCAAGCGCGCGCACGCCCGCCAAATGCGCCTCGCGGTTGGCCAGGCGGCGATCCAACGCCTCGGCATCAGTGTAATCGTAGGCCACTACGGCATATTGCGGCATGATGTTCTCTCGTCTCAGAAATATCGAATCGGGGCGTTGCCACCATGGTCTGAATCATGCGTGAGGCCAGGCCGTGGTACAACGGTCGTTAGCGGATTAACGCTGCCACTCCGATCCTTCAACCAGTCCAAAACGCTTATGCACAGCAACTCAAACCGTACGACCTCCTTCACCCGTCAACTGCTATGCACGGCATGAGCGATACCCGCCTTTTTCGCTCGCTACGTTTTTACAATTACCGCGTGTGGGCCATCGGCGCCCTGGTCTCCAATATCGGCACTTGGATGCAGCGCATCGCTCAGGACTGGTTGGTACTAACCGTGCTCACCGACCACGATGCCAGCGCCGTGGGCATTACCATCGCCTTACAGTTCGGTCCACAGTTGCTGCTGCTTCCGCTGACTGGCTACGCCGCCGACCATTTCGACCGCCGCCGGCTAATCCTTCTCACTCAGGCATTGCTGGGGCTATTGGCAGTAGGGCTGGGACTGGTCACCCTCACCGGCGTGGTAACACTTTGGCAAGTCTACGTCTTTGCCTTGGGGCTCGGCTGCGTCACGGCCTTCGATGCTCCCGCTCGACAGACCTTCGTCAACGACCTGGTCGGCGAAAAGCATCTCTCCAACGCAGTGGCCCTCAATTCGACATCCTTCAACGCTGCACGGATGATTGGTCCCGCCGTTGCCGGGTTGTTGATTGCCGCCGTCGGCAGCGGCTGGGTCTTCATGATCAATGCGGCCTCTTTCGCCGCCGTGCTCGGATCGCTATGCCTGCTGCGGCTCGACGAACTGCTCCCCGTCACCCGGCCAAGGCATCACGCCGGCGGACTGACGGAGGGTTTCCGTTATGTCTGGCGGCGCCCCGAGTTGAAAGCCATCTTGCTGATGCTCTTCATGATCGGCACCTTCGGCTTCAACTTCGCGGTCTATATTTCCACCATGTCGGTGCGCGTCTTCCACGGCGAGGCGGGGCAATACGGCCTTCTGACCTCATCTTTGGCCGTCGGCTCGGTCACGGGTGCGCTATTGGCTGCCAAGCGCGAGCGCCCGCACATGCGGCTGCTGTGCTTCTCTACTCTGGGATTCGGTGTCTGCTGCGGCCTGGCAGCTCTTGCCCCCAACACATACCTCTTCGCCACCGCCCTGATGCTGACGGGCCTAGCGGCGCTGACCTTCATGACCGCTTCCAACGCACTGATTCAGCTCTCGACGGAACCGACGATGCGTGGCCGCGTAATGGCGTTGCGGATGGCGATCACCATGGGCGGCACGCCGCTCGGTGCCCCCATCGTCGGCTGGCTGGCCGATCACGCCGGGCCACGCTGGGCGATGAGTGTCGGCGCCACGGCCGGCCTCGTCGCCGCCCTGATCGCCGCCAGGTTGCTGATGCGGGAAGGTCGAGGTCGCGAGTACACCATGCCGCGTGCCAGGCACGCCCCCTCGCGACACACGCCTTGACGCCACGGCGAAAGCCGGAAACGTCTATCCTAGGGAGACTGTCTTTTCCCGCCTCCCGGAACTTCCATGGACCTCAAAAGCGGCTACCCTTATTGGGCAATCAAGAACGGCTTGATGCAGGCCTTCCCCAAGCTCGACCGGGACGTGACCTGCGAGGTGGTGGTCATCGGCGGTGGCATTACCGGGGCCCTGATCGCCGACGAGCTGGCCCAGAACGGCCATGAGGTCACGGTACTGGAACGCCGCGATGTGGGCTGGGGCAGTTCCGCAGCGAGCACCGCGTTGATTCAGTACGAGATCGATACGCACATGACCGACCTCGCCGCCCGTTTCGGCGAGGCCGATGCCGTCTCGGCCTATCGCGCCTGCGCGCAGGCCATCGATGCGCTCGAAGGGTTGGCCGACGCCGTGGGCGACGTCGATTTCGCCAGGCAAGCCAGCCTGTATTACGCCAGCGATGAAGGCGATCTCGACAGCCTGCGCCGCGAATGGGAAATGCGTCGTCAGCACGACTTTGACGCCGACTGGCTGACGCCCGAGGCCATCGCGTCGCGTTTCGGGTTCGAGGCGCCAGGCGCGATCCTGACACCCCAAGCCGCCCGGCTCGACCCTTACCGCATGGCCTATAAGCTGCTCAACCGCGTGCTCACCGCCGGCGGCCAGGTGTATGACCGCACCGAGGTCGCCACCGCCACGCCGCATGCGCACGGCGTCACGCTTACCACCCAAAGCGGCCACTCACTCGACTGCCGGCACCTCATCGTCGCCGCGGGCTATGAAGCGCAAACCTGGCTCGATGACAAGGTCGCCATCAACCGTAGCAGCTATGCCTTCATCACCGACCCCATCGCAGAGGATGTGCTCGGCGAACTCGCCTCGACGCTGATCTGGGAATCCGCGCGCCCGTATCTCTACATGCGCACCACCGGCGACGGCCGGCTAATGGTCGGCGGCGAGGATGACGATATCGACATCCCCACCGAACGAGATCAACGCGTCGGCCCAAAGGCCGAGACCCTGATCGCCCAGGTGGAAGCACTCTTCCCCCATCTCTCACCGAATCCCACGTTTTCCTGGGGCGGCACCTTCGCCGAAACCGATGACGGCCTGCCCTTCTTCGGCCCGCATCCGCAATACGGCCCCCACGTCCACTTCGCCATGGCCTACGGCGGCAACGGCATCAGCTACAGCATGATCGGCGCCGGCTTGTTACGCGCCCTGATCGAGGGCCGAGAGCATCCACTGGCCGAGTTATTCTCCTTCCGGCGCGTGGGAGATTGACAAGCTTCAAGCCACTCATAATTACCGATCGGTAATTAATTGGCCGAATAGTCTCTCGTAGCGCTATAAATTACCGCTCAGTAATTATGATGCTGAAAGTCACGATATATGACGCTACACTTACCGAACGGTAATTCTAGACTAGGAACGCACATGGCCGACCTCGCCCCCCCCAAAACGCTTAGCGACCGCATTCGTTACAGCGAAGACCTCGGCAAGCTGGTGCGCCAAGCGCGTACCGAGCAATCATTGCTACAGATCGATTTGGCCGGGTTAGCCGGCACCGGCAACCGTTTCATCGTTGATCTGGAGCGGGGAAAACCGACGCTGCAACTCCAGAAAGTTCTGGACGTACTCGATCTCATGGGTCTTGAAGTCATCGTGCAGCGCAAGGGGACACATCAACATGGCGAGTAACGAGGCCCTGGATGTCTATCATGGCGACTACCTGGTAGGTAGGCTATACAACGCGCAGCCGCTGCGTTTCGAGTACGAGCCGCCATGGCAGGCATCTCCACGGGCTGTCAGCCTCTCCCCCTCGCTTCCACTGACCCGTCGAGTGCATGCCGGCGACGACGTTGTGGCGTACTTCGAAAACCTCCTACCAGAAGGCGATCTCCGCCATCATCTGGAGATCCGACACCACACCAGCACCCTCTTCGGACTCTTGAAAGCCATCGGTGGAGATACGGCCAGCGGCTTTACTCTGATACCTTCGGGCGAGGCACTGGCGACGCCCCGTTATCGCCCCCTCCGCTGGAGTGCGCTGGCCGAGCACCTTCATAACCGAGAACGGAGCCCGCTACTTTCACAGCAAAGCGAGGGCGCTCGCATCTCGTTGGCCGGCGCTCAGGACAAGTTGCTATTGATGCTAATGGAAGACGGCAGCCCCGCTATACCGGTGGGATCAGCGCCGTCCAGCCATATCCTCAAGCCGGACATTCGCCGCCTGAGCGGTATCTGGGCGTCCGCCCTCAACGAGACGTTTTGCATGCAACTTGCGGACACGCTCGGACTCGAGGTGGCAGAGGCCAGCTATCAGTTGGATACTCGCGCCTGCCTCGTTCGTCGCTACGACCGCGCTCCCGATGACCGAGGGGGACTACGCAGGCTGCATCAACTGGACCTCTGCCAGCTCAGTGGCTCCCCCTCGAGTATCAAGTACGAAAGCGATGGTGGGCCCGGGTTGGCACGCTGCCGAGAGCTGCTGCAACAGGCCGGGGTCCCTGCCAGGGACCTCCAGCGGCTCATTGGTTGGTTTTTCTTCAACCTGCTGATCGGTAACAACGATAGCCACGCCAAGAACCTTTCCCTCTTGCAGGCCGACGAAGGCCCGCGATTGGCACCGTTTTATGACTTGATGAGCACGACGCTCTATAGCGGCTTATCACGCCATTTCGCTTTCCAGGTTACCGGTGAGAACAGACCCGGCAGCATCGAGAAATCACATTTGGAATCACTCGCCAGATCGATGCGCTTCCAACCACGTTATTTCATCAAGCAGGGGCTCCAACTGGCCGAGCAAATGCCCATTGCACTAGAAGCCACCCGCGCAAGCCTCGAAGAGGTCGCCCAGCCCGGCAAGGAGCAGATACTGCTGGAAAGGCTTCATCAGCGACTGACGAGCAACTGTCGCAAACTCCCCGCCCATTGGTCAGCCAGCCAGATGTGAGACGCTATAGATGACCGCCAGCGCCCTCGGCACCGTGGGCTTCCATCAGGAGGCCCCGCCACCGTGGCCGGACGGACGTCCCGGCCTTTCCCCTAGCGCCACATCGTATTCGCTGATCGCCGTCACTTCCCTTGGCCACCATTCGGGGTGGTTGTCCCGGATGAAGGCCATCAATTTCTCCCGCACATTCATCTCGGCGACCCAGCCGGCGAACGGGTCCGACGTCATCAAGTAGCAAACGACCGTCTGCGCTCGCTCGGTCTGTCCCGTCACATAGCAAGAAAGCTTGTGGTGTTCGATGACATTATCTTCTTCCTGCGCATACTCCAGGAACTTCTCCCTGAGGCATTGGATATCAGCGCTCAAGTGGAGGATCAACTCCAGGCTCCGGAACTCCTTCGCGCTCTTGACCGACAGGTTTTCGAAGGGTCTGGAGACGAAGTACGTGACCGGCACGATCAAGCGCCGGTCATTCCAGACCCTCAAGCGAATGTAGGTATAGAAGATACCTTCCACATAACACCACTGGTCTTCGAAGACCACCAGGTCGCCGATGCGTATGGGCTTGGCCAACGAGAGCTGAAACGAAGAAAGGATATTGCCGAGTACAGTCTGGCCGGCAATACCCACCAGTACCGCCAACACGCTGGCCGAGGCCAGCAAGGTGACCCCCAGCGTCTCGAATAGCTGGATCTGACTCAGCACATAGATCGAAACAGCAGTGACCGTGATCAGAATAATGATGCGGCGCAGCGCGTAGAGTGTCGTCAAGAATTTACGCGCGTCCTGGGGCTTGGTGTCATCGATCTGTCCGATGAGGTGCCGCGTTATTTGCAGCATGAAAGTATCGACTAGGCGCAGCGCAATCGTACAGCCACCCCAAGCCAGAATGACGATCAACAGCACCCGGAAGGACGTAGTCGCCACGGCTGAGAAAGACACTACATAATCGAGCACTGTCTGGGTTACCAGTGACATGACGACGAGTGCTACAGGCGTCTTGATTCGTCCAACAAAAATGCTAGGCGAGCCGGCAGGCAGCCAGCGTGTCGCCATCCCCACCAGGTGGTGGACCCACCATCCCATCAGCCCCACCAGCAACAGAAAAACCGGAATGGCGATCCATTCCCAGATTCTGAGCACTCCAAACGAGGCCTTGAAGCGATCCGGAATATACGCCTCAAACATCAAAGGACCGTATTCTTCGTAAAGCAAAGGCACCGAGGAAACACTATCTGGCATGACCAACCAGACTGGTTCCTCGTCACCCACCCGATATCGGCCCAGACGAATATCATAGCTTTCGCCCTTGGCAGTGAGCGATGCCAGCTTGAGGTTCCGTCGAGGCTCTCCCGTCTGGGGATGCTGGCCTGTGGGGTCTTCGATGGCGGCATCCTGGCGCCCGGGGAGGCTGGAAACCTTGAGCCATTCGCCGCGTTTGAGAACCTCGGCCAGTTGCCTGGCCAACTGCTCCCCCCGCTCTCGCTGCTCCGCCGAGGACAGTTCGGAAAGGTTGAGGATCTGCGCCGCTGCCACGAAATCCTCATTTTCAGTCAGTGTCAGAAAGCTACGTATCGACTCCCGTGGCGTCATGCGTTTGACCGCTTTGGGAACCTGGCCCAGCCCCGCGTTTAGCGAATCGACGGAGAACCAACGTGTCTCCTCACTGTCGTCGTCCGACGTTTGCGCCAAGCATAAGCTGGAAAAGATAAAAACCACTGCAGCCACCAGCCACAGTCGCCATGCGCCATTTTTCTTCATACGTCCCTTACCGATTCAGTGGGCCATCCATGCGATCCACCTACCACCGGATCGTCCCGACCCGGCCGGGCCTTTCTCCATGAAAGACCACCCAGTTAGTGGTTGCTCGCAGTACAGCGCACCGGTGAATGCCGCGTCCAGTTTTCATTCCTCGATGATTCGCTTCAGGGAAGCAACAGCGTGTCATAGGCAAGCAAGAGGAACCGGCAGTACGACAACTTTGGTGAAGCCTTCATAAGCAAACTACACTCCAGCCGAATGCGCCTCGCCAAGCCTCTCTTTGGCGAGGCGTCTTCCACTGATCTGCAAAAGGAGTTTGCCGTGATTGCCACTGCCGAACGACCGGCTCGAAACGGGCCGAACCCGCTACATGGAATGTTGCTTGCGGGCGCCTTCCCTCTCTTTTTGGGCGCCGCGTTGAGCGATTACGCCTATTCCACGACGTATCAAATACAGTGGAGCCACTTCGCTTCCTGGCTGATCGCCGGCGGCCTGGTGTTCTGCGGTCTGGCGCTGATCTGCGCACTGATCGGGATCTTTCGCTCGGCCGGCCGCCGGGGACTTTCCGTCGTCTACTTCCTGCTGTTGCTGGTGACTTGGGGTCTGGGCTTCGTCAACGCACTGGTCCACGCCAGAGACGCCTGGGGCATGATGCCGACGGGGCTGACGCTCTCCATCGTCATTGCCGTGCTCTCCTTCATCGCCGTCTGGATCGGGTTTATCAGCCGCAAGAGCGGAGGTCAGTCATGAAGTTCACACGCAAGCACACCGGCATGCGTTACGCCGCACCGCTCTCGATCCTGCTGCTCGCCGGTGGCGCCCAAGCCGCCGATTCGGGCCAGCAGTACGGCCCTGACCCGGAGCTACCCGAACCGCAGCGAGGCCTTCTGCCCAACATGACGGTGCCCGAGCAGGCCCCGTGGGACGATGCGAAACCCACGGTGCCCGATGGCTACACGATCACCGCCATCGCCACCGACCTGAAGGTCCCGCGCCAGACGCTGGTGCTCCCGAACGGCGATATCCTGGTGGCGGAAGGCAAAGGCGGCGGTAACGCCCCGAAATCGCGGCCGAAGGATTTCATCGCCGGGCTGATTCAGGCGCAAGGCACCACCTCGGTCAAAGGCGGCGACCGACTAACGCTGCTGCGCGATGGCGACGATGATGGCAAGTACGAGGAACAGACGGTTTTCGCCGAAAATCTCAATGCGCCCTACGGGCTCGCCCTGGTGGATGACGATCTCTACGTGGCCAATCAAGATTCGCTCGTTCGCTTCGACTACGAAGAAGGTCAGACAGAGGCCAGCGGCCCGCCGGAAGTGATCACCCCACTCCCCTCGCGGATCAACCACCACTGGACCAAGTCACTGACCGCCAGTGCGGATGGCGACTACCTCTACGTCGGCATCGGCTCCAACAGCAACATCACCGAACGCGGCATGGCGGCGGAAGTGAACCGTGCGGAAATCTGGGAGATCGATCCGGAGACCGGCGCCCACCGCGCCTACGCCACTGGCGTGCGCAACCCCACCGCGCTGACCATTCAGCCAGACACGGACGAGCTCTGGGCCGTCGCCAACGAGCGCGATGAACTTGGCCCCAACCTGGTGCCGGACTATCTCACCTCCATTGAGGAAGGCGGCTTCTACGGCTGGCCCTACAGCTACTGGGGCCAGCACGTCGACCCGCGTGTGAAGCCGGAGAAGCCAGAGCTGGTGGAGTCAGCGATCGCGCCCGACTACAGCCTCGGTTCGCACCACGCCCCGCTTGGCGTCGACTTCTCCAATGCCGCCGTGGGCGGAGAATTCGCCAACGGCGTCTTCGTCGGCGAACACGGCAGTTGGAATCGTGCCGACCCCGTCGGGTACAAAGTGGTCTTTATCCCGTTCGAGAACGGCGAGCCCGCTGGCAACCCTGTCGACTTCGTCTCCGGCTTTCTCACCGGTGACGGCAAGACACGCGGCCGACCGGTCGGCGTCACCGTCGCGCCGGATGGCTCGGTGATCGTCGCCGACGACATGACCAACGCGATCTGGCGGGTGACGCGAGATGACGACGAGGCACCGTCAGCGGAGTCCGCCACCGAGACACCGGGCGCCTCCAGCGAGGAAGCTGCACCTTCTGAAGACGAGTCCGAAATGCCCGAGGACGGATACGCCGGGGATGGATGATCCCGGCGCGGGGCGCCCGACTCGGCCGTTACTCGATGATCGACGCGAAGCGATCGTTCAAGCGTCTGAGTGCAGGCTTGAGCAGGGGCGCCGGCTTATCGCGGCGCATCAGCGCTTCTTCTCCGGCATAGCTGAAGGTGATCGCTTGTGCGGCGAGCCAGCGTAGCGGCTCGGGCTCCCAGCGCTTGATTAGCCGGCGGTGGCTGTCATTGGCAAAGGCCCATGGCATGCGCACCAACTCGCTATCGCGCTCGAGGATCAGGTCAGCCAGGGTGCGGCCGAACAGGTGCGAGGCGGCCACCCCCTCACCGGCATAACCGCCCGCAGTGGCAAGGCCGTCGCGACGGTCGAGGATCGCATGCGGGCGGAAGTTGCGCGACAAGCCCAGCGAACCGCCCCAGCCATACTCGACCCTGACACCCTCCAGCGCGGGCAGGAGATCCACCAGCAGGTCCCGCCGCATGCGGATGGCCTCATCATCGATCGCCTGGTCGGCCTTGGATCTAGCGCCGAGATAATAGTTGCCGCGGGCACCGAAAACGATGCGCCCATCGGCGGTGCGATGGCCGTAATTGATCAACCGGCTGGCATCCGCGAAGGCGGGACGCTCGGCCATGCCGATCTCCTGCCAGCGGGCCTCCGATAGCGGCTCGGTGGCGATCACCAGGCTCTGCACCGGAATCACGTGGCGCTTGAAATCGAGGAACCGGTCGGCGTACCCCTCGGTGGCACACACCACCATCGGTGACTCGACGCTGCCTTCGCGCGTGCTCACCTTGTGGTGCGACAGGGTTTCGGCGCGGCTCTGCTCGTGGATCGTCACGCTCAGGCGCTCGACGCACTCGGCCAGGCCAGCGACCAGCTTGGCCGGGTTCACGGTGGCGACCTGGCGATGATAGATGCCGCCATGGCCGTTTCTGAACCGGGCCTTCTCCGAGAGTTGCTCGGCATCCAGCCAGCAGCAGTTCGCCTCACTGTGCCCCAGCTCATGCAGATGCTGCAGGTAGTCGCGCTGGATGGCGATCTGATCCCGGTAGCGAGCCGCCGCATAGATCGCGCCGCCCTTGTTGAAATCGGCTTCGATCCCCTCGTGCGCCAGTACCCGACCCACCTCGTCGACGTTATCGGCCACCACGCCACAACAGGTTCGCCGCTCTTCGCGTGACAAGCCCCCGATGTGTCGTTCCAGCCCGGCGAGGTTACCCACCACCCAGCCGCCATTGCGCCCCGACGCGCCATGCCCGACTCGCTCGGCCTCGAGCACGACGATCTCCCGCTCGGGGGCAAGGCGCTTCAGGTAATAAGCGGTCCATAGCCCGGTGAAGCCGGCACCGACGATGACCACATCGGCCTGGACATTCGCGGTCAGGCGTGGGCGCGACGCCGGCCGCTCGCCCAGAGTAGTGCTCCAGAAGTTGCTATGCGCGTCAGTGTGCATGGCGTATTCGCTCATCCAAGATCACATGTAGCCCAGCACCAGATACCCCGCGGCGGCAATACAGCCCGCAAGGGCCGCATAAGGCAACTGGGTAAAGGCGTGCTGGAAGGGAGTGCAGCCGCTGGCCTGGGCGGTCAGCACCGTGGCATCGGAATAGAAGCAGGCATGGCTGCCGAAGGTGCTGGCAGAGAGCGTGGCACCGATCACCAGCGTCATGTCGGCCCCGAGGTTCTGCCCCAGCACGGCGACGATCGGCAGGATGATCACGAACACGCCCCAGTTGGAACCGGTGGCAATCGAGGTGGGCGATTTCGTCATCGATGTGCTCGGCACCGGGAGGCACGCACTGCCCTTGCTTTTCGGCACGCTGCTCGGCCTTCTTCATCGGGCCAAAGGCAGGAATCCAGCGCAAGATGAAAAGCGGCACCAGGATCACTGCGACCCAGGGGTAGAACATGAAGGGAATGGCCTGGATGTAGGTCCACACCCCCTGCCCATCTTCCGCGACGCCGTTGCTCTCGAGCAGCGCGCCGAAGAAGACCGCCCAGGTCGATATCGGGATCAGCACGCTGATGGGCGCCGCGGTGGAGTCGACCACGTAGGCCAGCATTTCCCGGGACGTCTTGAAGCGGTCGGTGACCTTGCGCATCGAGGTGCCGACGGCCAGGGAGTTCAGATAGTCGTCGACGAACAGGATGATGCCCATGACCCAGCAGCCCAGCAGCCCAGCAGCGCGCGAGGCTTGTTGGTGGTATAGCGCATCAGCTTGTCCGCAAAGGCGCGGGAGGAACCGGACTTGAGCAGCAGCGCGATGATGCTGCCCATCAGGCCGCAGACCATGATGACCCAGGCGACATCCTCGTTGGTCATCACCGTGAGCAGATCCTCGGTGAGGCTGCTCAAGGCATTGCCCGGATCGATCATCAAGGTGCCGATAAAGGCCCCCAGGACCAGGGGCTCGAGGGCCCGTCGGGTCCACAATGCCAGTATCAGGACGATTGCCGTGGGCAGCAGGACAAGGGGATTGTCATATTCCATCGTGTCTCACCTCAGCGGAGTTGTTGTTGTGCCTTCGTGAATGACGGGAAGCCGGATTGTCGGGCGCCAAAGCGCCGCTATTTCAGTTTTTCGAGTAATTGCTATTTGAGTTTTTCGAGCAGTTGGTAGTACCACATGCCGGCCGCGAGCAGTGCATTGCCGAGCCGGTCGTCGAGCGGGATGCGGATGTGCCGCACGTTGGCGAAGACATCGAACTCCTCGAGCGTGCCGGAAACCGCATTGGCCATGATCTCGCCGACGATGTGCGACGTGGCGATGCCGTGGCCGGAGTAACCCTGGGCGTAGTAGACGTTGTCCGAGAGCTTGCCGAGCTGGGGAATGCGGTTGATGACGATGCCCGCCATGCCTTGCCATTGAAAATCGATGGCAATGCCCTCGAGCTGCGGGAAGGTGTGCTCCAGGCGCGGCCGCAGCTCAGCGGTGATGTCTTGTGAATCGCGACCCGAGTAGTTGGCGCCGCCACCGAAGAGAAGCCGCTTGTCGGCGGTCAGCCGGTAGTAATCGAGCACGAAACGCGTGTCATAGACCGCCAGGTCCTCGGGGTCGATGGCCTGCACCTGTTCGGGCGACAGCGGCGCCGTCGTCACGATGCCCAGCGATGCCGGAAACAACTTGCCCTTCAGCTGCTTGCGCTCCAGGCGATGATAGGCGTTGCCGGCCAGGATCACGCTGTCGGCCGTTACCCGACCGTGCTCGCCAACCACTACCGGCGTATCGCCGTGCTCGATATCCACCACCGGCGAATGCTCGAAGATCAGTGCCCCCAGGCTTGCCGCCGCGCGGGCCTCCCCGAGGCACAGGTTGAGCGGGTGCAGATGCATGTTGTAATCGTTGCGGATCGCACCGTGATAGAGCTCGGTGCCGACCACGCCGCGCACCGCTTCGGCATCCAGCCAGTGGATGTGCTCGCCGATGGCATGGCGTTGCGATTCCTCGAAATCCTGTCGCAACGTCTTGATGTGGCTGGGCTTGTAGGCTGCCTGCAGGTGGCCGTGCTTGAGATCGCAGGCAATAGCGTACTTCGCGACGCGCTCGCGAATGATCCGATGGCCGCGCCAGCGCAGGTTCCAGACGAAGTTTTCGGCATCGTCGCCCAGCGTGTGGCGCATTTGTCGGGTCATGGCGTCCTGGCCGGAGAGACTGCCGGTCACCTGTCCGCCGTTGCGTCCGCTGGCCCCCCAGCCGATGCGGCTGGCCTCGATGATGGCCACGCGATAGCCGCGTTCGGCCAGCTCGACCGCCGTGGCCACGCCAGTGAAGCCGCCGCCGACGATCGCCACGTCGACACGATGCTCACCTTCCAGTCGCGGATAGTCGGATTCCTGGACAATCGATGCGGTGTAATAGGAAGCACAGCGTTGCTGGGTCATGCCTGCTCCTTAAAGACGGGAAAGATAGGTCTGGCGGTCGACATCGGTGACCCGGGCCATGAGCTCCCGGGCCTCGTGACGCTTGATCCTGGCGTAGAGATCTCGATACGCCGTGCCGAAGATATCGGCCATGGCCGGCGAGGCGGCGAAACGCTCGAGCGCGGTGAGCCAATCATGGGTGAGATGCTCGGAGCGCTGCCGCGCGTGGGCTTCGTCCTCGATGGCCGGTGGCGGCGCGATGCGTTGCTCAAGCCCATGCAGAATGCCCCCCAGCAGCGCCGTGGCGACCAGATAAGGATTGGCATCGGCGCCGGCCACGCGATGTTCCAGACGCGCCGCGGCGCCTTGCCATTCCGGCACGCGCACGGCCGCACCGCGATGATCGCGCCCCCAGTTGCACTCGATCGGAGCGAAGCTGTCGGGTTGAAAGCGGCGGTAGGAATTGCCGTGCGGCGCGAAGATCGCCTGACCATCGAGCAAGCTGTGCATCACGCCGCCGATGGCAGCGTCGAGATGTCCGGCACCGTTGTCGCGATCGAAGATATTGTTGCCGTCCTCGTCGAGCACACTGACGTGAAGATGCATGCCCGACCCCGCCTGATCGGTGTAGGGCTTGGCCATGAAGGTGCTCGCCAGGCCGTGATGACGGGCGGCCTGAGCCACGAGACGCTTGAAGTACAGCGCATCGTCGGCGGCAGCCAGGGCATCCGGGCGATGCCAGAGATTGACCTCGAACTGCCCCGGCCCGAACTCGGCGATCAGCGTATCCGCCGGGATGTTCTGGGCGCGGGCGAACGCGCGGATGGTGTCGAGGACCGGCGCCACCGCATCCATCGTCTCGAGCTCGTAGAGCTGCTGCCCCCGGGGATCCCCACCCGGACACAGCGGCGCGGGCGGCCTCGGCTCGAGCGCGTGCCGAGCCTCGGCATCGAGCAGGTAGAACTCCAGCTCGATGGCGACTACCGGCGTCCAGCCGTGGCGACGAAAGCGCTCGACGACCGCGGCGAGCATGGCGCGCGGGTCCATGAAACTCGGCGTGCCGTTCAAATCGTGCAGGGTGGTGAGCACCTGGTGGCCCTTGGCCCAAGGCAGTGGCGTCAAGGTACGCTCATCGGCGTGACAGACCCTGTCGGGGTCGCCGATCGACTGCGACAGCCCGGTCAGCGCATCGTTGTCCTCGCCCCAGATATCCAGCGACTGCGTCGAGAGCGGCAGGCGCACCTGCCCCTCCATCACCTTGTCGAGCTGTTCGGCGGGCACCCACTTGCCGCGCGGAATGCCGTTCATGTCGATGCACAGCACTTCGACCCGGTCGGTGGCCGCGTCCTCGGGAGGGCGGTCGGTGCTGCGGGCAAACGGAGCCTGCGATATCTGCGCCATAGGGGACTCTCGATCTTGTTATGGTCCGGTGTGATCACATATGTGTGATCACACTAGCAGAGCCCCATCAACCCCACAAGCAAGCCGGTATCGTGATTGCCCCCGCCAGTTACGTTAAGCTGGAACGCCTGGCTCGGACTTCCACTTCGTAAAAGGCTCTGGCACATCGCATGACCACGGAATCAACCGCCAGTCGTACGGCTTTTTCGCCCGACACCGCCTCGACCCGGCTTCACCGGGCCCTGCGCGTGCGTCTTTGCGAGGGTGATTTCACGCCCGGCGAAGTGATCTCGATCCGGCGCATCGCCGCGAAATACGGCACCGGCACCATGCCGGCCCGCGAGGCGATACGCTGGCTGGTGACGGAGGGCGCGCTGATATTCTCCGACAGCCGCAAGATCATCGTTCCGGAGCTGAGCCATGACCGGTTTCATGAAATTCTGTTCGCCAGAAAGAACCTGGAAACCGAGGTGTCACGCCAAGCCTTCGACAATATCGGCGCCACCGACATCGAGGCCCTGGAACGGATCGATGAGCAGATCAACGACGCTATCGCCCAGGGCGACCTGGTCAGCTACATGCGCGGCAATTACCAGTTTCACTTCCATATCTACCGCCTGAGCCAATCGCAGGTGCTGTTGCCATTGGTCGAAATACTCTGGCTGCAATACGGCCCCAGCATGCGCTACATCTGCACGCGCTGGGGCGCATCGAGCATCGCCGACGATTATCATCGCGAAGTGACCCAGGCGCTCAGGCGTGGCGACCTGACGTCGTTCTGCGAGGCAATTGCCGCGGATATCGAGCAGGGCATGCTGCTGCTGGAGTAACGGCAGCTCACACAGCAATCGCGCCCCGCAACGGCAATCCCCCGATGGACTTCTCCACCGGGGGATTTTTTCATCACACTCGCAGACGCCAGCGTACCCAGGGCCTCTATCCAGAGGCGCTATCCGCCGCAGCCTTCATGCGTCCGTGAGCACGATCTTGCCCTGGAGATGCCCCCGAGCGGCGCGTTCGTGTGCCTTGCGAGCATCGGCAAGTGGGTAGACGCTGTCGACGACGACTTGAATCGTCCCGTCATCGAGCAAGCGCCCGATGTCTGCTAGCTGAGCCCCGCTCGAACGCACCTGGGTCGTCGAGACGGTGACGCCCAGCTTCGAGGCTTCCTCGGCGCCGTCGAAGCCCAGCGGGTAGATCGGGAACAAGGCGCCACCACGCTTCAGCGTACGCAGGAAACGGTCGGTGGTCGGCCCCCCGAGGGCGTCGATGACCAAGTCAATGTCGTGGACCACATCCTCGGGCGGTGTCCTGGTGTAATCGATGAATTCATCGGCCCCGAGTTCACGAAGAAGCGCCTCATGCCTGCCCGACGCCACGGCGATGACGTGTGCGCCCTTAAGCTTCGCGAGCTGCACCGCAAAGTGCCCTACCCCACCCGCGGCCCCGTTGACGAGAACGGTCCTGCCCTCGAGCGGCACCGGCTGATGGGGGTTCGATTGAAGCGGATTGGGTTCGTTGTGCCCTAGCTCGACCATGAACTGCCACGCGGTGAGCAGCGACATCGGTGCCCCGGCGGCATGCACGTGATCGATGCCGGCAGGTTTGGGCGCGATGTGCGACGCCGGCACGCTGACATACTCGGCATAGGCCTGGCTTTCCCCGAACATGCCGTCGGGGAAGCGAACCATCGAATACACGGCGTCGCCAACGAAAACGCCTTCGACATCATCGGCGACCGCCGCGACGACACCCGAGACATCCGTGCCCAGAATGAGAGGGAAATCCAACTGTGGCTGCCATTCAGGAGGCAGCGACTTGTAGCCCTCGCGCAGATACCAGTCGGGCGGATTGAGGCCAACCGCGTGAACGCGAACGAGCACTTCTCCCGCCTTCAGGGACGGCATTGGCGCATCCTCGTAACGCAGCACATCGGGACCACCGAATTCGTACTGGCGAATCGCTTTCATCATCTGGGTCGGCATGACTTTCTCCTGAGCCACGAATGGGCTACTTTATCGGAACACTGCTCCATATAATCGGATCACCGTTCCATTTTATCAAGGAAAACCCATGAGAGCGGATGCAAAGAAAAATCGCGACCGCCTGCTTGCCGTGGCGGGCGAGGTCTTCGCCGAGCAGGGAGCCGACGCATCGCTGCGTGACATAGCGCGCAAAGCCGGCGTCGGGCTGGGCACGTTGTACCGACATTTCCCGACGCGAGAAGCCCTTCTGGAAACGTTACTGCGCGCCAGTTTCGAGGCACTGGCAGCACGGGCCGGTGAGCTTGAAACCTCGGACTCAGCCGATGAAGCGCTCGTGGTGTGGATGCACGAAACCACTGAATTCACCTACAGCCAGCGTGGCATCATCGCGTTGATGATGGATGCTATCGAGGACACGAATTCCGCCCTGCATGCCTCGTGCGTCATGCTGCGAGCAGCGGGCACGGCGCTTCTCACCCGCGCTCAAGCCGAGGGCAAGGCCCGGGACGACCTGAATGGCGAGGAGCTGTTCGACCTCATCGCCGCGCTCGCCTGGCTACGCGAGCAACCGGCCCACGCGCCCCGCGCCGACCGGCTGTTCGATATCATCGCCGGTGCCGTTCTGACGGACCGGGCTGACGTCTGAAGAAGCCAACTACGCAAGTAGTGACAATCGATATTACGGGCCGAATGAAGAGGCAGTACATCCCGCCTTTCAGACAAGATTGCGATTCAAGGTATTTCGGAAATCTTCGAAAACTGGCGTGTCGTAACCTTTTCGCCAGGCCAGTTTCGTAGTGACTTTGCAAAGAGGGATACACTTCAGGTTATCGGGAGGAAGCAGCGTTTGATAGACACTCTCCGGCAAGACCGTTGCATACCTACCTGTGCATGCCAAGGCAACCATCACGTGATACGACGGCGACTCCTGAATTTCCCATTCCTTTCGCTCGGGGATCCCCAGGTACTCTTCGGCGATTCTTCTATAAGTACACCCCAGCGGAAATGCTGCCAGTTTATTTACCGAGACATCATCCAGGCCAAGATTTTCAATTCCTATATCCGGATGCAGCAAGACAAGAGATTCTTCCCAGGCGTCATGAAACTCCAATCCAAGCACATCCAGTTTTTCTGATAGCGGGCTCTCGATGAAGGAAGGTGGAATGGCTAGGAAGGCACCATCGATCTTTCCCGATCGAACATCATCCAGCAGCCGTATCGATGGGCTCGTTGTGAGGTCCACGCCATGCTCAGGGAAAGACGTGTGAAAGGCAGCTAGAAGCCCCGGCAAACGGCTCGCGGCCGTTGCCTCCATGCTGCCGATCCTGATCGACCCGGGAGAACGTCCTCCCGAAACGACATGCATCGTCTCCGATCGAAGGCTAAGCATACGCTCGGCGTAATCAAGAAAAACCTCCCCTGCAGCCGATAGGGAAAAGCTTTTCCCCGCCCTCACTAGTAGCTCGGCACCGACGCTCGCTTCCAGCTTTTGCAGTCTCGTAGTCACGTTCGACGGGCTCTTTCCCAATCGCCGAGCCGCCCCCGTTACACTGAGCTCATTCGCGACGCAGACGAACACCCTGAGGGATTCAAAATCTTCCATTACGCCAGCCTCTTAATGAAAAATGCCGGTAATAAAGTACTCCACGGCATCTAGGTAACCCTTTTGATAAAACTGACTATACGTCACAGTTTACCAGTAACGAACTGGGCTTCTCCAAGGCCAAAACTCCAGTCCGGCCCCGTATTTTCTATCACCGAGACAATCAGATCACTAGGCTTTATCCCACAATACGTTTCCAAGCGACTGGCCAAGGACCGATAAAGCTCGACTTTCATCTCCTCCGGCCGTGATTTACTGATCACGGTCATGACAACGGCAGCGTCGGTCCTTTCCAGGCCCAGCCCCGTATCGGCGAGAATCATCTCACAGGGCTTATGACTATAGACGATCTGGTAGCGATCCGACTCGGGTACCTGAAAGCTTTCAACAACGGCTTGATGCGCCGCATCAAGCAACGCCTTCAATTCATATTCTTTCCTACCTTCAACGACATCAAACTTAACAAGAGGCATAAAATTCCAGTACCGAGCAGTGGATTCACCCAACGTGAATCAATGGACAATAAACGCCTCCCCTAGAAAAAGGCGTTTCTAATGTCACTAATGGGCACTTCCGTTCGCATCTTAAGTGTCGTCGGCTCAAGCTCCTTCTCAGACAGGCAATTCAACCATGCCTTCCTCGGCCCGGCGCAATAGAATCGCTTAACACCTTCCCCGAGGAAATTTTCCAAATCAACGTCCTCACCGGGATAAAGTATCCCAAAGGCCTTCCGGGCTTCATCTGGATCGGACACCTCTCGGGCCACACACTGCAGATAAAGACACATCAGGTTATTGGTCCCTCTTGCTCGCGTCGAATCGTAGAAGGTCATGAATATCGAGCTATTTCTGGCAATATTTTGGGAGTGCTCGGCCAATGTCCAGGACGACCAATAGAATTTTAGATCGGAATCCGGAAGCGCGGTGACCGGTGTATTCCAAGGCACATCGTCGCGCGACGTAGCGATATTAGCATAGAGACATTTCTTCAGAATTTCGGCCGAGCGACTCGCCAAGTTAAAATCACCCATAAAAACCTCCCTTAGTTAACATCAGTCATCATTCCACCAAGCACTTTCAAAAAGCCTCCCAACCAAGTTTCAAACCGAAACGTGTGAGATAAATAATGACATTTGGCGCCTTCAAACGTTAACGTCTACAACCACCCTTCCTTTAAGCCTACCGGCCAGCATGTCCGGTGCTCGTTCAGAAACTTCATCAAGACCAATGATGGTGATCAAGCCTTGTAAAGCCGCCCGTTCTAAATATTTCGCAAGGAGATCCCAAGCTTGAAACCTACGTTCCTTGCTGCAATAAACGCTATCTATACCCACGAGAGTTATGCCGCGCAAAATAAAAGGTGCAACGGTAGCAGGAAAGTCCATTCCTTGGGCTAGACCACAGGCCATGACCACACCACCGTATTGAGTACTCGCACATGCGCTGGCAAGTGTATGGCTACCGACTGTATCCACCACGCCACTCCAACGTTCCGCGGCCAGTGGTCTGTTTGATGAACTGAGTTCCGTCCTATCGATGACATCCGCTGCACCTTGACGTTTTAACCAATCGACTTCGCTAGACTTACCAGTGGAAGCAACAACGCGATAGCCAAGGTTTGATAATAAGTTCACCGCAATACTACCAACGCCCCCCGAAGCGCCGGTGACCAAGACATCACCATCAGCGGGCATAATGTTGTGTTGCTTCAATGCAAGTACACACAATGCCGCTGTATAACCCGCAGTCCCGATAGCCATAGCTTCTTTAGTAGAAAAAGACTCAGGTAGAGGAAGCAGCCACTCTCCTCTCACGGCAGCGCGTTGGGACATCCCACCCCACTTTGATTCGCCAACCCCCCATCCATTAAGCATCACAGCATCCCCCACTTTAAACTTGGGGTCTTCGCTTTTAGTGACGAGGCCCGCGAGATCAATCCCGGGGACAAGAGGGAAGTGGCGTATAATGGGCGACTCGCCCGTGATTGCCAGTGCGTCTTTGTAATTGAGCGTTGAGTACTCGACAGCAACTTCTATCGGCTCTTTAGGCAGCTGCTCGGGTGAAAGTGATGTCATTCGTGCTTGGTATCTTTCGTCATCTTTTGACACAAGGATCGCTTTAAAAGACGTCATATCGTGAGTTCCTTAAGCCGGAATCGCAATAAACCAGGGTTCTAGACCACGGTGGCACCAGCCTATCTCCCAAGCCTCATCGTTCTCATATTGAGAACGATACTTGACCATCATTCTCTTTTCAAGAAAATATGGGCGTCCGATCTCCATACGGATACAACCCACTGCCCAGAGCGGTGCGGTGCGGTGCGGTGCGGTGCGAACACAGCGTGGTCCGGGAATCCTGCGGCGAACTCCACATGCACCCTCCTCCCAAGTCGTGCATGCTGATGGGCAAGGAGACAACGACACCACGGTAGCCAGGACAGGCAGGGGGATGCATGAGCCAGGAATCGGAACCGACGCGCAAGGCACTCTACGAGCAAGCGCAACAGCAGGAGATCTCGGGACGCTCGCAGATGAGCAAGGCGGAACTGGCGGCGGCGCTCGAGCGGCAGTCGTTCGAGAAGGCCGCCGCGCCGGTGGTGGCGACGCGTTTCGATACCTTCAAGCGCCTGGCCGAGGCAGTGGCGGCCGGCGAGTTCGTGCTGCGCCCGCGCGCACTGACCGGGTTCGAGCGTCGTCGGCACGTGCGCCAGACGCTGCGCGAGGATCACCAGACACGCATCGCGGAAGGTTGCGAGGAAGCCGGCGCCAAGTTCGACCAGCTCTCCGACTCGCTGTTTTCGTTCTTTCGCGGCACGGCGCTGTTGTTCTACCGCGACATGGCCGGCGACGACGCCTGGATGCCCACCGTACTCGCGCTCGGCGACGTTCACCCCGGCAACTTCGGCGTCATGCCCAACGTGGACAACGTGCCGATCTTCTCGGTCAACGATTTCGACGAAGCCTACTACGCGCCCTTCACCTGGGATATCAAACGCGGCGCGGTCGGCTTCATGATCGCCTCCGAAACCGAGGGCGAGCTCAAGCACAAGCATCGCGTCAAGGTCGTGCGTCGTTTCGTGCAGGGCTACCTCGAGACGATGGAGCGGCTGGCGCGCGAAGGCACCGAGCAGGATGAGGAAATGCGTCACGACAACGCGCCGAAGCTCATCCGCAAGCTGTTCGAGGACGCCGATGAAGACCGTGCCGAGTGGCTCGCCGACGACTACCTGAACGAGACACTCAGCGGCTTCCGCCCGACCAGGAAACTGGTGCCGATCTCGTCGCGCCGTGACGAATTCCAGGCGATCACCGACCGGCTGGTCGAGGAAAACGAGATCGACGTGCCGGCACGCGCCAAGGGACGAGACAAGCATGGCATGCACGTGAAGGACGTGGCGATACGTCTCGGCCAGGGCACCGCCTCGCTGGGGCTCAATCGTTATTACGTGCTGATCGAAGGCCCTCTGCGCGACGGCACGGACGACTTGATTATCGAGTACAAGCAGGCCCGACGCTCCGCCCTGTCCGGCCTGGTACCGCCCTCAGCCTACGAAATGGACACCCTCGCCGACCGCATCAGCCATGCCCAGGCCGTGCACCTGATACGCGGCGATCTTTTCTACGGCCACGTCACGTTCGAGGGGCACAGCTATCTATCCCGCGAGCGCGCGCCGTTCCGCGACGACATGGACCTCGACGACCTCTCCAAGAGTGAATGGAAGGAATACGCCCATATCTGCGGCGGCGTGCTTGCCACCGTGCACGCCCTCTCGGACGAATCCGGCAAGCTCGACTACGACATCGAGCCCGCGATCCTCAACGCCATCGGCCCACCGGCACTATTCGCCGAGGACATGGTGGAATTCGCCACCGAGGCCGCCGACCGCCTGCACCGGGACCACGAAATGTTCCGCGAGGATCACGCCCGGGGCGCGTTCGAGCACCTGGACTGGGTGCATCGGTGAGTAATGGCGTGGTCGAAGTGCACTTGGGCACGCTCGGTGCCCCGATCAATGTGTTGCATACAATCCACAAAAATACAGTCGCAGGCCCTCAAGAATCGGGATCAAAGGCAGGAGAAAAATCGGTCAAATCCCGCTTTCGCATGCCCAAGTCCTTGCCCATGGAGCGCCATGCTCCCACGGCCCTGGTTACCTCATCCCAGGCTGTCGTCGCTTCCTGCACGCTCATCCTGAAGTACGGCGCCCCTTCCATGAGTATTTGTCGACTATCGATCGGACCGGAGTCTTCGGTCAGCCATATCTTGCTTTCACGACGATCCCCCGGCATGGGGTTGAGATCGAACGCCGGCGCGAGACGCCAGCCGCGACGCCTTGCGTCGTAAAGCAACCCCGTATTGCGAAGATGATCGTCGGTGTTACAAATGAGGAAATTGAAGGCCAGACGGCGCCACAGCTCGTGGATGTCAGCGATGGGATCGGAACCCGCTTGTAACAATACATCCACGAGCTCGGTGTAAGCATGGACTTCGTCGCGTCCACTCGTCTGCAGCATAGTAGCGGCCGACACGTATGGAATGCGCCCTCCACCACCAGTACGGTCGAATCGTCGGATCACCGCCACGGCCGTGCCCCGGATGAGTTCCACACGCGTTGGCGCGGCGCGAATGCCTGCCCGAATTGCCAGGGTCATGGCCAGCACTTCGCCCCGGATCACGTCGCGCTGGTCCGCCTGGCTCGGGAACTTGCCCAAGGCCAGCCATCCATCAGTATCGAGGACCGTGGACTTCGGACGCGCACCACCCAACGACGTCCCCTGCCCGAGTAGATATTGCAGGTCTTGCGCACTCTCCACGCCCTCTTCCAACGCCCGAGCGGCATGCAGAACTTTGTCCAGCTCCACCAGCGGTGGAACATGGCGATGAGCGCCATCCGTGTGTAGATAGGTACCGTGCTGAGGATCGAAAAGGCGCAAGGCTCCGACACGCGCTTCATCGTCGACCCAAGTGAGAAAATCGACCGGGGCCAGCGGTGGATTCTCGCGCCCCTTCTGGCGCGACTTCGCGTGCGCGCGACGGATAACCCGCTCTCCCCAGGAATCCGGCGCCGTGTCCTCAAGAGCCCGAAAAAAAACACCCTGTGGATGCTGAACTCCGGGGACGGGCTGCAGGTCTGGCGACACCGTGAAGAACCGCGGGTCCTGCAACCAGTGTTCGTCATAGCGGAAGGCGCTGCGCTTGCCGCTGCCCAGGTACAGGCGTCCGATGAGTTTGCCATCCGTACCGAGATGGATGTCGAGATCCTGGCGTTGTGCTTTCTTGGTCACCATCAAAAGCCCTCGAACTCATCGCCACCCGTGGCCCCGCCTTCATTCCCCGATTCCTCCGATGGCCTTGCCTTCGGTTTCTTCCCACCGGCTGACCGCACCCGTTGGGGCAACTGGTCCTGGGCCAGTTCCAGGCCTAAGGTATCTTGTTCCAGCGCCATGATCTTGACCACATCCTCGAGACGACCCAGCACATGCAGGGCGCGCAGGAACGTATGCAACGCGGTCCCGGAATAACCGTCTTCCATGCGCCTGACCGTACTCACTGATGTGCCGATACGCTGCGCAAGGTCCTCCTGCGTCAACCGACGCATGCGACGAGCCATCGATAGATCATGACCAAGTTGACGCAAGGCACGCGCCACGGGCGGCGGCATCGCAACCTGAGTGCCAGAATGTTTGGAACCTGAGGACACCATATCCATGCTATCCAAATATGAACGGTAATTTCTTCATAGTAGTCAAATTTGAACGCTACGGCCAGGAAAAATCAAACGCTTTAAAATTTAAACGCTCATATTTGATTTCTTAAAATCAATTATAGTTCAAATGTGTTTGTTTATAAGAACCTGTGACTGGAGGGCTTGTAGCGATGCCTTAACCGGGCAGTAGATCGCCCTCGAGGGAAATGAACTGGCTCGCTTCCCCGCGTTAGAGGCTAACCTAACAGAGCTGTTCGAGCGGGGATGGTGAAACCATTGCGAGAATCGAGAACCGAGAATCGCCTATCGAGTCGCCAGCCCCTGGAAAAACCGGTACCCGGCTTCTACCCAACAGGAGGAGAAAAAGATGGCAACCATTACGACTCGAGACGGTACAAACGTTTTCTACAAGGCTTGGGGAGCCAAAGATGCCCAGTCCATTGTCTTTCACCACGGCTGGCCGCTTTCGGCGGACGACTGGGATAGTCAGATGCTGTTCTTTCTATCGCAGGGCTACCGCGTCATCGCGTTCGACCGCCGAGGGCATGGCCGCTCAGACCAGACCGATACGGGCAACGACATGGACACCTACGCGTCCGACACGACGGAACTGGTGAACGTACTCGATTTGAAAGACGCCGTTCATATCGGCCATTCCACCGGCGGAGGTGTCGTCGCGCGCTACGTCGCCCGGGCAGAATCAGGCCGCGTCGCCAAGGCCGTCTTGATGGGCGCGGTGACCCCGCTAATGCTGCAGACATCCGCCAATCCGGAAGGCACGCCCAAGGAAGTGTTCGACGGCTTTCGCAACGCCCTGGCAGTCAATCGCGCTCAGTTCTTCAAGGACGTCCCCGCCGGCCCATTCTATGGGTTCAATCGCGACGATGCCGAAGTCAGCCAGGGCCTGATCGACAACTGGTGGCGGCAAGGTATGGAAGGCGGCGCCAAGGCCCAGTACGACTCCATCGAAGCATTTTCGGAGACCGACTTCACCGACGACCTCCAGGCGATCACGATTCCCGTGCTGGTGATGCACGGAGAGGACGACCAGATCGTTCCGATCGCGGCCTCGGCCCACAAGGCGGTCAAGCTCCTGCCTAACGGCACGCTGAAGACATATCCCGACCTGTCGCATGGCATGTTCGCCACGCACCCCGACCGGATCAACGCCGACCTGCTCGAATTCATACAGGCGAGCTGATACCTGCCTTTCGCGGGCTCGATATGGACCTCGAGCCCGCTCTCCTCGACACCCGTGCGTAGCGGCGCCTAAACCTAAGAGCAGATCGCCCTCGACCGGTATGAACTGGCTCGCGGCATTGATAAGAAAATGGCGGTGAGCTTGGGCACGCCGTAGACCTCGACGCGCTCGCCATGCAACTCACGAAATTTCTGCGCCAGCAGATCAAAGTCACCTTCGCCCAGGCGTAGATAGTGTTCGTGCCCGTGCATTGCCAGTGCGAAACGTCCGCCAATGTACAACGGCAGGCCTTCTCGCTGTTGCAGACTTCGCAACACGTCTTGCCACTGTAGCCGCCCGCCCTTTCTCAGATAGCCCCCTCGTGCCGGCGACACCAGCCATCCGCTGGAGATGTAGCGCACCACCAGGCTTCTCGAATAGCCATGGGTCTGTCACCAGCGACTGGAGACGAGGTCAAAGTCGCCCAGGCTCGCTAGCAGGCGGTTTAGCTTTTTATCTTTTTGATCACCCATAGTCAGCATAATACGACGTTGAAAAACCTTATCCAACGAGAAAAACGATTACGAAAAGTATTTTTCGTTCACCATGGGTGAGCGTAATGCAGAAATTTCAAACCCCAATTCCATGATGCACCAAGCCACGCAGACCGCGCCCGGGACGCGTTCGAACACCTGGGCTGGGTGCATCGATGATTCAGGAGGTGGCCGTATCACCGGCGAGCATGTTCATGATCAGCCGGATCATCGTCTCCTTGTTGGCGGGGTCGGACTCCGCCACCAGCAGCGTCAGCGCGGCCAAACCGACATCGTTGATCACGGGCTCCCCCGTCGATGACAGCAGGCGATCATTACGGTGCAGAAAGTCGACGAACAGAAACGCCGCACTGCGCTTGTTGCCATCGGCGAACGGATGATTCTTGATCACGAAATAGAGCAGGTGCGCAGCTTTCGACTCGATACTCGGATAGGCCGGCTCGCCGAAGATGGACTGATCGAGATTGCCAAGCAGTGAGGCCAGCCCATCGCTTCGATCCCGCGCAAACAGGTCGGTGGCCTCTCCCCGTCCTATCAATTCGACTTTCAACTCGTCCAGCGCGGCTCTCGCGATCTCCAGCGAAGGAAGCTGACCGCCCGCCTGCACGTCGGGATCGCTCAGTAGCCCCTCGTCATAGCGCTGCAGCAGCAGAAACGTCTGCGCATAACGCGCGACGATATCCACCAGACCACGACTGCCCGACATATCCAGCGCCGGGCTGTGAGCCGCCTTGCGCACCAGCGCCATCGCCGCTTCCAACTCCTGGGCATTAGCCTCGAAGCGCTGTTGATGCAGCGTCCAGCCCTGGATGAGATGCTCTCGAAGGACGCGCGTTGCCCACTGGCGAAAGCGGACCGCCCGCCGAGAATTGACGCGATAGCCGACGGAGATGATGGCATCGAGGTTGTAGTGTCGAATGTTACGGCGCACCTGACGGCGGCCTTCTTGTCGAACTACTAAGAAATCCTTAGTAGTTGCCTCCTCGGCCAGTTCCTCGTCGCTGAAGATGTTCTTGAGGTGCATCAGCACGTTCTCGGGCGTGGTCTCGAACACTTCGCCCATCTGCCGCTGCGTCAGCCATACCGTTTCGCGACCGTCGTCCAGACGCACGTCGACCGCCTTATCGGCATCCTCGTAGATCAGGATCTGCGGTTGTTCGCTCATGTCGGGCTTGTTCGAGTGAGTTCAAGATTAACCGACCATAGCACGCTCTCTCCGACGAATCCGGCAACTCAGCATCAGCGCCTCACCCCAGCAGCAGCTCGCCCTCGATGGGGATGAACTGGCTCGCGGCCTTGATAAGGGAATTGGCGGTGAGCTTGGGCACGCCGTAGACCTCAACGCGCTTGCCATGCACCTCGCGGATCTTCTGTGCCAGCAGGTCGAAGTCGCCATCGCCGGAGACCAGCACCACCACATCCGCCTGTGCCGCGTACTCGATGGCATCCAGCGTAATGCCCACGTCCCAATCGCCCTTGGCGGAGCCATCCGCGCGCTGGATGAACGGCTTGAGCCTGACCTCAAAGCCGATCGAGCGGAGAATATTCTGGAACTCGCGCTGCTTCGCGTCGCCCTTGTCGGTGGCATAGCAGCGCGCGGCCAGTACCTCCCGGTTCGCCGTCGCCCTCGCCCAGAACCGGCGGTAATCGAAGTGTTTGCCGTAGGCTTCGCGCACGCTGTAGTAGACGTTCTGGGTATCCACGAAGATGGCGACGCGTGTCATGGCAAGGAGATCCCCGGCAGGCAGTGAGGCGCCAGCCCCGGAAGGCGAGCGTTGGCTTGACTGCATGATACGTGATAACCGATGCGCTCGGCTTCAGCGCTTAGGCATGAAGTGCAGCACGCCCACAACGACCGAGCCCACCAGAAAGCCGATCAACGCAGAGCACAGCGTATTGAAGCTCCAGCCCAGCATGCCGCCCAGGCCACCGGTTGCCTCGGCGATGCCCTGCTCGACATGGTGGACCCACGCATAGGGCGCGTTGAACCAGCCCGTGCCATCGGCCCCCAGGTTGACCAGCAGGATATGCCCGCCCACCCAGAGCATGGCGACGGTGCCCACCACCGAGATGGCCGTCAGCACCTTGGGCATGGCAGTCACCAGGCTACGGCCCAGCGTCTGAATCCCCGAGCTATCGCGCTGGGCAAGCTTCAGGCCGAAATCGTCCATCCTGATCAACAGCGCCACCACGCCATACACCAGAATGGTGATGAAAAACGCGACCACCACCAGGCTCGCCAGCTGTGACCAGAATCCCTGATGAGAGACGGCGGAAAGCGCGATCACCATGATCTCGGCGGACAGGATCAGGTCGGTCCGAATGGCATTGCTGACGATCTTTTTCTCGGCCTCCGGCCCCTTCTCTACCGACGGCTTGTCGTCATCCTGCTCCCCGGAGAGCTTGTGCCAGACCTTCTCCGCGCCCTCAAAGGCCAGGTAGGTTCCCCCCACCATCAGGATGATCGGCAATAGCCCGGGCAAGAAGTGATTCAGCAGCAAGGCCACCGGCAGGATAAATATCAGCTTGTTGCGGATCGACCCCATCGCGATCTTCTTCACGAGCGAGAGTTCGCGCTCCGCCGTTACCCCCTGCAGGTACTGCGGGGTCACCGCCGCATCATCGACCACCACCCCGGCCGCCTTCGCCGTCGCACGCCCAGCGGCGGCACTCACATCATCCAGTGATGCTGCGGACAACTTCGCCAATGCGGCGATGTCATCCAGTAGTCCTATCAAGCCGCCGATCATGGAAGCCTCCTGCATCAATAAAAGGTAACGATAGTAAAGCACATGGCTGCCATCCCCCGTGAATCACACGAGGGACGGGGCTGGGTGAGGATTTTCCCGGAGTCAGCGTGGCAGCGGCCTTTACGTAGCGAAGCGGAGAAAAGGCCGCCCGGGGAAGGACGAAGGCCCGAAAATCAGATCTATCCCCGTTTTCGAAACCGGAAGCACAATGCAGCCATTGATCTAGGGTTAGAAGAACCGATATCTGATTCCCGGCCCACGGACATGACTGATGACTGACTACTTTGTTCAGGCGTTTATATACTTGGTGGCAGCGGTAATCGCAGTGCCACTGGCCAGGCGGTTCGGACTGGGGTCGGTACTCGGTTACCTGGTAGCCGGTGTCGTCATAGGGCCGGTGACCGGGCTGGTGGGCCAGGAGACGGTCACCCTTCAGCATTTTGCCGAGTTCGGCGTGGTAATGATGCTGTTCCTGGTGGGGATGGAGCTTGATCCCAAATCCCTCTGGGCCATGCGGGTGCGGTTGCTCGGGCTTGGTGGCCTGCAGGTCGCACTGACCGCCGCCGTCGCCACCGGTTTTGCTTGGTCGCTGGGGATGGCCTGGCAAACCGCCGTGGCGGTAGGGTTTCTCTTTTCCCTCTCCTCAACCGCGATTGTCCTGCAGACGCTGACCGAAAAGGGCCTAGTCAAAACCGAAGGTGGCCAGAGTGCCTTCTCAGTGCTGCTCTTCCAGGACATTGCGGTGATTCCCATGCTGGCCGTCATCCCGCTGCTGGCCGTGTCCGGAATCTCTGCCATCGATGCAGAGCGCGGACACAGCAGCCTCAGCCTGGTTGAGAACCTGCCGGGCTGGGCGCATGGGCTGGCCGTTGTCGGTGCGATCGTGCTGGTGATTGTCTGCGGCCATTACCTGAGCCGGCCGCTGTTCCGCTACGTGGTGCAGTCCGGTATGCGGGAGGTATTCACCGCCACATCCCTGATGCTGATTATCGGCATCGCGGCGCTGATGAGCCTGGTCAACCTGTCGCCGGCGCTTGGCGCATTCCTGGCCGGTGTCGTGCTGGCCAACAGCGAATTCCGGCACGAGCTGGAAGCCAATATCGAGCCGTTCAAAGGGCTGCTGTTGGGGCTGTTCTTTATTACCGTGGGCGCGGGGATCAATTTCGGCGTTCTGGCAGAGTCTTGGCATACCGTCCTGCTTCTCGCCCTGGCGGTGATCATTGGCAAGGCGCTGATTCTGGTTGGCCTGGCGTTCGCTTTTGGAATCCGCAGCAGTGAAGGCTGGCTATTCAGCCTCGGGCTCGCCCAGGCTGGTGAATTCGGGTTTGTGCTGCTGACCTACAGCACCCAGAACCGTGTGATCCCGGCAGACACCGCGCAGATGCTGTCATTGGTGGTGGCTCTGTCCATGTTCCTGACGCCGCTGTTGTTCATTGTCTATGACCGGGTGGTGCTGCCACGCTATCAGAAGGCCTCCAATGAAGAAGTGGAGCCGGATGAGATAGAAGAGCAGGCGCCGGTGATCGTGGCAGGAGTCGGCCGCTTCGGGCAGATCGTCTGTCGGTTGCTTCGCGCCAACAACATTCCCAGCGTTGCCCTGGACCACGCCCTGGAGCAGATCGAAAACCTGCGCCGGATCCAGCTGACAAGTTACTTTGGCGACGCCACCCGCATCCAGCTATTGGAAACCGCCGGCATTGCCGAGGCACGCCTGCTCGTCGTCGCCATTGACGACAGGGACCGGGCCGTACGTTTGGTGCGTCACGTCAAACAGCTTTACCCAGCGGTCTGGGTGCTGGCCCGCGCTTTCGACCGCGGCCATGGTTACGAGTTGCGTGAGGCCGGCGCCGACGATGTGGTGAGCGAAACCTATTACTCCGCTCTGGAACTCGGCGGCGATGCCCTCACCGCCATGGGCGTCCACCCAGAACGCGCCCGCCGGATGACCCAATCCTTTGTCGCCAGTGAAAAAGCCCACGAAGATCAACTGTTCAACGCCTGGCGCAACATCGAGGAAGGCATTCACTTCAGCCCGCGCTACGGGGAGCTGTTCATGAAGCTGGACGAGTCGCTAGGGCACGCCATGCGGGAAGACGCACGGCGAATCGAGGACGAAGCACCGGCGTGGACACCACCAAGGAACAACGGCTGATCACAAAAACAGAATTATCTGCGCCTATTCACTTCCTGGTTACGGCGTCGCTGCCGATAGCCGTAAGTGGCGTTTCTGACGGTTTCTTCATCTTCCAGTCCGGCCCCCAGAGCCCCAGCGATAGTGGCAACCGAAGTCGCGAGCCAGGCAAGAGAGGTGTAATCGAAAAGACTGGCCGCGTGGCCGAGTTGCGCTTCCAGCATGTTGGCCGGAATGAAAACAAGGACCGTGAAACAGAAAAGGCCCAGCAGGATCACGTAATAGAATATGACCCCGGCACTTAGCGTCAGGACAGTGACCGTGTTATAGATGTCGGGTCCCGTGTGATTGACTACCCGCTTGGTAAATAACTCAGGACGCTTGGTCTGCCATTCCTTCATCATCGCAATCGGTGATTGATGGTGCAGCGCCTTCTGCGGGATGTGGTGATTGTACAGCCAGGTGTAGCGTTTGAGCGTCTGCTCCAGGTCCTCGCCTGAGGTATAGCGCCGAGTCGCCAGCACATCGCTGATACGGCCGTTGAAGCGCTCCACCATGCCGTTTGTCTGCGGTCTTCCCGGCTTGATCAGACGGTGCTCGATACCAAGGGCCTGGCACTCTTGGTCAAACGGGTGATTCCCGCTGGGCTTGCGCTCCCCCGCCCGCGTGAAGCGATCGGTGAATGACTTGCCGTTGTCGGTCAGTACCGTCTGGACCTGGAAGGGAGCCTTCTCCTCCACCCGCTTCATGAACGCCCGCGCATCCTTCGCGGACTGGCTGCGTCTCACCTCCAGATGGACCCAGCGCGTGGCGCGATCGATGGCGACGTACAGGTAGCGTTTTTGCTCCTCATCGGGCATCCGGGGCAGGTGCTTGATGTCGATGTGCACGTAGCCCGGCTCATAATCTTTGAAGGGCTTGTGCCGGGGTTTCTCATCGTCGCCCGCGTCCCGTCTAGACAGCTCTGCCAGTGTCGGCACCTCGCGCCGCTTGAGCATGCGATGCAGACCAGAACGCGACAAGCCAGGATTGAGGAACTCACGCGCCACGACGAGCAGATCATCCAGGCCGAGGCGCAGGAATTCGCGCGCCGCGATCAGCACCTCTTCCTGTTCGGAAGTGAGCGTGGCCAGCAGGTTGTGACGCGTGTGCGGTCGGTCCTGGACATCGTCACGGTACCGCCAGCGCCGGATGGTCGAGACGGCGACGCCGTACTGGCGTGCTAGCTCGCTGTCGCTGATGCTGGAAGGCGCTGCCTGGATCTCGGCCCGGATCTTCGGAGTGGTGGTCGCCTGTTTATGTAGCTTGATGTCCATATCCTTGCTCCCGGATGAACTGGTGAAGAAGCTCCTTGGCGGCCAGCAAAGGATAACTTCTATAGCTCATCTGATCATCCGGGACCCTACATATAGAGGCGAACCAGACGTGGTGATCGGGCGTTTTTTATCGATTCCCACAGCGTGTGGGCAATGATGATCCAGGCGATCATCGCCACCATGGCCACTCCCATAAGCAGAACAAGGCGTGGCCGGCCATAATTGGCGCTGAGCTGCCAAAGGGTGGGAAACACCAGACCATAGGCGCCGGTCGCGAACGCGACGGCGATGACGCTCTTGAAAGCAGGAAAGATGGTCCAGGGGCGATTGGCGCGCACCATGCCGGCCAGGATGCGAAGGTTTCCGTTGATCCTTGATTCGGCAATGAAGCGTACATCGAAGAACTCTCCCTCGCCCGGTAGCGTTATCCGCCGTATCGGGAACAGCTTCTCGTAGAGGTGCCTACCCAGTAGTTTCCGGGCGCCTTTGCCACGCAGGCTCTCGTGGACTTTATCGGATTGCTGGGTGCGCTGCTCTTGGCGAGCACGGTCCTCTTCCGAACTGCCATGATGCAATTCGTTGATCAGTTGCAGAATCGCTTCGCTCAGGCGATGGCGTATCGCGGTAATGCCGAAGGCAGGCAATGAGACCATCGCAACGCCATGCACCGTGCTGGTTTCAGCGATCACGAAGCGCCCATGCATGTAGATCGGCAAATCGGTAATACAGATCGCGTAGTCCCACTGCCGATCCCGCTTGTACTCGAGAATACTTTCGATGATATCGGTGGAAGCCTCTGCAGCGCCGATCAACGGATCGACGATCAGTTGCACCTCCCAACTCAACCGGTCATCGACATAGTTGGCCAGAAGTTCAGGTAACTGGTCGATTACCTGTTCGGCCATCTCAGCGGACATCTCCGGAGCGGGTACCAGGCCCACCACCTTTCGGCATGCGTTGACCGTCCGGCTCCCTTCCTCTGCGGATTCCTTGGCGCAGACCTCGTTCTGGGCCTTGGACATAAGCGCTCCTCAACGACGTGCTAGCGCATTAGGGAGTGGGGCGCTGTAAAACCCACCTTGGCATATCCAAGCTTAGATGAAGATCAGCTTAGCGCGACTCACGCTATAGTCATTAAAAATAGATATGTCTCGGATTTTTGAATTCTGGTGGCCATGGCAAACTACCTACCTTGACCGTTCTGCTACCCGTTTGCGCTCAGGGCCCGATGGCACCCAGTCATTCAAAAAAGCCCAAGGCACTTGAGTAATGGCGCTAGCCAGTATCAGCAGGGGCCTGGCGTTAGGGAAGAAAGTTCATAATGTGCGGTGAGAGGTGATGAGGCAGGTAGTGAATAGCGATGCTGGAAACTCAACATCAGGCGAAATCTCACGTTTCTGGCACGCAGAAACACCAAAGCCCGCCGAAGCGGGCTTTGGTGCTCGAAGCCTTGCGGCTCGACAGCGCAGGCTAACCCAGAGTTAGTTAGCCTTTACGTTTGAAGCCTGAAGGCCTTTCTTGCCCTGAGTCACGTCAAACGAGACGTCTTGACCATCCTGCAGGGATTTAAAGCCTTCAGCTTGAATTTCGGAGAAATGGACGAACAGATCGTCACCACCTTCGGCGGGAGAAATGAAGCCAAAACCTTTTGCGTCGTTAAACCACTTAACTGTGCCAGTTGCCATTTTCGAATTCCTTAGCGCGAAAGCGCTTTTACTACGATTGCCGGGTACTACCCCAGATGAAGTGGATAAAACAAGGGATATAACCAGACTACCGAATCATTCGAGTACAACTGACATATGCGACTTGCTAACCAACTGTGCACATCGTTTCATGCTGGCGAGGGGGACGTCAATGGGGTTGTCGATATCAAGCCCCGCGAGGCGATATGGCATGTGACAGCCTTGGATAACCCGAGGCCGCGAGCAGCTTCCTACTCATCACATGCACAATCGAGAATTCACGCTCCGCTGCCCCTGTAAGCATGCGGCGTCACCGACCACTACTCGGCCGCCTTCGCCGTCGCACGCCCAGCGGCGGCACTCACATCATCCAGTGATGCTGCGGACAACGTCGCCAATGCGCGTCCGCTTGCGCTCATCAAGCGCTGCGATGACCTGCAAGACCAAAAAGCAAAACCCCGGCTCGTGAACCGCCCTGCATCGGTTGGTATCCCACCTCCAGAGGCAGCTCACGAGCCGGAGTCAGCGTGGCAGCAGCGTTACATTCAAGGTCTGGCGGGTGTCTGGAATGCCCCGGGGGATCCAAGGCGGTCCGAACCAGAACTTCACGGGGCCAGACATCTACTCCTGTCGTCCCCACCGGTCAGCTAACGGCCAAGAGCGGTCTTTTAGTGAAAGCTGCTTTAATGGCTCATCATTAGATGAAAACCTTATCCGAACACTTAAACTGACCGCTTAGGCAATCCCCTCAAGCCACAAATACAAGACCAAGTGGTGTCTAGAACACCCAGGGCGATTCTGTCACAGGTGGCCAAGGCCAATGTGCAGTTGTCTTATTGTTTGCAACTCTTGGCTGCTGGTAGCAGTGCTAATCAGATCGGCCACATTACGAGCTATCGCTAGCAAGTTCTTGCTGTGAACGAAGAGCAAAAAGTGTGGGGCTCTGCTGGTACTCAACGTCCCCATTGATCGCGTTAACAGTGATCTGTCGGAGGTAGGCTGTTCCGGGGAGTGCATTAATGGCCAAACGCCCAGCAAGCTCCCTTGAACGCGTCGGCCACGTGTTTACATGCAAAGTCATGGGCAAATGGGGGATGGGGGTCGGATCCCATAGGACACGGCGATGAACCAGCACACCATCGACGAACCAGCAAATCTCATCTACCCCCCACTCAATCGCGAAGGTATGAAGTCCTTTGGAGGCGTCGAACCCCAAGGCGATGCTGACGGGCGAGCCCCGATAGCCGTAGTCGTATTTCGCCCCTTCTGACCCTGGGTTGTAGAAGACGTTGACTAGGAGGCGATCCGGTCGGTCGCCAGTAATTTCGATGTCGATCTCCTGCCGTGGAGAATTGCGGTGGAGGAAGAAGCCGGTCACAAGGCCTGGCACATTCGTGGCTTGAAATGTCGCTTCAAAGCGCCCGAAGTGAAAGCGGCCTCTACTTGATATAGATGCAGCGCTCAAATCCCGCACGCCCAGCGCTTCTGCCCGAACTGAAAGGATAGTGCCCCCGTCCAGCGCCATGGTTACATTCCCGGGCCGGAAGAGTCCAAGGTTTCCGGGAAAGGTGTCATTTCGGAGCATCCAACGCGACGGACTCACTACATTTAGATCATCGTGGAATTTCACCCAAAGCCTTTTACCGATAGTTCCCACATTAGACGGATTGACATCAATCCCCGTCCACTTGCAACGCAGCGGTACGATCCAAGGCGATCCATCGTGTCGCAGCTGTCTCGCGGTTCGGGACGTTGATCTATCGGCTCCATGCCGACGAATCTTCCGGAGCCCCACATCAGGCACGATAGGATATGAAGCATTTGGTGGCGCAAGATGAAGGTGCTCACAGAGCAAACGCCAGTCCGGACTGTCATACCCGGAAAGACTTAACACGTCGTCTCCAAGGGTGCGGAGAAAGTCGAAAGCTGAACCCAAGTCATCTAGTGATCCAGCTAAAACTATAAACTTGCCACTAGGATATTTCTGCCGCAGCCTAGTGATATGAGAAGTGAGTGAAGCAATATTTACATAAGCGTCGAACCGGCGGCTAGCTTTGCCATGAAACAAGGCGGAAAGCTCGCTCTCGGGCAAGTCATCAAGATCGCTGCAGCAACGGTAGCCCAGCATGGAAAGCGCCATTGCAAGCGATGAGAGGCCGGAGCCAGTAGCACCGAATGCGAATACGGGAAATACACTAGGCCGTTGGTTAAAAGCTCCAGGCGTTTCGTCGTTAAGTACGCCGATTTGGCCCAGTGCAGGCAGAATCGAGTACAAATTTGTCGACTGGTAATCGACCCTCTGGCTGATAACCGATCGCCGGACGGCTCGCACCTCAAGATCCCGAAATTTGTGATTGATCCAGAGGTCAACGGGGCCACGGCACGGGAGTAACTTTAATAGACGCTGCGCGCCTCGCCTAGAGAGCACATATCCAGATAAATACCAAAGTCCACGTTCCGGACGATACACATTTGGTGAAACCAGCACCTTTGGGGCACCATACCTGACTTCCTTGTATGAAACGTAGAGAACGTCAAATGCCGCTTCAGCTTCGTCAGTAGCTGTAGGGTCCCGGATGATCAGATGAGCTATAGAAGTTATCCTTTGCTGGCCGCCAAGGAGCTTCTTCACCAGTTCATCCGGGAGCAAGGATATGGACATCAAGCTACATAAACAGGCGACCACCACTCCGAAGATCCGGGCCGAGATCCAGGCAGCGCCTTCCAGCATCAGCGACAGCGAGCTAGCACGCCAGTACGGCGTCGCCGTCTCGACCATCCGGCGCTGGCGGTACCGTGACGATGTCCAGGACCGACCGCACACGCGTCACAACCTGCTGGCCACGCTCACTTCCGAACAGGAAGAGGTGCTGATCGCGGCGCGCGAATTCCTGCGCCTCGGCCTGGATGATCTGCTCGTCGTGGCGCGTGAGTTCCTCAATCCTGGCTTGTCGCGTTCTGGTCTGCATCGCATGCTCAAGCGGCGCGAGGTGCCGACACTGGCAGAGCTGTCTAGACGGGACGCGGGCGACGATGAGAAACCCCGGCACAAGCCCTTCAAAGATTATGAGCCGGGCTACGTGCACATCGACATCAAGCACCTGCCCCGGATGCCCGATGAGGAGCAAAAACGCTACCTGTACGTCGCCATCGATCGCGCCACGCGCTGGGTCCATCTGGAGGTGAGACGCAGCCAGTCCGCGAAGGATGCGCGGGCGTTCATGAAGCGGGTGGAGGAGAAGGCTCCCTTCCAGGTCCAGACGGTACTGACCGACAACGGCAAGTCATTCACCGATCGCTTCACGCGGGCGGGGGAGCGCAAGCCCAGCGGGAATCACCCGTTTGACCAAGAGTGCCAGGCCCTTGGTATCGAGCACCGTCTGATCAAGCCGGGAAGACCGCAGACAAACGGCATGGTGGAGCGCTTCAACGGCCGTATCAGCGATGTGCTGGCGACTCGGCGCTATACCTCAGGCGAGGACCTGGAGCAGACGCTCAAACGCTACACCTGGCTGTACAATCACCACATCCCGCAGAAGGCGCTGCACCATCAATCACCGATTGCGATGATGAAGGAATGGCAGACCAAGCGTCCTGAGTTATTTACCAAGCGGGTAGTCAATCACACGGGACCCGACAAGTAGCCTCCAAAAGTTCACCCCACGCTTTATCGACGAGGCTCCCGAAGCGGTGATCGAATAACACGTCGTCCTCTAGCACGAGCGCATACGACGAGTTCGATGTTGCAATTTTTTTCCAGACGTCTACATGCGATCGGGCAATAGCAGCCTCTGCATCGCTAATATCAATTGGACGATCCAGGTCGAATCCAGCCGGGAGTGTCTGAGGCTGCGGCTCAACAAACAGTTGATCAGATAGAGTGTAGCAAGAAACTAACTCAGGTATATCGCTCCCTACGAAGCCGTCCGCCTGTGCGTCAAATGCCGGGTGCCGAATCAATCGTCGTGTAAGGGGATTGTCAGCCGCGTCTAAAATGCGGGCAAGCTCGCAATGAACGGCTGTCAAGCGATCAGGCTGTCGGTCCAGATTGATGACGTAAATGTCATTGATCTGTGAACTACCTATCTCACTAATCGGGCCAAATGCAACACACCGCTGCCGAGGCAGCAAAGTGCGGCATTTTATCAGTAGTGAATGAACCAGACGCTGTGCGCCATGCAGAGGTCGTGAGAGATTCATTTCACACGCCCTTCTGATACGTCAAACGACTTTTGATTTGAATGACGCCAGTTCCGCGCGTCATTGCGGTAGCTGAGTGGCCACTTTGAAATTGCAGTCGCTTCCCAGTCTTTCAGGATCAATAAATCACCTTCAATATCCGAGGCTGCACCCATCTCAAAGATAGTCCTTGACAAGTTCCCTGGACCGGTTGCCGACTGGATTTCAAGAAGATCGCCCCTATCTGCGTCATTTAATTGTCGCGTCGATCGCATCAAAGATCGTTCTACGATAGGGTCTCCTTTTCTGCCGACAAGCGGATTATTATTGACATAGAAAATCCAGTTTTTAGGCTCAGGCGATTGCTTTAAAAAATCTTCAGGCCCAACCATTGAGTCCGAATCGATGTCATAGCAAAGCGGTTGGACTTTGAGCTGCGAACCGTGAAATAAAAGACTAATGTCTGTGGCAATGCAAACATCATCAGCGTCGACGTACAGCCCACCTTCTACGAATATGTAACACAGTCGAAAATAATCGGCTTGCATGGCAGGGTGGTAGCAGCGACCAAACGCCAGTACGTGCTCATAACTGAGCGTACGACTGATAAAATCTTCGGCACTCTGCCTATCGAAAAGCCTATGTGCAAAGCCGCGGTTTTCCCACTGAGACCAAGACGTGATGCATTCTGCTACGTCTTCCGGAAGCTCTGAAAGATCATGCCAAAACTGTACGATCGTCTTAGGTATGCCGTGGGCACCATTCCTCGTGAATTGCGCTTTTTGTTTTTCCTGAATCAATTTTCGAATGAATTCTGAACGCTTATGATGATGATCGGAACTGTTGGAATCGGATGGCATTTCGATAACCTCGGTGGCTTGTATTACATCACACCCATCATCTTAGATAATCAAAGTAGTTCCGGAAAGATAAAAATACAACTTGATTTCCTAGTCTGTCTTGACTCTTTTTTAAAAATTGAGGCGCCAGCTACCGACCTGACCTCATCAGCATGGACCAACATGCATTATGCGGCCAATAGCGGGCCTTAAAAGCGGGGTTTTACACTAAGGTTGCCAATAGGGAAGAGTAGACCCACCTGGATTATCCATGACAATCGCCACGCTTTGTGCCGCCCGGGTCACAGCGACGTAGAAACTAGCTGCTGGCGTGGGAGACAAGTAGGCCCCCGTACGCAAAAACTTGGCGATATCAATCGTCGGCACTATTAGAACGCGCTCATAAGTCGCCCCCTTTGCAAGCCTAAAATTCAAATAGTTAAGACTATAGGCTTTACCGGAATTCGCCGTACTACGCAGACATTGCGGTTTAAAATTGGCGACATATTCATCGACATGTTTGCTTTCGATGAGGAAGACACCATCATGCGAAGTAACTTTTTCATTTCTTGACTCAGTTTTCGGAAACGACCAACTTGGGTCGAAAATTATGTCAGAAAATTCCGCAATTCTGGGGTGGCAACGCCAAGTAATGACGTTCTCTTCTATCTCTAACGCCCCCTCTTTCTCGCGCTCGCGAAACCAATTTATCGCTTCGGCGTAAGCATATCTCTTATTCATTCTGCTACGAGGATTCGTCGCGAGCACAGATTGGCGAATATCACCAACCATACGAACATCTACTGACGAAGAGAGCAGAACGTCAATGATCTCCCAGTCATAAGCACTGAGATCCTGCACTTCATCTATTATAATTTCATCGTAGATACATTCCAATCGCTGCACTAGTTTTCCCTTACTAGCCGAAACCAGCTCATGAGATAAGCGACCTAATTCGCAACCATAGATAGCACCTTTCGAATCAATAAAGCGACTCTTGCCCTTCGCCATTCTGTGGGGTCGGCCATCGAAATTAAAGCCAAGAGCTCTCTCGGAAGGGAATTTAAATGGCAAGAACGGACGAGCAAAATGTCGCAAAAGAAAAGTAAACCATCCCAGCACATCCACTCCAAGGTGGCCACCAGCAAGCTGCGCGAGCCGACTACGCAATTCGGCCTGATTAGTTTGCGTATACGTCAAAACCAAAACGCGTCGGTCGCTAGAAAGCGATGCGCAGTATTCTACTACACCTTGTGTTTTTCGCGATCCGGCAACCGCGAGCGTTAGATAATTAGCCATAGATAAAACGAGCTGCATCCACCATATATTCCGGAGGCTGAACGTCCTCCGATGTACTCGCGATCCTGATTGCACCCTCCGTCTTTTCGCGCTTCATCCAAGTCGCAAGGTCAGCATCCGCTCTAATGCCAAGAATTTTCCGAAGTGAAGACTCACCATTGTGGTGAATGAGTTGCGGCTCAAGTGTTTCACCGTGCTCTACTTTGCCAATGAATATTTCGCGCTTACCTTCCTTCAGCCATGACTGAACAGCTTGACTTAGCTCTTCTGGAGAGGCCCCGTCATTATCCCTTAGTGCCGCTACCTTTTTGTCGACTGAGGCACATAATTCCAAGCAACGTCTCAACGATAAGCCGCGCATGCTAAGCACGTCAATTCCACATTCCATCGGTTGCTTTCCGTGCAAGTCATTAAAAATACGCTCAAAAATTATTTCATCCGAGGGCCCTTCCACTAGCACAACTTTTTTGGCCAGTATCATACGAAGGGTATCGTAACCTGGGAGTTTCTGGAAGTACGAAACAGTTTCTGGATCTAAGTCGGGAATTCTGCTTTGCAGGCTGTTTTCCACGAGCAAGAGAGCATCGAGCCCCAGCCGATTGAGAACGAAAGAACTATGGGTTGTCACGAACAGTTGCTGTTCATTGCTCGCTAAAGAGCGTATGCGTGAAATCAGGGTCGTAAGGCTAGTGTGTGTAAGATGGTTCTCGGGTTCCTCTACCATCACAAAGTTTGTCGCCCCTGAATGACGACTCATGGCCAGCGAAATCTTGATAGCTGCTTGTTGGCCTTGTCCCGACATGGAAAACGGCACATTATCGACGTGCGGGATGACTGAGCTCTCCCACGAAGTGCGAGCGCTTTGATCCATAGCCAATGCCATTGGTCGGTCGTGAAGGGCGGCATGGAGCCCTCCTATACGATCATTGACGCCACTCAGCGAAGTTTCTGACATTGAAGCTTTCATTTGTCTAAAAGCTAGCGATATCTCGGCTCGCTCCGCTGGGTCTAGATGGTCGCCAAGAATTTGGCGCAAGTGATAATCAACGCCAGATAACGACCGTACGGTGCGAGAATCAATCACTGCCGTTGATAGTTGTCTCGGGCGGCGCGTAATCTTTTCGTCGGCAAAAGACCGCCAATCAAGAACGTAATATTCTACTGGAAGAAGATGCGATGGATTTTTCTTCCACTCGTCAATTTCTGAAGCATAATCTGTATTTGGATATGCTCTCATGGAAATTCCAGGACAAGCGGTGGTTGGTACGTCGGTATTAATTGCCCCGCATAGCTGCTGTAACTCTGCGCGATCGCCGAAGAACAACTCAATTCGTATTTCTGGAAGTGGGGGGTTCATGCCACCTTGAAGCTTGCAAAGAAAGTCGTTAACCATTATCGTATTGAACCAGTACGGATTGAGTTCCTCTGAGGCATAACGACCGTTTACACGTCCTGTTAGAGCCAGCGTGATCGCTTCCATGAGAGTCGACTTTCCGGCCTCGTTTGCGCCGACGATTAAGTTTATCTTCTGGTTCGGCTCCAATATGAACTGATTATAAACGCGGTAGCCGTAAATCTTTATTTTGTTTATCAACACATCCCTCCGTTACAAACTAAGCGACAACAATTACACACTAGCCCTGACAGTAGCGTATCCGAAGCTGGCATAGGAATCTCTACGCCTGAGTCCGCTTTGGGTCGAAAGCGGACTTTTACCTTACCAAGCCGCACTACCGTCCGGGGATGTCATCCTTTCCCTGCGACTCACTATGCGTTGTTCTCCTTTTACTTCCTATCGGCCGCTAGCCCTGGGGTTTAACCCAACTTAGCCTTGCTCGGTAACATTTTGCAATGAGACTTACCGGCAGGTTCGGAAGTCGGCAAAGCGGAGCGATGGTGAGTCGTCGCGATGTCTACTCGGCTATTCCTCGCCCTCGCCAGTCACCCAGCGGGCGAAAGCCTCGGCCTGGGGATCTGTCTCCTGCACGGCATAGACCACTCAATCTCGCCGAGCTGGCTGGTCGCGGTGCGCGGGCCGGCGGGATTGACCCTCGCCGCCTTGTCAGCTGAGTAACTGCGCGCGTGCGGCAGCAAAGCCATCCAGTATCGTGCTATGCGCGGCCCCGAGACCTTCGACGCAGTAGCTGTTCAGAAACTGTCGGCCGGCAAAAAGCCTGCGGTCGGTCTCGGTCAGTTTGGCTCGCTCGCAGATCCCGTCCCATTCACGGGCTATCGTGACGAGTTGGTTCTCGATGATGGCCTGGGCCTGTTGGTCATTGAGCAGGAAGTCCGGGGCGGCCGCGAGGCAGCTGTGCAGCGTACTCATACGGTTTTCGCCCTTGATCAGCATCGCCTGCGTCGCCTCGTTGCCCGTTCGCCCCTGCGGGCAGATGTCATAGGCCGGGGTCAACGAGAGCATCCTGCCGTCCCAGAACGCGGCATGGTTGCGAGCATGATCGTCCGTGTTGCCGCACAGGATATTGAAGACGATCCGAGCGTAGAGCTCGCGCAGCGTTTGCTTGGGGTCGGTGAAGCGGTGACGGATGACTTCGGCAAGGTCTTCGTAAGACGCATAGCGCGCCATCATTTCATCAAGGCCGAGCATCGTCAGCGCCGACACCATCGCTTTTCGCTGCCAGCCAGCCCCTGATTTGATTCGATCGAAGCGATCGATGAGCAGCACATCCTTGCCGACCGCCGCGGTCAACGAGACCGGGGCGACATCGAGCTCACATGCAGATGCCAGCTTCATGGCGATGAATTCCGCCTTCACGACGCTGTAAATGTCCGTGCTCGACGAGAATTTGGCGATCATTTTGCGATCGCCATGGTCGATCAGGGCCTTCGGGCGGGCGCCGCCGATCGAGGTGCCGTGGTTCAACGCCTGATCGAGGGCGGGCGTCAGCGGGGCACCCTTCTCGATCCGTTCAGCCGCTTCCAGCAACTCTTCATAAGATGCCTCGGCCTTGAGGCGAGGCACGTATTCCGTGGCGGAATGCTGAAAGTCGAGGGCGCCGATCCGGTCCGACCCCGATTCGAGCCAATAGGTGAGTTCGGAGATGGCGTCAGCTGCGGCGTCGGCTTTGTCCCCCATCAAACGATTGATGATCACCCGGCGACCCCAGGCATCGGGCGAGGCGTCACGCAGGCAACTGGCCATCGACAGGCCAGCGGTCGGTTCGATCAGGCCACGGCGCAGGGGCAGTTCGGGGTCATAGATCGGGATCGCGCCATCGCGCGCCAGGTAGCTGGCGCCATAGTTGAAGCTGTAGCTATCGCCGTGCTGCGTGACGCGACCGGCCACCACGGGTTGCGTCTCTCCCGGTAACCAGATCCAGACATAGGCCTCTCGTGGCTGCGTCAGCCTAGAAGTCATCATCGACCTCCTGCCTGCTCGGACGAACCCGCTTCGGCAGCAGCGTCAGTTTTTCCTCGAGATGGGCGTTATGCATCGCACCTGCCCGGTCATCGACATCGAACAGCCGCACGCCAACAAGTGTGGCGACCTCGAAGACGATGCCGATCTCGGTGCCGGCTTCGCCATTTTCGATGTTGCGAAGGGTCTTACGCGAGATGCCGGCGCGTTCAGACAGTTCGGCAGCAGTGAGCTCCCGCTCCAAGCGGCCAGCCTTGATCAGCTTGCCGAGGATCGAGAGTGTCTGCTTGGTGACGCGGGAGTAGCTGCGTGGCCGCTTCATTGCCATCTCGTCAGATTGGGCATTTAAAGACTCATTAGACAGCTTGTGAGTATTAAAGTACTCACTATGGTGCGGCCTGCATGAGATAGCAAGAAAATGGGCATCTTCGTACCCACAAGACCATGAAATGAAACTTTAAATGCTCATTACTCAGGCAGTTGGTGATCAGTACCTGAATCAATCGTGCTGTGGAGCGCCATGGGCTGGGCACTGCAGGAGCCCCCAGAACAACGATCTGATAAAAGCCCACGATGCCCAAGTGACGGCAACCTCGTGGTGGCCTTACACGAATCCGCACTCTATCTCGGCAGCGCCCTCGACGCCTTGCTCGGTGGGTACGGTCTAGCGATGAAGAGGCCAACCCACAGTCCTGAAGAGGGTCACTTCCAATACTGCTAGGAATCTTATTATGCAGAACAACCAGATCACACAACACTGCTTACCAGAACAAAACCTAATAATCGTTAAAAAACATAAAGAAGGACATTGCACAGAAAAAAGTTTGGGTCTTACACATCATTGAAAATTGACCAAACGCCTCGACGTTATATTCTTAATTTAGAATTCTATTTAAACCAATAAACGCAAAGGCATGACAATGACTTATCCAATCTATTTTTATCGCGCAGCACATAGTGCAATGATTAAGCAGTTAATTTCCTTCCACACGCTACCTCTTAGTAATCTAAAAGCTCTCAGTAACTCAAGGTTCGAGGATAAATATCTTGACCTTATGTCTTCGAATTATGAAATGAGCGTTACAGAGCCATTCATTGATTCAATAGCTTCATTGAACTCTGTATTAAAGGATGCCGAGAAAGAAGCCTCCAGAACATTCGACACAGATTCAACACTCTTTATATGCTCTGGATCTACAGTTTCAAACCAAATTGCCGTTGCAGCATCTTGCAGCAGTGAAAGCAGAATAATTATACAAAAGGGCCTACATCAATCATTTCATTTCACAATCAATTCGACCAAGGTGAAGAAGAAAACCTACATTGATGATATCGAGATTGATGAGACAACCGGAAAGACATCCCTAAACGTAAAGGCAATGCTTGATGAGATAATATGCGCAGAAGAAAATGGAAATGGCTATGACGTTGCTATTATCAACAGCCAAACTTATGAAGGCATACAGCAAAAACTGGATGAGATACTTCCCCTGCTTCTTAAGCATGGCCCATCTCTCAAGAAGATAATAATCGACGAAGCGTGGGGTGCGTGGTCCAACTTCTCCACTAGCCTTTCACGGCATTGTGCGATTGATGCTGCGAAAAATCTCAGAAATAAATATGAAGTCGATTTTGTAGTCACTCACTCAGCTCACAAGTCGCTATTTGCATGCAGACAAGCAAGTTACTTACATTGCATTGGGGGTGAGAAAGCCATCGAAAAACTCAAACAAATGCGATACCGGCTTCATACTACCTCACCCAACTATAGACACCTCACAAGCCTAGACCTGGCCCAGTGCCATGCTCGTATAGAAGGCAGAATGTTTTCTGACCGGGCGGAAGCCAACGCACGACTTCTTAAAAAATTAGTTAAAGAGAAGCTTACGTTTTTTTCAGTAATTAGCAGTCCCAAAGCAGACTCTATAGCACAGCAAAATTACGCGACTAGTGACGAAACCAAGGTATGGCTAAATATTAGCGAACTGAACATCACTGGCAGACGGTTGCGGGAAGTTCTCTACAAAGAGCACAACATATATATAAGCAGGTACACTGAAAGCTGTGTTCTATTCAACATTCATTTTGGCATCACTCAAGAAAACGTAATCACACTAATACGGGCCCTACAGAATGTTGAGGAAAAAAATAAATGGTGCATCGGCCAGCTTCGTGAGGACACTATATCAGAATACTTTGTAGTACCGTATCCCCCAGGCGTGCCTATTGTAGTGCCCGGAGAAAGAATTTCAAAGGTGAGGCTTCAGAAAATCAAGAAATGTATCGCATCTGGCGTAAGCATGAAATTACTTTGAATACAAAACAAATGGAGTGAGATATGATACCGCTAAACTTAATCAAAGAGTTTGCTTCCTGCCGCACCGATAGGGAAGCTATCGCTGATCAACAACATAGCCTTACATGGCAGGAATACCATGATAAGGTAGAAATAATGTTTAGAAACATGCACAACACTTTTAATATTTATAAAATTAGAAGCATTTGCTACATTTCACCAAACAGGAGCGAGCTTTTCATCCTTGCTGCAGCTGCGGCCACATTGAAAATACCATTTGTCGGTATTGATTACACCCAGAAACCGGAGAACATCAAGCACATGCTCGATGTTTCAGATTGCGGCTTGATCGTTATATCCTCTTCGTTCTTCCTTGAAGAAGGAATTGACATTCGAAGCATTATCGATCTTGCCCCAATCATTGACCTTGATAATGGCCTCAAGGCAGCAACTCATTATTCTCGACTGGAAGAGCTTGACTCTACTACCGAGCCTGATATAGGCCAGAGAACATTCAAGGCCATATCATTCACTTCCGGCACCTCAGGACCTCCCAAAGCCGCAGTTCGTTATGCTTCCTTTGATGCCAGGCGTTTCAATTATTTCAAAAGTCGATACGGGTTCAGTTCCGAAGATAAATATATGCTGGCTATGCCCATGTACCATGCTGCTGGAAATGGTTGGGCCAGACTTTTTATGAGCTTGGGCGCAACGGTCATCATTGCTAAGCCACATGATACGAAGGATATGGTACGGCTAATAAAAAGCGAGAAAATTACAGCCAGCTCTATGACACCGCCACTGCTTTTAGAGGTCATCTCTCATGCCAACGGTCAGGAGCATATCTTTAAGCAAAATTCACTGCGATTTTTGCTTGTCGGAGGAAAAAACTTCCCTATAAAGCTAAAGCTAGATGCTCTGCACATCCTTGGCCCAGTAGTCTACGAGTATTATGGTACTACCGAAACCGGTGTTAATACTATCGCCGAACCTCACGATATCATGAAACAGCCCACTAGTGTGGGAAAACCATATGATGGTAACAAGCTTCTCATCCTTGACGAACAGGACCGTAAGCTCACTGACGGTGAGATCGGTCGCGTTGCAGTTTCGAGCTACATGAACATGGATGAGTATCACAGCATACCACATGATACTGTTGAATATGTTGGAGATAAATATTTACTGACTGCTGAAACCGGATATATACAAGGCGGACTACTATTCCTCATGAACCGAGCACAAAATGCTAAAGGCTTGAAGATTTATGAAACAGAAAACGCGATCAGCAAACACCCCGGGGTCAGGGATTTAGCAATAGTGCCGACTGACACTAATAACAGTAAGGTCATATGTGGAATAGTAGCTTCTGATCATACTGACGGGATGAAGTCTAAAATATATGACTTTGCTAAAAGGGAAATCAAAAAAAACAAGATGAAATGCAGCAAAATGCAGTTTCTCGAAAAGATCCCCTATTCCCCCTCAGGAAAAGTCAGGATGGAGGAACTGAAAAACATGCTGACTGATGGCCCTTATATCAGCAACGACCTCAAACGCCCCGGGATGATAGCGGGCATTCTATGTCTTTTGCTAACAACTTTATCATGGGGCGGAATGTTCCCTATTGCAAAAAATGCATTATTATCGATGGACGCTGTACATATCAGTCTGATCAGATATGGTATTGCATCCTTGATCCTGCTGATACTACTGGCAGCAAAAGAAGGCATCTCAGCACTCAACCCCGGCCGTCAGGTTTTCAAACTTTATGTATTCGGATCCCTCGGATTTGCTGGCTTCAGTATATTAGCTTTTGCTGGACTGGCACATACCAAACCACAGCATGGAGCGATTATCATGGCCCTCATGCCTCTTATCTCAGTGATCATGATTTGGGTACTAAAAAAACAGAAGCCTTCAAACTTCACATTTGGAAGTATCTTTTTTGCTCTTCTCGGTGTTGTCCTTGTAGTTAGTAAAGGCAGCATTACATCATTGGCAGGAGGAGCCCTACTACCTAACTTGGTAATTTTGCTGGGTGCTTTTTGCTGGGTTACTTATACAATCGGCGCATCATATATAGAAGGTTTCTCCTCGCTACGCTATACGGCCATTTCGGCAGGACTCGGCAGCATTACCATAGGGGGCATCTGCTTACTTACCAATATGGCAGGCGTGACTCAAATACCCTCCGCTTCTATTCTTGTAGGAAATATTCTGGAGCTAAGTTATTTGGTAGTATTCGCTGGGGTAGTGGCTGTATTTTCTTGGAATCATGGCATCAAGACCGTTGGGCCAGTGAATGGAGTGTTGTTCATCAATCTGGTTCCAATTACTGCATTTGCGATAGCGTTTTTCAGCGGTGATAGCATTGTTCCTGAAGAGGTATTTGGATCTGCGCTGGTGATCCTGTCCCTGATAGCAAACAACATGTATGCTCGAGGTTGGTTCAACTTCAGGAACAAGACAAGACTGGCTTATTAAATTTTGGCTAGCACGGTCTGGCCCTCTCCGAGTTGCCAGACCGTTTATGTTATAGTTCATTGACTGTGTTTCTCAAAAGCACTCACCAGCTCCTCAATTACCAACCTTACAGCAGTGAGCTCATAGCTTTGTTTCTTAGTGACCAACCAGATGTCTTTAGAAAATTCAGGGGCTTCAGATGATTTACAAAGCTCTGTATTTTCGATCATAAAGTCCGGCAACAATACCACTCCGTATCCCGCGATCGCAGCTGACCGTTGAACCACAGATGAATTTGACTGAAAACCAATTTTTTCCAGCCCAACTGTTTTCAACAAATGTTTTACTTCCTGCAGCTGCCACATTTCTTCATTAAATGTTATCGCAGAAACAGTCTCCCCCGCATTCATCGCACGAATCACGAGCTCTGTCCCACAAAGATAATAATTTACTCTTCCCAACTTCAACTTAAAAGTATTTTCTTCATCTGCTTGTGTATCACTCAGGCGTATTGCTATATCGGCTTCTCGCTTTGGAATACTGATATTGCGATCTGTCACTTGAATATCGTAGACCAGGTTACTGTATTTCTCCTGCAAACTTCTCAACCCTGGAGCGACTATTTGATAAGCTAACGACTGTATTGTTGAGATTCTTATTTTCTTTTGTATCACATCTTCTGTACTAAGATCCTCCACAAGCTGTTCAGCTGTATCGTGCATAGCCTGCACCTTCTCATATAGCTTTCGGCCATGCTTTGTTAGAACAAACCCCTCAGAATTCCTTACAAATAACTCCTTATGAAGTGTCTCTTCCAATTTTTCTAGCCTTCTAGACACAGTCATATAACTAACATTCAGCTTTTTAGCTGCTGAGGTCATTGATTCACTATCTGCAAGCGCATAGAAGAAACGTAGGTCATCCCAATTTAGCCTTTGCTTTATCTTCTTCAAAACTGTTTGTGAGCTACATGTCGGGTCCCGTGTGATTGACTACCCGCTTGGTAAATAACTCAGGACGCTTGGTCTGCCATTCCTTCATCATCGCAATCGGTGATTGATGGTGCAGCGCCTTCTGCGGGATGTGGTGATTGTACAGCCAGGTGTAGCGTTTGAGCGTCTGCTCCAGGTCCTCGCCTGAGGTATAGCGCCGAGTCGCCAGCACATCGCTGATACGGCCGTTGAAGCGCTCCACCATGCCGTTTGTCTGCGGTCTTCCCGGCTTGATCAGACGGTGCTCGATACCAAGGGCCTGGCACTCTTGGTCAAACGGGTGATTCCCGCTGGGCTTGCGCTCCCCCGCCCGCGTGAAGCGATCGGTGAATGACTTGCCGTTGTCGGTCAGTACCGTCTGGACCTGGAAGGGAGCCTTCTCCTCCACCCGCTTCATGAACGCCCGCGCATCCTTCGCGGACTGGCTGCGTCTCACCTCCAGATGGACCCAGCGCGTGGCGCGATCGATGGCGACGTACAGGTAGCGTTTTTGCTCCTCATCGGGCATCCGGGGCAGGTGCTTGATGTCGATGTGCACGTAGCCCGGCTCATAATCTTTGAAGGGCTTGTGCCGGGGTTTCTCATCGTCGCCCGCGTCCCGTCTAGACAGCTCTGCCAGTGTCGGCACCTCGCGCCGCTTGAGCATGCGATGCAGACCAGAACGCGACAAGCCAGGATTGAGGAACTCACGCGCCACGACGAGCAGATCATCCAGGCCGAGGCGCAGGAATTCGCGCGCCGCGATCAGCACCTCTTCCTGTTCGGAAGTGAGCGTGGCCAGCAGGTTGTGACGCGTGTGCGGTCGGTCCTGGACATCGTCACGGTACCGCCAGCGCCGGATGGTCGAGACGGCGACGCCGTACTGGCGTGCTAGCTCGCTGTCGCTGATGCTGGAAGGCGCTGCCTGGATCTCGGCCCGGATCTTCGGAGTGGTGGTCGCCTGTTTATGTAGCTTGATGTCCATATCCTTGCTCCCGGATGAACTGGTGAAGAAGCTCCTTGGCGGCCAGCAAAGGATAACTTCTATAGCTCATCTGATCATCCGGGACCCTACAGCTACACATAATTTTAAATTTACCTCCAGGTCAGAATTGTTCATATTTAGCGTTCCTTTTAACTATGGATAGCGTAAAATGACTTTACCAATGACCTTGCTTGACATGGCTGGTGCCCCAAATGAAGTCGCTGACTGGAAGAAATGTGCGCTCGTCCTGATTGATTATCAGAATGAGTATCTGGATGGGGCATTGCCCCTGAAAACTACCGGCGAAGAGGCTCTTCAAAATGCTAAGCTTTTGCTTGATAAGGCCCGGCAAGAAGGAGCGCCTGTTTTCCATGTTGTTCAACATGGAAAACCTAACGGCAAGATCTTTGATCCGCTTACCGACAAAGTTTCGATCCTGAGCCCCCTCGCCCCCTTTTCGGATGAGAAAGTCATCGAAAAAACACACCCGAACTCTTTTCATAACACCCCCCTCAAGGAGTTATTGCTTCTAACCAATAAACAGCAGATAGTTTTTGCTGGATTTATGAGTCATATGTGCGTAAGCGCAAGTGTTAGAGCATCCCTTGACCTGGGGTTCAAAAATTTTGTTTGTCATGACGCCTGCGCTACGAGAGAACTCCCAAGCCATAATGGTTCGATTATTCCTTCTGAGCTCTTGCACGACGCTGCAATGGCTGCACTCAAGGATCGATTCGCAACAATAGTCTCAACAAAAGAGCTTACAGCTTGATCCTGTTCATTAAAAAAGGCCTATTTCTAATAGGCCTTTTAAATTTACCACATACTGACCTGGGTTGCATTAGGTATAGTTTATAGAAATAAGTCATTGATAAAAATTACTTTTACAAGGGAAAGATCTATTGCCTCAAGGCGGTCGGCCCAGAAAACTCGGAGAATCCAAAAGCCTGCTACGTCAGCTTGTTGAAGAGTATTTACTGGCGACTCTCAGCGGGCTCACAGGTGCCTTTTGCCGGCGAACAGCCATCTCCGTAGTGCGGACAACCTTCATTGCCGTTGACACTGATAGAGACTGTACCCGGACACGACTAACCGGACGGCCACCTCCGTGACGGGATGGCCTCGCTTCGTCACCTGCTTGACGGCTTCAATCTTGAATTCTGTGGTATATCACTGGTGACTCATGGGGTCTTCAGTATAAGGCCTGGAGGTGTCTATGAAGCACGGGGCGATTCAATGGTCACCAACCCCAATAGTAATTATGAATATGTCATGCAACCTAAACTGGTCCAAGCGCTGGAAGAAAAAGGATGAGAGCAGTAACGATTAGACAGACAAGCACTGTGCACGGATCACCCTTCGGCGGGGTTACACCTACAGCACCTTGGCGTGTTTTGCTCTTCTTTGGCTGCAGTTGAGGGAATATTCATTCCCACCTGCCCGGCCATGTGTTCAGATCTCCTTTTCATAGAGCAGGGTAATTAATCTGCTTCATCCCCATAAGCTCGTAGACCCCTTTCAGGTTGTCTGTGGTGGGCTTGTCTTCACGAAGCCAGCGAACCGATACACCGAGATAGCAGGCCCAAAGAACGCCTTTCTTGAATAGCCGCCATTGGCGAGTCTTTGCCATCACTTCGATATATTGGTTCACGAGCAGGTACTGGTACTCACCGGCTGTGTACTTGGCAGCATCGAACGCTTGCTGGTAGTGAGTCGCAGCATACGCATAGTCTTCGGCGCGATAAAAGACAACACCCCGCAACCAGTGCAGAAGCCAGGTGAGTCGCTCAGCCACCTCCGCCTGGCTCATGTCCTCCTCAAGCGCATCAATGACCGCCGGGCTGAGCTCGGGATCCTTGCGCTTCGATAGGCCACGCTTGATCAGAGGCACAATACCTATGGGAGGAGGTTGGCGCCAGCGAGACACAATATCCACAGGCACTTGTGCCACATAAGAGCCATATCTACTCTCGTTCCAATTCACAATTAATGGATCAGGTTCGCCTGCTGGACTTGCATGATGTCGTAAAACTTCCGCGGCGCTTTGGCGTTTTGCCTCAAAGAAAGCCCAAAAATTAGGTGCCATCTTCAGCCCCAATAGCACTTGGGCATCATGATCTGGGCCGGGGCCGATCAGGCCTAGCTGTGCCTCATACTCCCGATAGAACCCTTCAAGCTCCTCGTTCATCCAACTGGCATATAAACGGGTCTGCTCGCAGAGTTCGTCCAGAAAGTCCTGGCCATACGCTTGGGTAATAAGAGAAGTAGCCATGGTTGCCATTCTAGCAAGGGCCGCATGGGTAATAATGGCATCTTGCAACGGCTTGTCGATCGGGTTGCCGACAGCCTCCTGCACTTCGAACGACTCTTTCAGGTTCTGCAGCAAGTTCCCCAAAGAAGGGATGTGCCCGCGTTGATGCCAGTTCCTAGCCGTTTTCTCGTTTTTCCACTCGTTGGTTTTGGGGTCTTGTCTTTCGGAGTTGGGTTGTCTATGGAAGTTCACCAAGGTTTGACCGCAGGATTCATAGGCCCAGTAAAGCACCTTGCTAAGTGGCGATACTTGGCGCCCAGCTTTTGTGGTTGGCAGGAACCAGAAGGGATCCGACGGCCGGATGGGTTGAACGACGAAGCCCAAATATTTCAACCACCCCCTCGTCAAGGATCGCGTGCCCTCATCAGCCAGGTAAGTCACCAGTAAGAACCTGATAGAGTCACGCTTGCTCATGAAAGTACCTTGGGTTGTAACCAGAGACGCATATAGGCCATACAAATCATTGATCAGGCCTGTCAGCTGACGCTCCCGTACCGGACAACGGATATAGGGTTCAAGGCACTCCGCCAACAGGGTAAATAACTTCTCAACATTGTCCTGTAGCTCGCCTTTCTCCTTCGTCAATCGCTGAAGGCGGGTCTGAATGGTTTTCTTGTATTCTTCGGCAAAGCCGTTTGGCTCCTTTTGATTTTCTCTGGTTCGCGGCAGTACCCCGGTGATGTCGAACAAAATTTTCACCACATCACCAAGGGTAGGTAGAGCGTATCGAGTCATGGCATCACTTTCCGAGGTTCCAAGGGACTTCCCTGTCCCCATTGCTGTTATTTCCTGTTAGAGGTGCGACTCTCTTTAATTTGCTTGCCGCGGTTCCCATTGGATTTGGCATTCTTGATGTTTTGACCAGTTGTGCCTTTATTGCGGTTCAGTGTATCGGCACGATCATTCAGTTGCGCGCGGGTCTTTTGGCTTGCCATAAGTAATCTCCTGTGAGTGTGTTGCAGGAGTCAGGCTATCGCCCCTGTGTGGCCCCGGCTAGGTCAAAGTTGGCGACACGTTTTTAAATGGCCGGACATGCAACCACTACCAACCACGATGACTAGGGCCCATACACCTAGTCATACGTCATGCCTTCCGTGCGGCCGATGGCATGCGATTCAGCGCCGCGCTTAAGCCTTCTATACTGAATCAAGGCGAACCGAGGACTTCTTGGAAATAGCTTGCTCCGTGGCGATAACCTACTCGGCGTCCGGTGCGGAGCGATCCTGACCTTGCCAAACGTGCGGTGGCACTGGCATACGATAGTGACGGCAGGCCGTGAGGAGGATTGGGGTCAGCCGAGTTCGAACAGCGCTAACCTGCTCCTCCAGTGGATGCTCTTCCATCACGCGATTGATTAGACTAAAAACGGCCTCTAGTGAGTCATTGAGTGGCAGACCTGGTACCGACAACCCGTGATCTTGATCACCATCCCAGAAAACTTCATCCGTTCGTCCATCAGGAACCCAGATTTGGTGCGTCATGTGCGGAGCGTTTTCTAACAACGTGCTACGCAAGCGCTCTGCGCGTTCCTGATCTCCGATCATCGCAAGCCAAGCGAGTACGAAGGTGTAAAGAATCCCCGCGCGCGTATGCTCTTCGAAGTATGCATCGCTACCGTCTCTGGAATGAGCTAGGACGTCTCGATAATCTGTCTTCGGCGTCGGATAGTGCTGCCTACTCATGAGTCCGTTGCACAGGTGATCGGACATGCCACGGATGTAGTCGGCGACGTTGGAAAGTCGGCCGCGCACGTCTGCAAGACGCATAAACAAAGCCAGTTCGATCGTAAAATCGTCGCGAACGGGGACGGCAAGTGCCGGGTTCGCGTTCAGCATCCCGATCGCTATGTTAAGCACCTTATCCGCCCCTTCACTCATTGCCTGCGCAACCGCCTCGTCCTGCGAGGCACTAATGGCCTCCAGCCATAGTCCATGGAGAGACAACTTCCCCAACGTCTCGAACAACGCGATATTGATGTCGACCGCGTTGCGTGAATTTACGGCCATTGAAAGCGCGTAGCGCTTATCGGCGAACGGCCCAATTTTCTCGACGAGAAGAAGGTTGGCGATGATGATATGAAGTTGTAAGACCTGATCGAAATGAGCCAGCCGCTCCTGTTGCGTCGGTCCCTTGCACAGACGGGTATCATCGCAGTATGGCCAGCTACGTAGCAGCACCAGTTCAGATGCTCGATACGCTGCCTCGAGGTTACCAGCGTCGCGAGCCCATACGAAGAGTATCCAAAGGCACAAGTAGGCTTTGCGTAGCTGGCGTGTCCGCTCTGTCTGGTTCTTCGGCTTAGTGAAGATGGCATCGAGCAAGTCACGGAAATGCCGATAAGCGACGTCGGGCTGATCAAGCATCGCTAGCGCCTTCTGAAACACTCCCCGGTTCTCGCTCTCGATTAACTCTGCCCGTAACATGCCGCTTAGAATCAGATCCGCGAGGCGATCTCCATTCCACTCGGCGAAGTAAACGTTGTCCTTCTCGTTCGTCCGGCAGAAGCCGCTCCACTGGGCACGAACATCCTCGCGCATTTCGCCACCCATGCAGACACAAATGACGATAGGCAGATCCGTAAGGTGGGGTGGGATGCGATTCGGGATGTAGTCATCCAGAACCTCGTGCAGCGACGGCCGCACGGCCTGCTGACCAGTATCCCAATGCTCTCGTGTCAAATCGCCGGACTTGATTGTGAACAGGAACAGACTTCGAGCGCCATTGCGATCAGGGTTGGGGCCGACTGCAGCGACGTCGACACCGGCTTGCCGTGTGCCACGACGTGGCCGGGTTAGAACTTCGAATCCACTCTCGGCCAGAAGGTCAGGCAAAATAGCGTCAAGTTCGTCGCGCTCGCGCAACGAGCGCAGGTAGTGTGTCACGACAAGTTTCATCGTTGTTCTCTCGGCTCAAGCTTGAAATGGACAAGCATTTGGTCGAGGCCGACCGGGTCAACAATATTGAGGAGAGGCAACTCGGACGAGACCGAGAACGATTTCATCTCAATCTCGGTGAGATGCGTGGCGCCCTCACCAGTATGAATCGGCGTCAGCGAAGAGCGGCCATAAAGGATGTATTGCTTGGAGAAGATATCCTCAAATATAGATCTCCGACTTTCCTGCTCCATGCCTCGTTCCATCCTCTCGTTCCACTGAGCACGCTCTACCTCACGCTGCATTTCGCTGGGGTGCAGTTCAACCAAACGTTCAATACCCTCCATCGCATCCTGAAATTCAGCCTTTCGTGCGAGCAGTTCAGTAATACCTGAGCCGTTGGCTCCGCCGTCTTCAACGTAGTGTTCAAGGTAGCTCTTCAAATTGCCACCATAGCTCAGGAGCAGGGGATCATAGATCAGATTGAGGACGTCACTGGCGATATCCGGCGATCCATCGCGAAGTACCGCTAATGGTATGGCGACCGCTGCCAGCGGATCGATAAAGAACCATCCGACAGCCTTGCGACAGAGAAACAGCTGGTCTGATGGGGTTGGTGGCAGAGACGACGTAGGGATTGAGAAGGGCGGATCCTCTTTCCCAACACTGCACACTTCATTCGCCACGCATTTACGAGTGTGTACTCCTCCATTGAGCAGCCAGTACACAACCGCACTACCAAGCACCTCAGCGCCTGCATGCGTCAGCGCGTGATACGCACTCTGGAACGCACCTAGCGTAATCTGTCCCTTTGAACGATCGATCAATTCACTAAGTAGTCGGATCACCGGTTCAGCGCGCCCATCCCTCACAAGTTGGTATGAGGCATGATCAATGTGCGAGATGGTTACAATATCGTCTGGGCCAACATCTGCAACGGTATAGAGACACAGGTCTATGACGTTCTCTGTGAGGCCTTCTCGATAACGCCACAGGAGATCTGCCGCCAAGTGAATCGCAGATGGGCTCTGCGTCTGAAGGACACGTTCGAGTTGTTCGTCGAAACTGGCTGGTGCGCATACTTTTCGCTTTGCAGCAGCGCGGTAGCCCGCTTCGAGGGACCGAAGGGCGGTATCCTCATCGTCGCTGGACGCTTCTTGGGTTAGTGTGTCGAGTACCTCACGGTAGCGTTCACCCAATTCCATGGCACCCAAAGCCGAGATGGCTGCGAGCTTCGCTTCCCGATCGTGAGCTTGCGCAAAAATTAGGCCTTCCTCGACATCAGCGTTCATTAGGAGAACCGTGGATAGTTGACGCAGAGCGCGGTTATTGCCGGTACGTGCTGATTCGTAAACCTTGGAAGATCTGGCTACGTCTTTCTTCGTCCATTCCCCAAAAGCGGTACTCAGGGCGCCAGTATCCAGATCGTTGCCGCCTGTATCCAGCAAGCGCGTGATGAAGGCAAGAAGGACCTCCTGATCTACATTCAGAAGAGGTATCAGGTCGCATAGAACATGCTGGACGAGGAAGAAGCGCCGTCCCTCCAGCTCTGCCAGCGCATCTTCGACATGGAGATCAATTGGTGGCGCATCGGTAGCGTTCAATATGGCCGCGAGCGTGGCGACCAACGCAGAGCGGTTATCGTCTAGACGCCGGAACTCTCGATCCGCAATAGTACGAACCAAGCCGCGTGTGCGGAGCTGCATAGCCAATTCCGTCTCGTCTACCGGTGTCTCCTCTGTTGCCATTGGCCCACCCATTGGATTCTTTGTTTCCAAAAGAGCTTACAAGGTCCTCAAAGTCGATGAAACTCCTCTAAGACTGAGGAGAAATTTTAGCGGCTAAAATATACCAGCTCAGGCTTGAGCCGATACTCTCTGCCCGAATTGGCAGAAAGCAACGGCCCAAAGGAGACATGAAACTTCTATTGCATGGAGCGGGAGAGCATTATCTTGGCTATGCTCAGGTGGCACCCAATATGGTCGTACCGTCTATGGTTTCGACTCCCGCCGGGGCCAGTAATTGCTGTATCCAGCCAATAGCACGCCCTCGTTCAACACACTGGGAGAAGAATGCACGCTGCTTTGCTCTGGTAAAGGCAACAAAAAAGGTGTTTAGCTCTTCACCCCGTTGCGGAGTAAGGCTCCACCAAGTCTGATTATCGAGCCCGTAAAATATCATGGTGTGGAACTCAAGACCTTTGCTTTTATGGACGGTCATCAGAGCGACTTGTCCAATGCCCTCAAACTCATCCAGAGCTTCCGTCCAGCTACTGCTATGTTCTGCGCACTCTTTCAGGAGCGTGACAAATCCACTCCAGACCCTTTCAAAGTCCCTTTCCCGCTGATAAGCGGCAAAGGATTGCCGCAGCGCCGGGGGACTGACAAACTCAAGAAGCACCTCTGCAATCGCTTCCGCCGAATCCGGATCAGGCTGGCGACGCGCCAGCTCTGCCCTTAAGTGACGGACGAAAGCTTCAAGCTTAACCAGCAACCGCTCCTGCGTAAGATCGTTATCCGGATCGGCAGCCTCTAGAAACAGATAGTTCTGCTGAGCCAATGCCCAGTTTTCTGGACTTCGGTCCGTTGCTCCTAGGCGAAGCAAAGGAACGAATATACCAGTCAGCTCTTCCCCAAGAAGATCCTGTATCTGAATTTCACCGACTGACCGGGCCGCATTTCTGATCCAGAGACCTCGTGCAGCAAAAGCAGGAGCTACCTCACCCTCAACCTGATCTGCCCGCATCCTGATCAAAATCGCAACATCATGTGGCTCGACACGCCCTGACTGCACCTCACGGCTCACCCATTTAGCCAGATAATTGTTCTCGTCATCTGTGCTCCGGAATTGCCAGATAGCAGAAATTTCTCCTTCTATTTCACGAATCCCTTGTGCCTGCACCTCTTCCACATTGTCGTCTATCCGGCGGGCTATCTCGTGCTGAATACGAACCAGATCCTCATGTGATCGCCAGTTTGAGAGCAGTGATATGCGCCTAGCACCAAAGTCGTTTTCAAACTGAGCGAACGCATCGTTCATGGCTCCCGCCCATCCCATAATGCGCTGCTTATCATCGCCGACTGCTGTAAAAATAGCATCACTACCATCGAACGCCGTTTGCAGCATGTCATACTGGGCATAGGTAGTATCTTGGTATTCATCAAGAAAGACGATGGAATATGTTGCCTGCAAGGCCCGGCGGATATATGAATTTTCCTGCAGCAGCAGTTTTACAAGCCTGTTTATCATCGGGAAGGACAGGGATATCTCGCCGCCCCCGAAAAATTGTTCATGCCAGTAATCTGCTAATGCGCGATGTAGTTCAGAGCCATTAGATTGGTCAATTGGCAGGTCTGTCAGCTGCACTCTTTTCTCAAGACGCTGGGCACTAACGCCATGATAACCGTGACGCTCAAGAAAATCGTCATAATCCCTACGAAACGGAGTAACGATCTGATACGTGCCGTGCGCATTGAACGGCTCCGGTATAGTAGGACGGAACCGGTCCAGTAGCCCCTTGGTAAAGGCATCAAAAGTCATTGAATCAAAACGCCGCGCCTGATCCCTCGGACAACGTTTTGCAACCCTCTCAGCAAGGTTTCGGGCGGCATCCTTTTTGAAGCTGATGGCCAGAATGCGTTTGGGGGCCGGACAAATACCTGTCTGAAGAAGATAGGTCGCCTTTTGTGCCAGGAATTCTGTTTTTCCGGCACCGGCACCAGCAGTCACGAGGACGCTGCTTTCAGTTTCACGTAAGGCTTCCCATGCTCTGCTTTCAAGACCACCAACACCCTGAGGTACCCAATCATCCTTGCTTACGCGAGTCATGCATCCTCTCCCGGCAGCTCAAGCTTCTGTTTTACATGCTCAATGAGCTTCCTAAGCTCATGAGGTGCTAACCTAGCAATATCGCCGTCAGGAATACGGGAAAGGGCCGATAGGTGAGTCTCGGGCTTGCTACTGCTCAGGAACAGATACGGATACCATTTAAAAGCGTCATCATAATGATGAGTGTATAAAGCGGGACTCCCACCTGTTTTCAGAGTGGTGCACTTCCTAGCCTGAATTGCCTCTGCACTCCCCATGGGGCCGTGCCCACCGGGGTTAGGCTCCTGATATGCCTCCGGAAATGCGCCCAGCATGGCAAAATCGAGATCAATAGGATAGGAGAAAAAAACACCTTCCTCATAGAAAGCTTGAAGCCAGTTTGCTTGTAAATCTCCGCCAAGAAGGTCTTGGTCTGTGAGCTGATCAGCCTCTTCAGGAACGACATTGCCAAGCAAATATTGAGTATTATTCCGAAAGTCATTTCCGATAGCGGCCAGGTTCTTCAAGCAGCTTCTCATGGTGTTCGCCCCACCATGCCTACGCCCCAGATCAAGATCGAGCAATGTGGCATGTGGAATCTCAAGATCATTAAGCAGCCGCCAGAAATGCGCTACAAACCGTCCTCCTAGCGGGACGACAGGAACAAATGACGGGTCAAGTGGCACCCCCATATCTTCCGCTATTTTCGGAATAACGACGCGCTCTGAATCCCCCTCACCCAGGATTACGAATCGCGCAAAATAGAGTTCAGGATATGCTTTTACTGCCAGCCTGACATACACATTTGCCTCAGTACCATCCTCCGGCAAGGTCAGCTCGCGGATCGATGAGCATCGAGCGCCTCGATCCATACGATGATATCTCACTTCATTCGGCTCTATCCGGCTCAGAATCGCCGGTGAATGGCTAGATAGCAGAACCTGCGCGGAAGGCAGTGCGCCTATCTCCCTCGATTGCCTGATGATACGAGACAAAAAGAACGGTGAAAGGCTATTTTCAGGCTCTTCGATGGCAAGGATCGTTAGGTGAACACGGCGTAACTTATCCTGTTCAAATGAGCTGTCACCAGCAGGCAAAACGAAAGCTTCCCGCTCGGTTTCGAGCGTTGCCGCTGTAAGGGCAATATGAAACAGAGAACGCTGCCCATCACTGAGCTCGGACAACCGACGCTCCTGCCCTTCTTCATCAGGCGCAAAGGTAAATTCAGCCTTACGAACAAGCTCTTCAAAACGATTTTCGATGAGCCTTAAACGCGGCTGACTGTCTGTATCGGCTTCATGGACCTGTTGCCACCGCTTCGAAAGACGCTTCAGCAGAACCTTCGATGGTTCTTCCTCCTCGAAGCAGCTCTGGATCTGATCCGCATTATCAGAACTTGCATCCCTGAATACCGCCGACCATTTGGCAGCCTGCCATAACCGCCCCTTAAGAAGTGCGGTCACCTGCGTTGTCGCATCACGGTTGGCCGGTAAATAGATAAACTGGATCGAAGAGCGCTCTACGGCCTGGACCCTGGAACAGTCATCCCACTCAAAATTATTATCCAGAGCTCTTATCCAGCGTATGTCCTCTTCAATTGCCCCTTCCGGCGTACCGTCATCCGTCCATGTAGCTTGTAGACGTATCCGAGCCTTGAGGGGCTCTCCTGCACCGGAAGCCGCCATCTGATTGAAGAACTCTGGAACAGCATCAAGAGGAGACTTGTCTTGCTCTGCCAGTTCAGGGAAAGCAAGTACCGCTTCGACAAACAGGCTGTCTCCGGACTGAAGTTCCTGCTGTTCAACAGATATGTGGAAATCACGACGCTGTACCGATCGCTGTGCTGATGATGTACCAAACAACCGTGACACAGCTTGCAGCACTGCAGTCTTTCCGGAGCCGTTTCCGCCAACAAGTGTCGTAAGCTCTTCCTCTAAGTTTAGCTCGACCTCCTCATGCCCGAAACAACGAAAATTCTGTAGCTTTATCTTCTCTATTTTCATCCCTGATTACCTTTTTTGTAAGAGATGCCTTTAGCTTCCGATGCTAGAAACGGATGTATATCGACATTTTGTAGCTTTCATCAGCCTAGAGGCCAATCAACGAATAAAATCAGTCATTTAGGTGGGCTTAACGTAACGAAAACTTCAACGCTACTAGACGCTGCCTGAAGCTTCTTGCTAATTACCGGTTGCCAAGGTGTTGTCTTGGCATTTTAAAAATATTGAACCCCAAATAAAATTTTATTTCATTATTTCAGCATTAAAGATGTCTTCAAACCCAAGGAGCAGCAGAAGACACATCAAGAACAGAATGAAGCAATTGAATATGATGCTTGGTAGACCACCGTTTTGGAGAACCTAAACCAGGAAAATTGCCCGCCACATAATTATTACAGTAATCTGATACCCCAAAAGTACTGAATGGACCTACTCCTGGCGAGCCCGTATGCCCTATCAACTGTGCCAGAGCATCAAAGTACTTTGTCTGGACATCTGTAGTCGCTGGCGGCACAGCAGAAACAAAATGACGGCAGTGAAAAGTGTTATTCTGATGAGGCTCTGTAAGGTGAAGAGCAACGTGACTCGGTTGACCTCCGCCTGTGTTATAAGGCACATCACCTATGGCTGCAAAATCACCAAAACCATCGTAACCATGTATACGATAACTGTAAGCCAAATCATCAAAATAAGAGACAGATGGGTAGCCCCCGTTAACGGATTGCTTTTTGAACCCATCACGAAGTATCACGCATCGAGACGCAGAAAAACAAGAAACGAACTGGGGCGAAACTCCATTTGATTCAAAAATGTGAATTGCATCACTGGCGGGAAAAATAGCAGCACTAAGGGTATGTGCTCGATGCACGAAAACTTGGGTTCGGCCACTGTAGGTATTAAGGAATCCGCTCACATCCGCAGCGGTAACACCAGGATGCACCTCCAATGTTGGAAAAACTTGATTCGGATACGCATTCTCTAAACTGTTCTCCATCGCCATAACATCTGCGACTGCAGGCACGGGAGAACCTTCGTTTGTATTAACAATTAGAGCAGCGCGCAAACCTGTTTGCAGCACTCTAGATATCTGCCCTTCAACTCGCGAAGCCGCATCGTGCGGCTTGATAACAGGAACCACAAGATTACTTCCTAAGTAAGGCCCAAGTTCTTTTAGAGCAATCATCTCTTCTTGTTTTGAGCGGAAAAATGGCCAATACATACTCACACTCCTCGTCAATAAAAGTCATTCAAATCTAAAGCGCGTTGTACGCTGGTTCTTGAAGCCTCGAGGCAAGAAGCAGCCAGTCAGCATTCTTCATTTTATATCCAAATGCAGCTGCTCGTAATGAGTTTGGCAGTCTTTTAGATATAGCAGCTCTCTTTGTCGCAGGCTCTCGCCCTCTAAGAGCTTCAACAAAAATTTTATGAACATCTCTCGGAGGCAGTAAAGAAATGGCATCACGGGCAGCAGAATATCGCTCTATCGGCGGCAGGTGGTCAGTAAAAACCTCATATTTATTCTGAAGAAACTCGCGTTCTCTTTTGCGGAAAAGATGAAACATTGCTTCTGAGGAAAGATCTTCAGTGTTTGATACTGACTCCCGGACTTCTGAGAGCTGATATCTATTAGAAAGCCTCAACACCCCCACATAATCTGGTAAAATTTTAAGGGCTTTTTCAACCTGCCCATTACCAACAACAAACACAACTCTATCAAAACAAGAATAATAGGCCTCTAGCTGAGACTGGGCGCGAGAAAAATCATCAAGATCTGTCTTTATCTCGTAGGCTGTAGCAACTCCATTAATCAAAACTGCATCTGCACGTGCCTCACCGACTCGAAACTCATACAACCAAGATGTAGTAGCTGGGCTATGCTTCCCAAACACCATTTTCGACAAAAGGACATTTTTATACACGTATTCGGGGCGGGACGAATGAAGCAACCTCTTATAGGCAAGATCGCACGCATAGGCGAGAGGATCTGTGTCGTTCATTACGCGATCCTCGACTAGATGTTTAACCACATCTCTGGTCACTTCCGTAGTTCCATGCCAAGCAGTTTCGATAAGGTTTTTTGAACGAAAAAATGCCGAATATATATTGTTTATCAAGAACCTTATTCCTCTTTCTGTGCACGCAGCCTCTTGAAGCATAGCGAATCAAGGCACTAATACTAGCAGATTCATTCCATCGTGTGCCAGGTGGGCTTAAACGGCACCATAACAATCGACCCAAGGTAGATACGTTATGTCGCATAGCTTGGCTCCATAACATCCGTGCTCATTGAGCAAAACACAAATTAAGTATATCTATACATAAATAGCACCGAAGAGCGTGACTGCTAAACTTCCCCATCAGTTTGAACGACAAAAAAGTCTTCTTGTATACTTTCATCGACTGGTTTACAAAGGGAGCACCTATCAGGTATTAGTTTTCTAAGAACTAAGAATATGAAGTCAACAAAAATCCGAAAACTTTTTTCAACACGCTACCGCCTGGGGATGACATCCTTTCCCTGCGACACCTTTCGATTTGTTTTCGTCTCTTCTTTTCTATCGGCCATACCCTCGTTAGCTTAATCCAAATTAGCCTTAGCTTGGTAACGTTGTGCAACAAAAAAGCCTGCCGGTAAAGGCAGGCTTTCGTATGAGACGGGCGATACAACGCGGCTAGACGCCCACCATCAGCCTAGTTCGGCCGCTCACTCCCACTCAATAGTAGCAGGCGGCTTGCTGCTGACGTCATACGTTACACGCGATACGCCGCTGATCTCGTTGATGATGCGGTTAGAAACCTTTTCAAGCAACTCATACGGCAGGTGCGCCCATCTTGCGGTCATGAAGTCGATGGTTTCCACCGCGCGCAGGGCGATGACCCATTCGTAGCGGCGGCCGTCGCCGACGACGCCGACGGATTTCACCGGGAGGAAGACGGCGAAGGCCTGGCTGGTCTTGTGGTACCACTCAAAGTTGTGCAGTTCTTCGATGAAGATGGCGTCGGCTTCACGCAGGATGTCGGCGTATTCTTTCTTCACTTCGCCGAGGATGCGCACGCCGAGGCCCGGTCCCGGGAAGGGGTGACGGTAGACCATGTCGTACGGCAAGCCGAGTTCGAGGCCGAGCTTGCGCACTTCGTCCTTGAACAGTTCGCGCAGCGGTTCGACCAGCTTGAGCTTCATGGTCTCGGGCAGGCCGCCGACGTTGTGGTGCGACTTGATGACGTGGGCCTTGCCGGTCTTGCTGGCGGCGGATTCGATCACGTCCGGGTAGATGGTGCCCTGGGCGAGGAAGTCCACACCGTCGATCTTGGCGGCTTCACGGTCGAAGACGTCGATGAAGGTATTGCCGATGATCTTGCGCTTGGCTTCGGGGTCGCCCTCGCCTTCCAGCTTGGTGAGGAACTCGTCCTCGGCGTCGACACGCAGTACCCGCACGCCCATGTGGCGGGCGAAGGTTTCCATCACCTGCTCGCCCTCAAACTTGCGCAGCAGGCCGTTGTCGACGAACACACAGGTCAGTTGGTCGCCGATGGCCTTGTGCAGCAGCGCGGCGACGACGGAGGAGTCCACCCCGCCGGAGAGGCCCAGCAGCACGTGGCGGTCGCCGACCTGCTCGCGCACGCGCACGCAGAGGTCGTCGATGATCTGGGCCGGGGTCCACAGGCGCTCGGACTGGCAGATATCCAGCACGAAGTGCTCGAGGATACGCTGGCCTTGCTGGGTGTGGGTCACCTCGGGGTGAAACTGCACGCCGTAGAACTGCTTGTCTTCCCACGCCATGGCGGCGATCGGGCAGCTCGGGGTGGAGGCGGTGACGGTGAAGGTCTCCGGCACCTGGCCGACCTTGTCGCCGTGACTCATCCACACGTCGAGCAGAGAGCGCCCGGTGTCATGGTCGACATGGTCCTTGATGTCCTTGAGCAGGGCGTTGTCGGCGTCGATACGCACCTGCGCATAGCCGAATTCTTGTTTCTGCGAGCCCTCGACCTTGCCGCCCAGTTGCTCGGCCATGGTCTGCATGCCGTAGCAGATCCCCAGCACCGGCAGGCCCATCTCGAACACGCACTGCGGGGCGCGCGGCGAGGCCAGCTCGGTGACGGATTCCGGCCCGCCGGCGAGGATGATGCCGTTGGGCTGGTACTCGCGGATCTCTTCCTCGCTGATGTCGAAGGCGCGCACTTCGGAGTAGACGCCGATCTCGCGCACACGGCGCGCGATGAGCTGGGTGTACTGGGAGCCGAAGTCGAGAATCAGGATTTTGTGGGCGTGAATGTCGGTCATCTGGCGTTCCTTTGAGAAGCAACAAGGGCCGAAAATGCGAAAGCTGGAAGCGGCGTGGCCACTTCCAGCTTCAAGCTTCCGGCATCAAGCTTGAGTTAGCCCGCCCGGTAGTTGGGGGCCTCTTTCGTGATCTGCACGTCATGCACGTGGGATTCGGCGAAGCCCGCGCCGGTGATCTTCACGAACTCCGGCTTGGTGCGCATCTCGTCGATATCGTGGCAACCGGTGTAGCCCATGGAGGCGCGCAGACCGCCCATCAGCTGATGAACGATGGAGCTCATCACGCCCTTGTAGGGCACGCGGCCTTCGATACCTTCCGGCACCAGCTTCTCGACGCCGGCGTTCTTGTCCTGGAAGTAGCGGTCGGACGAGCCCTGGGTCTGAGACATGGCGCCCATGGAGCCCATGCCGCGATAGGCCTTGTAGGTACGGCCCTGGTAGAGCTCGATCTCGCCCGGCGCTTCCTCGGTGCCGGCCAACAGCCCACCGATCATCACCGTGCTGGCACCCGCGGCGATGGCCTTGGCCAGGTCGCCGGAGAAGCGGATGCCGCCATCAGCGACGAGCGGGATGTCGAACGGCTTGAGTGCGTCGGCCACGTCGGAGACGGCGGAGATCTGCGGCACGCCGACCCCAGCGACGATGCGCGTAGTGCAGATGGAACCGGGGCCGATGCCGACCTTGACGCCATCCGCGCCCGCTTCGGCCAGCGCCTTGGCGGCGGCGGCGGTGGCGATGTTGCCGCCGATCACCTGCACTTCCGGATAATGCTCCTTGACCCAGCGTATGCGCTCGATCACGCCCTGGGAATGGCCATGCGCGGTATCCACCACGACCACGTCCACCCCGGCCTCGGCCAATGCCGTGATGCGGTCCGGCGTTTCCGCCCCGGTGCCCACGGCAGCGCCGGCGAGCAAGCGGCCGTCGTCATCCTTGGCGGCGTACGGGTAGGTGCGCGCCTTCTCGATGTCACGCACGGTCACCAGGCCACGCAGGCGGAACTGATCGTCGACCACGAGGATCTTCTCGATGCGGTGTTCCTGCAGCTTGGACTTGATGATGTCCAGCGAGGTGCCTTCGGGCACGGTGACCAGCTTCTCGCGCGGGGTCATGATCTCCGCGACGCTATCGCCCTTGTCGGGGCGGAAGCGCATGTCGCGCCCGGTGACAATGCCCATCAGGGTGCCGCCTTCGACCACCGGGAACCCGGAGTAGCCGTACTCGTTGGCCATCTCGAGCAGATCGGCCAGCTTCGCCTTGGGACTCACGGTCACCGGGTCCTTGACGATCACGCTCTCGTGCTTCTTCACCTTGCGCACTTCCGTCGCCTGCGCGGCGATGCTCATGCTCTTGTGAATGATCCCGATGCCGCCTTCCTGCGCCATGGCAATCGCCAGGCGGGCTTCGGTCACGGTATCCATCGCGGAAGAAAGCAGCGGGATGTTGAGGTAAAGGTCGCGAGTCAGGCGGGATCTAAGGCTGACGTCTTTGGGCAGGACGTCGGAATAGCCGGGGACGAGTAATACATCATCGAACGTAAGAGCTTCTTGCGCTATACGTAGCATGTTGCGACACCTGTGGGGAAGCGGGTGCGGGGAAGATTAATCCGCCATTATAAACCCCTATTCCCGTCCTCTCAACGTTTAGCTCATTTGTCAACGTGTGATGAGGTATCGGCCGCGCTCTGATCCGGTGCGGGGTGCAACAAGCGATGGACTTCCCGCTGCCAGCGCTCCATGAACGCCGTGCGCCGCGAGGGATCGACGAACGCGAGCAGCGAGGCGTTCAGCGGAATCGGGTACAAGCGCTCCCCGACCTGGTCGCGCAGCCGCTGGGCCGTGTAAGGGCCCTCGACATCCGAGCGAACACTGAACAGTGGCGTCTCGCCGGCGATGACACGCTGCCCTTCGCGGCCCAGCAGAAAGTCGAGAAACGCCCGGGCCGCCGTGGGGTGCGGGGCATCGCGATGAATGAACGCCATGCGCATCATGACCAGCGAATAGTCCTGCGGTACCTGCACGATGACCTCGGGATGCGATTGCGCCCACACCATGGCGTACGAGCCCAGCAGGTTGTAGCCCAGCCAGTAACGCCCTTCGCTGAGCCCTTCGAGCATGGCCCGCGTGCTGGCCTCGAGGTTGGTATCGGCCGCCCCCATCGCGGCCACGAGATCCCAGAACCGGGTTGTATAGCGTGCGTCCTGCTGAAAGAGCGAGTAGCCGACGCCACTGCGTGAAGGCGAATAGGTCGTCACCTTGTCGCGAAGCGTCTCGCGGTGCTGCGTGAGTAGCGTATGCATGTCGGCATGGGTCTTCGGCGGCATCATATGACGCGATAGATCCAACCGGTACGCCATCACGATGGGCTCAAAGGTGAAGCCGAACACTTCGTCTCGCCACTTGGCCCACTCTGGCCATGCCCGCGCCGCCGTTGAGTCGAGACGCTGGGCATAGCCTTCATTCACGCGCGACATCTGCCAGGGCATGGCGGAGCTGATGACGACATCGGGCGGGTCGTCCGCGTCGGCGACACGGGCGTCGACTTCGAGCGTCGAGCGATCTCGAAAGGTCAACTGGATGCGCGGATAGGCCTCCTCGAAAGCGTCCAACAGGGGTGCTGCGACCTCCCTGTCGAGCGCAGCCTCGACGATGAGCGGGTTATCGGCCCAGGCGAGGCTTGGCGCCAACGCCCCCAAAAGCCAGACGAGCGCCACACGGCGAATCGACATCACCCCTCCTCGTGTCGGGTGAGACAAGGAAACAACAGACGGACTCTCAGCCCGCCATTCTCCACCGACTCGACCTGCATCCGCGCCTCGTGACGACGCACGATCGAGTCCACGATGGCCAACCCCAGGCCGGAGCCTTCGGTGTCCTGACGACCACCGCGTTCGAAGGGGTGGTGCAAGTGCGCCAGCATCTCGGGCGACACACCTGGCCCATCATCCTCGATATATAACTCCAAGGTCTGCGCATGATTCACCGCGCCCAGGGTAATAACGCTGCCGGCAGGCGTATAACGCAGGGCGTTGTCGATCAAATTGCCTAACAACTCCCGCAAAGCCCATGCCTCGCCCTGGATGTATTGCGGTGATGCTGGAAGCGGCGCCAAACCGATGTCATGTGCTTGTGAGGCATCACGCTGCGCCCAATCGAAAGCCGTTTCATGCAGTAGCGCCACCGCGTCGATACGCGATGTTGCGCTTGCCTCTACCGCGTGACGCAGGCGCGCCAGACTCAATAGCTGGTTGGCTAAACGGCTCGTACGCCCCGCACTGCCATGGACCTCGGTTAATGCCTGTCGCCAGGCATCGGGGCTATTGCTTTTCAAGGCCAACTCGCTCGTGGCCTGTAACCCCGCGAGTGGGGTCTTGAGTTGATGGCTGGCATCTGCAGTGAAACGTAACAGCGCTTCTCGGCCTTCACGCTGGCGCTTAAAAAGCGAATCCAGGGTTTCCGCCATTTCGCGCATTTCCTCGGGCACCCGGGTCTCCAGCGGGCGCATGTCGTCGGCATCGCGCTGGCGTAACTGGTGGCGGAGGCGGCGCATCGGTGCGAGTGCTACGCGCATTGCCAGGAGCATCAGGGTGCCCGCCAGCAATACCATGACCACGAAGCGGGTGACCGCTTGCACGAAGAGGACCTCCGCCAACGCGTCACGCCCCGACATCGTGTGGCCGACCCAAATTTGCACCGGATCTTGCGTCTCCCAACCAGCGGAATCGAGTTCCCGTCCATAAAGACGCCACTGGGTGCCATGATACGAGTCATTCAGCCATGTCGGCTGTGAGGACACTCGTCGGCGCCAATCGCGGGAAATATCAAGATCCAAGTTACCCGACACCGTATGGCCGTCGGCATCCAGCACGGCATAGAACACACGTTCTTGATGGCGAGTCGCCAGAATCTGCAACGCCGCCGAGGGGATTTCCACCACCGGCTGGCCTTTTTCCCACTGTATGGCTTCGGCAATGGTCAAGGCGGCGGCTTCGAGCTGACTGTCATAGGCGCGCTCGGCCGCGCGTTGGGAGCTGAAATAGGCTTCGACCAGCAGCAAGACACCAAGCACGCTGACGGTCGCCAACAACCAGAAAGCCAATCGGGATTTCAGCGTGCCATCCACCTCGATCACAAGGACGCTTCCTCGAGCCGATAGCCGAGGCCGCGAAACGTGCGGATGCGCAACCCACTACCGTCGAGCCGTTTACGCAAGCGGCTGATGTACACCTCCAACGCGTTGGGCCCGACATCGCCAAACCCGAAGAGACGATTCTCCAGAGTCTCGCGCGGCGTGATGCTGCCAGCATGCAGCAGCAATCCTTCCAACAAGAGCAGTTCACGGCGCGGCAAGTCGAGAACCTGCTCGTCTAGCGTGGCGACGCCCGAGGCAGCATCGAAGGCAAGCGGGCCGAACGCCAGGCGGTTGTCGGCACGCTGCTGGCTCCGGCGCAGCAAGGCACGCACCCGGGCCTCCAGCTCGGCGATAGAAAATGGCTTGGCAAGATAATCGTCGGCGCCAAGATCCAGCCCTTCCACGCGCGCATCGATGCCATCGTGGGCTGTCAGAATCAACACCGGCGTGGTATCGCCGCGCTGACGTAGCTCGGCCAGCAACGTCAGGCCGTTGCCGTCGGGCAATCCCAAATCCAGCAGCACCAGGTCGAAATGCCCGCTCTGCAAGGCCTCGCGCGCCTGCGCACAGTGCGTGAATACTTCAACGATATTGCCTAGCGGCGTGAGCGCTTGATCCAGCGAGCGTGCGATCAAGGGATCATCTTCGATGACGAGTAGGCGCATACGACCAATGTCTCATGTGGACGAACGTGAGATGACAGGTTGATGAAAGGTTACCTCCCTAGCATCGGTATCCTCATCCAAAGCGATGACATCAGCCACCATCCTCATTATTCCTAATGCAGCGCAAAACAAGAGAACAGGAGTTCGCCATGAAGATCAACAAAGGGCTTTCCACGTACGCAAGTATGCTGGCGCTGACGGGCGGTCTCTTGGCCGCTAGTGGCGTACAGGCGCAATCCGAGGATACCGAGTGCATCGCCCCCGCCAAGCCGGGCGGCGGCTACGACCTCACCTGCCGCCTCGCCGCCAATGGTCTGGACCAGACCGGCATGATCGACAAGCCCATGGCCGTGAGTTATATGCCGGGCGGTATCGGGGCCGTAGCATACAACCATGTCAACGGCGTACGCGACGACGATCCGAACCTCATCGTCGCCGCCAGCACCGGCGCGGCCGTGAACCTGGCATTGGGTAAATTCGGCCAATACGATGCCGATGACGTTCGCTGGCTAGGCGCCCTAGGCGTCGACTATGGCGCCATCGTCGTCAATGCCGACGCGCCCTGGCAGTCGCTCGATGAGCTGATGGAAGACCTCAAGGCCAACCCGGGTGACATCGCCTTCGGGGCGGGCGGCACCGTGGGCAGCCAGGACTGGATGAAGGCTGCGCTCACCGCCAAGTCCGCCGACCTCTCGCCGCGCAAGCTCAAGTACGTATCCTTCGAGGGTGGCGGCGAAGCCCTGGCGGCGCTGCTGGGCGACCATATCCAAGTTTTCACGGGCGACCTCTCTGAACTCAAGTCGCAGCTGGAAAGCGGGAAAATTCGCGTCCTCGCCTCTCTTTCAGAAGAGCGCATGGGCGGCCCTTATGCCGACATCCCCACTGCGGAAGAGCAAGGCTATGACGTGCAATGGCCTATCTGGCGCGGCTATTACATGGGCCCCAACGTAAGCGATGAGGCTTATCAGACGTGGGTAAAGCGCATGGAAGAGCTTTCCGAATCGGAAAAGTTTGCCGCATTGCGTGAAGATCGAGGCCTCTTCCCGATGTCGCGCTTTGGGAACGACTTCAATGACTACGTGCTGGACCAAGTCGACCAGTTCGAATCCCTGGCCAAAGAAGTAGGTCTGAAACAATGAGACTCGCCGCCGACCGGTTGTTGGGCATTGTCCTGATCGGTCTGGCGGCGTTCGTCGCCGTTCAGGCCATCAATCTGGAAGTGCCCTTCAGCTACGACCCCGTAGGCCCACGCGCCTTTCCGCTCGGTCTCGCTATCCTGCTGGCTGCGCTCGCGAGTGTCTTGATAGTGAAGCCTGGCACTAACGAGGCATGGCCTGGGCGCCAGCTCACACTGAAGTTGCTGCTGGTACTCGCCACGCTCCTGGTCTATGCCCTGCTTTACACCAACCTCGGCTTCATCATCACCTCGATGCTGGCCGTCGCGAGCCTGTCTCGCATCTTTGGCGCGTCATGGGGCAAGGCACTACTGACCGGTGGGCTCATGGCCGTCGTCAGCTATTTCCTTTTTGCGCATGCATTGGGGATTTCACTACCTAGTGGTTACTGGGTCGAGCCCTTTCTATAACGGAGCGCCCTCATGTTCGATTTCCTGATCCATGGCTTCGATGTCGCCCTTAGCCCGCTGAATCTCGGCTTGGCGTTGCTCGGTGCGCTTCTCGGCACGCTCTTCGGGGCGCTGCCCGGCATCGGTCCAATCAACGGAATCGCGATTCTGATGCCGTTGGCCTATACACTCGGTTTGCCTGCCGAATCAGCGTTGATCCTACTCGCCGCCATCTACACGGGGGCCGAGTATGGCGGGCGCATGTCGAGCATTTTGCTCAACGTGCCCGGCGATGCCGGGGCCGTGATGACCACGCTCGACGGCCATCCGCTTGCCAAGAAGGGGCTGGCCGGACCGGCGCTCGGCTTGTCAGCAGTGAGCTCATTCGTTGGCGCGACCATCGCCATCATCGGCCTGACACTTTTCGCGCCGCTGCTGGCGGAAGTGGCCGTGATGTTCGGACCCGCCGAGTTCTTCGCGCTGATGGTGTTCGCCTTCGCCTCCATGTCCGTGATGATGGGCAAGGACCCCGTCAAAACCGCCATCGGCGCCGTACTGGGGGTCTTGATCGGCACCGTGGGCGTCGATTCAAGCACCGGCGTGCTGCGCTATACCTTCGGCTTGCCCGAGCTTTACGACGGTATCGATTTCGTCGTCATGATTATCGGCTTGTTCGCGATCAGCGAAATACTCCTGATGCTGGAACATGCCAATCGCAAGGACGGCAACGACGGCCTCCCGCCGCTGGGACGTGTCTTCGTCAGCCTCAAGGAAGTGATGGCCTGCAAGTGGACGATGGGACGCTCGGGCTTGATCGGTTTCATTATCGGCATCTTGCCCGGCACCGGTGCTTCGGTGGGCGGCGCGGTCGCCTATACCACGGAGAAGCGCCTGAGCGACAAGGACAATTCATTCGGCACGGGCAACATGCGCGGCCTAGCGGCGCCGGAGGCAGCCAATAACGCCTCGGCGGTGGGCTCGTTCGTGCCCATGCTGACGCTGGGCATTCCCGGCTCCGGCACCACGGCCGTGCTACTCGGCGCGTTGATGCTCTACAACATTACCCCCGGCCCCATGATGTTCAGTGAGCGTCCGGAAGTCGCCGGCGGCCTGATCGCCTCGCTGTATATCGGCAACATCGTACTGCTGGCGCTCAACCTGCCGCTGGCTGGCGTCTTCGCCCGCGTGCTGACGATTCCGCGCTGGGTGCTGGTGCCGGGCATCGCGATTCTGGCCTTCGTGGGGGTTTATCAACTCCACTCCAATCTCGCGGCCATCTACCTGATGCTCATCATCGGTGTGTTCGGCTACTTACTGCGCAAGCTGGGCTTCTCGCTGGCGCCCGTCATCCTGGGCTACGTCCTCGGGGGACTGATGGAACAGAACCTGCGGCGCGCGCTGTCCATCAGCGGCGGTGACCTCGGCATCCTGTGGCAATCCGGCATTTCGCTCGGCCTCTGGATCGCCGCGCTCGCCTTGTTGATCCTGCCCTGGCTGCTGCCCAAGCTGTGGCAAGCCAAGACCAGCAAGGCCTGAACCGACCGGCCCCGCGCCGCCGCCAATCCGGCGCACGGGGCCGACGACACCCTCTGTAACAGACTCTACTTGCCACGCACCAAGTCTACAAATACACTATCTATAAATAGCATTTGTGTAGACTTAATGGATCAAATCACCGCCCGTGAGCGGCTCGACTACTGGGACCGCCAACACCGGTATGTATTTACCCTCTCGGACCTGGCCAAGATCTTTCCCGAAGACAGCCCAAAGACGCTTCAGGAGGGGATCAATCGACTACGTCGACATGGCATGCTCGAGGCAGTCAGTCGCGGCGTGTATGTCTACAAGCTGTCACGGAACCATGACGCCGACCTACTCGAACGAATCGCCAAGGCCATGCGCCTCGGCGAGTACAGCTATGTCAGCCTAGAGTCCGCACTCTCGGAATATGGCGCGATCTCACAAATTCCTGTCGATCGGCTGACGATCATGACCACAGGCCGCAAGGGGGAATATCGAACCCCTTATGGCACCATTGAATTCACCCATACCAAACGATCCGTTCCCCAATTACTGGATCGGATGCGCGACGTCGGGCGTCCCTTGCGGCTCGCGACGCCCCAAGCTGCCTGGGCTGATCTCAAACGTGTCGGGCGTAATACCCACCTTGTCGATGAAGCGAGCCTGCCGAATGCACACTGAACGCGCTATATACTCTGGGTTTCCACTCCCCTAGAGCTACTCTGACCGGCTGGCCTATTTCATCGCGAATAAATTCGCTCCCACAGGCTCCTTACCCGCCGCTGGTCTTGGTGGAAACTGGCTTCTTGTGGGGCGTGTTTGGAGATAGGCATTCCCGATAGCAGCGGTCACGGCAGCCGGCTGGTGATTGTGGGAGGGGATTCATCCCCGATAGAGGCGTCACCATAGCTCGTAGCCACAATGCTAGACTCCCCTTTTCTCGACCTTACCCAACCTTGCGAGGCTTGCGATGGATGATACTGGCACCCCCAACGCCCTGTCCGTCAGTGAACTCAACCGCCAGGCCCGTCTGATACTGGAGCGTGGCTTCGGCGAGTGTTGGGTGGAAGGCGAGATTTCGGGGGTGGCGCGGCCGGCGTCGGGGCATATCTACTTCACGCTAAAGGACGACCGCGCCCAGTTGCGCTGCGCGTTCTTCCGCAACCGGGCGCGCTTGATGCGCGCGACACTCAAGGATGGCGACCGGCTACGGGTGCGCGGGCGCGTGTCGGTGTTCGAGCCGCGTGGCGACTACCAGTTGATCGTCGAGGCGGTGCAGGCATCTGGGGAAGGCGAGCTGCTGGCGGCGTTCGAGCGGCTCAAGGCGAAGCTTTCCACCGAGGGCGTCTTCGCCAACGCGCGGCCGTTGCCTTGCCCACCCCGCCATCTGGCCATCATCACCTCGCCTACCGGCGCGGCGATTCGTGACGTACTGGCGGTGTTGCGCCGCCGTTGGCCGGCGCTGGAGGTAACGATCCTGCCGGTGCCAGTACAGGGGCGCGAGGCACCGCCGGCGATCATTCGCGCCATCGCCCAGGCCAATCAGCGCGCCCAGTCGCCGGACGACACCGTCGATGCCCTGCTCGTCACCCGCGGCGGCGGCAGCCTGGAGGATCTGTGGGCGTTCAACGACGAGCACCTGGCGCGGGCGATCCATCACTCCCGCCTGCCGATAATGTCGGCGGTGGGCCATGAAGTGGATGTCACGCTGGCGGATTTCGCCGCCGATGAGCGCGCGCCCACGCCGTCCGCCGCCGCCGAGCGCTTGGTCCCGGACTGGCACGAACAGCGAGCGCAGTTGCAAGCCGCCGAACGCGGCCTGACACGCGCCATGCAGGCGCGCCTGGAGCGCGACGGTCAACGCCTCGATCAAACCCGGGCGCGGCTACGGCATCCCGGCGAGCGTCTGGCCGAGCAACGTCGGCGCCTGGAGAGTTGGGAAACGCGCCTGCGGCTTGCCATGCGGCGGCGACTCGACCGCGAGCGCCAGCATCACGAGACGCTGACACGCCGCGTGGAACGCCAGGACCCACGCCTTGCCATCACCTCGCTCCAGCAACGCCTGACGACTCTGGAGCGCCAACTGCATGCCGCCTTGCCGCGCCGCCTCGATCAGTCCCGGGAACGCCTCGAAGCCCTGGCACGCGAGCTCAACGCGGTCAGCCCGCTGGCGGTGTTGGGACGCGGTTATTCAATTCTCGAGGACGACAATCGCCATATCGTGCGCAATGCACACGACACCCAGCCCGGCCAGACCCTCACCGCGCGACTCGGTGAGGGACGGCTAAAGCTGGAGGTGAAGCGGCGCTTCAAGCGTTAGACATTGTCTGAAAACTGACTCTGCGTGAACTCAGCGCTGGGCCCGGCGCGGCTGGGCGTCGTCGTTCTGCGCCGCTTGCGGTTGGGTGCTGGGTTTGAAGCTGCTCGGTTCCAGGTCGTGGCGAGCCAGCAGCTTGTAGAAATCGGTGCGATTGCGCCCGGCGATGCGCGCAGCCTGGGTGACGTTGCCTTCGGTTATCTTGAGCACCTTGACGAGGTAGCTGCGCTCGAAGCCCGCGCGCGCCTCGTTGAACGAGGGCAAGGCGTTTTCCTCGGCCGCTAGCGCTTGCGCTACCAGCGCCTCGGGGATGATCGGCGAACTGGTCAGCGCCACGCACTGCTCGACGACGTTGACCAGCTGACGCACGTTGCCTGGCCAGGCGCTGGAGGCCAGCAGGTTGAGCGCTTCCGACGAGAAGCCTTTGACGAAGGGCTTGTGGCGCTCGGCGGCCTGCCCCACCAGGTACTTGGCCAGCAGCGGTACGTCCTCGGCGCGCTCCTTGAGGGCCGGCAGCTTGAGGTTGACGACGTTAAGGCGGTAGTAGAGATCCTCGCGGAAGTCGCCCTCGTGCATGGCGCGGTCGAGGTCGCGGTGCGTCGCAGAAATGATGCGCACGTCGATGGGCACCGAGGTGGTCGAGCCCAGTGGGCGGATCTGACGTTCCTGCAACGCGCGCAGCAGCTTGACCTGCAATGTCAGCGGCATGTCGCCGATCTCATCGAGGAACAAACTGCCCCCATCGGCGGCAAGAAACAGCCCTTCGTGCTGGCTGACAGCGCCGGTAAAGGCGCCCTTGGCGTGGCCGAACAGTTCGCTTTCCAGCAGTTGCTCGGGCAGTGCGCCGCAGTTGATCGCCACGAAAGGCTTGTCGGCGCGTCCGCTCGCCTGATGGATGGCGTTGGCGAGCAGTTCCTTGCCGGAGCCGGATGCCCCGGTGATCAGCACACTGACATCGGACGCCGCCACCATCCGCGCCTGCTCGAGGATGCGCTCCATCTGCGGGCTGCGGGTGATGATCTCGGCACGCCAGGCATCGTCGCCGGCACCATGGGTGCTCGCCGTTTGCGACAGAGCTTCCTCGATGGCGGCGAACAGCTCGTCGCGGTCCACCGGTTTGGTGAGAAAACTGAAGACCCCTTGGCGCGTGGCGCTCACCGCATCGGGAATCGAGCCGTGCGCGGTGAGAATGATCACCGGCATGCCCGGCGCACGGCGCTGCAATTCATGAAACAGCGCCATGCCGTCCATTTCGTCCATGCGCAAATCGGAAAGCACCAGGTCAGGGCGGTCCTCGGCAAGACACTCCAACGCCTGCCGTCCACTTTCGGCAGTGGTCACACGGTACCCGCGGCTTTCCAGGCGCATGCCCAAAAGCTTGAGGAGGCTGGGGTCGTCATCGACCAGCAGAATATGGGCGGCGGCGTGCTTCACGAATCTCTCCTTGGTAACCGTCGCGCTGTCATGGCGATTGCTCATGGCGCGAGTTGATACTCTGTTCGATGGCCGTCAGGGCGTCGAGTTTCTCGGCGAGGTCATCGCGCTCGCGTCCCAACGCTTGGCGGCGCGATTCGCTCTTGGCGAGATCGCTGGCCAAATCGCGGCGGGCCTCGAGCTCGTTGAGCCATTGCCGTAACAGGGGCTGTAAACGGCTCGGCGCCGCTGAGATATCGGCCTTGTAAAGCTCGGATGCTTGCTCCCAGCCATCGCGTTCACCCCATGCCAGCACTACGGCGCGTGCCAGCTTGAGATGCGGCATATCACCCTGGAGGCGCGTCAGCATGGTGTCGCGCCACTCGCTGTCACCGCGTTGCGAGGCGAGCCCGAAGTCGATCCAGTCATCCACCAGGCAGACATTGTCAGCCAACTTGGGGATGTCGTCATTGCAGGAGGTGACCGGGGCTGCCGGAGCGGACGTCTCTTGCGTCATCCACTGGCACCCGGTCAACAGCGAGCCAGCGCACAATGCCACTAGCAGCATCCGGATGTTCATGCGTTCGAGTTCCTTGCGTTTAGCGCCGGCGGTATCGTAGCCGGCGTCGTTATGGAAGCGTCGTCGCCATCGGCTCCTTCCTCCGGCGACGTCACCTCGGGTAGTGTCAGTCGGAAACAGACAGGGAAGGTGTCATCCTCGACCAACTCCAGGCGTCCATCTTGAACCCTGGCGCAATCGGCAGCTACCGACAAGCCGATGCCTGACCCTTTGAGGGCGCCCTGACGCCGCATGCGACCTTGATAGAACGCCTCGAAAAGGTGCGCGCTATCATCATCATCGATGGGCTCGCCGGTATTGGCGACTTCGACGATCAGCGAGGCGTGATGTTGTCTAGCACGCAGTGCCAGATGGCCGCCGTCCTCGCCGTAGGCAATGGCGTTGGAAATCAGATTGTCGAGAACGCTGGCGGTACGCTCACGGTCGGCCTGCCAGGGCAAGGGAGTGTGCCGAGGCCAGTCGACATCCATGCCCTTTTTATCGAGCGCCAAACGATGTTTGGCGAGCACTTCCTGGATCACCGTGACCAGATCGAAACGCGTCACTTTGAGCCCTCGGCTGTGCTGCAACAGATTATAGTCGAGCAACTGCTCGATCAGGGCCTGGAGTTCCTGACCACTGACATCGATCAAACCTACGATTTCCCGCTGACGCTCGCTGAGCTCGCCGACCACGCCATCGGACAATAGTGCCGTTCCCTCGCGCACGCTGGCCAGCGGGGTTTTCAGCTCATGGGACATATGGCGCAGAAACTGCTGCTTCTGCGCCTCGAGCTCGGAGAGGCGCCCGGAGAGCCAAGTCAGCCGCTCGCCGAGACTGACCAGCTCCGCCGGCCCCTGGATATGCTGAGACGAGGCCGGCTCCATGCCGCTGCCCAGACTGAAGATGCGCCGCTCGAGCTGGCGGATGGGGCGGATGATCAGCCAGGTGAAGATCAACATCAGCCCCAGGCTGACCGAGACCAGCGCAGCGGTCTGCATCCACAGCTGCCCACGCACGGTGCTGGCACGCTCGCGAATGTTTTCGATACGCTCATCGATCAGTTGGTTGGTGGCCTGGCGAACGTTGTCGGTTCGCTGTGAGAAGTCGCCAAACGCCGCCAGCTGATCGCGGAATTCCTCGATGGGCATTTCCGGCAGGGCCTCGAGTTCGCCCAGTTGCTCACGCAGGCGCGGGATATCGGGATCGTCGGGCAGCAAGGGGGCATGCTCGTCGAGCAGTTCCGCGTAGCGTTGGGCTTTCTCGGTATAGATGCTGAGCAATCCTTCCTGCTCGAGCACCGCGTATTGACGCGCGCTGCGCTCCATTTCCAAGGCTAGATTGCTCAACGTGCGCGCACGGCGGGTTTGCTCCACCGCTTGGCGCGCGCTGACATCGGCCAGCGACGAGAGCTCGGAGAGTGCCTGGCCGGCCTGAAACATGAGCACGGCGATTGGCAGCATCACCATCAAGAAGGCGAGCATTACCAACTGCAGTAACGAACGAGGACGCCAGCGGCGAGAGACCTGAGTGGTCATGAGCGCGATTCTATGCAGAAAGAGAGTGGATGCCATGTCATCTTACCCGCACAGGATAACAGAGTTGCGTTCGCATGCCGGTTTCCGCATCGCCGCACCGATCGAAAGCGAGGAGTAAGTCCCACTCAGCAATGAGCACCCGACGCATCCGCTAGACACATTCCAACGGCCCACAAGACGCGCAAAAAAATGGGCCGGAAAGACCGGCCCAAGGTACGCAGGGAACTGAAGGGTCAAGTGAACACTCTCGAACATCCACCTGGCTGAATTCTCGAGAGTGATCGAGGGGCTCGAAAGCCCACGAAGCCATGAGGTCCATACATTGCCAGGAAAAAGGCCCTCATGTTGACGGCGCAGCCGCCACTTCGTTTCGTGTGCCGCGTCGCCAAGGGCGGCGCAGCGAATTAGCCCCCGAAGGGGTGGCATCCATGCCTGGGCATCCTTGCCCTTTTGGTACCTTTCCATGCCCGTAGGCGGTACCCGTCTCATCGCAACCTAAGTCACACATCGCGTGGAGCAGACGCTGATCAATCTAGCCGGGACATTACGCACAGGGTTGTGATCGAAACGCCCTGGCTTGATCGATCGAGAAACGGTTCGAGCCGTGTTGAACCGTTTCCCGTTGCTCACCCTATATATTGCGATAGCCGTGCCAGTTTTTTAAAAATCATTTAAAAACAGCAACTTAAAAACATTAATTGCAGCCCTAAACCGCGCGATAGGCTATTTCATCGAGAAACGAGGGCATTTTGGCGCTCACAGTGTCGCCTCCTACCAACGCCCTTTCGCCGATAAAAGTAAATATCAATAAAAACAGTAACTTATTACGTCTCTTTTTGGAGACACCCCGTCAGGTAGGGGCGACACTGCAGGCCGCCGGACGGGCGAGTCTCAGGGCCGCCTAGTCGTTAGGCGGCGGCACAGGGCAGGCGCTTAACCGAGGGGTTTGAGCAACACCTTGGATTGGCGTGCATGGTTATAGGAATCGCGCCGCAGGTGTGGCAGCACCTCGAGACCGTCGAGTCGAAAGCCGTGCTCTAGGAACCAGTGCGTGGTGTGGGTGGTGAGGGCAAACAAGGCGCTGTAGCCGCGCCGCCGGGATTCACGCTCGACCTCGGCCAACAGCAGATCGCCGCGCGCACCACCGCGATAATCGCCATGCACGGCGACACACGCCAGCTCCCCCATGCCCACCTCGGGGTAGGCATGCATGGCACTGCAACCGATGATCATGCCGTCGCGCTCGATGACCCAGTAGTCGTCGATCTGATGTTCGAGCCGCTCCCGCGAGCGCGCCACGAGCATGCCGCGCTCCTCGAGCGGACGCAGCAGCTCGAGCAAGCCGCCCACGTCTTCCAGCGTCGCGCGGCGCAACTGCTCGTAGCGATGCTGAGTGATCATGGTCCCCACCCCATCGCGGGTGAACAGCTCCCCGAGCAAGGCGTCGCGATCGTGCCAGGAAAGCAGGTGTGTGCGGGCTACGCCATGCCGCGCCGCTTCGCACGCCGCCCCCAGGTGCCGCGCCAATTCGCTGCCCGGCGCCGCCTGACGCCGTAACGGCTCGGCCTCCTGCGGGGTAAGCTGGCGCTGCAACATGCCGCTGGCATCGTGCAGCCCCGCCTCGTCACCGAGCAGAATCAGCTTGTCGGCGCCCAGCCCCATGGCGACGTGCTGAGCGACATCGGCCGCATCCAGATCGAACACTTCGCCAGTGCTCGAATATCCCAACGGCGGCACCAGTACCAACGTTTCCTTCGCCAGCAGTTCGGCGATGGCCTGGCTACGCACGCGGCGTACCTCGCCACTGTGGTGAAAATCGACGCCATCGCGCACGCCCAGCGGTTTGGCGGTCACCAGATTACCGGAGACCACCGTCAGCTCGACGCCATGCAACGGCGTGTTGGGTAGCCCCAACGAGAGGCGTGCCTCGATCTTGAGGCGCAGCTCGGCAGCGATACGTTCGACATGGCGCATGATCGACTCGTCGGCCACCCAACGCCCGTCGATCCGGCGCGGCTCGATCCCCGCTTCGCTCAGCGCCTCGCCCACCTGCGGACGAATGCCGAAGACCATCACCAGGCGCACGCCCAGGGTATGCAGCAAAGCCAGGTCCTGAAGCAGTGGCTCCCATCGCTCGGATGCCAATGCCTCGCCTTCGATGAGCACCACGAACGTACGCCCGCGATGCGCATTGATATACGGAGACGAATTACGAAACCAATCGGCGAAGGGGAAACGCGTGTTCAAGGCCCGCTCCAGCTGCAGGAAGAAAGAGACACTGACTATATCAGAGGCAATGAAAAGGCGGGACCGGTGTTCTCCGATCCCGCCTTGCGTACGCGTCCAATGCTCGGCGATGTATTAGCCGAAGAAGCCCTTGAACATGAAGAAGAACATGATCGACAGCAACGCGCCGGCCGGTAGGGTGATTACCCAAGACAGCACGATAGTGCCCAGCACGCGCATGTTGAGCGCCGTGATCCCGCGGGCCAGGCCGACCCCGAGCACCGCACCGACCAGCGTCTGCGTCGTGGAGACCGGCAAACCGGTCCCCGAGGCCAGCACGACGGTCGCCGCCGCCGCCAGAGTCGCCGCAAAACCGCGACTCGGCGTCAGTTCGGTGATGCCCGTGCCCACCGTAGCGATGACTTTATGGCCATAGGTGATCAAGCCGACGACGATACCGCCGCCGCCCAGCACTAGCACCCACCACGGCAATGCGGCGGCGCCACCGACGTCACCGTTCGATTCGACGACGCTGATGACCGCCGCCAGCGGCCCCACGGCGTTGGCGACATCGTTGGAGCCGTGTGCGAATGCCATGGCGCAAGCGGTGAACATCATCAGCACACCGAACACACGCTCGACGCTGTTGAAATCGAACGGCGAGCCGCCGCGCTTGCGTTTGGCACGATCGACGCGATTTTCCATCAGGATGCCGATGACCATCACCACCAAGCCGATCCCGATCGCGATCAACAGACTATCGCCAAAGCTCATTTTCAGCCCGACATGGGAGAGCCCCTTGACCAGGGTGACCATCGCCACGATGAAGCCGACCAGAAAAATATAACCGGGCACATAACGCTTGGCGGCCGCGAAGGGGTCGCGGTTCTCGAAGATCAGGAACTGTACCGACTTGAACAACGCGAAGGCGATGGACCCCGCCAATAACGGCGACACCACCCAGCTTGCCGCGATCTGCCCCACCTTGGGCCAGCCGACGGAGTCGACGCCAAGCCCAGCGACCGCGAAACCGACAATGGCCCCGACGATGGAGTGCGTGGTGGACACTGGCCAGCCGCGCATGGAAGCGATGAACAGCCACACGCCCGCCGCCAGCAACGAGGCCAGCATGCCGTAGACCAACAACTGCGGGTCATCGGAAAGCAAGCTGGGGTCGATGATCCCTTTGCGGATGGTATCGGTGACCTGGCCCCCCGCCAGCCATGCCCCGAGAAACTCAAATACCACGGCGATGAGAATCGCCTGACGAATGGTAATGGCCTTGGACCCCACGGAGGTCCCCATGGCATTGGCCACATCGTTGGCCCCTACCCCCCAGGCCATGAAGAAACCGAAAATGCAGGCGAGAATGATGAAGACATCGCCGTACTGCGCAATGATGGACATAGGCAAGTTCTATCTGGCTGGCGTGAGACGGAAAATCACACGGCCCGCGTTTAGCGGGCCGTGAGGATTTGGAGACGACTGCCGACGCGCTCGGCGCGGTCGGACAATTCACCGATCCATTCGATGATCTTATAGAGGAAGATCACATCGACCGGCGGCAACTCGGCCTCCAACTCGAAGAGCTGGCGACGAATATGCACCTGCTGATCGTCGGCCTGATGCTCGAGATCATGAAGCTCGCGGATAAAATCCTGCATGAGATCGCCGACGTTACGCCCAAAGCCGGAATCGAGCAGCTCCTGGAGCTCTTCGAGTGCCTTGCGCGCTTGGCCCACAGTGGCGATAGCGGTTTCGAGGTAAGCGCGCATCGAAGGTGCCAGCGACTCCGGCACCTGCATCTGGCGGCCCAGCATGATGCCGGTAATATCGCGCGCCTTGTTGGCGATCTTATCCTGTACGCTGATCAACTCCAGCAGATCGGAACGCGAGACCGGCAAGAACATGCTGTTGGGAAGGTTGAGACGCAATTCGGTCTTGAGAGTATCGGCCTCGTGCTCGAGCTCGGTGATCGCTTCTCGATGCGTGGCGGCGTCATCCCAGTTGCCCGCCTGCGTGGCATCGAAAAACGGCAGGAGTCGCTCGGCGCATTCGCTTGTCTTGACGATGTGCGCAAGCAAGGGCTCGAAAGGCGAACGCCCGAACAAGGCCGAAAACGGATTGGAAGTCACCATAATGTCAGATTCGATGCGTTGGGAATGGCGGCGTCAGTATAGTGACTGCACCCCTGCTCGTCATGGAAAATTCATTCTCTTGTCATCAACGCTCAAGGACCAGCATGGCTCAGGAAATCGAACTCAAGCTCGCCCTCGGCGCTAGCGGCCCGCATGCGCTTCGCCAGCATCCACGACTCGCGAACCATCGCATGCAGCGTGCGTGGCTCGCCAACACCTACTACGACACGCCAGGGCGCGCCCTGGAGCACGCGCGTATCGCCTTGCGCATTCGCCGCACGCCAGACGGCTACCTGCAGACTCTCAAGACGGCAGGTAGCGGCCAGGGTGGCCTGCACGCACGCGGCGAATGGGAATGGCCGATCGATGGCGACGAACTGGATATCGACGGCATCCGCCAGCATGCGCCGGAGGCCATCGACGACGCGGATCTCGCCCAGCTCGCCCCGCGCTTCACCACCGACTTCACTCGCGAGCGCTGGGATGTCATCGAGGCGGACGCCACGATCGAGGTCGCGCTGGATATCGGCACCATTCATGCCGGCGAGCGGCAGGTCGCGATCCGTGAGCTGGAGCTCGAGCTCAAGGCAGGCAGTGCCGATGCCCTGTGGAAATTGGCTGCCTCTCTCGCGGACGGCGTAGCACTACGCCCCGCCAATGCCAGCAAGGCCCAGCGCGGCGCCGCCCTGCATGACGGCTGGACGCTCACCGACAACGCCGCAGACGCCCAAAGTCACTGGAACGCGGCGCTCGAGGCGCTGGATGCTTGGCAGGATACGGGGCATGCGGACTATCGTTACCGCGCCGGCAGTCATCTGGAGGCACTTGGCGGCAGCGCCGCTCACCGCTTGGCGAGCGCCTTGCGTGACGCCGACGACGCGCGTCTCGATACCTGGCTCACGCCCGAGATGAGCCGCGACTGGCTCGCCGCCTGGCACCACGCCACCACCTGACTGACGCGATGCAGGAGACCGACCTTTGACGTTGCCTTTCGAACCCGCCGACACGGGCCTGCGCAAGACGCTGTTCCACATCATCTTCGAGTCCGACACCAGGGCCGCGAAGATCTTCGACATCGTCCTCATCACGCTGATTCTCCTCAGCGTGGCGGTGGTGTTCGTGGACAGCGTGCCGAGCCTTCACGCCCGCTTCGGTGGGGCGTTCTACCTGCTCGAGTGGGGCTTCACGCTGCTCTTCACATTGGAGCTGGCGGTACGGCTTTACTGCCTGGAACGCCCGCTACGCTACTTGAAGAGCTTCTATGGCATCGTCGATCTACTCTCCATCCTGCCCACCTGGCTCAGCCTGCTGATACCCGGCGCCCAGTCGCTTCTCGTGGTGCGTGTGCTACGTGCACTACGCGTCTTCAGAGTACTGCGCTTGATGGAATTCGTCGGTGAAGGCCGCATGCTGACGCAGGCACTTACACGCAGCTATCGCAAGATCATGCTGTTTTTGTTCACAGTGCTGTTGATCATCACCATCTTCGGCGCCCTGATTTACATGATCGAGCCACCGGAGGCGGGCTTCACCAGCATGCCGCGTGCGATGTACTGGGCCATCGTCACGCTAACCACGGTGGGTTATGGCGACATCACTCCCACCACCCCGCTCGGCCAGTTCATCTCGGCGTGCATGATGATATTGGGGTACTCGATCATCGCCGTGCCCACGGGTGTCTTCTCGGCGGAGGTGATCCGCTCGATCCATGAAGAACGCTACTCCGAAGAAGCCTGCCCCGGCTGCGGACACGAAGGGCACGAGCGCGACGCCAAGTATTGCCGCAAATGTGGCACCTGGCTCGACGAAGACACCCAGGACCCCCGCCAGAGAGACGAGGCAGATGGTGCCTCCCCGTAGAGGCACTGAAACCATAGTCGTTTCGTGAGAGCCATGCCGGTGACAAGCCGGCGCGAGGATCATTCGTCATGGATGACGAATGTAGCGCCCAAGGAAGGGTTCATAGCGCCCTCGCGAAGGCTTGTCACCGCAGCTTTCCACCTTGCCCCCGTGCTTACTGGAACGGCGCCGTGTCGCCGCGCCCTTCACGGACGACGGTAGGCGGCATCTCGCGCATATCGACCACCGTGGTCGGATCCAGGTGGCAGGCGCCGCCGTCGATGACGGCATCGAGGTGCGCGCCAAAGCGTTCGCGGATCGCCTCGGGGTCGGTCATTGGTAGATCGTCGTCGACGGGGATCAACGTCACGCTCATCAACGGCTCGCCCAGCGCCGCGAGCAACGCATGGCTGATGCGATGATCCGGCACGCGAACCCCGATGGAGCGCCGCTTGGGATGCAAGAGCAGACGCGGCACCTCGTTGGTGGCGTTGAGAATGAAGGTATACGGCCCCGGCGTATGCGCCTTGAGCAGGCGGAACACGTCGTTATCGACCTTGGCGTAAGTGCCGATCTCGGACAGGTCGGAACACACCAGCGTGAAGTTATGCTTGTCATCCAGCGAGCGCAGCCACTTAATCTTCTCGATGGCCTTCTTCTCGCCCAGGCAGCAACCGAGCGCATAGCCCGAATCGGTCGGATAAGCGATCACGCCGCCACCGCGCAACAACGAGATCGTCTGATCGATGAGCCGTTTCTGCGGGTTGTCGGGATGAATCTGAAAGAACTGGGTCATGCCTGCCTCCTTGGGCCGGAAGAACGAACCGGAAGAACCGAGGACCGAACGTGCTGAGTAGCGAAGGCGCTGGGCCGCACGACGTGCCTCGTCCCCAGCATTAACCTTACGCGGCGAATCTCGCAAGCCTGGGGTGACGCCACACCGGTGTCACCGAACAGCGTGGCGGCGCACTCATCACGCCCGGTGCCAGCGGCCCGCCCGGATAGTGGAAATCGCTGCCCTGCGATCCCATGAGATCACGCGCTTCGAGCTGACGGGCCAGGTCACGCCCCACGTCGGCGTTCTGATGCCCGCTGATCAATTCGGCGGCTTCCCCGCCAGCCTCGCGGAAGCTGTCCAGCAGTTGGCTGCGCTTGCGATGCGTGAGGCGATAGCGCAGCGGATGCGCGAGTACCGCGATGCCCTGGCTGTCGCGAATCCATTCGACCACTTCGCTGAGATACGGCCAATGGGTCTTCACATCACCGGGCTTCCCGGCGCCCAGATACTTCTTGAAGGCCGTCGGCATGTCCGGGACCAGGCCCGCGGCCACCAGAGCCTTGGCGAAGTCCGGCCGCCCTAGAGGACGCTCGCTGCCGGCCTGCTCGCGGGCACGCGCCAGGGCGTCTTCGAGGCCGATCTTTTCCAAACGTCGGGCGATTTCCTGGGCCCTCGCTACACGAGCCTGCGCCTGCGTCTCGAGCCCGGGCACCAGGGCGCCACTGGCACCCTCGGGCAACAACGCCACCACGTGAATGCCGATACCCCGCCACAAGGTGGATAACTCGCTCCCCGCCAGGCAACGCATACCCAAGCTTTCGGCATGGCGCTGGGCCTCGGCGACACCGGCCACGGTGTCATGATCGGTCAGAGAGAATCGCGTGACGCCCTTGGCGTGGCAGGCGTCGGTCAACGCTTGGGGCGATAGCGCGCCATCGGAGGCGGTCGAATGCATGTGCAGGTCGAGGCCGAGATCGGCATCGAAGGTATCGGGCAGGGGCGGTAAGGGTTGGCTCATGGGCATGACGCGGTGCGGCGTCTTTGTCAGAATAGGCTCGCCATAGTGCTCGCTCGCGCTGCGCTGGGTCAATTCCCGTGCCGCGCCGGCACCTCACAGGATGCTCGCCGATGAAAATGTTCTTGGATTTTCTGCCCATCGTATTGTTTTTCGCGGTGTATCACTTCAGCGGCGATATTCTGCTCGCCACCCTGGTGCTGATTCCCGCCACACTGCTGCAGGTCGCCTTCATGTGGTGGCGCTACCGCCGTGTGGAAAAGATGCAGTTGGTGACCCTGGTACTGGTCGTGGTCATGGGCGGGGCGACCGTGCTGTTTCACAACGCGGCATTCATCCAATGGAAGCCGACCGTGGTCAATTGGCTGTTCGCCTTCGCGTTTCTGGTCGCGCCGCTGTTCGGTGGCAAGACACTCGTGGAACGCATGATGGGCAAGGCCATCACGCTTCCCGCCGCGACCTGGCGCCGCCTCAACCTCGCCTGGGCGCTCTTCTTCATTGTGCTGGGTGCGATCAATGTGTATGTCTTCAAGACCTACGACGAGGCCACTTGGGTCAACTTCAAGCTGTTCGGCATGCTGGGGCTGACCCTGTTGTTCGTGATCGGCCAGGGTCTCTACCTGGCGCGTCACATGTCCCGCGATACGCTTCATCAAAACGACCACCAGAAGGATGACGTCTGATGCTTTACTCGATCGTTAGCGACGATGTGCAAGACAGCCTCGAACGCCGCAAGGCGGCGCGTCCCGATCATCTGGCGCGTCTCGAGAAACTCCGCGACGAAGGGCGCCTGGTACTCGCCGGCCCCAGCCCCGCCGTGGATGCCAACGACCCGGGCGAGGCCGGCTTCACCGGCAGCGTAGTGATCGCCGAGTTCGACAGCTTGCAGGATGCCCAGGCGTGGGCCGACGCCGACCCCTTCGTGATCGCTGGCGTCTACGCCAAGGTCACCGTCAAGCCGTTCAAGAAGGTCTTGCCGTAACCGCACGTTTATCCACACCTGGGCGCCAATCTTTTGTGCACACCAGGTGTGGATAAAACTGTGAAAAGGCGGCGGACGGCTTTCTAGATAGCGGTCGTCACGCCGCCTTGCCGATTTCGATTAATTTTTAACCAGTCTTTGACCTGGTAGCGAGTGCCATGCCCGCCGTTTCGCGTCCCCTGCCGCCGTTGACCGCCCTCGCGCCGCCCGAGCTGGAATGGCGTGCCGACGATATCGGCGACGCACCCTATTCCAGCGTTCATGAGGATGTGTATTTCTCGCGCCACGATGGCCGCGCCGAGACTATGCATGTCTTTCTCGAGGGCAATCGCCTGCCCGAGCGATTCGCCGCATGGCAGAAAGCGCGCCCCTTCGTGATCGGCGAAACCGGCTTCGGCACCGGCCTCAATATGCTCTGCGCCTGGACGTGTTTCGAGCGACACGCCCCCGCCCAGGCGCGCTTGCACCTGGTGTCGACCGAGAAATATCCGCTCCCGCGTGATGCCTTGGCACGGGCACTAGCGATCTGGCCCGACCTGGCCGCGCATGTTCGCCCGCTGATCGACCAATGGCCCGAACCGCTCAGCGGTGTGCACCGGCTATGGCTTTCTGAGCGCGTCACCCTCGACCTGCACTTCGGCGATGCGGCCGAGCGTCTGACGCGTCTCGATGGCCGTGTGGACGCCTGGTTTCTGGATGGTTTCTCGCCGGCCAAGAATCCCGACATGTGGCAACCGGCGCTTTACGAGGCAATGGCCACCGTCAGCCGCCCGGGGGCGACCTTCGCCACCTTCACCTGCGCCGGCGTCGTCAAGCGCGGCCTGCGCGACGCGGGCTTCACCTGGCGTAAGACGCCCGGCTTCGGCCGCAAACGCGAGATGCTGTGCGGCGAGATCGCCGAGCCACCGCATGATACGCGGCGCGCGGCGACGCCCTGGTTCACACCGCCCGAAGCATCTACCGCGCGGCATGTGGTGGTCATCGGCGCGGGGCTCGCCGGGACCAGCGTGGCCGACGCCCTGGCCCGCCGCGGGGTCGCGGTCACGCTGCTCGAGCGCGACGCCCCCGGTGCGGGCGCTTCCGGCAATCGCCAGGGGGCGCTCTACGTCAAGCTCGCCGCCGAGACCAATCCGCAAAGCCGCGTCTACCTTGCCGGTTTGCTGCACACCCGGCGCTGGCTGACCGCCCTCGACCCCGAGCAGCGTCTGTGGCAGGACAGCGGCGTGCTGCAACTGGCGCCCGGCACCAAGGAAGCCGCCCGCCAGCAGCGCTTCCTGGCCCATCACGCCCTGCCCGAGCGCGTGGTGCACGGCGTAGACGCCGCCACCGCGAGCCAGGCCGCCGGCACACCGCTCGACGCGTCGGGACTCGACTATCCCCAGGCCGGTTGGGTGCGTCCCGACCGGTTGTGCCGACAACTGGCCGCGAGCCCCGGCATCACCCAGCGGCGTGGCGAGGCGCGCGATCTCGACTTCGATGCCGACGCCTGGCGCATCGCGCTGACCGATGGCGCCACGCTCACGGCCGACCATGTGGTCGTCGCCACCGCCCACGAGACACCGCGCTTCGCGCCTCTGGCCGGCCTGCCGCTCAAGCCGATTCGCGGCCAGCTCACCCACGTGCCGGTGCCCGCCGATGCGCCGTCATTGGCACGCGTGGTCTGCGCGGGTGGGTATGTCGCCCCGGCGATGGAGGGCGTGCTCAGCCTCGGCGCGACCTTCGCCCCCGGCGATACCGACACCGCCGTGCACACGACGGATCATGCGCGCAACCTGGATGAATTCACCGCCACCCTACCCGCCTTCGCCGAGGCGCTGCGCGCGGCCGGCGTCACGCTCGACCCGGCCGCCTGCGAGGGCCGCGCCAGCCTGCGCGCCGCCAGCCCGGACAAGTCGCCCTATGCCGGGCCGGTGCCCGTGCGCGAGGCCTGGCTCGACGACTACGCCGTGCTCGGCAGTGATGCGCGTCGCATCCCCAACACGCCGGGACGGCATCACCCCGGCTTGTGGGTCAGTGCCGCGCACGGCTCGCGGGGGCTGGCCAGCGCACCGCTGTGCGCCGAGGTCATCGCCTCCCGCCTGTGCGACGAGCCGCTGCCGCTGGAACGCGAACTGGTCGACCATCTCCATCCCGGTCGACGTCTCATCGCCGATATCATTCGCGGAAACGCTACACTGTCGGCATCATCCAAGCGCGACGAGCCCCCGACGTCACCGAACACGACCGAGACACCATGAGCCAGATTCCCCAAGCGGTCCACGAGCGGGCCGACAGCCTGCATCAGCAGCTGGACGACGCCAACTACCAGTACTACGTCGAGGACGATCCGCAGATCACCGACGCGGAGTACGATGCCCTGCTGCGCGAGCTGCAGTCACTGGAGGCCGAGCATCCCGAGCTGAAGACGCCGGACTCCCCCACGCAACGCGTCGGAGCGGCTCCCGCCGAGCGTTTCGAGGAAGTGACCCATGCCGTGCCCATGCTGTCGCTGGACAACGCCTTCGACGACGCGGAGCTGGCGGCCTTCGTCAAGCGCGTCGCGGACAAGCTCGAACACGACAGCGAAACGCTTCCGTTTTGCTGCGAACCCAAGCTCGATGGCCTGGCGGTGGCGCTGGTCTACGAGAACGGCCAACTGGTCCAGGGCGCCACGCGCGGTGACGGGCGCACCGGCGAGGATGTCACGCTCAATCTGCGCACCATCCGCTCGATCCCGCTCAAGTTGCGCGGCGACTCGATTCCGCCGCTGATCGAGGTACGCGGCGAGGTCTACATGCGCCACTCGGGGTTCGAGGCACTCAATGCCCGCGCCCGCGAAAACGGCGACAAGGTGTTCGCCAACCCGCGCAACGCCGCCGCCGGCAGCCTGCGCCAGCTGGATTCCTCGATCGCCGCCGCGCGGCCGCTGGAGTTCTGCGCCTATCAGGTCGCCCGGCTCGAAGGCGAGGATGACGCACACTCGCATTCCGATTATCTCAAGCGCCTGCGGACGCTGGGCTTTCGCACCAGCCCGCTGCTCGACGTGGTCAAGGGCGAGCACGGCGTGATCGACTTCTGCCACCGCCTGGGCGAACAGCGCGAAGGCCTCGATTACGACATCGACGGCGCTGTGCTCAAGGTCGACAGCCTGCGCGATCAGCGCGAACTGGGCTTCGTCGCTCGCGCCCCGCGCTGGGCCATCGCCTACAAGTATCCGGCCCAAGAGCAGATGACGGTACTCAACGACGTGGCTTTCCAGGTCGGTCGCGTTGGCACGCTGACGCCGGTGGCCAAGCTGGAGCCGGTCCAGGTGGCCGGCGTCACCGTCTCCAACGCCACGCTGCACAACATGGACGAAGTCGCACGCCTCGGCGTACGCATCGGCGATACCGTGGTCGTGCGTCGCGCCGGTGATGTCATCCCGCAGATCGTGGGCGTCGTCGAGACGCAGCGCCCGACCGAGACTCGCGCCATCGAGATGCCGGCCGAGTGCCCGGTCTGCGGCTCGCAGATCGAGCGCGCCGAGGGCGAAGTCGCGGCACGTTGCTCCGGCGGACTGTTCTGTCCCGCCCAACGCAAGGAGGCGCTGAAGCACTTCGCCAGCCGCCGCGCACTGGATATCGACGGCCTGGGCGAAAAGCTGATCGATCTGCTGGTCGAGCGCGACTGGGTCAAGACACCGGCGGACCTGTTCCGTCTCGAGGCCGACAAGCTGGCGGAACTGCCCAGGCTGGCGGAGAAGTCCGCCAACAACCTGGTCAACGCGCTGGAAGCTGCCAAACGCACCACGCTGGCACGTTTCGTCTATGCCATCGGCATTCGTGAAGTGGGCGAAGCCACCGCCGCGAGCCTGGCACGTCACTTCGGCTCGCTGCAGGCGCTTTCAAAGGCGTCTCTGGAGGCGCTGGAAGCGGTCGAGGACGTGGGTCCGGTCGTCGCCCGGCATATTCACACCTTCTTCCGCCAGCCCCACAACCAGGAAACGCTCGAGGACCTGCAGGGGGTCGGCGTCACCTGGGAAGAGGTCGAGATCGCCGGCCGTCCCCAGCCGCTCGCCAGCCAGACCTGGGTGCTCACCGGGACCCTCGAGAGCATGACCCGCGATGACGGCAAGGCGCGTCTGCAGGCGCTCGGCGCCAAGGTCTCGGGAAGCGTCTCCAAGAAGACCGCCGCGCTCGTCGCTGGCGAGGCAGCGGGCAGCAAGCTCGAAAAGGCGCGCGAGCTCGAGGTGGAAGTGCTCGATGAGAGTACGTTCCTGCAACGACTCGCTGAGTGGGAAAACGCGGAGGAAAACCAATGAGCGGACGCTTCATAGAAGTGCCCTACCGCATGCTGCCGGCCGATACGCTGGATGCGTTGCTGGAGGGTTTCGTCACCCGCGAAGGCTACGACACGACCGATGAAGGCGAAGGCATGCCGGCCTGGGTGCGCGAGCTCAAAGGCCAGCTCGAGCGCGGCGAGTTACTGATCGCCCATGACCTGCAAACGGAGACCACCGAGGTCATGACGCTGGAACAATGGCATGCGTTCGGACGCCAACTGGCCGACGACGAGGAAGAGGGCTGAGTCGCTTCCCGGCGTACCCCGCGTCAAACGCAAACGGCGCCCTCCAAGGGGCGCCGTTGATCGTTTCGCCGGACCGAATCCGGCTAAGAACGCTTCAAGTAAAGAACATTGGCACGAGGATGCTGGAGATCAGCAGGATCAAGGCGCCACCCAGCCGCGAGGAGATCTGCGCGAAAGGCATCAGCTGCATGCGCTTGGCGGCGGAGAGTACCGCGACATCACCGGTGCCGCCCATATTGGCCATGCACAGCCCCGCGGTAATCGCCGACTCGACGGGATAGAAACCGACCAGCTTGCCGACCAGCCCGGCGCCGAAGGCGGCCCCGGCCACAACGGCGAGCACGATCATCACATAGGTCGGCGTGATGGCATCGATCACCTGGCCGAGATCGGTATAGGCAATGCCGATCCCGAACAGCAGTGCGAAGGTCCAGTTCTTGGCGACGAACTGGAACCACTGCGAGGCGGACTCGTTGATGCTTTCCGGCACTACGTTGGCGATCTTGAGCACGGCGACCAAGATGATCATCAGCGCATAGGGGTGCAGCGGGATGAAGCTACCCAGAATCTGCCCGGCGGTGAAGAACGTCAGCGCAGCGACGACACCGATGCCCAGCTTGGAGAGATCGAAGGTGCTCTTGCGCTCCTCGATTTCCACACCCGGCATCATCTGACCGTTACCCGTCAGCTTCGGAAAACGCTTGGCCAAGCCGTTGAGCAGGCCCGCGATGATGATCGCGAAGACGTTACCCAGCGCCAGCGCCGGTACCAGAATCGAAATATAGTAACTCGCCGGCTGACCGAGAAGCTGCTCGTAGATCTGGCTCAAGGGCACCGCGCCCGCGCCCATGCCACCACCGAGAATCGGCAGCGTGATGACCACCAGGGCGTCCTGCGGCGAGAAGCCCATCAATGCGCCAACGATCACCGCGAACAGCCCCGCGAAGAACACCGCGCAAATCAAGGGGAGCGCGTAACGCGAGCCGACCTTGACCAACACCTTGGAGTCCATGCCCAGGATACTGCCGGTAATCAGAGCGGCGATATAGAAATTGAGGAAGCCCCCGCCTTTCATGAACTGGGTGACATTCTCGGAGATACTGGTAGGCAACCATCCCACATAGACCAATGCGGCCGCGCCGAAGATGGCCAGGATCGCGCCACCGCCCAGGTAGCTTTTGACGATCGGCAGGCGATCACCGATGAAGCCCAGCAATTCACCGAGTATCATCATGACCAGCAAGGCACCGATCATGCCGCTGGGCAGCGTGTCGGTGAACATGGCCACGACCATGACAGCGAAAGAAATAAAGAAAACCGGCAGTGGCATGCCGAAGATGCGCAACGTACCCAGCGCGCTCGAAGCGTGCTGGGTATCGTCCAGGCTTTGTGTAGCGGCACTGGTATTCATTGGCGTGCTCCCATGTGTTGGAATCCACCCGCGCGGGCGGAGAACGTGAACGCCGCCGAGGATAAGCCGCACGTGCCGTGAACCAAGCTTTGCCAACTTATTAAAGCGTTTTGAAATTATTGAAAACGACGACCTTGTATCCGGCATAGCACGTCACGCTTGGGTATTACACCAAGGTCGAAAATCACCCTATATGGCCCGATGCGCATGCCCCGCTTGCCGACAGTTCGTCTCAATGTGCTGATCTCGCTACTCGTCGCCTCGACGGTGATCGTTACGCTGGGCGTGGCATTGTGGATGTTCGATGCCACCCTGCGCGACACTCAGAAAGACGCCCAGGCGGCCCGTGTCACCGATATCGCCCAGGTCGTGGCGTCGCGACGGCGTGTCGTCAACGTGCTGGAGGACGCAGGAGAAAAGCGCGATTTCGCCGCCGATAGCGACGTTCAGGGGGAAATCGACGCCTTGCGCCAGCGTCTGAACGTGGACTTCATCGTGGTGATGAATCCCCATGCCATTCGTCTCACGCACCCCGACCCAACGCGTATCGGTGAGCATTTCCAGGGCGGCGACGAAGGCCCGGCACTGCAGGGCGAGCATTATGCCTCGCGGGCCGAGGGAACGCTGGGCGTCAGCATTCGCGGCTTCGCACCGGTACGCAATGATGCCGGCGAGGTGCTCGGCGCCGTCTCGGTGGGGGTGACACTGGATACGCTGGGCGCCCGTCTGTCCGACAACCGTCTGCACATGGTGCTGGGCATCGCGTTTCTAATGATTCTCGGCACCCTGGGTGCCAGCTGGCTGGCCCGTTACATCAAGCGTGTGCTGATGGGTCTGGAACCGCACCAGATCACGCGTCTGGTGGAAGAACGCCAGGCGATTCTCGGCTCGGTGCACGAAGGCATTCTCGCGGTGGATGTCGCCGGGCGTATTACCCTGACCAACGCTGCCGCCTGCTCGCTGCTAGAGCAAGCGGGCCTGAAAGCGCCGGCACTGGGCACGCCAATCATCGACTATCTACCGCAAAGTGGGCTGCCGGATGTGTTGCAAAGCGGCGAGGCGTCGCTTGACCAGGAAGTCTTCATCAACGGCCAGACGCTACTCGCCAATCGCATGCCGATTCGCCACCAGGGCCAGGTGATCGGGGCAGTGGCCACCTTCCGCGACAAGAGCGAAGTACGTCTGCTCGCCGAGGAGCTGACCGGCGTCCGACGTTACGCCGAAGCTCTGCGCGCAGCGACGCATGAATTCAAGAACAAGCTGCATGTCATGCTCGGCCTGATGCAACTCGAGGAATACCCCGCACTGCACCGCTACCTGCGCGACGTGGCGGACCACCATGTCGCGCCGGGGGCGTCCCTGGTCGAAGGCATCGGCGAGCCGGTGTTGGCGGGCTTTCTGCTCGGCAAGCAGAGCGAGGCCCGCGAACGCGACATTACCTTGACGGTGGACGTTGAGGACGCCATCCCCGCGCCGCAAGACCCCGCCATGATTCACACGCTGGTCATCGTGCTGGGCAACCTGCTGGAGAACGCTTTCGATGCCGTCGACGAACAACACGAGCGCCACGTCACGCTCACCATGGGCGTCGACGCCGCCCTGCTATCGCTGCATGTACAGGACACCGGCCCCGGCATCCCCGAGGCCATGCGAGAGCACATCTTCGCCAGCGGCACCTCGTCCAAGGGGCACCAACGCGGCCTCGGGCTGGCGATGGTGCGCGAGCATGTCGAAGCACATGACGGTACCCTGGCCCTGTATTCTGAACCCGGGCGCGGCACTTTGATCGAAGTCGCCCTACCCTATCCCTCGTCGTCCACCACCGAGAATTGAGCGAGCAATGAGAACGCCGGCATGAGCGATACGCCACTGCAAGTACTCATCGTCGAGGATGACCCCATGGTCATGCGCCTCAACGTCGAATACCTCAACCGACTCGATGACGTCGCGCTGGTCGCGCAATGCGGCGATGTTCCCGGTGCCCTGGACGTGCTGGAGCGCGACGCCGTCGACGTCATCCTGCTCGACGTCTATCTGCGCGGCCGCAACGGGCTGGAAATCGTCCGTTACCTGCAGCGGCTGGGCCGCGACATCGATGTCATCCTGATCACCGCCGCCAGCGAGACCGAGACCGTGCGCGCCGCGCGGCGCCTCGGCGTGCGCGATTATCTGGTCAAACCCTTCGAGTTCGAGCGTTTCAAGGTCGCCGTCGATGCCTGCCGACGCGTACGCGCCACACTGGAGCGCCTCCCCGAACAAGCCGACCAACGCGACCTCGACCGGCTTTTCCAGCCCGTCAGGCCACGCCAGACGCGTAGCGATGGGCTGCCCAAGGGGCTGACGACGCCTTCATTGGCGCAAATCGCCCAGGCCATTCTGAGTATCGACGAGGAAACCTTCACCACCGAAAGCCTGATACCGGCCACCGGCATGTCTCGTGTCTCGGTGCGCAAGTATTTGAAATACCTGACCGAGCACGGCTATCTCGGTGAGTCCTTCCACTACGGTCAGGTGGGACGCCCTTCGTTCACCTACCGCTGCCTGGATACGACCGCCCTGCAAGAGCTCCTGACGACTAAGCACACGACATAATGACATCGGCCATCGTCGGGCATAAAAAACGAGGCCCCTAAGGGCCCCGCTGACTTTCAAGAACAGCCGTCTTCAAGAACAGATAGCGTCGAGAACAGGCAAGAATCGCGACGCTAACGCTCTCAGTTCGCCTGATAGCGATGCAGGCGATGGCGGCGCTCGAATTCCTGCACACGCTGCCGGGCGAACTCCACCGTTTGCGCGGTCATCACGCTGCGGTTTTCGTCCTTCAGCTCGCCGCTGAGATTGCGTACCAGCACCATGGCGGTTTCGAACATGGCCTCGAACGCCGCCGCGCTGTCATGCGCGCTGGGCAACGGCATCAAGAACGTCACCCCCGGCGTCGCGAACTCGTCCATGTCATCGAGATCGAACACGCCCGGTTTGAGCACGTTGACCATCGTGAACTGCAAGGCGCTGTCGTCCGACTCGGTCTCGAAACGGTGGAAAACACCCATTTCATGGCAGTAACGCAACCCGCAGGCCAGCATCAGATTGAGCAGGTCCGGCCCCTGGAAGCCCGCCTCATCGCGTGACAGGACGCTGATGACGATGACTTCCTCGGCGTCGGACAAGGCCTCGCGTGCACGATCGGCATGCACCGGATTACGCTTGGCACGCTCTACCGCCGGGTGATCGGTGACCACCTCGCGGTGCGCCGTACGTTCCTCGGCACGCGCTGGCTCCTCGGCACGCATTGGCTCCTCGGCCTCTTCATCCGTGGCACGCGCCGCCGGTGGCTCGTCAGACATTGCCCGCCGCGTAGGCGCTTCCTCGCGACGACGCCGCGGCGTCTCGTCCATTGCTGGACGCGCCGCATCGGCGCGTGCCGAGTCGGGCGCAGGCTCTCGGGCCGATGATGACTCAAGCGTCGGTTCGTGATGCGGATGCTCATCAGTCACGCGCTCATCATCGTGGTCACGAGACGCCGTGAAGCGCTGGGCCGAGGCGCTCATACGCTGAGCCCCTGCACGCACGGCATCCTTCATGCCCTGCATGCCGGAACGCTTGCCCTCCTGAGCATCATCATCCCGATGCGCATTGCCCTCATAGGCACTGCCTCGGCCACGCTTGAGCACGCTGGGCTTGAGCTTTTCCTCGGGGATTCGCTCCTGGCGCAAGGGCGATTCCGGCCGTACCGGTTCACGCTCCTCGCTACGATCGAAGGTGGCATCGCGCACGACACGCGCACCTCCATTGGGCAACTCCCGCCGGACCTCAGCCTCACGGGCCGCTTTTTCCGGATCCTCTTCCTCGGCGTCCCTGCCCTCGGATACCTGACTATGCTCTGCCTGGTCGAGGCGCGGGACGCGGCGCTGGCGCTGGAGCCGACGCACACCGTCAATCACGATGGTCGTTACCAGAACCAACCCCAGGATGATTAGCCACTCTCTTAGTTCCATGGGTCGTCTTGCCTGTTCGCTATTGGCGCCATGATTAAAACTCGTTCGTGAAGAAGCATAGCGCGATTAACAAAAAAAGGGCCACTTTTTTTGAATGTCAAGTAGTACCCTTAGCTCAGAGCAATCACCCTTCAATATCCCTGTAGAGGCTCACACAATAGTGTTGGTAACCCTTTTGGCGATTTTCTGCAAGTCGTTCATGCATCCGCCAGGGTCGCCGCCTCGTCAATTCCTACCGATACCAGCCGAGATACCCCGGCTTCCTGCATGGTCACGCCCATCAATCGTTCGGCCGCTTCCATGGCAATCTTATTGTGTGTGATGTAAATGAACTGAACACTCTCGGACATTTCCTTCACCAGCTTGGCATAACGTCCCACGTTGGCATCATCCAACGGTGCATCGACTTCATCTAGCATACAGAATGGCGCCGGGTTTAGCTGAAAGATAGCAAATACCAGCGACAATGCCGTCAATGCTTTTTCTCCCCCCGAGAGGAGATGAATGGTGGTATTTTTCTTGCCCGGCGGGCGCGCCATGATGGCTACCCCCGTCTCTAGCAAATCGTCGCCGGTTAGCGTCAACCATGCGGCCCCACCGCCGAAGACCTTGGGAAAAAGCTCGCCGAAGCCGGCATTGACCTGATCGAAAGTCTGCTTGAAACGCGTCCGCGTTTCCTGGTCGATACGCCGAATCGCCTTTTCCAGGGTCTCGATGGCCTCGCTCAATTCGGCATGCTGGGCCTCGAGATAGTCGCGACGCTCGGCCTGCTGGTCGTACTCCTCGATGGCCGCCAGGTTGATGGCGCCGAGGCGTCGAATCTTGTCGCCGAGCTCGTCGAGCCGGGTCTGCCACGCCGATTCGGTAGCGTTGGGATCGAGCCCTTCACGCAGCGCGTCGACATCGTGCCCGAGCTCTTCGAGGTGTTCATCCTGCGTATCGGCTTTCAGCGTCAGGGCCTGCACCTGCATGCGCGCTTCTTCGAGCTTGCCGCGTAGACCATCGAGATTGCGCTCGTGTTGCTGACGCGCAGCCTCGGTGTCGCGCAACGTCTCGGCCAATTGATGCGCGCGATCGCGCGAAGCGTTGAGCGTCGCTTCCTCGCGACTGCGGCGGTCGAGCAATTCGTCGAGCCGTTCCCGAGTTTCTTCTTCCGGCTCACGCAAGGTGGCGCGCTGCTCTTCGAGCATGGCGAGCTTCTCGGCCAGGCGCTCGCGCTGATCGCGCGAGCGCGCATGCTGCTGATCGAGCCCTGAGCGCTCCGTCTCCAAACGCTGACGCTCCATCGCCAGATGTTGCTGGCGCTCGCGCGCAGGCGCGACTTGCTGGCGTAGCGATTGGGCTTTTTCCCGCGCCTCGCGACGCTGATTTTCCAATGCCTCGCGAGTCTGGCTGTTGGCGTCCACGTCACTCATCGCCGCCTGCCAGCGCTCACGCGTTTCCTCGAGTTCCAGGCGCCGCTCGGCATGACGCTCGACGAGCTGCGCCACATCGTCATCAAGCTCACGGGAGCGTGCGTCAAGCTGTTCCAGACGGCTCGCCAGCCCGGCCTCGCGCGAGGCCAGTTGCTGCCGACGCTGCCCAAGATCACGCTCTTGAAGACGCAGCGATTCGAGTTCCGCCGCCGAATGCTCCACCGCTTCACGCGTGACCTGCAATGTCTCCTCGAGCGTCTCGAGCGATGCTTCGAGCGCCGCGATATCGGCCTGCAGTGTCTCGCGTCGACGGCGCTGAACCAGTACGCCATCATCGGATGCCGACTCGCCGCGCCGGCGTACCCAATCCGGGCCCAGCCACAACCCACTAGGGGTGATCACGCTCTCGTCCGCCGCCAAGCGCACATGCATCGCCCAGGCGGCATCCTCATCGGCAGCGCAGTGAATGCCGTTGAGCCAAGTGCCCAGTGCCCCGGCACCGTCGACCTGCGCCCCCAATGTGCCGGTAACCGGCGCCACGCCATCGCCCCCCAACAAGGCCAATTCAGCAGGCGGGGCGTCGGCGACGATCTCGGCCATGACGGCCGTCGTCGCGAGCCGCGCCTTGAGCCACGGCGCCAGGGCCCAGGCTACGACCGTCTCCCAAGGCGCGGCGACTTCCAGCCGTTCGGCCAGGCGCGGGGCCTCGGCCAGGCCGTGGTGTGCGAGATGCGACTCCAGGGCGGCGTCGTCATCGGTCAAGGCGGCATCGAGCAAGGCCTCCACCGATGCCAGCTCGCCCTGCAGGCGGCTCAGCTGCGAACGCTGGGTGTCGCGCTGGGCTGCTGCTTCGTCGAGGCGTGTCTGGGCGTCCTCGCGTTGTTGCTGCAGGAGCTCACGTTGACTTTCCAGCGCTTCCTGATCGAGATCCAGCGCCTCGAGTTGCTCGCGCAGCTCACCGCGCTCGCCGCGCAATGCCTCGACATCGGGCAGTTCCTGGCGTTGCTGGCGACGCTTGCCGATCTGGTCATCAAGCTCGGCGATGGTATTTTCGAGGCGACGAACGTCATCCTGGGCACGCTCGGCCCCGTGCGCCACATCACGATCGCTTTCGTTGAAACGCTCCCACTCTTGTTGCGCGGTGGCGGCGTCTTCGTCAGCGGCGTCCAGAGATTCCTGCAGCATCTCCAGCGTTTCCTGAGCCTCTTCAAGCTCGGGGGCGATGCTCTCCAGACGTTCATCCAGAGCCGCGCGACGCTCGTCGTCCTGGGACCCCAGCTGTTCGAGTTCGCTCAGTTCGCGGCGTGCGTCCTCGATATCCTGGGCGAGTTGCTGATCGCGCGAACGCGCATGCTCGATGGACTGCTCGATCCGCGCTATCTCGGCACCGGTCTCATAGAAGCGGGCCTGATGGGTCTCCAGCTCGGCGGCGACCTCATCATGCGCCAGCCGCGATTCTTCCAAACGACTTTCGCATTGGCGCTGGCCGAGGATTTCGTGCTCGACCTGATTTTCCAGCTCGCGGACGTGCTGTTCCTGGGTCTGCTGCTGGGTCCGAAACGCCCGCGTGCGCAGCAACGCCAGCTCGCCCTTGAGGCGATATTCCTCGTCTTTCAGAGTCTGGTAGCGCCGCGCGGCATCCGCCTGACGCTTCAGACGCTCGAGCTGCTTGTCGAGCTCTTCGCGAATGTCGTCGAGGCGGTCGAGATTCTCCTGAGTGCGGCGCAGGCGATTCTCGGTTTCTCGTCGGCGTTCCTTGTACTTGGAAACACCTGCCGCTTCCTCCAGTGTCGAGCGCAACTCCTCGGGGCGCGCCTCGACCAACCGCGAAATCATGCCCTGCCCGATGATGGCGTAGGAACGCGGCCCCAGCCCCGTGCCCAGGAAGAGATCGGAAATATCGCGACGTCGGCACTTCTGGCCATTGAAGAAATAATTGGATTGGCTGTCGCGGGTGACCTGGCGCTTGACGGAAATTTCGGCGTACTGGGCGTAAGCGCCGCCCATGGTCCCGTCACTGTTGTCGAAGACCAGCTCGATGGACGCCTGTCCCACCGGCGAGCGTCCAGTAGAACCGTTGAAGATGACATCGGTCATCGACTCGCCGCGCAGCGTCTTGGCGGAGGATTCACCCATCACCCAGCGCACGGCATCGATGATGTTCGACTTGCCGCAGCCATTGGGGCCGACGATGGCGGTCATGTTGCCGGCGAACGGCACATTGACCGCATCGACGAACGACTTGAAGCCGACCAGTTTGATGGACGTGAGGCGCATGCGCTGCCGGAATTCCTCAGGATGAGTCGCGGCCCGATACTCGAGCCATGCATGAGAGCCCGCAGTCTATCCGAGGCGCGGGCGTGGCCCAAGCCCCTTTACCAACTCCATGCTGCCAGCGGGATTTGCCGCTTCGCCCCGCCTTGCTATGATGCCGAAGGATCATCCGAGGGAGAGGGTCATGTCGCACGTTACGCCGCACTATCTGCAGCGCCTGCCAAACCTGCCACTATCGGACGCCGCCTGGGAAGAGATCGACGCCACCGATTTCGTCGAGATTCCCTTGCTGGGCGTAGTCGCCGCCGGTCTGCCCATGGAGGCCTGCCTCGACGACGAGGCCATCCATGTGCCGTCGCGCATGGTGCGACGCAACACCTACGCTTTGCGCGTGCGCGGCGATTCGATGATCGACAGCAACATCTTCGATGGCGACATCATCATCATCGAGCGCTTCGAGTCCGCCGAGAACGGTGAAACCGCCGTGGTACAGATCAACAACCAAGAAGTCACGCTCAAGCGGCTTTACATCGAGAAATCCGGTGTGCGCCTGCAACCCGCCAACGATGATATGCCGCCCATCTATCTCAAGAACGACGATGTACAAGTGCTGGGCCTGGTGATGGGTGTGATGCGTCACGCGGCCACGAGTCACTGATGCGCTACGCGATTCCCGACCTGGCATCCGGCGAGCATCGCTACCACGAGATCGAAATCGAGAAAAGCCGCTTCATTATCTGGACGGCTTTCATCCCCGATATCGCCAGTTTCGACGCATTGTTGGCGCAAGCGCGGGCGGCTCATCCCAACGCTAGCCATCACTGCACGGCTTATATCGCTGGTGCCCCTGGTGAGCAGAACGCCATCGGCTTTTCCGACGACGGCGAGCCCGGGGGCACCGCGGGGCGACCCATGTATCAGGCACTGGAAGGCTCGGGGCTGGGGCAGGTCGGCTGCGTGGTGATTCGTTACTTCGGCGGCACCAAGCTAGGCACCGGCGGCTTGGTCCGCGCCTATACGCAGGCGGTCGTCCAGGCGCTCGAAGGCCTGCCACGGCGCCCCTTCATCGAGCGCAGAATGCTGCGGATACGCATCGATTTCGCCGGCGAGGCCATTGCCCGCGAGTGGCTCGCCACGCAGGATGCCCTCATCGAAAGCGCCGATTACGAAGCCGACGGCGTGACGCTCAGCATCGCCTGGCCACGAGAGCGCGACAGCGACCTGAGCGCGCTGACCTCGCGCCTCAAGGGGCAGCTTACCCGGCTCGATTCCTCAGCCTAGGTACTCGGTCATCACATCACTCTGTTTCCACCTGGCGTTTTCCTTATCGTCCGGGGGGAATGCCATAATGCCCTGCTCGACTCAGGGAATCTTGCAAGGACACCGAGGGTGATGGCGAAGACATGACGCAAGTGGCCAGCGGTCGCATCGGCTTAGCACCGATGGAAGGCGTGATCGATGTGGTCACGCGGGATTTATTGAGCGCCGATGGTGCGCTCGACTGGACGGTGACCGAATTCGTGCGCGTGGTCGACACGCGCCTACCGGCGCGTGTGTTCCTGCGTCACTGCCCCGAGCTCGAACACGCCGAGTGCGCGACCTCGAACGGTACGCCGGTTCACCTGCAGCTCCTGGGTTCCGACCCCAGTGCCCTGGCAGCGAACGCGGTACATGCCCAGGCACTCGGCGCTCGCCAGATCGATCTCAACTTCGGCTGCCCAGCCAAGACCGTCAACCGCCATGACGGCGGTGCCTCGCTGTTGCGCGATCCCGAGCGCGTGCATACCGTCGTGCGGACCGTTGCCGAGGCGCTGGCGCCTCTGGGAATCGCCGTGACCGCCAAGATCCGCCTGGGATTTGACGACAAGCAAGTGGCACTCGCCTGTGCCGAGGCCGCCGAAGCCGGAGGCGCGGCACACCTGGTGGTGCATGCCCGCACCCGCCGCGAAGGGTATCGACCACCGGCGCATTGGGAATGGATCGGACGGATTCGCGCCCGACTCGCGATTCCGGTGATCGCCAACGGCGATATCTGGACACTGGAAGATTATTGGAAGGCCCGTACGCTATCGGGCTGCACGGATGTGATGCTGGGACGCGGCATGCTTGCCGACCCCTGGCTTGCGCGGCGCATCAAGCATTGGCAGCGTACCGGCGAGCACTTGCCGGAGACACCCTGGGCGGCGCGTGCCGAGGTGCTGGCGGCCTATGCCCAGCGTATGCGCATGCACCTGCCGGAAAAGATCGTCGTCTCGCTGCTCAAGCAGTGGCTCAATCAGATGCGTGGACGTGACGACGAAGCCGCCAGGCGCTTCACCGCCCTGCGACGCCGTACCGAGTTGCAGGCGTTTCTTGACGGTCTAACACCCGTCATGCAGGACGACATCTCTGCCCGCCAAGGGGTCGCTATCGGGATGAACGGCTGAACCTCAAGTTATCAAACGCTGTTCACAATGATAACGAAGCGTTAGAATCCAAGGTTCATCCACCCTGCTTTCACGTCCATGAAAATCACCCGCATCGCTTGCTACAACATACTGGGGTTGGCCTTGCTCCTCAGTTGGTGGCTGCCTCATTTCCCCTTCTGGTCGACCCTCGATGACGACATTTTCTGGTTCTTCAATCAGACACTGTCGATCACCGATCATCCGCTTTGGACGACACTGGTCGCCGTGCTCAACAACCGTGATTTCGATATCGCCAGCTTCCTGGCCCTGGCCGCCGTTTTCGCATGGGCCATGCGCCTGGACACACGTCCCGAACGCCTGAAACGCTGGAGCGCCATCGGCGTGAGCATGCTAGTCACTGCTGGATTATTAAGCTTACTGGTCAATAAACTGGTGACCTACGGACACCCCAGTCCGACCCTGACGCACAGCGGAATCCACCTGTTGTCGCAGGAGGTGAGCTTCGCCACTAAGGATCGCTCAGGCAACAGCTTTCCCGGCGATCATGGCCTGATGCTGATGACCTTTACAGCGTTCATGTGGCATTTCGCGGGACGTCGCGTCGGCCTCGTCAGCGCCGTATTGGCTGTCGCCTTGAGCGCGCCACGCATCATCGGCGGCGGCCATTGGTTCAGCGACGTCTATATGGGGGCACTCGCCATCGCCCTGTTGTCGCTGCCCTGGGTATTGTGTACCTCATTAGCCAACCGCATGGCCGCTTGGCTTCAGCGCAGCCTCGAGCGCCTCGCTTCACGCTTTCACCACTGAATCGTCATGTCGCCGAGGCGGTTCGAACGGGCACGCCTCGGCACCTTCGACGACACATCGGGCCGGCACGGGGGACAACGTGCCGAATGCCTCCCAGGACATGACACGATCGCGTCCTGCGCCTTTGGCGGCATATAGCCGCCGATCGGCCAAGGCGATCATGGCGCTTAGCGTCGTCGCCTCGTCCTGAGTGGCGAGGCCTTGACTGACGGTCATGCCGAGCGACTTGTCGGGCAGCACCAATGGCTGACCGCGCACGGAAGTCGCAACGCGTTCGGCGACCGCCAGGGCGTCGACACGCGACGTTCCCGGAAGCAGCAACATGAATTCCTCACCGCCGTAACGCCCCAGCATGTCACCATCGCGCAACCCCTGGCGCAGGCAATTTACGAGATGGCAGAGCGCCGCGTCGCCCGTGGCGTGCCCATGCAGATCGTTGAACCGCTTGAAATGATCGACATCCAGTAACACGATCGCAAAGGGTCGCTTGGAGCGCTGCCAACGCTCGGCAATGGCGATGATCGCGCGACGATTGAGAGCACCGGTCAGCATGTCGTGCAACGCTTCACGGCGATACGCACGCTCGAGCCGCTCGGTGACGCCTTCCAGCCCCATCAGCACACCGGCGAACAGCGCCCCCGTCAGCACTAGATTGACCCATAACAGCCATGTCGCCACCGCCGGTGACAACTCAACCGCGGGCGCCCCCTGGTGCATACTCATCAACAATGCGCCGACCACGCCCAGCAGCAACAGCGACAACACGATCTTGTAGCTGCGCGGAATCGCGCTGATGTGCAACACCAGCAGTGCCAGGCCCACGTAGAATTCAAAGCCGACGCCGGCGCCGTAGAGGCGAATCGACTCGCCAATCAGCAGTAACATCATGATCCACAGCAAGGTCGCGCCCCAGGCCATGTACCCCCGATGATGCAGCCCTCGGGCACCGAGCGTCATCAAGACGCTGAATAGGACGATCAATATCGGACCGGGACGTCCTAGCCAGACGAACAGCGGTAGCATCAAACCGGCATAGGCTACCAACGCCATGGCGTACAGGTGGGCAAAGGTATCGAAATAGCGACGATATTCCGGCGACAGGGGGCAATACGGAGGCAACGATGCACCTCGGCCTCCCCAGAGGCGATAGGTACGTAGCGGCATGATGAACGAATCCCTTTTTATTGCGTTAGACCACGTCATGCGACGGGCCTTCCCCTGCATCGATTCCCTAGCAAGGTTAGCCATATTCAGCGCATCAAAAGGACGATTCGTGTATGAATTTAGCCGCTTTGCAGCATGAAATTCGTCAAACGCCAAATAAGCAAAATGCCATGTTGTCGCTTCGTTGCGCTAGGGTATCCGTATTAGATGAAACGATATCTGCATAGTATGTCCGAACATGTCACGACATCGCCGCCGGCCCGATGATTTCCAGGTCACGCATGACCAGCTGATCGCGTCCTGCGGACTTGGCGCGATACAAGCGGCGATCAGCCATGTCGATGAGCGTTTGCAATGAAGTGGCTTCCTGGGCCGTGGCCATGCCCATGGAAAACGTCACAGAGAGAGTCAACGCTTCCATCCGACACGGCTGATCCGCCAGACATCGACGAATGCGCGTTGCGACCGAGAGCACCTCGCCCCGCGTGCTGTCGGGCAATACGATCAGGAACTCCTCACCACCGACGCGCCCGAGGCGGTCACCTTCGCGCAAGGCAGCCCGCACTATATACGCCAGATGACGCAAGACTTCGTCGCCTGCGGTGTGGCCATGGGTGTCATTGACTTGCTTGAAGTGGTCGGCATCGAGCAGCAATAGCGTGAAATCTCGCCCCTGTTGCCACAGCATGTCGGCTTCGTGAAAGATGGCACGCCGGTTGAGCACCGTGGTGAGGTAATCATGGGTGGCGTCACGACGGAAATGGTGCTCGCAACGTTCGGTAATGGCATGCAGCCGCCACAGGATCAGCCCCAGGATCAGGAAGACCATGACCAGATTGGTCAGGCGAATGTCCTCGCGAAACGCCTCGGCTTCCAGCATCCAGGGGGTGGAATGTGGGGCCATCAGCAAGGTAGCCAGCGCCACGCTGCCGACCGTAGCACTCATCACGATCTTGTAACGCGCCGCCATGTCGCTGATTAACATCTCGCAAAGCAGCAGGAAAAAGTAATATTCGAAGCCGGCATCGGGGCCGATCAGCCACACGCTAGACGTGATCAAAAGCAGGGTGGCGGACAGCTTGACGGTCATCGCCCGATGCAGTTGCAAGCGTCGGTGCAACATCAATGCTGCGGTATTGGTCGCCACGCAGGCGAGATTCAAGACGATCAGCAATGGGATCTGAAGACCGATCAACACGCACGCAAACAGTAAGTGCCCCAGGCTTGCAAGCACGAAAGTCTGTGCCACCACCTCGTAGCTACGTCGGTGCTCCAGCGGCAGCGCCCCCGGCGCACTGCACGACCATCCCCAGAGCCGTTGCAAGGCCCTTGAAGTCATGTTGGATATCCCTTTCTACCCGCGTACCGTTGCGTGATTCGCAACGTAGCGTCCTCGCCTCCGCCCCCTTTACGGTGGATCTCAGGGCAAGGATCGTTATTTGACTCCACCGGATGACGGCCTTAACTCCGCCAGTATCGGTGCCAATATCTGCAAGGGTCCGCTTCCAGCGACATTTGCTAAGAAAGCTTAGCCAATACACGCCAAAGTGCTAGTAAAACGTAAGGAAATGTTAAGCGGTGGCATTACTGGTGGGCGATGCACGAACATGCGAAAGTTCACACGCCTTGCCCGGCTAGATGCCGGTTTCTAACGCTGAAGGATACCGACCTCCATGCAACGATTGCTGCATCATGACGACTTGGGAAAACTGATTCTACGCCTGGCCGTGGGCGGGCTAATTCTACTGCACGGCATCGACAAGCTGTTGTCGCCCGCCAGCATCACCAGCATCGGCAATATGCTCGATGCCATGGGGTTACCGGTCTTTTTGGCGTATGGCGTGCTGATCGGCGAGATCGTCGCGCCGTTGATGGCCATCTTGGGCTGGCAAGCGCGTATCGGCGGCTTGTTAATGGTTGGCAACATGCTGGTAGCGTTTATTCTCGTCCATCACGACGAGTTGCTGACACTCAATGCACAAGGCGGCTGGACGCTAGAGCTCCAGGGCATGTTTCTATGCGGCGCCCTGGCGATCATGTTCATGGGCAGCGGGCGCTTGGCAATGCACCCCGACTAATTCGGCGCCTCACACCACTCAGCGGACGCGCTCCAGTGCAGCGAGGCGCGCATCCAGCAAGGCCGGAAAGCGCTTGTACCACGTTTGGTTGAGGGGGGAAGGGTGCGGCAGCGGCGCCAGTTGGAACTCGGCACTACGTCCGTCGGGGAGCGACAATATAGTGGTATGCAGCGCCTCGAAGCGATCCTCGCGAGCCCAGAACGCCTCCAGTTCACGCTTGATCTCGCGCGACTGGCCAATGGCGAACCACAAAAAAGCCTCGCGTCCCAACGTGATCAACGTGCGACCTCGCCAGTGGCCGATCAACAGCTCCGCCATCAAGGGCTGGAAGCGCTTCTTGACCGCCATCGACCACGCCTTGTTGCCGACCGGCTTGTAGGGCACGGTATTGGCCCAAAAATAATGCTGCCCCACGGCGAGCGAGGCCTCGAAATCGGGTAACGCCTCCCCGTGCAGATGTTCATATAGCCCGGCACGCACTTTCTGACCACCGCTACCCACGAAGGGCGCGCCATGCGCGACCTCCTGACGGCCGGGGTCGCGGCCGAAAAAGCCCACCGGTGCGTCGCGGGGGCCCAACCCGATGATCGGTTCCAGCGGGTCACGTCGATTGGCGAGGTAGACATCGCGATCGATGCCGTCGAGCGTGTCGGCTTCACGGCGAAATGCATCGCGTAACGCCGAGGAGAGAGTCACGTCTCGTGACATGTTTGGCATCCTTTCCAGCTCAAGGGGATCGTTCACCTCCAACGATAGCCGCACCCCATTCATCGTCCATCGCGGGAATGGGGCGCAGCATGTGGCGGCTTACCAGCTGCCAGTATTCTCCATCGATGCCCACGGTTCCTGGGCCGGCAGCGCATCACCCTTTTGCAACAACTCCACGGAGATGCCGTCCGGCGAACGGACGAAGGCCATGTGGCCGTCGCGCGGCGGGCGATTGATGGTCACGCCGTTGTCCATCAAGTATTGGCAAAGCGCGTAGATGTCGTCGACACGATACGCCAGGTGACCGAAGTTGCGACCGCCGGTATAAGTCTCCGGGTCCCAGTTGTAGGTGAGCTCGACCTCCGGAGCCTTTTGCTCGCGCGAACGCTCCTCGTCCTCCGGCGCGGCGAGGAATACTAGCGTGAAGCGGCCTTTTTCGTTCTCCTTGCGCCGCACTTCCTTGAGGCCCAGCAGGTCACAGTAAAAGCGCAGCGAGGCGTCGAGATCGGCGACACGGACCATCGTGTGTAGGTACTGCATGGTAAGCTCCTCATGATGTTATGCAGGCTAAATGTCTATGGTAAACCAGCCCACCGGTCACAGCGAATTCATCCCCGGCGTGGCGATTCGTCAACGATTCCGCGAGGTACCCCATGAGCATGTATTGCGACCATGCCCCCGGTCATCCCTTTCATGGCCCCTACCATGATCACGAGTATGGGTTTCCCGTGCGCGACGATGATCGACTCTTCGAGCGCCTGATCCTCGAGATCAACCAGGCTGGCCTTTCCTGGCTGACCGTTCTCAAGAAGCGCGAGGCGTTTTCGGCGGCCTTCGATGATTTTTCCGTGGCACGCGTCGCCGCTTACGACGACACGCAAAGGGCGCGTCTGCTCGCGGATGCAGGTATCATCCGCAATCGACGCAAGGTCGATGCCGCGATTCACAATGCCAACGTCGTGCTCGCCCTGCAGGAGTCTCACGGTAGCTTCGCTGCCTGGCTCGATGCGCACCATCCACGCACGCTGGACGAGTGGGTGCGATTGTTCAAACGCACTTTCCGTTTCACCGGTCCCGAAATCGTCAACGAATTTCTGATGAGTACCGGCTATCTACCGGGAGCCCATCGCGAAGATTGCCCGACCCAGCAACGGGTACGAGCACAACAGCCACCGTGGCTGGACACCGAATGAACGACCATCGGAAACACGCCGCCGCAAGGGGAGATCACAGCGCATGGATTCACTGACGCAGGCCTGCCTCGGTGCCGCCATCGGCGGTTCCGTGCTGGGCCGCCGTCTAGGCCGCAAGGCCGTCATCGCTGGCGCCGTGCTCGGCACATTGCCCGATCTCGACGTAGTCATCGACTATGGCGATGCCGTCGCCGAGTACACCTATCATCGCGGGTTCAGCCATTCCCTGTGGGTACTCGGCGCCCTCGCCGTCCTACTGACCGGGCTGGCTCGAGCAGGCGAACGTTGGCGTCAAGTCTCGCCGCCTATCGGCACATGGCGCTGGGGTCTACTGTTTGGCGGCTGCCTGCTGACGCACCCCCTGCTGGACGCCTTCACCACCTATGGCACACAGCTCTGGTGGCCAATGACGACACCACCAGTGAGTTGGCACAGCATTTTCATCATCGATCCGCTGTTTACGCTGCCGTTGCTGGTGGGCGTGGTCGCCGCCTTGATCAAGGGCTACTCGCCGCGCCTGCTGGGCTGGGGACTGACGCTCGCTTGTTTTTATCTGACGTTCGCAGTCGCAGCACAGAATACAGTGAACGCACGCATAGGCCCGAGCCTGGCCAATCAAGGGCTCGAAAACGCCCCGCGCCTGGTCCAGCCAACGCCCTTCAACGCCTTGCTGTGGCGCGTCACGGTCGTCCAGGACGACGCCTACTACGAAGGCGTCATCAGCCTCTTCGATGGCCAAACGCCGATGGCGCTGACCCAGCTGCCACGTGGCGGCGAATGGCAGGATGCCGCGTTGGAAACGGCGGCCGGGCAGCGTCTTGCGTGGTTCGCCGGTCCTTTTCTGCGCTATCGCACCGAGAAACACCACGGTTCGACCCAACTGATCGCAACCGACCTGCGTCTGGGCACGCCCGGCTATCACATGTTCAACTTCACGCTGGCCGAGCGCCGCGGCGATGATTGGCACCCCATCGACAGCGAACGTATCGCAGGCGCGCGTCCCGACAGAACAGCCTTCGCCGCACTTTTTCAACGCCTGATCGCTCCGCAAGCCAGCGCCTGCCTGCCGCTGGATGACCGTCAGGCGCGGTGCCTCACGCCGGGGGCCTCGCTCTAGTACGAAGAAGGCGGCTCATCGTGAGCCGCCTTCGCCTTTCTACCGTGTGCCGCTGTCTGTGTCAGAGGCGCTCCGCCGTGTAATTCTCCACCGCCTGACGCGCTTCACCCATGGCCTGGTCACGTACCCCCTCGCCCATGTTGAGACCTTCCGCGTAGATCCAGTCGATGTCGCGAATGCCGATCAAGCCCAGCAGGCTGCTGACATGGCCGGTCTGAGTATCCATCGCAGTACCAGCATACTGGCCGCCGCGTGCCGCGAGCACCAGTGCGCGCTTGCCTTCGATCAAGCCTACCGGACCATTTTCCGTATACTTGAACGTCTTGCCGGCCCGCAGGATACGGTCGAACCACGCCTTGAGCTGGCTCGGAATGCCGAGGTTGTAAAGCGGTACTGCCAACACGATCAGATCATGCGCCAGCACTTCCTCGATCAACGTCTCGGAACGCGCCGCCAGCTCATGCTGGGCCGCATCACGCTCGTCGGGAGCGGTCATCCAACTGGCCATTTCAGCGCCATCGAGATGCGGAAGGTCGAGGGACACGACATCGCGCTCGGTGAGTTGGATATCGTCGCGCGCGCCGAGCTGCGCTTTGAAATGCGTCGCCAGCGCACGTGACTGGCCATTTTCACCAAGGATGGAAGCGGTCACCAACAAGATATTGCGAACGGCCATGCGAAAGTCCTTTCATTGGTTTCAGAGCAAATAATGCGAATAGCGCTATTATTCGTTGCCCTTTTTGAAAAGAAAAACGCAAAAAAGCCCATGAACCGTTCTACAAAAACGAATTCTTCTACCTCCCCGCTTTCTTGGCTGGCGAGGTTGACCGACATTCAGCCGTTACGTTCCACGCCCTGGCCACAGCCCACCAGCGTTTGATCGCCCTGTTCGACACGAACCCGAACGGGGTACGGCTTGCCACTCATGCTGTCGAAACAAGCCCGTGCCTTGAGCTCGACGGTCACCGGAGCATCGGCATCGCCAGCCTCTAGCGTCACGGCCGCCTGGTGGCCGTTGTCGAGCCGCGTGACCCGATAATCCAGCGTGCGCTTTTGCTCACCGTATTGCGTGATCAGCGTCAGTTGCGGCGTCTCGCGATCGAGCTCGAGCGTCCATCCAGGTTCGTTGCCCTGTCCCTTGAAGATCGCTCTCGGGGCATCGGCGCGCGTGATCGCATCGCGACGAGTCTCTTGTTGACAGGCGAGCTGGCCATTGTCGCTTTCGACGTGCGCCTCGTCGCCCTGCTGGGCGAACGTCAGGGTACCTTTCCGATAGCGCTTGCCCTCCGCGACCACGCTACGCTCGAGCCCATAGTACCCCTGCGCCGACCACAACCGCAGGTTGTCTCCGGGCGAGGCCGAGATGAGATCCTGTGCCGGTGTGCAACGCCAGGACACGAATGCCTCCGCGCCATCGGCAAAGAAGGCGCTCGGCAGCAGCGGCGACTTGGGAGCGTCCTCGTTCTCATCCGGTGCATCGAGACGCGGCGGCGGTGTGAAATCACTCCCCGAGGCATCGCTCACCTGTGGCGGCTTCTCGGTACTCGCGCAGCCGCCCAACACGGCAACGCATACCACACCCGACAAGACGTGCCGCGCACGCCGAGACATTGTGGGGAACATTCAGCTTCTCCTTGCTGGTCAGGACCCGCCCCACTTCAGCGGGGCATGTTGCATGCAATATCGATCAATCAATGAAGGCCGATAGCATACCAGTCCTCATGACATGAGAAACGCCGGTACCATAAGAAACGCGCCGCCGAGCGGTAGCTCGGCGGCGCGTTCATGGCGTCAACGCGGGAGGTTTACCCGTGGCGGCGACGCAACTCCTTGGCCGCATCGACCATGTTGGCCAATGCCGGCTCGACCTCCGCCCAACCGCGTGTCTTCAGACCGCAGTCTGGATTGACCCAGAGCCGCTCGGCGGGGATCTTCTCGGCGGCTTTTTCCATCAACTGCACCATCCATTTCACCTCGGGAATGTTCGGCGAGTGAATGTCATACACGCCCGGGCCGATCTCGTTGGGATAGGCGAAGTCCTGGAAGGCGTCGAGCAGCTCCATGTCGGAACGCGACGTCTCGATGGTGATGACGTCGGCATCCAGCGCCGCAATCGCCGCGATGATGTCGTTGAACTCCGAGTAGCACATGTGCGTGTGGATCTGCGTCTCGTCGCGAGCGACGGCCGCGCTCAACTTGAAGCTTTCCACCGCCCAGTCGAGGTAGCGTTGCCACTCGCCCTGACGCAGCGGTAGGCCTTCGCGCAGTGCCGGCTCGTCGATCTGGATGATCTTGATACCCGCCGCTTCGAGATCGGCGACTTCGTCACGCAGGGACAAGGCAATCTGACGACAGGTCGCATCGCGCGGCTGGTCATCGCGCACGAAGGACCACTGCAAGATCGTCACCGGGCCGGTGAGCATGCCTTTCATGGGCTTGTCGGTGAGCGATTGCGCGTACTCGCTCCAGCGCACCGTCATCGGCCCCGGGCGACTCACATCACCGAAGATTACCGGCGGTTTCACGCAGCGCGAGCCGTAACTTTGCACCCAGCCGAAGCGTGTGAAGGCAAAACCATCCAGCAGTTCGCCGAAATACTCGACCATGTCGTTACGCTCGGGCTCGCCGTGGACCGGCACATCGATATCCAGTGCTTCCTGACGCTCGACAGCGTGGGCGATCTCCTCGCGCATGCGGGCCTCGTAGGCATCACGGTCCAATTCGCCATTCTTGAAGGCGCGGCGCGCGGCGCGGATGTCCTGCGTCTGCGGGAACGAGCCGATCGTGGTGGTCGGAAACAACGGCAGGTCAAGATGACGAAGCTGAGCCTTGGCACGTGCACCGTAAGGGCTCGGGCGCTCGGCGTCGGTGGCGGAGACGCCAGACAACCGTTCACCCACGGCAGGCTTGTGAATGCGCGGGGAGTTGCGGCGTGCCTCCAGGGCCGCCGTCGCGGCGTCCAATCGCGCGGTATCTTCCGGTGTGGCGCGACCATCTAGCAAATGCGACAGCGTGACGATTTCATCGAGCTTTTGCCGCGCGAAGGCCAGCCAGCTCTTGAGCTCGGTATCGAGGTCGGTTTCCGCCTCGAGATCCACCGGCACGTGCAACAGCGAGCAAGACGCCGAGACCCACAGGCGCTCACCGAGGCGCGCGCGGGCCACTTGCAAGCGCTCGCGCAGTGCCGCCAGATCGGCGCGCCATATGTTGCGCCCGTCGATGGCGCCGATGGATAGCACCTTATAGGTGGGGAGACGGTCGAGTACGGCGTCGAGCTGTTCGGGCGCACGTACCGTATCGATGTGCAGTCCGGCAACCGGCAATCCGGCGGCCAGGCCCAAGTTGTCGCCCAGGGCGCCAAAATAGGTCGCCACCAGCAGCTTGACCCGTGCGGATTGCAGCTTGTTATAGGCGGCCTCGAAGGCCTGGCGCCAGTCGCGGGGCAGGTCCTGCACCAGGGCCGGCTCATCGAGTTGCACCCATTCGACGCCCTGCGCCGCCAAACGCTCTAGGACCTCGCCATACACCGGCAGCAGCGAATCGAGCAGGGTCAGACGGTCGAGCCCTTCGCTTTTTTCCTTGGCCAGCCACAACCAACTGATGGGTCCCAATAACGCCACCTTGACCGGATGCCCCTCGGCCTGGGCTTCGGCGACTTCATCGAACAACCGCGTAGAGGCCACCCGGAAGCGTTGATCGGTATGCAGCTCGGGGACCAGGTAGTGGTAGTTGGTGTCGAAATACTTGGTCATCTCACAAGCCGCCGCTGGCTCGCCGGAAGGCGCTCGGCCACGCGCCATGCGGAACGTCGTATCAAGATCGACCTCGCCTTCGACGGCCCCGAAACGCGGCGGCACCGCACCCAGCAGCGCGCTGACGTTGAGCACCTGATCGTAGAAAGCGAAGTCGCCCACGGTCACGAGATCGAGCCCCGCATCGCGGCTGGCTTGCCAATGCGCGGCACGCAGCGCCTTGCCGCTCTCCTCGAGCGTGGCCTGATCGATATCGCCTTTCCAGTAGGCCTCGACGGCCTTTTTCAACTCACGGTTCGCGCCAATGCGCGGATAACCCAGAATGTGTGCCAGCGCCATCGTGTTTCCTCTTGCGGTATGCGGCTAGAATGAGTGACTTTCAGTAATAAGTGACTTCTTGGTCACGGCGACGCCGTGATGTGCTGGCAGGCAGTCTCGCTGGCGGCAGTGCGTGAATCAAACTAAATTAACTAATCATCAAAATGAACGGCTCTCATATATCATGCTCGAGCTTCGCCATCTCCGCACCTTGATCGCACTACGTGACGCCGGCTCGCTCGTCGAGGCCGCCGAACGGGTGCATCTCACCCAATCGGCGCTCTCGCATCAGATCAAGGATCTCGAGGAGCGCCTGGACACCCCCCTGTTTCAGCGCAAGACGCGCCCGGTCACCTTTTCGCGGGCGGGCGAGCGCCTGCTCGCACTGGCCGAACAGATCCTGCCACAGATCCGCATGGCGGAACGCGACCTGGCACGCCTGGCCGGCCATGAACAAGGGCGCTTGCACATGGCCATCGAATGCCATAGCTGCTTTCAATGGTTAATGCCGACTATCGATCACTTTCGCGATCACTGGCCGGAAGTCGAGGTCGACATTCCCAGCGGCTACAGTTTCGATGCCTTGCCGTCGCTGGCGCGGGAGTCGCTGGATTTGGTGATCACCGCCGACCCCCAGCCGTTGGCCGGCATTCATTACGAGCCGTTGTTTCGCTACGAAGGACTACTTGCGGTGGGCAAGCAGCACACCCTGGCACGCCGCGACTGGGTGACCCCCGAAGAGCTGGCGCACGAAACATTGATCACCTATCCGGTGGAGCACACACGCCTCGATGTTTTCACTCAGTTCCTGACCCCGGCGGGTTTCACGCCCGCCGAAGTGCGCACCGCCGAGTTGACGATCATGATGATGCAGTTGGTGGCCAGCGGCCGGGGGGTCTGCGCACTTCCCAACTGGGCGCTCACCGAGTACCTGGAGCGCGGTTATGTGCGCGCCCTGCATCTCGGCGAGCAGGGAGTGTGGAGCACGCTGTTCGCAGCGATTCGCGAGGAGAGCCGTGACGAGCCGTGGATGGAGGACTTCCTGCGCACCGCGCGCGAGACCTCCTTCTCGGTACTCGAGGGGATCAAGCCGGCGTAGACACTTCTCGTCGCCACGCTTTCACGCCAGCGCTTGCGGCATGCAAGTCTGCCAAATGCGATAGCGGTCACGCATCGCCTATGCGGCGTCCCCACGCGTGGCGTGGCTCGCCCTGCAGCATATCCGGCGTCGGCAGCAACAGGCTGAAGCGCGCCCCGCCGAGCCGTTGGCTGCGTTCGACCACGACGCTGCCGCCATGCCAGGCCATGATTTTCTGTACGATGGAGAGCCCCAAGCCATAACCGCCTGAGCGCCGCGTTCGACTGTCGTCGAGACGCGCGAAGGGTTTGAAGATCAACAAGCGGTCGGCTTCGGGAACCCCCGCGCCATCGTCTTCGACATCCAGCCGCACGGCCCGTGCTTCCCGCGTTACGCTCACATGGATATGCCCTTCCGCATGGCGACAGGCGTTGGCCACGAGATTGGAAAGCGCACGCTGCAGATAACGCGGATCGGCCTCGACATCGACACCCTCGCCTTCCAAGACCTCCAAGCGCAAATGCGCGTGCAGCGGCGCCAAGGTATCGACCACGCGATGGGCCATGGCACGACAGTCGGTGGTCTCGGTGGCGAGCTGGATGCCCTGGGCGCTGTCACTCCCCAGACGGGCGTAGGTCAGAATCTCGTCAACGAGTTGATCGAGCTCTTCGATATCCCCATCGATGTCCTGCAACTGGCGCCGCACCACGGGTTCTTCGGTCATGTCTTCGACCATCTGCACCGCGAAACGGATACGTGCTACCGGAGTGCGCAATTCATGAGAGACGGCGCGGATCATTTCCTGCTGCGTACGCAACAACGATTACACCTGCGCTGCCATGCCGTTGAAGGCCATCCCCAGCCGCCCGAGAAAGTCGTTGCTCTCGACCTTGACGCGGGTATCCAGGTTACCCCCGGCGATGCGTGTGGCAGCACGCTCAAGGCGCTCCACACGCCCCTCGACACCGCGCACCACGAAGTAGATGGTCCCCGCCAGCACCAGCAACATGATGCCCAACAGGACCAGTGCCAACGAGATAGGCATCGGTTCGAAGGACGGGATGGGGCCGATATTGAGCCAGCGATCCGCCCCCAGCCGCGCATGCACATACAACACGCCGAGTCCTGGCTCGAGACGCACGACGACTTCCCCGCCCTCAAGGCGCGACTGCTGGATAGGATCGACACCCGTGGGGGGCGTCGGCGAGACCTCCAGCGGGATCTTGAAGACACGCTGAAGGCGAGCCAGACGCTCGGCGCTCTCATCTTCCGAGACGCCACTGAGCCACGTTCGCAGCGCCTCGGTCGCACCGCGTAACTGCATCTCCTTGAGCCCACCGACACGCACTTCCAACAGCCAAGATGTATCCGGCAGACGCCGCAGCACCGACCATGCCGCGTCATGACGCTCGACCAGCGGACGTCCTTCGTTGAGCCTCGATCGGTCGAAATAACTCAGCGAGACGTCATCGATGGAATGCAACGTCATGGGAACGCCCAATGTCGATGACATCGATGCCAGCCATTCGTCGCGCTCGTCGGCCGGTTGCTCGGCGGCCAGATGCGCAAGCACCTGCATCGGGCCACTCGCCAGGCGTTCGCGGTAATTCTCCTGGCGCACCTGATCGACCGCCAGGTACCCCAGCAATGCGAGTCCGAATGTCAGCACCAACGCCAGCAACAACAAGGCGTAAACGCGCAGGAAAGTGCTGTCCGACAGGGTTCGCCGCATCAACGTTAGCTATCCTTGACGAACAGATACCCTTTACTGCGCACGGTCTTGATCCGGTGCGGTTGGTTGGGATCGTCGCCGATCTTGGGCCGAATACGCGAGACCCGCACATCGATCGAGCGATCCTGGCCGTCATACTTGATGCCCCGCAGCTGCGAAAAGATTTCCTCGCGGGTCAGCACACGGCCGGCATTGCCGGCCAACAGCCACAACAGGTCGAACTCGGCACTGGTCAAGTCGATGCGCTCGTCGTTGAGCCAGGCTTCGCGCGTGGCGCTATCGATGAGCAGGTCGCCGAAGTTCAGCCGGGTAGCACCGCTGGCGGCGTCCAGAGCATCGGCACGACGCAACAGGGCGCGCATGCGCGCCAGTAGCACGCGCGGCTGCACCGGCTTGGGCACATAGTCGTCGGCACCCATTTCGAGCCCCAGCACCTGGTCCATGTCGTCGGTACGCGCGGTCAACATGAGAATGGGGCCGGCATAGTGGGCACGCACGCGTCGACAAATGGAAAGACCATCCTCGCCGGGCAACATGAGGTCGAGAATGACCATATCCGGCTGCTCGTCGAGAATACGCTCCACGGCACGTGCACCGTCGTATTCCAGATCGACCTGGAATTCATTCGCCTCGAGGTACTCCCGCGTCAGATGCGCCAGCCGCTCGTCGTCCTCTATGATCAGGACGTGATCGTGATGTCTGCTGCTGTCCAAGCTGTCATCCATCCCTTTACATTAATGCCATGAAGCCCTGCCTACCTTCGGCCTTGTCGTGCGAGTTCCGTTCGTCTTTATTTTGTATTCTTCACGCTATCCAGAGAGACTCCGCCGGAATAAGCGGTGCGACAAAGGGGTGCATGCCGCCACTCCCTACCATAGCGGATAGCAAGCGATGATACCCGAATTCACTCTCGAGTAGCTGTCGAGCATCATAGAGATCGCCACGCTGATTGAAAAATCGTCGCGTGGCAGCGAGTTATAGATTTCTTGACGGAGCGCAAGAATAGCCCCCAAGAGAGACACAGACTATCCACAACTTATCCACTTGCGACCCCCGCGAAACAGCTCTATCTTGTGCTCATCATCAAGACCTACCCCATATCTAGGGATCACAGTATTTCGCGTGCTCGTCCCGAATGGGCCTCTTCAGGCACGAAAATGCCGAGACAAGACGGCTAATTCGGCCATCGTCGCCATAACGTTCGACTTCTCGCGATGCGACATGAACGGCGACACCTTTTCCCTTGGACCGTAACGACAGGAAGGCGTCATGGATACCACTCTTTCTTCCCCTGACAAGGCGTCAGTAGACATCACCGCGCCGCAGCGACTGCGTGTCATCAAGCGAGGCGGTGATGTTGCGGCCTTTGATGGCAGCAAGATCTCGGTGGCGATCACCAAGGCATTCATCGCCACCGAGGGCGATAACGCCGCAGCATCGTCACGCATCCGTGACTTCGTCCATGAGGCGACCCAGAGCATCGTCGACACCTTCCTGCGTCGTATGCCCGATGGCGGCACCCTGCATATCGAAGACATCCAGGACCAAGTCGAGCTGGCCCTGATGCGCGCCGGCGAGCAGAAAGTCGCCCGCGCCTATGTGCTGTACCGCGAAGAACATGCCCGTGCCCGTCAGCCCCAGAACGGCGATATCGCCAAACCGCACCCCAGCCTCAACGTCACGCAGGCCGATGGCACCGTGCGTCCACTGGATCTGGGCCGGGTCGAGACACTGGTGTTTGACGCCTGCGAAGGGCTCACCAACGTCGAGCCACAGAAGATCGTCGATGCGTCGCTGAAGAATCTCTATGACGGCGTTTCCATCGATGGTGTATCGCAAGCGCTGACGATGACCGCGCGCACCTTGGTCGAAAAAGAGCCCAACTATACCTACGCCACCGCGCGACTCTTGCAGGACAACCTGCGTCGCGAGGCACTCTCCTTCCTGGATATTGTCGACGAAGCGACTTACCAGGAAATGGCCGACCTCTACGCGCCGGCCTTCAAGGCCTACATCGCCAAGGGCATCGCATTCGACCAGCTCGATCCGCAGCTTGCCGAGTTCGATCTCGAGCGCCTCGGTGCAGCGCTGGATCACACCCGCGATGCCCAGTTCACCTACCTCGGCCTGCAGACGCTTTACGACCGCTACTTTCTGCACCATGACGACATCCGCTACGAACTCCCGCAGGTAATGTTCATGCGTGTCGCCATGGGCCTGGCGCTCAACGAGGACGATCGCGAAGCGCGTGCCATCGAATTCTACGAGCTGCTCTCGAGCTTCGATTACATGGCCTCCACGCCGACGCTGTTCAACGCCGGCACCGTCAAGAGCCAGCTCTCTTCGTGCTATCTCACCACCGTGCCCGATCAGCTCGATGGCATCTACGGTGCGATTCGCGACAACGCCATGCTCTCCAAGTGGGCCGGCGGCCTGGGCAACGACTGGACCCCGGTGCGCGCGCTGGGCTCCTACATCAAGGGCACCAACGGCAAGTCGCAAGGCGTGGTGCCGTTCCTCAAGGTGGTGAACGATACCGCCGTGGCCGTCAACCAGGGTGGCAAGCGCAAGGGCGCGGTCTGCGCCTATCTCGAGACCTGGCATCTCGACGTCGAGGAGTTTCTCGAACTGCGCAAGAATACCGGCGACGACCGCCGCCGTACCCACGACATGAACACCGCCAACTGGGTGCCGGACCTGTTCATGAAGCGGGTCTTCGACGACGAAGAATGGACGCTATTCTCGCCGTCCACCTGCCCCGACCTACACGACCTGTACGGCGCCGCCTTCGAGAAGCGCTACACCGAGTACGAGGAAATGACTCGCAACGGACAGCTCAAACTGTTCAAGCGCGTCAAGGCCAAGGACTTGTGGCGCAAGATGCTGTCCATGCTGTTCGAAACTGGCCATCCGTGGATCACCTTCAAGGACCCGTGCAACCTGCGCAGCCCGCAGAACCATGCCGGCGTCGTGCATAGCTCCAACTTGTGCACGGAGATCACCCTCAACACCTCGGCGGACGAAATCGCCGTGTGCAACCTGGGCTCGGTCAATCTGGCGCAGCACATCGTCGACGGCGAACTCGACGGCGATAAGCTGAAGAAGACCGTCAAGACGGCCGTGCGCATGCTCGATAACGTCATCGACATCAACTACTACGCCGTGCCGCAGGCAGAGCGCTCCAACTTCAAGCACCGCCCGGTGGGGCTGGGCTTGATGGGCTTTCAGGACGCACTCTATAAGCGTGGGATCGCCTATGCGTCTCAAGAGGCCGTTGAATTCTCCGACACCTCGATGGAGCTGATCAGCTATCACGCCATCGAAGCCTCCAGCGATCTGGCCGCCGAGCGTGGGCGCTATCAAAGCTTCGAAGGCTCGCTATGGAGCAAGGGCGTATTGCCCATCGACTCGATCGCGAACCTGGCCGAAGAGCGCGGCGCCGACTATATCGAGGTAGACACCTCCACCACGCAAGATTGGGCGCGTCTGCGCGACAAGGTCACCAGCCAAGGAATGCGCAACTCCAACGTCATGGCGATCGCACCGACCGCGACGATCTCCAACATCTGTGGCGTGACGCAGTCCATCGAGCCGACCTACCAGAACCTGTTCGTCAAATCGAACCTTTCCGGCGAGTTCACCGTAGTCAACGCCTACATGGTCAACGACCTCAAGGAACGCGGCCTGTGGGACGAGGTCATGATCAACGACCTCAAGTATTACGACGGCTCCGTGCAGCCCATCGACCGTGTGCCGGACGACCTCAAGGCCCGCTATGCCAGTGCCTTCGAGGTCGAACCCAAGTGGCTGGTCGAGGCCGCCGCCCGTCGCCAGAAGTGGATCGACCAGGCCCAGTCGCTGAACCTCTACATCGCCGGCGTTTCGGGCAAGAAGCTCGACGTCACCTATCGCATGGCCTGGTTCCGTGGCCTCAAGACCACCTATTACCTGCGCGCGTTAGGCGCCACCTCGGTGGAAAAATCTACCGTCGATCGTGGCAATCTCAATGCCGTCGGCAACGCCGATAGCGGTGCGGCGCCGTCGACTCAGCCCGCCGCCAGCGGCGCACCCAGCCCAGCGGCCAGTGGCCCCTCCGGCGAGGCGCGCGGCATCGACGACTTCCTGAACGGCAAGAGTGGCAGCGGCTCGCGAGCGCCTTCGGCAGGCGATATCGACGAGCTCGGCTGCGAGGCTTGCCAGTAACTTCAAGAACGAAGAAGGAAGACGGCGCTGCGCGCCGCTGAAGAGGGAAGAATATGACGCTTCCCTCCTCTGCCGCCCCTAAAGGCGCTTCCTTCTTGTATCTTCCACCTCCGAGGAACGAGGAAGAACATGCTGAATTGGGACGATTTTCACGAAGACACGGTTGATGGCGAGAGTGCCGCCGCCGAGCCTCAAAAGCCCGCGCCGGCCGCCAAGCCGACAGCGCAACCCGCGGCACCGGAACCCGAGCAGGTGCGCGAAAGCGCGTCACGCTACCAGGTGGCCGATGAAGACCGGCTAGCGCGCGCCCGCAAGTCCCTGGACGAGCTTGATGTCGCCGCCGGCCTGGAAGAGCTGGAAATGGGCGCGGCGCGTATCGAGGTCGACGACAAGAAGATGATCAATGCACGCGCCGACCTCAACCAGTTGGTTCCCTTCAAGTATGAGTGGGCGTGGCAGAAGTACCTGGACGGCAGCGCCAATCACTGGATGCCTCAGGAAGTGAACATGAACGCCGACATTGCGCTGTGGAAAAGCAATGACGGCCTGACCGAGGACGAGCGTCGCATCGTCGAGCGCAGTCTGGGGTATTTCTCGACCGCCGACTCGCTGGTCGCCAACAACCTGGTGCTGGCGCTTTATCGCCTGATCACCAATCCCGAATGCCGCCAGTACCTGCTGCGCCAAGCTTTCGAGGAAGCGATTCACACTCACGCTTACCAGTACTGCGTGGAATCGCTGGGCATGGATGAAGGCGAGGTCTTCAACATGTATCGCGAGGTGCCCTCGGTCGCCGCCAAATCGGCGTGGAGCCTCAAGCACACCCAGTCTCTGGCGCGTCCGGACTTCCACACCGGCACGCCGGAAACCGATCAGGAGCTATTGCGCAATCTGATCGCCTTCTACTGCGTGACGGAAGGCATCTTCTTCTATTGCGGCTTCAGTCAGATCCTCTCCATGGGCCGGCGCAACAAGATGACCGGCGTCGCCGAGCAGTTCCAGTACATCCTCCGCGACGAGTCCATGCACCTGAACTTCGGCGTCGACATGATCAATCAGATCAAGATCGAGAATCCGCACCTTTGGACGCCCGAATTCCAGGACGAGGTCACCCAGATGATCATCGAGGGCACCGAACTGGAAATCGCCTATGCGCGCGATTCCATGCCGCGTGGCGTGCTGGGCATGAACGCCGCGATCATGGAGGAGTACCTGCACTTCATCTGCAACCGCCGCCTGGCGCAGATCGGCCTGAAGGAGCAGTATCCCGGCGCGGAGAACCCCTTCCCGTGGATGAGCGAGATCATCGACCTGCGCAAGGAGAAGAACTTCTTCGAGACGCGCGTCACGGAATACCAGGTCGGCGGCGCCCTGAGCTGGGATTGACACCTCACATGTAAGGTTTCGAGTGGGCCGTGTCATGCGACATGGCCCGCTTTGCGTCATGCACTCGGTATCGGTAGGCTTGCCGCCGTTCCCACTCCCTACCCGACATCGCGAAAGGTAAGAACATGCAACTCGGTATCATCGGACTCGGCCGCATGGGCGGCAATATCGCCCGACGCTTGATGCGCGGCGGCCACGACGTCGTCGCCCATGACCGCGATCAATCCATCGCCTCGGCGTTGATCGAGGACGGTGCCGCCCCGGCGGACTCCTTGGCGACGCTGGTGGATCAACTGGAAACGCCACGCGTGGTGTGGGTCATGCTGCCTGCCGGCGACCCCACCGAGGAAACGGTCAATGCCTTGGCCGAGCGGATGGACGCCGGCGACATCATCATCGACGGCGGTAATACCTTCTACAAGGACGACATTCGCCGCGCCAAGGCGCTGGCGCTCACGGGCATCCATTACGTGGACGTGGGCACCTCGGGCGGCGTTTGGGGATTGGAGCGTGGCTACTGCATGATGGTCGGCGCCGAGCAAGAGATCTTCGCTCATCTCGATCCACTGTTCGATACCCTGGCGCCCGGTCACGGTAATCTGGAGCGCACGCATGGCCGCAACGCCCCGCATGACAGCGCCGAGCGTGGCTATATCCATGCCGGCCCGGTAGGCGCCGGGCATTACGTGAAGATGGTCCACAACGGGATCGAGTACGGCCTGATGCAAGCCTACGCCGAAGGCTTCGAGTTGATGCAGAGCAAGTCATCGCCGGACCTTCCGGAAGACGAACGTTTCGATCTCAACCTCGCCGACGTAGCCGAAGTCTGGCGTCGCGGCAGCGTGGTCTCATCCTGGCTGCTCGACCTCACCGCCCAGGCCCTGACCGGCGACCCCAAGCTCGATCATTACTCCGGCGCCGTCGCCGACAGTGGCGAAGGCCGCTGGACCATCGACGCCGCCGTCGAGCAAGGCGTCTCCACCCCGGTACTAGCCAACGCCCTGTTCGCGCGTTTCAACTCGCGCAAGGACAGCACCTACGCCAATCGTTTGCTCTCAGCGATGCGCTTCGGTTTCGGCGGCCACGTCGAACCGCCGAAGTGAGCGCTGATTGAAAGCCGTGGAGCCTGCCGCCGGAAGCGCCGGCGGCAGGCACTAGCGCAACGCCCCGGCTGGCGCATCCACCTCGGCACACGTCAGCACATGAGTGACGAAACGGCGCACACGCACGAGTTCGCCGAGATGCTCGGGGTGCACCAGGTAGTAGGCGTCGGGTCCCTTGAGGACGTGCGGCCAGGCCAGAGACAGTCGGCCTTCGGCCAGCTCGGTGTCGACGAAGAAACGCGGCACCAGGGCAAGACCACCGCCGCTCATCGCCGTGCGGATCAGCATCTGGAAGGTCTCGAAGCGAGTGCCGTGGTAACTGCGCTCGGTGGTGATTCCCTGGCCGGCGAACCAGCGGTGCCAGGCATCAGGGCGCGTGGAGAGGTGCAGCAGGCGGCACTCGGCCAGCTCTGCGGCACTCGCCGGCTGCTGACGAGCTAGAAATTCGGGGGCGCCGACCGCGACCACCTCCTCGTCGAACAACTTGTGGCACTCCAGTTTCGGCCAGCGACCATGCCCGTGGAAGACGGCCACGTCGATACCTGCTTGATCCAGGTCGAAGGGCTCGACATGGTCGCTAACGCTGAGGTCGATGTGCGGGTTGGCGTTCAGGAAATCGGGCAACTGGCGGGCCAGCCAGCGGGCCCCGAAGGTCGGCAGGCAGGCCACCCGCAGCACTTCGCCCTGCCCGCTGTAGCTCATGATCGCGTTCGCTGACATCTCGATCCGTGCCAGAATCTTGCGTACTTCAGTAAGGTACAGCGCGCCCTCCGGCGTCAGCACCAGGGTGCGGCGCACACGCCGGAATAGCTTGTGCTGCAGGTACGCTTCGAGTTGCGCCACTTGCTTGCTGATGGCGCTCTGGGTAATGCTCAGCTCGTCGGCGGCACGAGTGAAACTCATATGCCGTGCAGCCGCCTCGAAGCACTGCATGGTGATGGTCGAGGGCAGGTGGCGTGCCGTCATGCGTCTTCTCCGCAACGGAATGAATTCGCAACGCTCATGCTGAAATCTCATGCCCCAGGCTTTATTTAAAGCATTCAAGCGTAATACATGAGTTAAAGGAATGGGTAGCGCGCTTTTTTTCGTTTGCCGATGCGATGGGGGCTCTGGTCTCATCACCTCCATAATGGACACCGCGCTCACGAACGGCGCTGGGCCCTTGTTCGACTTGAGAGGTACCTCCGATGACAACCCTCGTTTCCCATCACGAGATTCGTGACCGTTTTTCCAAGGCCATGTCGGCCATGTATCAGGACGAGGTGCCGCAGTACGAAACCCTGCTCGAGCTGGTGGCGGAGGTGAACCGCGAGACCCTCGAGCGCGACCCCGAACTGGCCGAGCGACTCGAGGCTCATGATGAGTTGAATCGTCTCGGCGTCGAGCGGCACGGTGCCATTCGTGTCGGCAGTGCCGAGGAACTCGCCATGCTGCGCCGGTTGTTCGCGGTGATGGGCATGGTCCCGGTGGGCTACTACGACCTCTCCGAAGCCGGCGTGCCGGTACATTCCACCGCCTTCCGGCCCATCGACGACGAGGCCCTGGCGCGCAACCCCTTCCGTGTCTTCACATCCTTGCTGCGCCTGGAACTGATCGAAAGCACCGAGCTGCGCGAGCGTGCCGCCGGTATCCTCGCCAAGCGCGACATCTTCACGCCCGGCGCCCGGGAAATGATCGAGCTCAGCGAACGCCAGGGCGGCTTGACCGACGAGCAGGCCGAGCGTTTCGTGGCCGAGGCGCTGGAGACCTTCCGCTGGCACCAGGACGCCACCGTGGACCTGGACACCTACGAGGCACTGCATGCCGAGCATCGGCTGATCGCCGATGTGGTCTGCTTCCACGGGCCACATATCAATCACCTGACGCCGCGCACCCTGGACATCGACGAGGTCCAGCGGCGGATGCCGGCGGCGGGAATGAACCCCAAGGAAGTCATCGAAGGTCCGCCGCGTCGCGCCTGCCCGATCCTGCTGCGCCAGACCAGCTTCAAGGCCCTGGAGGAGCCGACCCGCTTCGCCGGCGATCGCCAGGGCACCCACACCGCACGCTTCGGCGAGATCGAACAGCGCGGCGTGGCGCTGACGGCCAAGGGACGCGCCCTCTACGACCGGCTGCTAGGCGAGTCGCGCCGACGCACCGCCGGCCTGAGCAACGAGGCGCACCAGCGCGTGCTGGCCGAGGTCTTTGCCGATTTTCCGGATAGCGAGGCCGAACTGCGCCGTCAGGGCCTGGCTTTCTTCGAATACCGGACGACCGAGGCGGGACGCGAGGCCGGCGCGATCGCCGCGACCGCGGTCGAGCGGTTGATCGAGCAGGGGCTGATCACGGCCCGGCCGATCACCTACGAGGATTTCCTGCCGGTCAGCGCGGCCGGCATCTTTCAATCGAACCTCGGCGGTGACGATAGCGAGGCCTATGCCGGTCACGCCAATCGCGAAGCCTTCGAGGAGGCACTGGGCGCGCCGGTCACCGACGAGCTGACGCTCTATGCCGAACGCGAGCGGAGTTCTCTGGATGCCGCCCTGACGTCTCTGGGCATCCCGCCAGTCCGCTAGGCGCTGTCTGAAAAGTCGACGAGCGAAGGTCAGACAAGGCAAAAATCAGCGAAAAGGCGGAGTTTACGGAGTGTAAATGAGCATTTTGAGCTGATTTTTAACGCAGTATGGCCGAGCGCAGACAGTTTTCAGACAATGCCTAGGCGTCCTGCCCCAGCGAACGCCGCCAGCGAGCCTCCAGGCTATCGGGGCCGCTGGGCCCGAACAGTGCGCGGGATTCGCCGCGATACCAGGCCCACATCTGGTCGCCGTAGCTGTAGTGCCACCACTCGCTGGGCAGGTTGGCGAAGCCGGCATCAACCATGGCGTGGTAAAGCACTCGCCGCCGATCACGGTAAGTCCGCGTCGCGGCGTCATGGGCATGATGCTCGAAGTAGACGGTATGCGAGGCGGGCCGCGCTTCATCGAATGCCGAGCCCATCTCCAGCAGCATCCCATCAGCATCGCATAGCGCTACATCCACCGCCCCACCGGTGAGATGCGGGCTAGGGCACTCTGGTCGATCGCTGGGCGGCGAGACAAATGCCCGAGTCATCGCCCGCAGGTCCGCCTCGTCGAGATCCGCGTAGCGCGCTTCCACCATTCCCAGCAGAGTGTCATACAGATGACGCTGCACGACATAGGGCCGCCAAGCATCCAGCACCACCAGCCCCAGGCCGTCCGGCAGGCTCTGAGCCACCTTGAGAAGCCGCCGATAGACCGCCTCCCGCGCCCAGCACTCGGGCACCGCCCCGGGGACCCCCAGGGCATGGTAGAGGGGCAAGGTGCGCAGCATCGGCGCGGCGAGGCTGACCGGGTGCAACGCCCCGCCCTCGTCGACGATGGGAATGGCTGCGATCGCCTCCCACGGCGGCTCGGCGATGGGTTCGATGGGACAAAGCGTCGAATCAGTCACGTTCAAGGGGTTCGTTTCCAAGAAGTGGCCATCATACGAACGGCCATGGGGGATAAGATTGATTCCAATCCGCAACCGGCGTAGCGTGAAGGCGTTGAATTCACAGGAGACTGGATCATGGCGGAAGCCAAGAGTGTCATCAAACGTGTCTACGTTCCCACCTATGTCCGCGATCTGCCCAATGGCGAGCGCGTGACGGTGCCCGGACACTACAAGAAGACACCCACGCACTCGAGCTGACGTCAGTGATCGGGTCAAGCCTCGCCCTTGCGTGGGCAAGGAACGAATCATGAACGCCCTGCCTTGCGGCAGGGCGTTCATGGTCGGGTCCACGTATCGCATTTGTCATCGGCTCAGATCGACCTCACGCGTCTGACCATCGCCGATCTCGATTTGCTTCAAGATCAGCGGGCTGCGCGAACCATCCGGCAGGCGCACACTTCCAGCCACATAGAAGACCCCTGCGGGGATACCGGTAGCCTCGAAATAGCCGTTGTCGTTGGTCTTGGCGTAATGCGTGTATTCACGGGCACGTGGGTCCGCGGGCTCTATGCGCTTGCCCGCCAGCGCGGCTTCGGCAGCCTCGGCGGAATAACGCGTGGCCGGCGCAATCGACACGGTTTCGTTCTTGCCTACCAACGTGCCCTCTGCCGATGAGGTGTAGCGCAACCACCCCTTGACGACGGCGGAGCCTTGCTTGTCCAGCTTGGCGTATTCCTCGGCGGGGAACGCGACCTGGCGTTCGACGGTGCCCGACGGCGTGCCTTCGCCGGCTTCCTCGATATCGACGGGCTGTGTCGGCCCACCCGTCGGCAACATTTCACAGCCACTCAGCACCAGCCCCACCAGGGCCAGCCACCATCCCGTACGTCTATGTCTCATTCCATGAGCCACCTTTGTGAACGAGCTTAACGTGCTAGCTCGGGATTGAGCGTGTAAGTACCCATCACGCTGGCTTGTTCGATGACATGTCCTTGCATGGCTTCGAGTACTTCATCACCGGTGAACTCGCCCTGCAGACCCAGCGAGGCGATATCCAGTGCATAGACAGTGAAGTGATAGCGATGTACCAGGGCGTCATTCCACGGCGGACATGGGCCATCATATCCCCCGTAGATACCTTCGAGTTGTTCGTCATCGACGAAGAAGTCCGTGTAGCTATTGATACCGCGCACGCCCTTGCCGGTCTCCCCCGGTGCCTTGCCCTTGGCCACGACACCATCGGCATCTTCGCCCTCGTCTATGCCGCTCACGTCCGCCGGGATATCGATCAATACCCAGTGGTAGAAATCAGCACGAGGCAGGTCAGTTGGCACTCTGTGGCCTTCCTGATTGACGTCGCTAGGGTCCGAGGGCGCATCCACATCGACCACCAACAGTGCGAGGCTACGCGTCCCGGCGGGCACATCGTGCCAACGGATACGTGGGTTGCGATTGTCGCTGAAGCGAAGGTGTTGCTGAGAATCGGGAACGGCGAACGCGAAGCGTTCGGGAATGGGTTCACCGTCGGTGATGTGCTGCACGTCAATGCGCATGCGGCTGCCTCCTGGTAGTCCGGGCAAAGAAGATAACGTCCCTCAGTTTGGCACATCCATGAGGCGGTGCGCATAGGACGAACGGCGCCCCTCACAAGACACCCTTATCGACACAGCGAGATACCACGCATGCCTAGATGGAAATGGTTGGCATGCGCGGCATTGTAGTCCGGCCCGAGGGTAGTTCCGAACACTTCGCAGGCGCCGTCGCGCACGCGATGCAGAAAATCCGCCGCGTCATCGCCGCCCTCCCAGTCGTCGAGCACGGAAATCCGGTGTCCGTCCACTATCCGAAAGGCCGCCACATCGAGCGCTTCCGCACTGGCGTGGTCGCTACGGCGGGCATTGTCGCGATGGTAGATATTGCGGCACGCGAAGCTCCCCAAGTGACGTACCGACTCTACCGGCTCACCGAACACCTCCCGCGCGGCCGGTTGCAGACGTTGGCGCTCGAACAGCGACCAGGCCACCGCCAGCGGACAGCTGGCCACGAAGCTGGCATTGAACTCGACCCCAGCACGGCGCACGCGCACCACGTTCTGAAGCGGGCAGCCAGCAACGGGGGTATAATCCGCCAATGGCGTGTAATTCAGGGGTCCGGCAGGTGCGGAGTCGAGAACATCGCGGCATGCCTCGCGATCCCCCTTGAGCTGGCGCAACTTCCATTGCGTGACTGGGGTCAACGGATCGTCAAGATGCAAGGGCTGAAAGGGATTCCATGCCCGAGGGACTGTCCAGACGCCCTTGTCCAGAGCGATGCCGGCGGCAATCACGGCGAAACTCAACGCGAGGAAGGTAAGCGACGGCTTCATGGCGCTCCCGGCAAGGTGCAAAGCCTTCAGTGTAGAGAACGCCAGCGGTCATATGACGATCATCCTGTGAAGCCTATGAATTTGACCGATACTGTAAGCCACTCTCGTTCCGAAAGGAGAACCGCCATGCCACGCTGGATTCCACTCGCCTTCATCGCTGGCTTCTTCGCCGTCCTTTGCTTCCATCAGCCCATGGCGGGCTTGTTGCACGCCTACGCCATTGTGCCGTTTGCCCCCTATGGCACGACCGCCGTACCACCTCTGGGCGTGCCTCAGTGGCTATCGGCGAGCTTCTGGGGCGGTGTCTGGGGTATCGTCATGTTGTGGGTATTCACGCGTTGCCACGTCACGACCGGGCTGTGGTGGAAAAGCGTATTGTTCGGCGGTATCGCCTTGACACTCGTGGCGCTGTTTATCGTCTTTCCGCTCAAGGGGCGCGGCCTCAACCTCGCCGGGTTCCCCATCGGCTTTTTGGTCAATGGCGCCTGGGGCATGGGCATCTGGGTCTTCGCACGCTGCTTCGGGCTTTGGAGAGTCTCACCACGGTCAACATGATCAGCCCCACAACAAGGTGACCAGCAACGCCGATACGCCCACGATCAACGCGGTGAACACGGCGATGCTCACCAGTCGATTAAGCCAATCATCGATGCTGTTCCGGGAACGCGCGGGGCCTCCTCTCCGGCGTCGAGTGGCGCCTTGACGTCGCCGCTTGCCTGCTTTGGCCACTTGGGGCATTCCTCACTCCCGTGCATGCAATATTGCTTACCATAAGGGGTGGCGCGCATTTCCACCAGCGCCAACGTAAAACGCCCGGCCGAAGCCGGGCGTGACATGTCGCCATGTGAGGCGTTACCCACCTTCACGCGTATTGATACGCCGGTTGACCACATTCGGGGCGCGACGATACCGCTCGGCATCGGCCAATGTTTCGGCTTCGAAGGCATCGGCGCCGACCGGGGTTTCACCGTGACGATGGTACAGCGAGGTCAGCATTGCCTTGCGGTCCGCCCGCAACTCCTTGATCAAGACGATAATCATGCCATAGAGAATGAAGGTGAATGGCAATGCTGCCAGCACCGCGGCGGATTGCAGCCCGTTCAGGCCTCCGGCAACCAGCAGGGTCAGACAGATCGCAGCGATCAACACACCCCAGATAATCCGCTTTATCAAGGGAGGATTCAGCGAGCCGCCATCGGTCATCTGCGAGACGATATACGTCGCCGAGTCTGCGGACGTCACCAGGAAGATGAAGATCAAGAACAGCGCCACGACCGACAACACGTTGGAGAATGGCATCAAGTTGAACATCTGGAATAGCGCCACGGTAATGTTGTCAGCCGTTGCCGAGGCGAGCCCGACATCGCCGGTCAACTCCATATTGAGCGCCGCTCCACCGAAGACGCCAATCCACAGGCAAGCCAGCAGCGGCGGTACGAACAAGACGCCGAACACGTACTCCTTGATAGTCCGCCCGCGCGAGACACGCGCCACGAAAGTCCCCACGAACGGCGACCAGGCAATGACCCAGGCCCAGTAGAAAATCGTCCAGTTGCTCGCCCAGGTGTTATCGCTATACGGCGCAATACGCAGGCTCATCCCCACGATGTTTTGTAGGTAATCGCCGATGCCCAGAGTGATAGTCTCGAGAATGGCTACGGTCGGCCCGGTGAACAACACGTAGAACATCAGCGCGAAGCACAGCACCATGTTGAGGTTGGATAGGCGCTTGATTCCCTTGTCCAGCCCCGACCAGGTGGACGCCATATAACACAGGAACATGGCGCCCATGATGATGAATTGCCACTTGACGCCTTCCTCGACACCGAATACTTCGTGCAGGCCACCGTTGATCTGCAACACTGCCAAGCCGATGGACGTCGCCACCCCCATCACGGTCGCGACCACGGCGAACACGTCCAATGCTGGCCCCACCTTGCGCAACTTGGGACGCTTGGCGGTCATGGTCGAGAGCACGTTGGACACCAGTCCCGCCTGCCCCTTGCGAAACTGATAATAGGCGATGATCAGCCCGACCACGGAAAACGCGGCCCACTGATGAATGCCCCAATTGAAGAAGCTGTATTGAATGGCATAGCGTGCCGCTTCCTCGGTGCCGCCTTCCATGTCACCGTAAGGTGGCTCGAGAAAGTGTGTCATCGGCTCGGCCATGCCATAAAATACCAACCCGACGCCAAAACCCGCTGCCAGCAGCATGCTGATCCACGAGAAAAAGCTGTAGGAGGGTGAGCTATCCTGTGGCCCCAGGCGGATCTTGCCGTACTTGCTAAAGGCCAGCGTCAGTAGGAACACCACGAACCCGAAGACCGAGAACAGGTAAAACCACCCAAAATAGTGTGAAACGGCTGATAATGCCGTCGATGCCGCCTCACCGAAGCCCTCGGGAAAAGCCGCACCAATGGCGACCAGAACCGCAACGATCAGGGCGGAGACGATAAATACGTATTGCCTTCCAATATTGGCCATGCAGCTATCCTCTTAGTCTCCGACGATACGGTGCCTCATGCACCTACCGGGTTCTTATCACTGAGCTCGGCATGCCTGCAATGGCCCATGGAACCAAAGCCAGGCACATGAGACCAAACGACAACGATGGCAGAACCAAAGCCGCACGACCATAACCGTTTTTTATATTTAAGCAAGTAAACCATTAAATTTTCTTGAAGAGCCTATTATGCCGTCACTGACCCGCCTGGCGTCCGCCACCGCTTGGCTCGAGCGTCTCTCGTATTCACGGCACGCCTTGTCGCTTTTGTTTTTCGCCTCGGTGCTGGAAACCCTTCTGGTTCCGATTCCTATCGAGACCATTCTGATTCCCTGGATGCTGGCCCAGCCGCGTCGCAAATGGCGTCTGGCAAGCGTCGCGCTGGCCGGTAACCTGGCCGCCGCCTGCATCGGCTACACCCTGGGGGCCTGGGCATTGAACACTTGGGGAACGACGCTCATTCCTTTGTTCGGTGGTCAGGAAGCCTATGCCGCCTTTCAGGCACGCATGGCCAGTGACGGCTTTATGGCGGTGCTCGCGGTGGGTATTATTCCCATCCCCTTTCAGATCGCCATGCTCGCCGCCGGCTCGAGTGGCTATCCATTTATACTTTTCTTGCTGGCCGCCTCGTTGGCGCGCGGCGTGCGTTATTTCGGTCTCGCCTTGCTGGTGCATCTCGCCGGCGATGCAGCCCTCTCGCTATGGCGTCGCCATGCACGCCCCATAGGCATGTTGGGTATCGCACTATTCGGCGCGTGGCTCTGGCTTCAATTCATGCCATGAGCGCCATGCATGGATGCACCATACCCTGAGCGTACCGGCTAACCTTGAGTTATGTCCTCGCCACCCCCACAGATAGGAAATATTGAGGACGCTAACGTTCACCCTATCCAAGAGGCCATCATGAGCCGACTCTCGCAGATTCCTCTGTCCGTGCTCGATCTCGCACCGATCTCGCATGACGGAACACCCGCCGAAACCTTCGAACGTACGGTCGATCTCGCCCAGCTTACCGATACTCTGGGCTACAACCGTTATTGGCTGGCCGAGCACCACAACATCGACGGCATCGCCAGCGCCGCCACGTCCTTGCTCATCGGCCATGTCGCCAGCAAGACGCAACGCATCCGCGTGGGCAGTGGCGGCATCATGCTGCCGAACCATCCGCCACTCGTGGTCGCCGAACAATTCGGCACGCTGGAAACGCTCTACCCGGGCCGTATCGATCTCGGCCTGGGACGCGCCCCCGGCTCCGATGGCGTGACCATGCAGGCCATGCGCCGCAACCCGCGCGCCGGCGTCAATGACTTTCCCGACCGCCTGGCCGAACTACGTGGCTATCTGGGCGATGCCCTGCCCAATCAGCGCGTCAAGGCGATTCCCGGTCAGGGCACGCATGTACCGCTATGGTTGCTGGGCTCCAGCGACTTCAGCGCGCGCCTCGCCGCACAGCTCGGCCTGCCGTTTGCCTTCGCCGGCCAGTTCGCGCCGGGCTACATGCTCGAAGCCATCCAGCTCTATCGGCAAATGTTCCAACCTTCAGAGGTGCTGGACGCGCCTTATGTGATGCTGGGCATCCCACTGGTCGCCGCCGACAGCGACGCGCACGCACAGTATCTGGCCACCACCCAGCAGCAGAAGTTTCTCAACCTGATCCGCGGCAAGAGCACGCGCACCCTGCCGCCCGTCGAAGCACTCGACTGGTCGCCTCAGGAACGCGCCATGGTCAGCCAGAACCTGGGGGCCTCCATTGTCGGCGGACCCGATACGATCCGCGACGAACTCGAGAACTTCCTGGCGCAGACCCAAGCCGACGAACTGATGATCAACGGTGATTTCTACGACCATGACGACCGCCGTCGTTCGTACGAAATTCTCGCCGATGTCTGGAAGGGCTAAGCCAAGCCCCGCCACCCATCAGTCCAAATGCAAGAAGGCCGGCATTCGCCGGCCTTCTTGCATTACTACTCGCGGTATCGTGGAGCGCTACGCGCGTATTATCCCAGCCGCGTAGCGAGTTTCTCCTCCAGCGTCGCCTGGTCGTCGGCGAAACGGCGAATGCCCTCGGCGAGTTTCTCGGTGGCCATGGCATCCTGATTGAGCCCCCAGCGGAACTCGGTTTCAGTCAGTGGCGTGAGGCGCTCGCTGGCGTCCCCGACATCGCTGATCTTGCGTTCGATGTCGCCTTCCTGGCTCTCGAGTTCCTCGAGCAGCGCCGGTGAAATGGTCAGGCGGTTGCAGCCGGCCAGTCCCAGGATTTGGCCCTGGGTACGGAAGCTGGCGCCCATGACCACGGTGTCGTAGCGGTAGCGGCTGGCGATGTCGCATACCTCACGCACGAACACCACGCCCGGATCTTCCTCCGGCGCGTACTCCTGTCCGGTTTTCTGCTTGTACCAGTCGGTGACGCGGCCCACGAAGGGCGAGATGAGATACACCCCGGCGTCGAAACAGGCACGGGCCTGCGCCTTGGAGAACAACAGCGTCAGGTTGCACTGAATGCCTTCTTTCTCGAGCTGCTCGGCGGCACGGATGCCCTCCCAGGTGGAGGCCAGCTTGATCAGCACGCGTTCACGGCCGATCCCGTGCTGCTCGTAAAGCTCGATGAGACGATGCGCCTTCTTGATGCTCGCCTCGCGATCGAAGGACAGCTTGGCAGCCACTTCCGTGGACACGCGCCCCGGAATCAGTTGCGTGATCTCGCTACCAATGGCGACGGATAAACGATCCACCGCTTCGTCGACACGGTCTTGGGGATCGGCGATATCAGTCTTGACCTGCGCCAGCGTCTCATCGATCAGCGTTTGATAGCCGGGCAGCTCGAAAGCCTTGAGGATCAGTGAAGGATTGGTCGTGGCATCGTGCGGCTGATAGCGCTTGATCGCCTCGAGATCGCCGGTATCGGCGACCACCATCGAAAGTTGCTTGAGAGCCTCGAGTTGCGTCATGGCAAATATCCTGTAACGAAAAGGGTCATGGGTCGCGTCTCATGGCGCGACGTCGTAGCGTTCGGCCAGCGCCTGGCGGTAACGCTGGTAGAGTTCCTGATAACGGCGCACCGGTTCGCCACGCGGACGGGTCAAGGTATCGAGATCCACCTCGACGAGCCGTTCGGTCAGTGCCGCCAATGACTCGCCCCGCCCACGCGTCTGGGTATCGCACCAAGCAGCCTGGATCGCCCCACCCAGAGCGGCAGCTTCGGTAATACGTGGACAGATCACGTCGACATCCAGGACGTCGGCAACGATTTGGCGCCAGACGGCACTCTTGGCGCCACCGCCGACCAGACGGACTTGGCTGGCCTGCGATGCCAGCTCGCCCAAGCGTTCGAACCCATAGCGTAGCCCGAACGTCGTCCCTTCGACTACCGCGCGACACAGATTGTCCGCGGTCGTATTGAGGCTCGTCATACCCTCGAAGCTGGCGGTGGCATGCGGCAGTGCCGGGACGCGCTCGCCATTGAAAAAAGGCAATGCCATGACGCCCTCGGCACCCAGCGGCGCTCTGGCCACTCGTTCTCCGAAGGTCACTAGATCGAAACCGAACAGCTCACGGACCTTGGTCGTCGCCGAGGTCACGTTCATGGTGCAGATAAGCGGTAGCCAGCCCCCGTGGCTGGCGCAGAAATTGGCAACCTGGGCGTCCTCGGCCTCCATCGGTTCGGCCGAATGAGCGTACACGGTCCCCGACGTGCCCAGGCTCAGGGTCACCATGCCGGGGGCGATGTTGCCGGTGCCGATGGCCGCCATCATGTTATCGCCGCCGCCGCTGGACACCAGCACGTCATCGCCAAGGCCCAGCAGGCGCGCCACTTCGGGACGTACCCTGCCCACTGGGGCGTGCGAGTCGATCAAACGCGGCAGTACCGCCTCCGGCGAAAGTTCGGGCGCCATGGTTTGAAACACGTCATGACGCCAGCTGCGCGTGCGGGTATCGAAATATCCAGTACCGGAGGCATCCCCGCACTCGGCGACGCGCTCGCCGGTCAGCCAGAAATTCAAGTAATCGTGGGGTAACAGCAACGTGGCGATACGCCGGTAGGCGTCCGGGTGCGTATCGCGCAACCAGGCGACTTTCGAGGCCGTATAGCCGGTCTGAAGCACCACCCCCAGCTTGTCCAGGCAGCCCTCGCGCCCACCGAGTTGCTCGATCAACGCCTCGTTGTGAAGCGCCGTTTCGGTATCGCACCACAGCTTCGCAGGGTGCAACGGGAGGCCGTCGGCATCCAGGGCCACCATGCCGTGCTGCTGTCCCGAGACACCGATGGCCCGGATGTCGCGCGCATCGATCCGCGCCTCACTCACCGCCTCATGGAACGCCTCGGTCAAGGCCGCGACCCACTCACTCACGTCCTGTTCGCGCTTGCCGTTATCGCCTTCGATCAGATGATGCGGACGACTCGCCTCTCCCAGAATCGCCGCATGCTCGATATCGACCACCACGACCTTAGTGCTCTGCGTTCCACAATCCACGCCAACGTACATGCTCTCTCCTTCGGCTGCAGCGCATTCCCCGACTATGACGGGGTATCGAGTATCTGATCTTTGGCCACGTTACGACATACGACCCTCGACCAAGGCATGCAATGTCGCGCGTGCTCCATCAGCATGCAAGGAGGCAAGCGCCTGGAGATAAGCGTCGCGGAAACGTGTCTCTTTCGCCAGGTCGCCGAACAAGGCGTGCTGTTCGATGAACGCTGCTGGGTAGTTGCGATTGTCGCCGGCAACCGCCATCAAACGCTCCTTGAGGCGATCGACGATCTCGATCGGTTGGCCGTGTTCATCGACCCCTTCAGCATAGCGCGCCCAACTGGCGACCACTGCGGCACTACGCTGGATCTCACCACCTCGCTCGAGTTGTTCACGAATCACCGGCAGCAGCCACTTGGGAATACGATCCGAGCTTTCCGCACACAGCCGCGCCAAGGTGTCCTTGATCTCGGGGTTGGCGAAGCGCTCGATAAGGGTGTGCTTGTAAGCGTCAAGGTCCACGCCCGGCACTGGCGCCAGCGTCGGCGTGGCCTCACGATTCATGTAATCGAGCAGGAAGTCGACGAAAAGCGGATCCTGGCATACCTCATGGGCGTAGCGGTAACCGGCCAGATAACCGAAATAAGTCAGCGCCTGATGGCTGGCGTTGAGCAGGCGCAGCTTCATCAGTTCATAGGGCACGACGTCGTCGACCATCTGCACGTCGACCCGCTCATAAGGCGGTCGCCCTTCGGGGAAACGATCCTCGAGCACCCATTGCGTAAAGGGCTCGCAAACCACTGGCCATTGGTCCTCGACGTCAAAACGGTCGACGAGCGCGGCAATATCATCAGGCGTCGTCACCGGCGTGATGCGATCGACCATGGCATTGGGAAAGCAAACCTCGGCCTCGACCCAAGCACCCAATTCATCATCCAGTGCCCGGGCATGCGCGGTGAACATCTTGCGGGCGACATCGCCATTGCCTTCGATGTTGTCGCAGGACATCACCGTGAACGGCGCGATACCACGCTCGCGACGTCGCTTGAGTGCCGCGACGACCAGCCCGAAGGTAGTGCGTGGCGCCTCAGGCGTCGTCAGGTCTTGGCGTACCTCGGGTGTCGTCAGATCATACTCGCCGGTGATGTGATCGACGTTGTAACCGCCTTCGGTCACCGTCAACGAGACGATGCGAATCGCCGGATCGCTCATGGTCTCGATGACCACATCGGGGGCCTCGGGCGCGTACAGATAATCGACGATCGAGCCGATCACCCGAGGTTCGTAGCGGCCATCGGGATGCTTGACCACCAGCGTGTAGAGATGATCCTGCGCCGCCAGGGCATCGCGCATGCGTGTATCGCCGGGCATGACCCCGACGCCGACGATGGCCCAGTCAAGCGCCTCGCCCCGATTCATCAGGGCATCGAGATACATCGCCTGATGGGCGCGATGGAAGCCGCCCACACCGATATGGACGATGCCCGGGATGAGCTGCGAGCGATCATAGCCCGGCGTGGCGACGGCGTCATCGAGACGCGCCAGGGTAGCGTTGGTCAGTTCAGTCATGGAAAGACTCCTTGGGGCCGAGCGAGTGTCGAATATCAGCGTGAAAATGCCAGCGTGCCGCCCGCGGTCAGCTCATCCAGTTGCCGCCGTCGACGTTGAGGGTCTGTGCCACCACGTAATCGCTGTCATCGGAAGCCAGGAACACCGCCGCGCCGACATGATCCTCGGGACGCCCCATGCGGCCATAGGGCACCGCTTCGCCGACCAAGCGCTTCTTCTCACCTGCCGGACGCCCCTCGTAGCGCGCGAACAGCGCATCGACCTCGTCCCACATCGGCGTATCGACCACGCCAGGGGCGATGCCGTTGACGTTGATGCGATGCTTGATCAGGTCGAGCCCGCAGGACTGGGTAAGACTGATCACCGCGGCTTTGGAGGCACAGTACATGCTGACCAAGGGCTCGCCGCGGCGACCGGCCTGGGAGGCCATGTTGATGATCTTGCCGCCCTGCCCGCGCGCGACCATGTGGGCCGCCACCGCCTGCAGGGTGAAAAAGGTGCCCTTGACGTTGATGCCGAACTGCCGGTCGTAGCTGGTCTCGCTGACCTCGAGAATCGGCGCCATGTCGAATACCGCAGCGTTGTTGACCAGGATATCGATGCCGCCGAAACGCGCCTCGACGGCCGCGATCATCGCCCGGCGAGAATCGGCATCGACCACGTCGAGACGCACCGCCATCACCGGCGCCTCATTGACGTCGGCTTGAATCTCGGCAACCGCCTGTTCGGCAGCGACAGTGTCGATATCGGCGATCGCCACCCGCGCGCCTTCCTGCAGATAGCCTTTGACGATGGCCAGGCCGATACCGCGCGCCCCTCCGGTCACCACTGCGGTACGCTTTTCAAGTTTCATGGCTGTGATTCCTTGTCCGGAAGAAGTTGGGAAACACCATATGTGGCGGCCTAGCGCACGAGCCGTCGCTCGCCACGCCAGCGTTGCACCAGCACACCGAGCTCTTCCATCTGCGTAAGCACCTGCCAGGCACCAGCATCGCGCAACCGGACCTCGTGACCGAGTTCGATATGGCTAGCACCGGTAAAACCGATCACCGTCATGCCGGCGGCACATGCCGCCCGGGTGCCGGACACGCTGTCCTCGATGACCAGACAGGCCTCAGGCGCGATTCCCAGGCTCTCCGCCGCCAGTCGGTAGACGTCCGGCGCCGGCTTGGGACGCGCGACCTGTTCGGCGGTAAACAGCGGCGCCTTACCGAGCAGTGCATCGAGCCCGGTGTTGGCCAGCGAATCGATGACGCGGCGGCGACGGCTGTTGGAGACGACCGCCAGTGGCAAATCGAGCGCCTCGATGGCCGCCGCCACGCCGGCCATCGCCTCGAGTTCCTTGCCCAGACGTGCCTCGATCGCCGCGTCGATGCGCTCGAGAGCATCATCGGGCAAGGCGTGAGTGCTGCGGGCAGCGAGATGATCGAGAATCGCCTGAGTCGTCATGCCTAGTGCGCGGCGCAATTCGTCGCCGATCGCCAAGTCAGGCAACCAAGCCGCCAGCCGCTCGCGCAGCACCGTCTCGGAGATGGCCTCGCTGTCGACCAGCACGCCATCGCAATCGAAGATCAGCATCTCCATGGGCGGCTCCATCATTGGTCACCCGAGGCGGAGGAAACGCGATTTTGCTTGCGGTCGATGTCGACCAGCGGGTGGCGATGCAGATGGTGCAGCGCCTCGCCATCGTCCTTGAAGAGATGGCCGCAGGTCGGGTCGAAGGAAAAACGCACCTGATCGTGCACCCGGTGGGCAACGTCACCATCTGCGACCAGAATCCACTCGCTGTCGCCGTGCTCGAGATACAGCGAGGTGACCCCGCCAAGGCGCTCGATGACTACGATCTTGCCGGTCAGCGGCCCTTGGTCATCGAGCTTGAGATGCTCGGGACGGATGCCCAGCGTCAGCGTGTCGCCGGCACTGACGCCACTCCCGTCGACCGGCACCCGGCAGTCACCGCCAGGCAGTGCCACATTAACGCCTTCGTTACTTGCCTCGCGGACCTCGACGTCGAGGAAATTCATCTTCGGCGAGCCGATGAAACCGGCCACGAAGCGGTTGCACGGATGGTGATAGAGCGCCATCGGCGAGCCGATCTGCTCGACCAAGCCGTCCTGCAGCACGACGATCTTGTCGGCCATGGTCATGGCCTCTATCTGGTCGTGGGTGACGTAGATCATCGTCGCGTCGAGCTCCTCGTGCAGCCGCGCCAGCTCGATGCGCATCTGCACGCGCAGCGCCGCATCCAGGTTCGAGAGCGGCTCGTCGAACAGGAAAATGCTCGGGTTGCGCACGATCGCCCGGCCGATTGCCACGCGCTGGCGCTGGCCGCCAGAGAGCGCACGCGGCTTGCGGTCGAGCAAGGGCTCGAGCTGCAGGATGCGTGCGGCGGCGAGTACCTTCTCGCGGCGCTCGGCCTTTTTCACCTTGGCCAGGCGCAGGCTGAAGCCCATGTTGTCCTCGACGCTCATGTGCGGGTAGAGCGCGTAGCTCTGGAAGACCATCGCCAAGCCGCGATCGGCCGGCCCGACCTCGTTGATGCGCTCGCCATCGATGGAGATCTCGCCGCTGGTGGTGCTCTCGAGCCCGGCGATCATCCGCATCAGGGTCGACTTACCGCAGCCCGAGGGACCGACGAAAACCACGAATTCGCGATCCTTGACCTCGAGATCGACGCCCTTGATGACCTGGGTGCCGCCGAAGTCCTTGACGATGTTCTTGAGTTGTAGCGTTGCCATGGCGGAATTCCTTATTTGACGGCGCCGAAGGTGAGACCACGAACCATCTGCTTCTGGGTCATCCAACCGAAGATCAGAATCGGCGCGATGGCCAGCGTCGAGGCGGCGGACAACTTGGCCCAGAACAGCCCTTCGGGACTCGAGAAAGAGGCAATGAAAGCGGTCAGCGGGGCGGCATCCGAGGTCGTCAGGTTGAGGCTCCAGAATGCCTCGTTCCAGCTCAGGATCACCGACAACAGCCCGGTGGACGCGATCCCCGGCAGGGTCAGCGGCAACAGCAGGTAGAGCACTTCTTGCAGGGTGCCGGCACCGTCCATGCGCCCCGCCTCGAGGATGTCCTTGGGGATATCCTTGAAGAAGGTGTAAAGCATCCATACCACGATCGGCAGGTTCATCAGCATGTAAACGATGGTCAGTCCGAGCTGCGAGTCGAGCAGGCCCATGTCGCGGAACAGCAGATAAACCGGCATCAGCACACCGACCGGCGGCAGCATCTTGGTGGAAAGCATCCACAAAAGCGTGGCCTGGGTGCGCTTGGTCGGCAGAAAGGCCATCGAGTAGGCCGCGGGAATCGCCACGATCAACGCCAATAGCGTCGAGCCGAACGAAATCACGATGCTGTTCAAGGCAAACTTCAAGTAGTCAGCACGCGCCATGACGGTGTGATACCCCGCCAGGGTGGGCTCGAAAAACAGGCTGGGCGGCGTCGCCACGGCCTCGCCCTCGGTCTTGAAGCCAGTCAGCACCATCCAGAAGATCGGGAAGAACACGATCAGCGCAATGCCCCAGGCAAGCAGCGTGAGGAGCAGTTTCTTGGTCATCGTAGGGTTCATGCAGTGCTCCTCGCCTCAGGTCTCGAGATTCTTGGCCACGGTGCGGATCAAAAAGATCGCCACGATGTTGGCAAGGATGATGGCGATGACCCCGCCGGCCGAGGCACCGCCCACGTCGAAATCCAGCAACGCGCGGATATAGATGAAATAGGCCAGGTTGGTCGAGGCCAGTCCCGGGCCGCCCGAGGTGGTGACGAAGATCTCGGCGAAGATCGTCAGCAGGAAGATCATCTCGATCATGATCACCACGCTGATCGCGCGCTTTAGATGCGGCAGGGTGATGAACCAGAAGATGGCCAATGGTCCGGCTCCGTCCATGCGGGCCGCCTCGACCTGGTCGTCGTCCAGCGACTGGATGGCGGTGAGCAGGATCAGCAACGCGAACGGCATCCACTGCCAGGCAACGATGATGATGATCGAGGCCAAGGGCATCGACGAGAACCAGTCGATCACCGGCAGTCCCAGCAGGTTGCTCAACCAGGCGAACACGCCGTTGACCGGGTGCATCAGCATGTTCTTCCACACCAACGCACCGACGGTGGGCATGACGAAGAACGGCGCGATCACCAGTAACCGGGCGATGCCGCGGCCGAAGAATTCCTGCTGAAACAGTACCGCCAGCAGCGTGCCGCCGATCACACTGATCGCCAGCACCCAGCCGACCAGCAACAGCGTGTTGCCCATCGCCGTCCACAAGGCCGGGTCGGTGAGCAGGTAAGTGTAATTGTCCCAGCCGGCGAAGCCGGAGATCATGGGGTTGATCAGGTTATAACGCTGGAAGGAGAACCACAGGGTCATGCCCAGTGGCACCAGCATCCATAACAGCAGCAGGGTCACCGCCGGGCCCTGCAGGAACAGATTGCGGAAGCCGCCGACGGTTCGTCCAGACGTTCTCTCGCGCATGGGAATGCCCTACTGAAGGAAACAAGTCGGGAAATACGGCCGAATCATGACGATCCGGCCGACGTGGGACGCTACTTGTTAGTCGTAGTAACCCGCCTGACGCATGGTACGTTCGACCGAGCGCTGGGCTTGATCGAGCGCGGCATCGACCGACTGCTGGCCGGCGAGCGCAGCGCCGATCATCTGGCCAACCTGGGTACCCACCGCCTGGAACTCGGGGATATTAACGGTCTGCACACCGATATACGGGCTCGGCTTGAGCGTCGAGTCAGTGGGATCGGCGGTCTGGATGGCATTGAGCACGAAATCGGCGAACGGCGCGGCTTCCTGATACTTGGGATTCTCGTAGGTGGACTCACGGGTGCCCGGGGGCACACTGGTCCAGCCTTCGGTCTCGCCGACCAACTCGATGTACTCCTGCGAGGTCGCCCAGGTAATGAAGGTCTTGGCGGCGTCCTTGGAATCCGACGAGGTGGGAATCGCCAGCGTCCACGACCACAGCCAGTTGGCGCCTTTCGGGGTCTCGGCGATCGGTGCCGGGGCGAAGCCGAGCTTGTCGGCGACCTGCGACTCATCGGGGTTGTAGAGCCCTCCGGCGGCGGACGTGGCGTCGACCCACATGCCGCACTTGCCGCTGGAGAACAGCGCCTGATTCTCGTTGAAACCGTTGGAGGTCGCTCCCGGCGGGCCATAGTCGTTCATTAGATCGACGTAGAAACCGACCGCTTCCTTCCACTCCGGCGAATTGATTTCCGGCTGCCAGTCCTCGTCGAACCAACGGCCGCCGAAGGTATTCACCAATGTCGAGACGAAGGCCATGTTCTCGCCCCAGCCCGGCTTGCCACGCAGGCAGATACCGTAAACGTCGTTGTCGGGGTCGTGGATCTGGCTCGCCCAATCCTGAACCTGATCCCAGCTCGGTTGCTCGGGCATCTCGATGCCGGCTTTTTCGAAGAGATCGGTGCGGTAATACATCATCGAGCTCTCGCCGTAGAAGGGCAGCGCATAAAGCGAACCATCCTGGCTCAGGCCGTCGCGGACCGGCTTGAGCAGATCCTGCTCGTTATAGCTCTCGGGCAGGTCGTCGAGTTCGACCAACCAATCCTGCTGGGCCCAGATCGGCACTTCATACGTCCCGACGGTCATGACGTCGAACTGGCCACCGTCGGTGGCGATGTCGGTGGTCAGGCGCTGACGCAGCACGTTTTCCTCGAGCACCACCCATTCCAGGTCGATGTCCGGGTGGGCCTTTTCGAATTCGTCGGTCAGGCCCTGCATGATGATCATGTCGTTGTTGTTCACCGTGGCCACGGTGATGGTCTCGGCATGAGCGGCGAACGAGGCCAGTGTCGCAGCCCCTGCCAGGGGTAATACGTGTTTAAGGTACATGGCGAGCTCCTGAGAGGAGATTATTGAATTTGTTTTGATCAATCTACTCATTGAGTATTCAAATGATCATTTGCAACGCCAAAAAAAGCAAACCTCACACGCTTAGACTTTGGCCTAAGCAGCCCCCAACGTGGACACGATATAGCGTGCGGCCGCCTCGTCAGTCACCAACCCTTTGAGCCAACCACCGCGCAGGGCGCTCAGAATCGCCGGGCCCTTGTCGTGTCCACCCGCCAGCCCCATAAGCGGCTGACCGCCCAACGCCGAGAGCGGCAAGCTGGTGATGCGGCGCGTGATAGGACAATCGATGAGCCGCCCCTGGATGTCCAAGGGCCAGCCGAGCAACTCCCCTACGGCGCCGGCCTCGAGCAGCTCGTTGAGTTCGGCTTCACTGATGAAATGGTCCTGGAACAGGGTCGCGCGTGGATCGATGCGGCCGATGCCGATGACCCCGGTTTCGGCCTCGCGGGCAATATGGAACACCGCCTGCACGAGCTGCTGGGCAAGCAGCGCTTCTTTTTCTTCCACCGAGGCGGCTACCACCGGTGCCGGCAGCAGGAAGCGCTCCGCCCCGGTCTTGTCGGCCAGGACCATCACCCCGTCGTAGCGGTTGGCAGAACCGTCGCGGGCGACATTGCCTACCAGCGAAACGATGCGATGCTGCGAGCGATCCAGGCGGCTCAGGGCCTCCACGGTGGCACGCACCGAACGCCCCGTCCCCAGCGATAACGTCAGCGCTTGCTGGCGATCGAGCAGCCCGGCCAGGCGTTCGGCCCCCGCCTGGGCGAGAAAGCGCGGGCTGCTATCCGGCACCTCGGAGTCGCTAGGCACTACGTCACAGTAATCCAGTCCGAAATGCGTGAGAATCGCCTCGCCCATCGCCATGCAACCGGAAATGGGATGATCGATGTGCACCTTGACCAGCCCTTCCTGCCGCGCCAATGCCAACAGGCGCTGCACACCAGGACGCGAGACGCCCAACTGGCCGGCAATTTCATCCTGAGTGCGCCCACCCACATAGGACAGCCAGGCCGCACGCGCTGCCTGCTCGCGTTTGAGTTCGTACTTGTCCATCGCCGCTGCTCCTGCGGAAGGGAGAATGCCGGCATCATCGCAATCGCACGCCACGCGCACAATACGCGCCCATCCGGAGCACGCCGCGACTGCCTCAGATGACGATCAGGATTCGTTACCGCTTGGCGCTACCGGTGACGCAGGCAGCCAGACACGTGCGGCGAGTCCGCCGAGCGAGGCGCGTGACAGCGAGAGTCGGCCGCCGTACAGGGTCATCAGATCCTCGACGATGGCCAGGCCCAGCCCCGAACCGGAGCGTCGCTCGTCGAGGCGGGAACCTCGCGCCAGGGCGGCGTCACGCTGTTCTTCGCTCATGCCTGGCCCGTCGTCCTCGATCAACAACTCGACGCCCGCCGCCTGCGGATGAAAGCTTACAGTGACCTGGCTGTCGGCCCAGCGCAGCGCATTCTCCAGGAGGTTGCCGACCAGTTCCTGCAGATCCTGGACCTCCATGCGTACCTTGAGGTCATCAGCCAGCGATTGCGTCAACTGGACACCACGCCGCTGCCCCATTCGAGTCAATCCCTCGAGCACCGGCGCCAGGGTTTGCGCAACGTCCACCTTGCCGGCGAGGACGACCCCGCCGGCCGCCGAGGCCCGGGCGAGATGATGGCGAACGGCATCATCGATGCGCCCCAGCTCGCCGTGCAGGCGGTCGCGCGTGTCAGGCGGAAAGCGTTCGGCGAGGGTGGTAAGCACACTGACCGGGGTCTTGAGCGCATGCGCTAGATTGCCGGCGGCGTTGCGACCACGCTCGATCAGACGCTTGTCACGCTCCAGCACACCGTTCATGGCACGCGCCAGTCGCGCCAGCTCGTCGGGCAGGAACTGCGTCTCAAGGCTGTCGGCATCGCCCGATTCAACCGCGCGCAGGTTGGTATGCATACGGCGCAACGGCGCCAGCCCCCAACGAATCTGCACCGCCAGCCCGACGAGCAGCAAGGCACCCAAGGCCAACAGCGACAACCCCAGCAGCCACTCGAAACGCGCCACTTCAGTATCCAGCTCTGCGCGTGACGCCGCCACGCTGACATGCAGCGTCTCGGCATGCCCCGGCAGGCGAATATCACGCTCAATGACGCGCAGGATGTCACCCCGCGGGCCCTCGACCTCGCTCACGGCGACCCCCGTGGCGTTATCGATCGGGAGCCGTTGGTCCCACAACGAGCGCGAGGTCAGCGTTTGCCCGTCGTCGTCGCTGACCTGCCAATACCACCCCGAAAAGACACGTTCGAAACGTGGATCGCCCAGCGAGCGCGTCATGTGCAGCTCTTCGTTCTGGGCATCGATTTGCACACCGGCTAACAACACATTGAGAAGCGACTCGAGACGGTCGTCGAAGGCAGTAGTGACGGAGTCGCGGAAGTTATAGGCAAGCCCCGTGCCCGCCAAGGGTAGCGCCACCATGACCAGCAATAGCGAGGCGATCAGCAACCGGGCTCGGATCGAGGTACGCGCAAGACGTTGTCGCCAGGGGCGTCGCTTCATTGCTCATTCTCGGGTGCCACCAGGCGATACCCTTGCCCGCGCAAGGTCACGATGCGCTGGTTGCCGAGCTTGCGACGCAGGCGACTGACCTGCACGTCGATGACGTTGGAGTCGGGCTCATGATCGCGATCATAAACATGCTCAGACAGCTCGATACGGCTCACGATACGCGGCGCGGCATGCAGCAGATACGCCAGCAGCCGTGACTCCTGAGCCGTCAGAGTGATCGGGCGCCCCGCCAGAGTGACGCTGCCGGTGTGAGTATCCAGCGCCAACTCGCCCAGCCTGAGTATGGGGTGGGCATGTCCGTGGCTGCGTCGCACCAGGGCACGCAGACGAAACAGCACCTCGGCGGTCTCGAAGGGTTTGGTGACATAGTCATCGGCGCCGGCAGAAAAGCCCGCAGCCTTGTCCGACCAGCGTTCGCGGGCCGTGAGCACTAATACCGGCAAGTCGATGCCATCCTCGCGCCAGGCCGCGAGCCAGCGCGTGCCATCACCATCGGGAAGCCCCAGATCGAGTATCACGGCGTCATAGGATTCGACACGCACGAGATAATCGGCCGCGTGGCCGGTCGCGGCATGCTCCCATAACAGTCCCGCTTCTCCGAGCGCCTCGCCAAGCGCCTGTGCCAGCGCGGTATCATCCTCGACCAGCAACACCTTCATTGACGTGTCATCCCATCGATATTGACCCCTTCGATACCCATCATTTCCCCGTTAGTGGCATCGAACTCGAATTCCACCACCTGCCCCTGCGGGCCGATCATGTCGATTTCGTAACGCGGCATGCCATCGTCGCGCTCGAGCTCCACCTCCAGCACCTGACCGATATAGTGACGCTCGAGCCAGTCGAGTACCTCGGGCAGTGCCACCACACGTCCCTCTTCCACCTCGCGGTGCAGTGAGCGCCACTCGTCATCGTCGGCCACGACCAGCGACTGGCAGGCCATGATACCCACCGCTACCAGCATCAGAGCTTTGATACAGCGATTGAAACGTTTCATGGGCACGAGTCTGCCTCAGCCGACATGAATGCAGCATGAATACCCGCAGGTTGGATACTGCCTATCAGCGCCTTCCACACCGGGACATGATCGCCGCCGCGCATGCCAGACTCCCGGTCACATGAATGAAAGATGAACATCGTTTTCAGGTGACTGCAAGGTAGGCGGCGTTAGCGTGCCCCTATCCGCAGTCGCGGTTTTAGCATATCGGCCTTGAGGCGAAAGCCAGGAGTGAATCATGAAGACGATGCATATGCTGATGATGCCGATGGTCCTCACGGGAGGGCTGTCCACCGCTGCGCTCGCCGATGACGGCAGCCTGTCGCCCAGCGAGCTCGAGTCACTGCTCAACGATGCCGATGCATACGGCTTCACCCATTACGATGAAATTGCCATCGATGACGGTAGCCACCTCGAGATAGAAGGCTGGCGTGACGACGGCTGGCAGCTCGACATCGACATGCTTATCGAGGATGGAAGCCTGGTGCACGAGAAACGCCACAAGGACACCATTCCTGACTGGAGCTTGACCAGTGACGAACTTCACCAAGCGCTGGGCAACGCCCAGAACGCCGGTATGAAACGCTTTTCCGAATTGGATGTCGATGAAAGAGGGCATGTGGATATCGAAGGCTACGACGCCCAGAATAGTGAGATCGACATTCGTCTCGAGCACAATGACCTAACGGTCACCGGAGTGGAACATGACTAATCGACAGCAAAATGCCGCCTGGCGGGCGGCACAGCAATGGCGAGAACGGACGCGTCAGGCGCGTCCGTCACAGGGCGCTGGCGGACTCAAGCTGCTCGCCACCTGGTTATTGTTCGGTGCCATGATGATTGTCGGCACCCTGCTCGGCCTATTCTTCTTGATCATCGGCTGGGCGATGCTGCCCTTCCTGCGTCACCGCATGAAGAAACGCGCCGAAGCATTTCGCGCCGACCATGCGCGCCCGGCTGGCGGCAATGGCGCCCAGGATGCCCCAGCGCAAGACGCCACGCACGCGTCTCAGGTGCTCGAGGGCGACTACCACGTCAAATCAGGCGACTGATCAAGAAACACGAGACAAAAAAATGGCACGCTAGGCGTGCCAAAAATGACTGCTTGCCTGCACTACAGGTCTCGCCGTCAAGGAAGGGGAATCGTCGATGCAGACGAAAAAGCCCGCCCCCTGCAGGGACGGGCTTGATATCTGGTGCGCCCGGGAGGATTCGAACCTCCGACCACCTGATTCGTAGTCAGGTACTCTATCCAGCTGAGCTACGGGCGCTTTGCACAACGCACGACCAGCTCTGCCGTGTTTTGCGTTGTATCGAGAGCCAAGGCTCTCGTATATGCATCATCACGTGACTTACTCACGCTATTAAAGTGGTGCGCCCGGGAGGATTCGAACCTCCGACCACCTGATTCGTAGTCAGGTACTCTATCCAGCTGAGCTACGGGCGCATACTTCGATGCGATGCATCCGGTTGAGTGGCGGAGAGAGAGGGATTCGAACCCTCGATGGGGCTACAAACCCCATACTCCCTTAGCAGGGGAGCGCCTTCAGCCACTCGGCCATCTCTCCTCATCAACACGGCGCGTATGTTACCGATTATACTGAGGTCTTGTCTAGGGCGGATTGAAAATCTTTTGATATCAACCAATACCGTCACTGCTTGCCTGGCGAACGACTCGTTTGCCGTACTGCGTGCGTATCAAACTGCTTAGCCCAGAAAGCATGCCTTATCCAAAAGCCCGAGCCGATAAAGGGACGACTTCATCAGCCCAGACGGTCCCACGCATGCGTCATTTCAGACGCTTGAACCGCCGTCTTCGCTATCGGTCTTCTCGCGCTGAATACGCTGGTAGATCTCTTCGCGATGTACGGCTACGTCCTTGGGCGCATTGACACCGATACGGACCTGATTGCCTTTGACTCCTAGGACCGTAACAGTGATGTCGTCGCCGATCATCAGTGTTTCACCGACGCGACGGGTCAGGATGAGCATGTCTGATCTCCTTCTCAGGCTTTCTTCCAACGGGATGCATGCACCGCCAAGCGACAGTACGAGGGCGAATTATGCGCCATACAGGCACCGAGAGCCAATGCCGCGTGCTTCGCATCCACGGATGCACTGAATGAAAGGCCGCATCTGGCCTTCCAGCGTCGTCCTGACGCCACCCTCAGCATAGAAGCCGATGGGCCAGGAAGGCCAAGTTTCTTTATTTATTCGCTTTGAATACTGTCTTTATCGAGCCCGAACGCAGAATGCAGTGCACGCACGGCGAGCTCCATCTGCTTCTCGTCGATGACTACGGAGATCTTGATTTCCGAAGTAGAGACCATGCGAATATTGATGTTCTCGTCAGCCAGCACTCGGAACATCTTGGATGCCACGCCAGCATGCGAACGCATGCCTACACCGACCAGCGAAACCTTGGCAATATTCTCATCGCCACGCAGCTCGCCACCACCCAGCGCCGGGATCACCTGATCCTGCAGGATGCTTCGAGTCTGTTTGAAATCGCTCTTACCCACGGTGAACGTGAAGTCGGTGTAGTCACCGGCCGGGGCCACGTTCTGCACGATCATGTCGATTTCGATGTTGGCATCGGCGATGGGCCCCAGGATCTTGGACGCCACGCCTGGCACATCAGGAGTGTTGAGCAACGTCAGCTTGGCTTCACTGGCGGTGAAGGCAATACCGGAGATCAGCGGTTCTTCCATGGAGGCCTCTTCTTCTTCAGCGACGATCAGGGTACCGGGGCCGTCCTCGAAGCTGGACAGCACGCGCAGCGGTACGTTGTATTTGCCCGCAAACTCGACGGCGCGAATCTGCAATACCTTGGAGCCCAGGCTAGCCAGCTCGAGCATTTCCTCGACGGTGATGGAGGACAGACGTTGTGCTTTGGAGCAGACCCGCGGATCGGTGGTATAAACGCCGTCAACGTCAGTGTAGATCTGGCATTCATCGGCCTTCAGCGCCGCGGCCAGGGCCACACCAGTGGTATCTGAACCACCGCGCCCGAGGGTGGTGATATTGCCTTCTTCGTCGACCCCCTGAAAGCCGGCCACGACCACGACCTGGCCGTCGTCGAGATCGTGCTGAATGTCATCGGTCTCGATACGCTGGATACGCGCCTTGGTGTGGGCGCTGTCGGTACGGATGCCCACCTGCGCACCAGTGTAGGAGGTTGCCTCCACATCCAGCTTGTGCAGCGCCATCGCCAACAGTGAAATAGTCACCTGTTCGCCGGTGGAGACCAGCATGTCCATTTCGCGTGGCGTGGGCTCATCGTTGATCTGGCTGGCCAGATCGATCAGCCGATTGGTTTCCCCGCTCATTGCCGACACCACGACGACCACTTGATGGCCTTCGTCGCGGAATCGCTTCACTTTTTCGGCGACGGCCTTGATGCGCTCCACCGAGCCCACCGAGGTCCCCCCGAACTTCTGTACGTATAGCGCCATAGCTGCCTATCCGTGGTGGTTTTCCCAAGCATGAATGAAGAAAAGGGCCGGCGCCATGCGCACGACCCTTTTCACGATCTCACTCGCCTAGCTGGGCCTCGACCCAACTCGGCACACTCGCCAAGGCATCAGGCAACGCCTGCGGCCGCGATCCTCCCGCCTGCGCCATGTCAGCGCGACCACCGCCCTTGCCGCCGACCTGCTCGGCGACATGCTTGACCAGGTCGCCAGCCTTGAGGCGCGCGGTCAAGTCATCGGTCACACCGGCGATCAGGCTGACTTTTTCGTCGCCGGCCACGCCCAGCACGATGATACCCGAGCCCAGCTTGTTCTTGAGCTGATCGAGCAGGCCGCGCAGCTCCTTGCCACCGACGCCCTCGACCTGCTTGGCGAGCACTTTAACGCCCGCCACCTCGCGTACCTCGGCCAGCATGTCGCCACTCGCGGCACTCGCCAACTTGGCCTTGAGCCGCTCGAGCTCCTTCTCCAGGCTGCGATTGCGCTCGAGCGTCGCCTCGAGACGTGACTCCATCTGTTCGGGTTTGGCCTTGAGCTGCTCAGCGACACGCGTGACCTTGGCTTCCTGGTCACGGAAATACGCCAGAGCACCTTCGCCGGTGACGGCCTCGACGCGTCGCACGCCCGCGGCGACCCCCGTCTCGCTGAGAATGTGGAAGCAACCGATATCGCCGCTACGTGCCACGTGTGTGCCGCCACACAGCTCGATGGAGAAGTCATCGGCACCAATGGTCAGCACACGTACATTGTCGGCGTACTTGGCCTCAAAGAGCGCTGCGGCGCCTTTAGCCTTGGCCTCGTCGAGCGTCATTTGCTCGGTACGCGTGTCGGCGTTGGCCAGAACCTGCGCATTGACGATGCGCTCGACCTCTTCGAGTTGAGCCGGTGTCATTGCTTCGAAGTGGCTGAAGTCGAAGCGCAGGCGCTCCGCCGTCACCAACGAGCCCTTCTGCTGTACGTGCTCGCCCAGCACTTGCTTGAGCGCTTCGTGCAACAGGTGCGTCGCCGAATGATTGCGCATAGTCGCCGCGCGCAGGCTGGCATCGACCTGTGGTGTGACGCTGTCACCCACGTCGAGCCGGCCCTCGACGAGCACACCATGATGCAGATGATGCCCGCCCTGCTTCTGAGTGTCAGTCACCTGGAAACGCATGCCGCTGGCATTCAGGTAACCGGTATCGCCGGCCTGCCCGCCCGATTCGCCATAGAACGGCGTGCGATCGAGCACCACGACACCCTGCTGACCGGCTGCTAACGCCGTCAGTGCATTGCCCTCGTGATCCACCAGGGCGGTGACACGGGCCTCGTCTTCCAGGCGGTCATAGCCGGTGAAGGCCGTTTCGCCCTCGAGCTCCAGAGCCGCCGTATAATCGGCACCGAATTGACTGGCCGCGCGGGCGCGCTCGCGCTGTGCTTCAAGCTCACGCTGAAAGCCGACCTCGTCCGGCGTCACGCCACGCTCGCGGCAGACATCCGCCGTCAAGTCGAACGGAAAACCATAGGTATCGTAGAGCTTGAAGACGGTCTCGCCCGGCAACACGTCGCCCTCGAGCGTGTCCAGCGCCTCCGCCAGCAGCCCCATGCCATGATCCAGCGTGCGTGCGAACTGCTCTTCTTCCTTGAGCAGCACCTTCTCGATCTGAACGCGTGTCTTGCGCAGCTCCGGATAGGCATCGCCCATCTCGGCATCCAGCGCCGCAACCAGCTTATGGAAGAACGGCTCGCGCGTACCGAGCTTATGGCCGTGGCGGATGGCGCGACGGATGATGCGCCGCAACACGTAACCGCGCCCTTCGTTGGACGGCAATACGTCGTCGGTGATCAAGAAAGCGCAGGAACGGATATGATCGGCGATCACGCGCAGTGACGGCGCGCTAGTATCCGCGTACCCCGTAGCCTCTGCCGAGGCATCGAGCAGATTCTGAAACAGGTCGATCTCATAGTTGGAATGCACGCCCTGCAGCACCGCGGCGACACGCTCCAGCCCCATGCCGGTATCGATAGACGGCTTGGGCAGCGGGTTCAGCGTTCCGCCGCTGTCGCGATCGAACTGCATGAACACCAGGTTCCAGATCTCGATGTAGCGATCGCCGTCCTCATCGGGGCTACCCGGTGGGCCACCTGCGACCTCGGGCCCATGATCGAAGAAAATCTCCGAGGACGGGCCGCAGGGGCCGGTGTCGCCCATCTGCCAGAAGTTGTCCTCGTCGAGCTTGGAGAAGCGCGCCGGATCGATACCGATCTCATCCTTCCAGATACGCTCGGCCTCATCGTCACTGACGTGGACCGTGACCCACAACTTGTCCGCGGGTAAACCCAGTCGTTCGGTCAAAAACGACCACGCGAAGCCGATCGCATCACGCTTGAAGTAATCGCCGAAGCTGAAATTGCCCAACATCTCGAAGAACGTATGGTGGCGCGCGGTATAGCCGACGTTATCCAGATCGTTGTGCTTCCCCCCGGCACGCACGCAACGCTGCGCGGAGGTGGCGCGTACATAGGGGCGCGGATCGCGTCCCAGGAAGACGTCCTTGAACGGCACCATGCCGGCATTGGTGAACAGCAACGTCGGATCGTTGCCGGGCACGAGCGAGCTCGACGGCACGATAGTATGGCCGTGCTCCTCGAAGAACGTCAGAAAGGCTTGTCTGATGTCTGCGCTTTTCATAGAAATTCCGTGGCGGTGTGCGTTAGGCGCTGCGGGCACGCGCGGCCCGACCGGACAAGCGGTGGGCGAGAAACGCGAAAGTCGACGAATGACGGAAAAGGAGTCGCTTCGAACCATCGCAAGGCGCACTAGTATAACGCGTTCGGCGGGGGACTAAAGAGGTGCCGAAACGCCAGCAGGCAGGGGCGCACATGGCGTGCGTTTCTATCGAGGACTCTCCCAGGCATGCGCCATGGCATGGCGCACCTGATCGAAAGCGAACCCGCGCGAGGCCAGGAACCGCTCACGCTTGGCGCGTTCTCGCGGCTCGCGGCCGGGTGAATCAAAGCGTTTGGCCAATGCCTCACACGCCAGGCGGTACCAATCGGGGCCCTCGCTTTCGAGCGCCTCCTGCGCCATCTCATCGGTGATACCTCGTGAGCTCAACTCGGCGCGAATCTTCATTTCCCCTTGGCCACGAGACAAACGCGAACGCACGAACTGCTCAGCGAAGCGGGCATCGGACTGCAAGCCCTCCTCCGCCAGACCATCCAACGTTAACGCGATGTCGGCGCGCTCATGCCCTCGCGTCGTCAGCCGCGACACCAGCTCAGCCCGCGAGTAATCGCGACGCGCCAGCAGGCGGATGGCATCGTCGCGAGGTGTCGTCTCTTGCTTATCCATGGTTACAACAGGTTGCCATCGTCCTGGGTCGCAGCGGCCTTATCTTCCTTGCCTTCGCTCGCACCTTCCTCCGCCTTGTCGTCTTCCGCCTTGGGCGTGGAGAGCAACCGCGCGCGAATCTCATTTTCGATCTCTTCCATGATCGCCGGGTTATCTTCCAGGAACTGTGCAGCGTTGGCCTTGCCCTGGCCAATCTTGCTTCCCTGGTAGCTATACCAGGCACCCGCCTTATCTACCAAGCCTTGCTGCACCCCGAGATCGATGACCTCACCAGCATGGTAGATACCCTTGCCATAGAGGATCTGAAACTCGGCCTGGCGGAACGGTGGCGCCACCTTGTTCTTGACGACCTTGACGCGGGTTTCGTTGCCGGTCACCTCGTCGCCCTGCTTGACCGAGCCGGTCCGCCGGATGTCGAGACGCACACTGGAGTAGAACTTCAATGCGTTGCCGCCGGTAGTGGTTTCGGGGCTACCGAACATCACACCGATCTTCATGCGGATCTGGTTGACGAACATCACCATGCAATTGGCGTTCTTGATGTTGCCGGTCACCTTGCGCAGTGCCTGCGACATCAACCTGGCTTGCAGGCCAACGTGGGAATCCCCCATCTCACCCTCGATCTCGGCACGCGGCGTCAAGGCTGCAACCGAATCGACGACGATGACGTCGACACCGCCGGAGCGCACCAACATGTCACAGATTTCCAGCGCCTGTTCGCCGGTATCCGGCTGCGAGACCAACAAGTCATCGAGATTGATGCCCAGCTTTTCAGCGTAACTCGGGTCCAGCGCGTGCTCGGCATCGATGAAGGCACAGGTTTTGCCTTGTTTCTGTGCCTGGGCGATCACCGACAACGTCATCGTCGTCTTGCCCGATGATTCGGGGCCAAAGATCTCGACCACGCGGCCTAGCGGCAGCCCACCCACGCCAAGAGCGATATCCAGCCCCAGCGACCCGGTGGAGACGGCGGGAAGCGCTACGCGCGGCGTATCGCCAAGACGCATCACGGCGCCCTTGCCGAACTGGCGCTCGATCTGGGAAAGCGCTGCGTTGAGCGCCTTGGAACGGTTGTCGTCCTGTGCCATGAAGGTCTCCTATCGAAGGACGTCGAAGCTCGCACGGTGGCGCTGACAGATGTCGGCGCCGACCGCAAAATACTGTATGACTAGACAGTAGTATGACGAAAAAATTCCTCGCCGCCTACCTCTGTTTCCTACTCGATATCACGCTGGCGATATCATTTTCTCAAGCCTGTCGATCAGGCCGATCAGCGCCACGCGTACCGCATCGCGGCGAACCTCGCCACGTGTCCCCGGCAACTGATGGCACTCGGTCACTTGCGTTTGACCATCACCCCAGGCGAACCAGACCGTACCCACCGGCTTGTCCACGCTGCCGCCGCCGGGGCCGGCAACACCACTGATCGCCACGCCCAGCGTGGCACCGCTGTCGCGACACGCACCCGCTACCATCTCATCGACGGTTTCGGCACTGACCGCTCCGTACTCAGCAAGGGTCGTCTCGCGCACCCCAAGCAGGCGCTGCTTGGCACCATTGGCATAGGTCACGTAGCCGGTCTCGAAATACGCGGAGCTGCCGGCGATGTCGGTAATGGCACTGGCCACGCCGCCACCGGTGCAGGACTCCGCCGCCGTTACGCTGGCATTCGCCTCGAGACAGGCGCGCCCCAGGCGCTCGGCCAATGCCTCGAGCGAAAAGGCTTGCCATGCTGTCAGCGTCACCGCCATGTCGTGTCTCCCGGTTGCCATCTTAAGCGGCATGCCACTGACGCCGCCCACCCGAATGCGTAGAATAGAGGCTTTGGCGAACGTTTGCAGGCTCATCCAGCGCCGCGTCACCTTCATCCCATTTGGCAACATCAGCCACCGGCACGACAAGGAATCGCATGAACCAGGCTTCTGCCCAGCATACCCCGATGATGGTCCAGTACCTGAAGATCAAGCGCGAGCATCCCGAGGTGCTGCTCTTCTATCGCATGGGCGATTTCTACGAGCTGTTCTACGACGACGCCAAGCGCGCCGCCTCACTGCTCGACATCACTCTGACCCAGCGCGGCCAATCGGCGGGCAAGCCGATTCCCATGGCCGGTGTGCCGTATCATAGTGCCGAGGGTTATCTGGCGCGGCTGGTCAAGTCCGGGGAATCGGTGGCCATCTGCGAGCAGATGAGCGACCCCAGCACGGCCAAGGGCCCCGTGGACCGTCAGGTCGTGCGCATCGTCACTCCCGGCACACTGCACGACGAAGCCTTGCTCGACGCGCGCCGCGACAATCTCGTACTGGCCGTGCATCCTCACGGCGAACGCTGGGGCATGGCTTGGCTAGAGCTTTCAAGTGGCCATTTCAGCGTGCTCGAGGTGGACGGTGAAAGCGATCTGATGTCCGAGATCCAGCGCCTCGACCCCGCCGAGCTGCTCGCCGCGGAGAGTCTCTCGTTGCCACCTGCTCTCGCCGAACGTCCCGGCTTTCGCCGCCAGGGCGACTGGCTGTTCGATCTGGAGAGCGCTCAGCGCTTGCTGTGCGATCAATTCGGCGTAGCCGACTTGCGTGGCTTCGGCTGCGCGCACCTCACCACCGCGCTGACCGCCGCCGGCGTGCTCATCGACTACGCCCGCGACACCCAACGCTCGCGCCTTCCCCACGTCACCGGGATCGCCGTGGAGACTCGCGACGAGGCGGTGGTGATCGATGCCGCCAGTCGTCGCAATCTCGAGATCGACATCAACCTCGGCGGTGGCTTCGAGAACACGCTGGCCAGCGTGTTGGACACCACCGCCACGGCCATGGGCTCGCGTCAGTTGAAGCGCTGGCTCAACCGGCCACTGCGCGATACCGCCCAGGTCCAGGCGCGTCAGGCAGCAGTGCAGAGTCTCATCGACGACGACCGTTATACGGCCCTGCGCGAGCCGCTCAAGGCGATCGGTGACATCGAGCGCATCCTCGCTCGAGTGGCTCTCTACAGCGCTCGCCCACGTGACCTGGCACGCCTGCGCGATGCACTCAATACCCTACCTGCGCTGGAGCGTGATCTCGCTGAGCTAGACGACGGCACCGCCATCGACGAACTCAAGCGCCATATCCGGCCGTATCCCGAACTAGCCGAAACGCTGACCCGTGCCCTGATGGACAACCCGCCCGTGGTGATCCGCGACGGCGGGGTAATCGCCACAGGTTTCGACGAGGAACTCGACGAATACCGTGGCTTGGCCGAGCATGCCGGCGACTACCTGGTGGAGCTCGAGACGCGCGAGCGCGAGCGTACTGGCCTGGCCAGCCTCAAGGTCGGCTATAACCGCGTCCACGGTTACTTCATCGAGATTCCGCGCGCTCAGGCCCGCGAGGCCCCGGCCGAGTATATTCGTCGCCAGACGCTGAAAAATGCCGAACGCTTCATCATCCCCGAACTCAAGGAGTTCGAGGACAAGGCGCTCTCGGCCAAGTCCCGTGCGCTGGCGCGCGAAAAGCTGCTATATGATGGATTGCTGGAAACGCTCAACGTCGATCTGCAAGCACTCCAAGGCACGGCGCGCGCCTTGGCGACCCTCGACGTGCTGGCATGTTTCGCCGAACGCGCCCTGGCGCTGGATTTCGTACGCCCCCGCCTGAGCGATCAGCCCGGCCTGCGCATTCGTGGCGGACGCCATCCCGTGGTCGAGCACGTCAGCGATCACCCGTTCGTGCCCAACGATCTGATGCTCGACGAAACGCGGCGCCTGCTGGTCATCACCGGGCCCAACATGGGCGGGAAATCTACCTACATGCGCCAGGCGGCCTTGATCGCGCTGCTCGCGCATACGGGCAGTTGCGTACCCGCCGACGATGCCGAAATCGGCCCCGTGGATCGCATCTTCACGCGTATCGGCTCCAGTGACGATCTGGCCGGCGGCCGCTCGACCTTCATGGTGGAGATGACCGAAACCGCGACCATTCTGCATAACGCCACCGAACACAGCCTGGTACTGATGGACGAGATCGGTCGCGGCACCAGCACCTTCGACGGCCTCTCGCTGGCCTGGGCCAGCGCCGAACACCTGGTCGAGCGACGCGCGTTCACGCTTTTTGCCACGCATTACTTCGAGATGACCGCCCTGACGGAACCCTACGACGGCGTGGCCAACGTGCATCTGACGGCCGCCGAGCATCAGGACGGCATCGTCTTCATGCACCGTGTCGAGGAAGGGCCCGCAAGCCAAAGCTACGGCCTACAGGTCGCGCAGCTCGCGGGGGTGCCGCCACGCGTAGTGGCACGGGCACGCGAGAAGCTCGCCACCCTGGAACAACAGGAAGTCCATCAGGCCAGCACTCGTGGCGGGATGCACGAGGGCGACGCGCCCAAACCACAACAAGCAGACCTTTTCGCCAGTGCACCGCATCCGGTCATCGAGGCGCTGGAAAAGCTCGACCTTGATGACCTTTCCCCACGCCAGGCCATGGCCTTGCTCTATGAGTGGCGTGAACAATGCTGAAGGTGCGTTTGGCTATGAGGCCATTCCAAAACGTTTATGGCCTCCGCTTGCCCACGCGCCAGGGGCGCGACTAAAATGTGGCGCCATTAGAATATGCCATTATAAATCGCCGCCCGTTTATAACCTTACTGTCACTCTGGGGCGCTGCCGCGACCGAGATTCAGGAGATCCTCATGACATTCGTCGTCACCGAAAACTGCATTCGCTGCAAATACACCGACTGCGTCGAAGTCTGTCCCGTGGACTGCTTCTACGAAGGGCCCAACTTCCTGGTGATTCACCCCGACGAGTGTATCGACTGCGCATTGTGCGAGCCCGAGTGTCCGGCCGAAGCGATATATTCGGAGGATGAACTTCCGGAGGGTCAGAAGGAATTCACCGAGCTGAATGCCGAGCTTTCCGAAGTTTGGCCCAACATCAGCGAGAAGAAGGACCCTCTCCCGGAAGCGGAGCAGTGGGATGGCAGCGCCGACAAGCTGCAATACCTCGAACGCTGACGCTGGTTGCCAACGTCCTCGGCGCGCCACGCAACGCCGGCCTTTCAAAGAGGCCGGTTTTTTGGTCGAAAGGCAAAGACAAGACAAAAAAAAGCGGCCCGAAGGCCGCTGCATCCCATTCATCCCTGAGCGGCTCCCTCCGCTCGACTCCCGAGGTGCGCTCCATGCCTGCCATGGGCTCCCTCCACGACAGGCGCACCTTGCTGCATCCCAATCTGCCTCCAGGTAAGCAATGCCTTTGCTCATCCTGTGCAAGAGCATTGTTGCGGAAGCCGTGACGTGCCTCAACCGGGCCCCATTCCCTGACGCTTACCCAAGAGCGCCAGGCAGAACATAAAAAACCCTTAAAAAGCAACGACATAAAATAAACAAGGAATGTTTATCGCACCTATTGCCCTTGTTTATCGCCGATGGACGGCATTTTTTGTAGGAATTATCTTACAAAAAATGACGATAATGCTTACTTCAAAACACCCACGGCGGCCCTGAAGGCCGCCGTGGGTACTACAACTTAGATGTCATAGTAGAAGTACGCTTTGCGTCCGGCGTCAGCCCTGACCCTTGATCGCGGCCAGGCCGGGGTAGGTCGCCTGTCCTCCCAGGGCCTGCTCGATGACCAGCAAGCGATTGTACTTGGCCACACGATCGCTGCGGCACAACGAACCGGTCTTGATCTGGCCGGCGGACGTGCCCACGGCCAGGTCGGCGATGGTGGTATCTTCGGTCTCGCCACTGCGATGCGAAATGACCGCGGTGAAGCCGGCGTCCTGCGCCATCTTGATGGCATCCAGTGTCTCGGACAACGAGCCAATCTGGTTGAACTTGATGAGGATGGAATTGCCGATGTGCTCGTCGATACCGCGCTTGAGGATCCGCGTATTGGTCACGAACAGATCATCGCCGACCAATTGCACCTTGTCGCCCAGCTTCTCGGTCAGGGCCTTCCAGCCCGCCCAGTCGGACTCGTCCATGCCATCTTCGATGGAGACGATCGGATACTGGTCGCAAAGTGCCGCGAGGTAATCGACGAAGCCGGCAGCGTCGTAGGACTTGCCTTCGCCCGACAGGTTGTACTGGCCGTCTTGATAGAACTCCGACGATGCGCAGTCAAGCGCCAGGGTCACGTCCTTGCCCAAGGCGTAGCCGGCCTTTTCCACGGCCTCCTGGATCACTGCCAACGCCTCGGCATTGGAGGCCAAGTTGGGCGCGAAGCCCCCCTCATCGCCCACCGAGGTCGACAAGCCGCGCGCGGCGAGCACCTTCTTCAGAGTATGGAAGATCTCGGCACCCATGCGCAGCGCTTCGCGGAAGTCGGGTGCGCCGACCGGCTGAATCATGAATTCCTGAATGTCGACGTTGTTGTCGGCATGCTCACCGCCATTGAGGATATTCATCATCGGCACCGGCATGCGGAACTGGCTCGGCTGGCCATACAGCTCGGCGATGTGCGCGTAGAGTGGCACGCCCTTCTCGGTGGCAGCAGCCTTGGCAGCCGCAAGCGACACGGCGAGGATGGCGTTGGCGCCGAGACCTTCCTTGTTGTCGGTGCCATCCAGCTCGAGCATGGCGTTATCCAGACCACGTTGATCGAGCGCATCCTTGCCCACCAGGGCCTCGCGAATCTTGCCGTTGACGGCCTCGACCGCCTTGAGCACGCCCTTACCCAGGTAACGCGACTTGTCTCCATCGCGCAGCTCAAGCGCCTCGCGTGAGCCAGTGGAGGCGCCACTCGGCGCACAAGCCGTGCCGCGCACACCACTCGCCAGCACTACATCGGCCTGAACGGTTGGGTTGCCGCGGGAGTCCAATACCTCGAGAGCATGGATATCTTTGATCTCAGCCATTGCGAGTCATCCTCGTGTTAACGATGGGTCGTTTCAACATATCGAGAGGGTAGCGATCATGTTGACCGCTACGGGCGGCTCCGCTCGTCGTGTACTCGACTATTGCATTCGTCGGCGTCTCAGTCGATCTCCAGGGGCGCGAAACCCTTGACCATGTCGTCGATCGACTTGAGCTGGCTCAAGAAGCCCTCGAGCCGATTCAGGGGCAAGGCGCAGGGGCCGTCGCACTTGGCATTGTCGGGGTCGGGGTGCGCTTCGAGGAACAAACCTGCCAGTCCCACTGCGATGCCCGCACGTGCCAGCTCGGCGACCTGGGCACGGCGCCCGTCGGCGCTATCGGCGCGGCCACCGGGTTGCTGCAGCGAATGGGTGACATCGAAGAAGACCGGATAGCCCGTCTTCTTCATTTCCCCGAAGCCCAGCATGTCGACCACCAAGTTGTTGTAGCCGAAGCTGGAGCCGCGCTCGCAGAGTATCAGCCGCGAATTACCGGCTTCCTCGCACTTGCGAATGATATGACGCATCTCATGCGGAGCGATGAACTGCGGTTTCTTGATGTTGATCGCCGCACCGGTCTCGGCCAATGCCACCACCAAATCGGTCTGGCGAGCCAGGAAGGCCGGCAACTGAATCACATCGGCCACCTCGGCCACCGGCTTGGCCTGCCAGGGCTCGTGTACGTCGGTAATCACCGGCACGCTGAAGCGTGACTTGATCTCGTCCAGCCATTCGAGGCCCTTTTCCAGACCCGGGCCACGATACGAGTGGATCGAACTGCGATTGGCCTTGTCGAAACTCGACTTGAATACATAAGGCATTCCCAGGCGACGCGTCACCTCGACATAGGTCTCGGCGACTTCCAGAGCCATCTCGCGGGACTCGAGCACGTTCATGCCGCCGAACAGCGTCAGCGGCAATGAATTGCCGGCCCTCAGGCCGGCAAATTCAATCTGTTTGGATGTCTCGGCCATAATGCTTCCTCAGCTATGCTGTTGTGCACGCGCCCGCGCGACCGCGGCCTTGTATTCCAGCGCGGCGTTGATGAAGCCGGAGAACAGCGGATGCCCATCGCGCGGGGTAGAGGTGAACTCCGGGTGGAACTGGCACGCCACGTACCAAGGGTGATCAGACAGCTCGATCATCTCGACCAAGGAGTGGTCGGCGCTCTTGCCAGAAATCACCAGGCCGGCGTCTTCCAGGGCCTCGACGAACTGGTTGTTGACCTCGAAGCGATGACGGTGGCGTTCGGTGATGTCCTCCAGGCCATAGGCCGCGTGTGCCCGCGTGCCCGACTTGAGGTGGCACACCTGGCCGCCGAGCCGCATGGTGCCGCCCAGGTCGGAAGCCGCATCGCGCAGCTCGATCTTGCCCTCGGGATTGACCCACTCGGTAATCAGCCCCACCACCGGATGCTGCGTGTCGTGGGTAAATTCGGTGGAGTTGGCATCCGCCCAACCCGCGACATGGCGCGCATACTCGATGACCGCTACCTGCATGCCCAAGCAGATGCCCAGGTACGGCACTTTGTTTTCGCGGGCATAACGGGCGGTGGCGATCTTGCCTTCTACGCCACGCTCGCCGAATCCACCGGGCACCAGAATTGCATCCTTGCCGGCGAGGCGTTCGGTACCGTGACGCTCGATATCTTCGGAGTCGATATAGTCGATATTGACCTTGACCCGCCCTTGAATGCCGGCATGGATCAACGCCTCGTTGAGCGATTTGTAGGCGTCGAGCAACTCCATGTACTTGCCGACCATGGCGATATTGACTGACTTGAGCGGGTTCAGCTTGGCATCCAGAACGTGCACCCATTCGCCGAGATCGACTTCGTCGGCCTCGAGGCGCAGCTTGTCGCAGATGATGTCGTCCAGGCCATGCTCATGCAGCATCAGCGGGATGCGATAGATGGTATCGGCATCCTGCAGCGGCACCACCGCGCGCTCCTCGACGTTGGTGAACAACGCGATCTTGCGCCGCTCGCTTTCCTCAAGCTCGACTTCGCTGCGACAGATGAGGATATCCGGCTGGATGCCGATGGAGCGCAGTTCCTTGACGCTGTGCTGGGTCGGCTTGGTCTTGGTCTCGCCAGCGGTCTTGATGTAGGGCACCAGCGTGAGATGCATGAAGAGAGCCTGGCTGGCGCCCTTCTCGCTACGGATCTGACGCGTCGCCTCGAGAAACGGCAGCGATTCGATATCGCCCACCGTGCCGCCGATTTCCACCAGCGCGACATCGAACCCATCACCGCCTTCATAAACCCGGCGCTTGATCTCGTCGGTGATATGCGGAATCACCTGCACGGTCCCGCCCAGATAATCGCCGCGGCGCTCCTTGCGCAGCACGTGCTCGTAGACACGCCCAGTAGTGAAGTTGTTGCTCTGGGTCATCTTGGTACGGATGAAGCGCTCGTAATGCCCCAGGTCTAGGTCGGTTTCGGCGCCATCTTCGGTGACGAACACCTCGCCGTGCTGGAACGGGCTCATCGTGCCGGGATCGACATTGATGTACGGGTCCAGCTTGAGGATGGTGACCTTGAGGCCGCGCGCCTCGAGGATCGCCGCGAGGGAGGCGGAGGCGATGCCCTTCCCGAGTGAGGACACAACACCGCCGGTCACGAAGATATATCGCGTCATGGAAAACCTGTCGAAACGTGGTCTGAAGGCCGTGGAGAGAACCGGGCCTGGATGGGACGCCAGAATAGCAGATTCGCCCAGAACGCTCAATTTGAGCTTCGAGCTGCGGGCAGGACGATGACTCCGCCCTTCTCGTAGCCCGCAGCCTAGTGGGAGGGAACTTGTTCCCGACGGAGCCAACTCCATCGCGAATAAATTCGCTCCCACCCGATACCGGATCAGGCCTCCATGGCCCGCCGCCGAGACTCAGACGCCGAGGTAGTCGAGGATGCCCTCACCCGCCTGACGGCCTTCATAGACGGCGGTGACCACCAGGTCGGAGCCACGCACCATATCGCCACCGGCGAAGACCTTTTCATGACTCGTCTGAAAGGCAAAGCCACCCTGTGCCGGCGCCTTGACGCGCCCGCGCTCGTCGAGGTCGATGCCCACCGTGTCGAACCAATCGGCAGGGTTGGGCTGGAAACCGAAGGCGATGATCACCGCATCGGCGGCGAACACTTCTTCCGACCCCGGAACCACCTCGGGACGCTGACGCCCATTGGCATCCGGTTCACCGAGACGCGTGCGCACCAGCTTGACGCCCTCGACCTTGTCCTCGCCGACGATGGCCACCGGCTGGCGGTTAAACAAAAACTCCACGCCTTCCTCGCGGGCGTTGGCGACTTCCTTGCGCGACCCCGGCATGTTGTCCTCGTCACGGCGGTAGGCGCAGGTCACGCTGGCCGCCCCCTGACGAATCGAGGTCCGGTTGCAGTCCATCGCCGTATCACCGCCCCCCAACACCACCACGCGCTGGCCCTCGAGCGACACATAATCGTCAGGGTCCTTCTCGAAGCCCAGGCAGTGATTGACATTGGCGACCAGAAAATCCAACGCCTTGTGGACCCCGGACAAATCCTCGCCGGGGAAGCCGCCTTCCAGGTACTTGTAGGTGCCCATGCCCATGAACACGGCATCGAATTCGTCGAGCAGCGCCTCATGGGACACATCGCCGCCAATTTCCACACCCAGGCGGAATTCGACGCCCATTTCCTCGAACACCGCGCGACGACGCTTCATGACATTCTTCTCGAGCTTGAACTCGGGAATGCCGAAGGTCAGCAGCCCGCCGATTTCGGGATGTTTGTCGAATACCACCGGCTTGACGCCGTTACGCACCAGGATATCGGCACAGCCCAGTCCCGCCGGGCCGGCACCAATCACCGCGACCCGCTTGTCGGTCCACTCGACCTTGGACATATCCGGCCGCCAGCCCATGGCGAAAGCCGTATCGGTGATGTACTTCTCCACCGAGCCGATGGTCACCGCACCGAAGCCGTCGTTCAGCGTGCAGTCACCCTCGCAGAGGCGGTCCTGCGGGCACACGCGACCACACACCTCGGGTAGCGAGTTGGTGCGATGCGACATCTCCGCCGCCTCGAGGATGTTGCCCTCGCTGACCAGCTTCAACCAGTTGGGGATGTAATTGTGAACCGGGCACTTCCACTCGCAATACGGATTGCCGCAATGCAGACAGCGGTGCGCCTGGCTCGCCGCCTCGCTGGGCTTGTAAGGCTCGTAGATCTCGGCGAACTCGCGCGCTCGGGCGCGCGCATCCTTTTTCTCGGGGTCCTGCCGGCCGACATCGATGAACTGGAAATCGTTATTCAGACGGTTTGCCATGATCGTCTCTCCTATTATGCAGCGAGTAGCGCTAGGCGCTACTCGGGCCGCCGACGGCTCTTATTCCGGCTGTCGCCGCCTCTTATTCCGGCTGACGCCGGGACTGGGCCAGCAGGCCGTTGAGGCTTGCTGCCTTGGGCTTCACCAGCCAGAAATGCCGGATGAAGTCGGAGAAATCTTCGAGGATCGCTTGGCCCCGCACGGAGCCGGTTTCAGCAACATATTCCTCGAGTATTTCCCTCAGGTGGCGCCGGTAGGCTTCCATGACCTCGGTATTGATACGATGAATCTCGACCAACTCGTGGTTGTACTTGTCGACGAAGGTGCGGTCCTCGTCAATCACGTAAGCGAACCCGCCGGTCATGCCCGCCCCGAAGTTGATGCCGGTTTCGCCGAGCACGGCGACCAGGCCACCGGTCATGTATTCGCAGCAGTGATCGCCAGCCCCCTCGATGACCGCGTGCACCCCGGAGTTGCGTACCGCGAAGCGCTCGCCCGCCGTGCCCGCCGCGAACAGCTTGCCGCCGGTCGCACCGTACAGGCAGGTATTGCCGATGATCGCCGTCTTGTGGCTTTCGAAGCGGCTCTCGCGTGGCGGCACGATGACCACCTTGCCACCGTTCATGCCCTTGCCGACATAATCGTTGGCGTCGCCCTCGAGGTAGAGCTGCAACCCGCGCGCGTTCCACACGCCGAAGCTCTGCCCGGCCACGCCGGTAAAACGCACGGTGATCGGCGCGTCTTCGAGCCCCGCTTCGCCGTAGCGCTTGGCGATTTCACCGGATGCCCGAGCGCCCACACTACGGTCACAGTTGGTGATCCGGAAACTGAACTCACCGCCCGATTTAGCGTCGATGGCGGGCAACAAGGTCTCCAGCACCTCCTGGTTCTTGGAGCCGGGGTCGTGCGGCTCATTGCGACCGACCTGGCAGAACTGCGGCGCACCCTCGGGCACGTGATCGTTCTGCAACAGCGGCATCAAGTCGAGCTTGCGCTGCGACGCCGTCTCGCCCTCGAGGATCTCGAGCAGGTCGGTACGCCCGATCAAGTCGGTCAACTGGCGCACACCCAGCAACGCCATCAGCTCGCGCACTTCCTCGGCGATGAAGCGGAAGTAGTGCTTGACCATGTCCACGGTGCCGCGAAAATGCTCGTCGCGCAGATGCTGGTGCTGGGTCGCGACGCCGGTGGCGCAGTTGTTGAGATGGCAGATGCGCAGATACTTGCAGCCCAGCGCCACCATCGGCGCGGTGCCGAAGCCGAAACTCTCGGCGCCGAGGATCGCCGCCTTGACCACGTCGAGTCCGGTCTTGAGGCCGCCATCGGTCTGCAGGCGAATCTTGTCGCGCAGGCTGTTGATGCGCAGCGCCTGATGCACTTCGGGCAGGCCAAGTTCCCACGGGCTGCCGGCATGCTTGATCGAGGTCAGCGGGCTCGCCGCGGTGCCGCCGTCATAGCCAGAGACGGTAATCAAGTCGGCGTAGGCCTTGGCCACGCCAGTGGCGATGGTGCCGATGCCAGGCTCGGCAACCAGCTTCACTGACACCTGGGCGTCCGGATTGACCTGCTTCAAATCGAAGATCAGCTGCGCCAGGTCCTCGATGGAGTAGATATCGTGATGCGGCGGCGGCGAGATCAGCGTTACCCCAGGCACCGCGTAGCGCAGCCGGGCGATCAGTTCGTTGACCTTGCCGCCGGGCAACTGCCCACCCTCGCCGGGCTTGGCGCCCTGGGCGACCTTGATCTGCAACACCTCGGCATTGACCAGATAGGCCGGCGTCACACCGAAACGCCCGGAGGCGATCTGCTTGATCTTCGAGGAGCGAATGGTCCCGTAGCGCGCCGGATCCTCGCCGCCTTCGCCGGAGTTGGAGCGCCCGCCGGTCTCGTTCATGGCCTGCGCCATCGCCTCGTGGGCTTCGGGTGACAGCGCACCCAGCGACATGCCGGCGCTATCGAAGCGCGGCAGCAGGTTCTCGACCGGCTCGACCTCGTCGAGCGGCAACGGCTCGGGGGCCGGCTTGAGCGTGAGCAGGTCACGAATGGTGGCTACCGAACGCTCGTTGACGGTCTGTGCGAACTGCTTCCACTTGGCGTAGTCACCGCTTTGCACCGCGCTCTGTAGCTGCATGACCACGTCGGGGTTGTAGGCGTGGTATTCATGGTCATGCACGTACTTCACCAGACCACCCTGGCGGATGCCCTTGCGCGGGATCCATGCATCGCGGGCCAGCAGTTCCTGCTGCAGTTGCAGCTCGGCGAAGCCGGCGCCTTCGATGCGCGACGCCATACCAACGAAACACATGTCCATGACCTCGGAGGACAGCCCCACCGCTTCGAACAGCTGCGAGCCACGATAGGATGCCAGCGTCGAGATCCCCATCTTGGAAAGGATCTTAAAGAGTCCTTTCTGCAGGCCCTTGCGATAATTTTCGCGGGCCTCCGCCGGATTGCCGGTCAACTCGCCGGTATTATGCATGTCCGCCATGACCTGGTAGGCCAGATACGGATACACCGCCGTGGCCCCCACGCCGAAGAGCACCGCCATCTGATGAGCGTCGCGGGCATAGCCGGTCTCGACCACCAGGTTGACGCGTGGCCGCAGCGCCTTGCGGCCCAGATGATGATGGATCGCCCCCACCGCCAGCACGGCATGAATCGGCAACTTGCCGCGTTCCAGGTCGGCATCCGAGAGCACCAGAATCACCTTGCCCTCGCGAATCGCGTCCTCGGCCCGTTGACACAGGGCGAGCAACGCCTGCTTGAGCGTATCGCGCTCAGGGTCGTAACTCAGGCTCAGCTTATGGCTGGCGAATGCCGAATCCTCCTGAGTCACCAAGGCGGTGAACTTGCGCGGCGAGAGCACCGGCGTGGTCAGGATCAAGCGATGCGCGTGCTCGGGTGTCGCCTCGAAGACATTCAACTCGGCGCCGCAGCAGGTTTCCAGCGACATCACGATCGCTTCGCGCAGCGGGTCGATGGCCGGGTTGGTGACCTGTGCAAACTTCTGCCGGAAGTAATCGGTCAGCAAGCGTCCATGACGCGACAACACCGCCATCGGCGTGTCGTCGCCCATCGAGCCCACCGCCTCCTGGCCGCCTTCGGCCAACGGGCGCAACAACTGATCGCGCTCTTCGAACGTCACCTGGAACATCTTCTGGTAGACGTTGAGTTCGTCGCCGGCCATGGGCTGGAATCGCGCCAGCTCGGTCAACGCGGACTCAAGGTAATGCGCATGCTGCTTCAGCCAGCGACGATAGGGGTACGCCGAGCGCAGACGCTCGTCGACATCCGGCGTGTGCAGGACTTCGCCCGTTTGGGTGTCCACGGCGAGGATTTGCCCAGGCCCCACACGGCCCTTGGCGATGACATCCTCAGGCTTGTAGTCGTAGACACCGATCTCGGAAGATAAGGTGATGTAGCCGTTCTCGGTGATCACCCAGCGTGCCGGGCGCAAACCGTTACGGTCGAGCATGCACACCGCATGGCGGCCATCGGTCATCACCAGACCGGCGGGGCCATCCCACGGCTCCATGTGCATGGAGTTGTATTCGTAGAAGGCGCGCAGATCGCCATCCATGGTTTCGACGTTCTGCCACGCCGGCGGCACCATCATGCGCACGGCGTTGTAAAGATCCATGCCCCCGGTCAGCAACACCTCCAGCATGTTGTCCATGCTGGAGGAGTCGGAACCCGAGGTGTTGACGATCTCATCGAGCTCGGTGATTTCCGGCAACAACGGCGACAGGAAGTTTTCCTTGCGCGCGTTGGCCCAGCCACGGTTGGCTTCGACCGTATTGATCTCGCCATTGTGGGCCATGAACCGAAAGGGCTGCGCCAAGGGCCAGCGCGGTGCGGTATTGGTGGAAAAGCGCTGGTGAAAAACGCAGATCGCCGTGTGTAGACGTTCATCGCCCAGGTCGCGATAAAAGGTCGGCAGGTCCGCGGGCATCATCAGCCCCTTGTAGGACACCACCTCGCTGGATAGCGAACAGATATAGAAGTCGTCTTCGTCCTTGAGCGCTTGCTCGGCATAGCGCCGCGCCATGAACAAGTCGACATTGAACGCCTGGGTGTCGCGCTCGTCATCCGCTTCGACGAAAACCTGGCGGATCCGGGGCAGGCACTCCAGCGCCATGGGACCACAGACCGAAGAATCAGTGGGCACGTCGCGCCAACCACTCACGCGCAACCCTCGCGCGTGCAGTTGTTCATCGAGCACCTCGCGGGCCTGCGCTTCGCGGGCATCGTCATCGGGCAGAAACACACTCCCCACGGCAAAGCGCTCGCCAAGCTCGACCGCCAACTCCTCGCGGGCCACGGCTCGCATGAACTCGGAGGGCATCTTGAACAGCAGACCGCAGCCATCGCCGGTCTTACCGTCGGCGGCGATACCGCCACGGTGGGTCATGCAGGTCAGGGATTCGATCGCGGTCTTGAGCAGGTCATGACTCGCCTGCCCTTCCATGTGGGCGATCAAACCGAAACCGCAGTTATCACGGAACTCGCCAGGCTGGTGAAGGCCTCTCATCATGGGCGTGCCTCACAAAATTTTGAAACTTGTGTCCAGAAATAATCGTGTTATGCTTCCCGGTTATCTTTTATTTTTGGAAGGTCGAAAAGCACGTCATGCGATGACGCATCGGGCGTGAAAAAGGTCAACCAGCATAGCCCCTGGCCCCCTCTCAAGCAATTCCACTACCTGCCGCACTGCCTCAAAGCTACGCAAAATCGCGGGGTTAGCCGCAAAATCTCGATAAAACCCCTGACATGTCAACGCGTTAGAAAGCTCGAGCGCATGAACCTCGAAGCACGCGACTTTAGTCTAAATACCAGCCTCGCCTCATGCCGATTCTGCATGAGGCATGCCGATACAGGCATATTGTCGCGTGAAAACCGCCGCTGCACAAACACAGCCTAGGCCCGACGCAAAACGCCTGCCGAGAAGGCAGGCGTCGCGGGTCAGTCGGCGGATGAAAGAGCGCGTCAGGCGCGGGGGAACTCGGCAAGAAGCGCCTTGAGCATATCCGGCGGGGTATCATCGTAGACGCACGCTTCACCCAGATCGGACAACAACACCAGGCGCAGGCGCCCGTCGATATTCTTCTTGTCCAAGCGCATGGCGGCGAGAAAATCATCGGCACTCATCGCAGCAGGCACCATCACCGGCAGGCCGGCAGCGGCCACCAATGTCTCGACACGCACCATGTCCTCGGCGGCAAGCCAGCCCAGACGCTGCGACAGCGTGGCGGCCATCAGCATCCCCGCGCCCACGGCCTCACCGTGAAGCCAGTTGCCATAGCCCTGGTGCGCTTCGATAGCGTGCCCGAAGGTATGCCCCAGGTTGAGCAGCGCCCGCTGCCCTTGCTCGGTCTCGTCGCGAGCGACGATCTCGGCCTTGATCGCACAGCTTCTCAGAATGGCTTCGGTGAGCGCCTCGACATCGAGCCCGCGCAGCGCCGGCATGCGCGCCTCCAGCCAGGCGAGGAAGTCGACATCCTGTATCAGGCCATATTTGATGACCTCGGCGAGTCCCGCAGAGAGCTCTCGACCCGGCAGAGTGGCCAGCGTATCGGTGTCGATCAATACTGCACGCGGCTGCCAGAAAGCGCCGATCATGTTCTTGCCACGCGGATGATTGACACCGGTCTTGCCACCCACCGAGGAATCCACCTGCGACAGCAAGGTAGTCGGCACCTGCATGAAGGCCACACCGCGCTGATAGCACGCCGCTGCGTAACCTGCCATGTCGCCGATCACGCCCCCGCCAAGCGCCACTAGGGTGCAGCGACGATTGAAGCCCGCCGCCAGCAGTGCATCCCAGATGCGCTCGACACTGGCCAATGTCTTGGTATGTTCGCCATCGGGCAGGATCACCTCGCGCACGTCACGCTCGTCACCGCTCAGCGTGCGCTTGAGGCGCTCGAGATACAGCGGCGCCACCGCCTCGTTGGTGACGATCATCACCTGACGCCCGGCCAGGTACGGCACCAGCATCTCCGGAGCGTCGAGCAACCCCGGTCCGACATGGATGGGATAGCGTCGGGCGTCAAGTTCGACATGCAGACGTTGATACGGCAATGCAGACGAGGCGGTCATGATCAAGCCTTTAGATCGAGTGGGTCGGACAAACGCTTGGTGCGGCGAATGATCTCGTTGACCACCGCCTTGGGGCCGCGCCGGTCGGTGCGTACCGTCAGGTCGGCGGTGGCGCGATAAAGCGGGTCACGCTTGGCGAATAGATCGCGCAGTACCTGCTCGGGGTTGCCTTGACGTAACAATGGGCGGTTACGATCGCGGGCCGTGCGCCGAATCTGTTGTTCGACCGAGGTCGCCAAATACACCACCGTGCCACGCTCGCGCAGCGCCTGGCGGTTATCCTCGCGCATCACCGCGCCGCCGCCAGTGGCGAGGACGATAGCCTCGCGGCCGGCCAATTCCCGCAGCATGAGGGTTTCACGATCACGAAAGCCACGCTCGCCCTCGACATCGAAAATCCAGGCAATATTGGCACCGCAGCGTGCTTCGATTTCGTGATCGCTATCGAAAAACTCGCGCTTCAACTCGGCTGCCAACAGGCGTCCGATGGTGCTTTTCCCCGCGCCCATAGGGCCGACGAGAATGATCGTGGGCAGACCCTGCATCAGCGATTCGCCTGTTCGTCTCCGATGATCTTGGGGGTAATGAAGATTAACAATTCTACCTTTTCGTTGGATTCCTGGGTATAGCGGAACAACGAACCGATGAACGGCAAATCGCCGAGCAACGGCGTCTTGGAAAGATTGCGCAATTGCTCGGACGTCAGTATGCCGCCCAGTACCACCGTTTCGCCATCGTTGACCAGCACCTGGGTTTCGATGGAATTGGTATCGATCGCCGGCGCACCATCATAGCTGCTATCGGCAACGGTATCGTTGTTGATCAGCAAGTCCATCACGATGCTGTCATCGGGGGTGATCTGCGGCGTCACTGCCAGCGACAGCACGGCCTCCTTGAACTCCACGTTGGTCGCCCCGGACGAGGTCGACTCTTGGTAAGGAATTTCCTGACCTTGCTTGATCACCGCCTTCTTCTGGTTCGCGGTAATGATCTTGGGCTGGGAAATGGTCTGACTCTTGCCTTCGCTTTCCAGAGCATTCAACTCCAGGTCGAGCAGCACGTCGCCGGAAAGATAGCCGAAGCTGAAGGCCGAGCCGCTGCCCTCGCTATCGCCCAGATCGACGGATAAACCCGCGGAGCCGCGATTGGCACCGCTGGGGTTGCGATCGACCACGCTCCCCACGCCATCTTCATCGAAGGTAACACCCTGGCTTTGCGAGACGCCCCAATTGACGCCCAACTCCTGCGAGGCGGTGTCACGGGCGATGACGATACGTGCTTCGATCTGCACCTGGCGCACCGGTACATCGAGTTTGTCGAGCATGCCACGGATACCCGCCAGTTGCTCGGGCGTATCACGCACCAGCAAGGTATTGGTCCGCTCATCGACCGTCACGCGGCCACGCTCGGAGAGCAGACCGAAACCTTCGCTGCCACGCAGCATCGTGGCGAGATCGGTGGCCTTGGCGTAACGCACCTGCACGTATTCAGTCTTCAGCGGGGCCAACTGTTGGGACTGGGCGCGATTCTCCAGCGTCTGGCGCTCCATCTGCGCTAGCTCATCGGCGGGCGCGACCACGATCACATCTCCCTCGCGACGGCTGGCGAGGCCATGGCTCTTGAGAATCAGATCGAGCGCCTGATCCCAGGGCACCTGCGTGAGATTGAGCGTCACGCTACCCTGGACGCTATCGCTGGCGACGATATTGACCCCACTAAAGTCGGAAAGCACCGACAGCACTTCGCGCACTTGTATGTTCTGGAAGTTGAGGCTGACCGGCTCACCGTCATACTCCTGCGTGTCACCTTCTGACGCGCGCGCATCATCATCGCGCGGCTGGACCTCCACGATCAGCTGATCGCCGCGCTGCGTAACCAGGTGCTGAAAAGCCTCGCGATTATCGAAGCTCAATGTCACGTCTTCATCGCCACCCTGTGGCACGATACGCGACACTGGCGTATCGAAATCGCTGACATCGAGAATACTGTTCAGCTCTTCGGGCAGCCGGACACCGGGCAACGTTACCGTCAAGGTATTACCTTCGGTGTCCGTGTCAGGCGTCACGCCACCGTGGTCGAGCGTGACCACCAAGCGTCCACCACCGTTATCGCCACGCCGGAAGTCAAGATCGCGAATGCGCGTCAACGCGGTGGAGCGCTCAGTGGCATCCCCTCCCAGACGCACGCGAAGGCGCTGCCCCTGACGCTGGGTCGAATAGGGCAGGGGCTCGTCGAGACCGAATACCAGACGCGTCCGCTCACCCGTCTCGGCCACGCTGACCTCGCGCAACCCGTCACGATCGATACCGAAGCGGCGCTGCTCGAGCTGATTTGTCGTTTCCGGCAGATCGACGACGATCTGCGCCGGCGAATCGCTTCGGTAGCTCTGCGGCTCAGGAGCGGGGCCATCGAACGCCAGCAGCGCATCGATTCCACCATCCCCGCGCTGGGCGAACTCGAGCGATGTCAACGTCGCCGCCTGTCCCTGGGCACAGACGACCAGCCCCACGAGGCAGAGCCCACTCATCAGCCATTCGCGCAGCGTTCGCATCATGTGGTTCTCCTGCCTGTACGTACCGCCATCATTCGGCGGCTTGCGATGAATCATTGAATTCCAGAGTACGCCGCCGCTGACGCCAGGCGCCGCCATCACGCACCCGCTCGACCAGCTCGACGCCCGCGTCCTGAATCGCCGTGACACGTCCGAAATCGGTCCCCAGATAATGGCCTTCGAAAAGACGGTAGACGTTGCCATCAGGCGCGCGGATCAAGGCCGACGGCTGCCCGCCCACCGTCAAGGTTCCCACCAGTTCGAGCTGTTCCAGCGGAAAGCGCTCCAGGGGCTCACGCGGACGCTGACGGTCGGGGCCGTCATCCTGCGACGATGTCGCGGCGCCGTCCTGCGCTCGGCGTTCGGCACGGAACGGGCTACGCTGCTGGGCCTGTGAATAATGCGCCGTGCGATACACCGGCGCAGGGGGAAGCGACTCGATGTTGCCCTCCGGCTGCTGGCGCAGGGCCTCCAGGTGTGCGTCCAGAGCGGTCATCTCGGCATCGCGACAACCGCCCAGCAGCACCATCCCGGCCAGCCCCGCAAGCAGGACACACCACCGCCGAGAAATCGTCAGCCATTCAGTCATCGTCACGCCCCTCGGCCTTGGGGTCGGCGCCTTCGCGATAGCTGTAGGTACGTGCCAGTATCGACAAACGCAATGTATCGCCATCGCCCACCGGCGACAGCGAGAAGTCATGCAGGGTCACGATACGCGGCAGCGCCGCCACGCTGGCCAGAAAGGCGGCAATGTCGTGATAATCGCCTCGTACCTGGATATCGAAGGGCTGCTCGATGTAGAAGTCTTGCGGCACTGGCGAGCGCAGCCGGATCGATTCGATGGCGAGTTGATGGTCCTGCGCCGCATCACTGATGTCATCCAGCAGCGCCGGAACCTCTGTGTCGGCGGGCAGCATTTTCAGCAATGCCTGCATGCGTGTGTCGAGCTCCGCCATCTGCATGCGCATCTGCTCGAGATTAGCCGCCTGGTAAGCGCGCGTTTCGTACTCCTGGAGCAGTTCGCCCTCGCGCCCTTGCAGGCTGTCCAGGGTTTCCTGACGCGGTGCGGCGACGTACCACTGGGCCACCCAGAAGACGGCCAGAAACAGCGCCACCAAACACAGCGCCTGCAGCAACGCCGGCCAGGTACCGGCTTCCTTGAGATCCAGGTCGCGCCACTCGACCTCGCGCAACTGCCGCCACTGTGAGCGCAGACTCATGGCGCCTCCTCGGCATCACGGCGAGGCGCACGCGCCTCGACACTGAGATTGAAACGCTTCAGCGTCGCATCACCGTCGTCCGACTGCACATCGGAAAGCGCCGGCGTGCCGAACACAGGCGAAGCATCGAGCTGCCGCAACAACTCGGACACATGCCGATTGGAGCGCGCCAGGCCACTGAGCTCGAGTCGATCACCTTCCCGCACCAAGCGATCGTAATGCACGCCATCGACCAGCGTGGCCACCAACTGATCGAAGATACGCACCGTCTGTGGCCGGCTGAATTGCAGCTCACGAATCAGGCCGATCTGTTCGAGCATTCGCCCCCGCAATTCGCGATAGTCCTTGACCGTGTCGATGTCCTTTTCAAGCGCCTCCATACGGCGCTCGATCAGGGCCAGACGACCACGTTCGGCATCGATCCCCGCTTGATACCAACGCGACACCCCCAAGGCACACAGCAGCGCCAGCACGACCACGCCCACCAGCGCCATATAAAAGCGCCGCGTGCGCCGCTGCCGATGCGCTTCACGCCACGGCAACAGGTTGATTTCGATACTCATCGCCGCCCCCTCATCGCCAGACCGCACGCGGTGAGCATCGCCGGCGCATCGCTGGCAAGCGCCTGGACGTCGACGCGCGACGCCACCCGCATGCGCGCGAACGGATTGGCCATCACCACATCCAGCCCGCTTTGCGCGGCGAGTCGTTCACGCAGCCCCGGGATGACACTCGAGCCACCCGCCAGTATCAGGCGCTGAATCTCACGGGGCTTTCCCGAGGTATGATAAAGCTGAAGCGAGCGGCCGATTTGCTGGATCAGCATGTCGATGAATGGCATCACCACCTCATGCTCGTAATCCTCGGGCAAGCCGCCGCGCTTCTTGGCCAACCCCGCCTCTTCGAGGCTCAGGCCATAGCGCTTGCGGATTTCCTCGGTCAAGTGGCGACCGCCCAGCACATTGTCGCGGGTATAGGCGATGCGCCCATCGATGAGCACATGGAAGGCGTTCATGTTGGCGCCGATATCGACCAGCGCGGCACACTCTCCCGATTGCTCGGACGGCGCCTCGTCACGTAAAAGCTCGCTGGCTGCACGTTCCATGGCGAAAGATTCCACGTCGACCGCGGCGGGCTCGAGACCTGCACGACGAAGAACATCGGCGAGATGATCGACGTCCTGCAGGCGACACGCCACCAGCAAGATATCCTGCTGGTCGGGATAGCGAGCGTTGAGCCCCAGGCGCTGGAAATCGAAGGCCACCTCATTGAGCGGAAACGGGATATGGCGCTCGGACTCGAGCTGAATGCGGGCCTCGATCTCATCGTCGCTGAGCGTCACCGGGTAGGTCAGCGTCTTGGTGATCGTGGCGCTGGCAGGGACCGCCGCCACCGCACGCCGTGAATGCGGACGCGCATGCTCGACCGCGCGCACCAACGTCGCGGCCACCTCGTCGAGATCGCGGATGCGCCGCTCCACTACCGCGCCTTCACGCAATGGGCGCACGGCGTAGCTGGCGATACGTTGACCCGCCCCCGTATGATCGAGCTCAATCAATTTGACGGTGGCCGAGGTAATATCCACCCCGACCAGGCCTTGCTGGGACTTTTTAAACCGCCACACTGTCATACCCCTGCGTATTCTTCGGCGTGGCGTGGCGCTCGGCATAGTCACTCGTCGAACCAACCCGCTGCCCTTGTGCCGGGGCAAGCCGCTTTATTATCAGCATGCCACACTATCGTATGAGGCACGCCACATTGCGTAAGGTTACATTATGCATACTGCCGTGACAGTCGATTTGCATCAACGCTAGCCCCTATGCGGCTGCGTTCTTATAATGCCGATGGCAACGGATTGCACCATTCATTGCGGCCAGACCGCCACCCGAGACGACGGAAACGCCTTTTCATGAAGTTTTTCAAACGCTTGTTAACGTCCATCCTATGGCTAATTGTGTCTTTGGGGCTGGGCTGCGTACTGGCCATCATCGGCGCCGGTATCTATTTCGCACCGGGCTTGCCCGACGTACGCCAACTGCAGGACTTCGAACTGCAGACACCGCTACGCGTTTACACGCGTGACGACAAGCTAATCGGCGAGTTCGGTGAGCAACGCCGCATGCCGGTGAGCTACGACGACATTCCCCAATCCTACGTCGACGCCCTGCTGGCCGCCGAGGATGCCAGCTTCTTCGAGCATCCCGGCATCGATCCCAAGGGGCTCGCACGCGCGGCGATGGAGCTTGCCACCAGCGGCAACATCCAGTCGGGGGGCAGCACCATCACCATGCAGGTAGCGCGCAACTATCTTTTGACGCTGGACCGCACGTTCACCCGCAAGATTCGCGAGATCCTGCTGTCGCTGCAAATGGAGCAGGTACTCGACAAGCAGGAAATCCTCGAGCTCTACGTCAACAAGATCTATCTCGGGAATGCCGCCTACGGCATCGGGGCGGCCGCCGAAGGCTACTACGACAAACCGCTTGCGGAGCTCGACTTACCGCAACTGGCCATGCTCGCCGGTCTGCCCAAGGCCCCCTCGGCGCTCAACCCCCTGAACAACCCCGAGCGCTCGTTGATTCGCCGCAACTGGGTATTGCTGCGCATGCGCGAGCTCGGTTTCATCGACCCGATTCAGTACCAGGCCGCCGTCAAGGCCCCGATCACCGCGCATCGGCCGCGTTCACAGTACGAAGTCAACGCGCCGTATATCGCCGAAATGGCGCGCCAATATGCCGTGGAACGCTTCGGCGACGACGCCTATACCGACAATTACCAGATCAAGACGACCATCGACAGCCGCCTGCAGGCCTCCGCACGCAACGCGTTGGTCAACGGGCTGATCGATTACGACACTCGCCATGGCTGGCGCGGGGCCGAGGAGACCGAGATTCCTTCCAGCCTGGTGGAAGCTCAGGAACACACGGATTCCCAAGGGCTCGAGGAAGAGCTGTCTGAATCCCCCGAGGTCATGGAGACCGCACGCCAGGCCGCTAAAAGCAGCGAGGAGTCGGTCGAAGGAATTGACGGGGATGTCAGCAACTGGGTCAAAGTGCTGGACCGCACCCCCCGGCACGGCCCCCTCGAGCCGGGCATCGTGGTGGACACCGATGGCCGCCAGATGCGCGTCTTGACGCGTGACGATGGCGTAGTAACGCTCGGTTGGGACGGGCTTGACTGGGCGCGTACGTACCACAGTGCCGAATGGCGCGGTGAGACGCCGGCCAACGCCGAGGCCATCGCCCAGCGTGGTGACCTGATTCGCGTCATGCGCACCGAAGAAGGCGACTGGCGCCTCTCCCAAGTGCCGGGCGCCCAGGCCGCGATCGTCATCATGGACCCGCAGACCGGTGCCATTCGTGGCCTTCAGGGTGGTTTCAGCTTCTCGTCGAGCAAGTTCAACCGTGCCATCCAGGCGCAACGCCAAGCGGGCTCGATCTTCAAACCCTTCATCTATCTCGCCGCGCTGCACAACGGAATGAACGCCGCCACGATCATCAACGATGCCCCCGTGGTCATGTCCGATGTCGGCGGCGACTGGCGCCCCGAAAACGCCGAGGGTGAGTTCCGCGGCCCCACGCGGTTGCGCGTCGGCCTCTACCAGTCACGCAACCTGGTCACGATTCGCGTGCTGCAGTCGCTAGGCCTGGATAACACGCTGGAATTCCTGACGAACTTCGGCTTCGCCAAGGGCCGGCTACCGCATGGCCTATCGCTCGCCCTGGGCAGCGCGTCGCTGACACCGCTGGAAATGGCCAATGCCTATGCCGTCTTGGCCAATGGCGGCTTCAAGGTCGCGCCGTGGTATATCCAGTCGGTCACCCATGGCAGCCAGAACGAACTGATCGAGGAAGCCAACCCCGTGGTGGCGTGCCGGGAGTGCGATCCCGACCAGAAGACCGTAGCACTCGACGGCAAGACCCGCCGTATCGCCGAGCGGGTAGCCAGCCCCGAGGAGATGTACATCATCCGCGACATGATGCGTGATGTCATAGAGAAGGGCACGGGACGCGGCGCACTGGATCTCAACCGCCCTGACATCGTCGGCAAGACCGGCACCACCAACGATCAACGCGACGCCTGGTTCTCGGGCTTCAACGATGATTTGGTGGCCACCGTCTGGGTCGGCAAGGACGACAATTCCACGACCGGTGAATACGGCTCGCAAGCCGCCTTGCCGATCTGGAAGTCGTTCATGGGAGAGGCGCTTCGAGGCCAACCCGAAAGCATGCCCTCGCGCCCCGACGATATCGTCAAGGTTCGCATCGACCCCGAGACCGGGCTGCGCCTGCATAACGATCAATCGGGCGGCATGCAGGAAATCTTCCGCAAGGATAATTTACCCGACTACAAACCGCGCTCGATCCAGCCCGAACTCGAGGATAGCAGCGGCTCCCAAGGGACCGGCACTTACGATGCCATTTTCTAGTCGACTACCCATGGGTGGCCCCGACGGCCACCCCATGAGCGCGCCAGCTCCCACACCACTGACCGAGAACCGTTTTTGAAAGGGAGTCCACCATGCTCGTGTCGCGAGACTCGCGATGGTTATTGCTCGTCATGCTGCTCGGTGGCGCACTCCCGGTGCACGCCGACTTGTTCTACGCACCGCCTGCACCGCAGGACGATGCCCCCAAGATGAGCGGCGAGGCCGAACTCGGCTATACGCATCTCTCCGGGAACAGCAACAGTCGAACGCTGCTCGCCAAGGGACGTCTCACCTGGCTGACGGGGCGCCATACACGCACGCTGCGCGGCGAGACGCGCAGCGTTCAGGAAAACGATGAAACCAGTACCGAACAGTACCTGCTGGGCGGTCGCGAGCGTTATGAGCTGGAAGGCCCCCACTATCTGTTCGGTTTCGGGCGCTGGGAAAAGGACCGTTTCAGCGGTTACGACTACCAGCTCACTACCATCGGCGGCTATGGCCGCCAGTGGCTCGATGGTCCGACGCATACGCTGTCGACGGAATTTGGCCCCGGCTATCGTCACGATGCCTACCAGGACGGCAAGGAAGACGACCTCGGCTTGGCCTATGCTGCACTCGACTATCGCTGGAACATCTCGGAAGGCGCCTACTTCGAGCAGGCAGTTTCCGTCGAAGCGGCCGCGCCCAACACCACGACGCGCTCGATTTCGTCGCTGACCTCCCAGCTCAATTCGCACCTGGCGCTCAAGATGTCCTTTGAGGTCAAGAACAACACGAGTCCGCCCGACGGCGCCGAAGCCAACACCGACCGCACCACCTCGATGTCACTGCTCTACAGCTGGTGATGGCGACACGCCCCTGCCCCACAATCAAAAAGGGCCGCTCCCGGAGCGGCCCTTCGACATCGTGCCTGCTCGGCACATGACTATAGAAGCGGCCCGTAAACGTCCTTGATGCTGGTCAGCGGGTAGTGTGCCGGATAAGGCTTGCGCGCCACGCCGGTATCCACCGCCGCCTGCGCCACCGCCGAAGCGACTCGATCCAGAAGTCGCGAGTCCAACGGTGTGGGAATGATATAACCGCGTCCGAACTCCAGCGACTCGATGCCATAGCCATCCAGCACTTCGCGGGTCACCGGCTCACGCGCCAGATCCTTCAAGGCATGCACGGCGGCCACTTTCATTTCTTCATTGATACGCGTGGCGCGAACATCCAGCGCCCCTCGGAAGATGAAGGGAAAGCCCAGTACGTTATTGACCTGGTTGGGGTAATCGGACCGCCCAGTGGCCATGATCACGTCATCGCGGGTCTCGTTGGCCACGTCCGGATGAATCTCGGGGTCGGGGTTGGAGCACGCAAAAACCACCGGGCTCGCCGCCATGCGCTCGAGTTGCTCGGGCTTGAGCAGATTGGGACCGGACAGCCCCACGAAGACGTCGGCCCCCTCGATGGCGTCGTCCAGAGTACGGCGCGACGTTTCGGTGGCGAACATCGCCTTGTACTGGTTGAGATCGTCACGCTCGCTGTGTACCACGCCCTTGCGATCGAGCATGAAGATATTCTCGGCGCGGGCTCCACACGAGACCAAAAGCTTCATGCAGGCGATGGCCGCCGCGCCCGCACCCAGACAGACGATCTTGGCGTCTTCGAGGCGCTTGCCAGCGATATCCAAGGCATTGAGAAGCCCTGCGGCCGTGACGATGGCCGTGCCGTGCTGGTCATCGTGGAAGACCGGAATATTGCACTGCTCGATCAACGCTTGCTCGATCTCGAAGCACTCCGGCGCCTTGATATCCTCGAGATTGATGCCGCCCCAGGTATCAGCGATGCGTGCCACGGTATCGATGAAGGCCTGCGGACTCTCGGCATCGACTTCGATGTCCACGGAGTTGATGCCCGCGAAGCGCTTGAACAGCACGCCCTTGCCTTCCATGACCGGCTTGCTGGCCAGGGGACCCAGATTCCCCAGGCCGAGAATCGCACTGCCGTCGGATACCACGGCCACCAGATTGCCCTTGCCGGTATACAGATAGGCGTTTTCCACGTCCTTGGCGATCTCGCGACATGGCTCGGCCACCCCGGGGCTATACGCCAGGGCCAGATGTTTCGATGTCTCGGTGGGCTTGGTCAGCTCAACGGATAACTTGCCGGGAATCGGCTTGGCGTGATAATCCAGCGCTGCTTGTCTTTTTTCGTCACTCATGAGCTTTTTTCCAATCGTCTGCATGGAGGCATGATCGCCAGAATATAGAAAAAAATTCCGCCAAACAACTTACGCCAAGTTCGCGACATTAAAGACTTTTAAGCGACCTTTTGAAGCAATTAACAGCCATTTGTTGCAACTTATGCCTGACAAATCAGGCATAAAACAAACCTTATCGGAGCGTCATTTTCGACTTTCACAAATAAAAAAACCCGCCATTAATTTTGGCGGGTTTTCTCGAACGCCGGCGCATCGCCGGCGTAGCGGTTCTTGCTTGGCTCAGTCGCGCTTGAGCGCCGCACCGAAACGCTTGTTGAAGCGCTCGACGCGTCCACCGGTAGTCGCCTGCTTCTGCTTACCGGTATAGAACGGGTGGCACTGCGAGCAGACATCCAGGTAGAAATCGTCTTTGGATGTGGAGCCCAGCTCGAAAGTCGCGCCACAGGAACACGTGGCGGAGACCTTCTTGTATTCGGGATGGATCGCTTGTTTCATTTTGCTGCCTCACGCTATGGTGCGCCGCCACCTGGTCGATGCCAGGCACCGCACACGGGTTGATAAAGATGCAACCGATTGATTCGGCATGCGACCCCGACGATACTCGCCTTGGCCCACAACCGAAGGGCCGCGCATTATAGCAGTGCCGTGATATCGCTGAAAAGACGCGTGGCGCCTGCAACGCCATGTGCCACCGCCCTTTCGGAGGACTCTTGTCGAGCACCGACCATACGCCGCGCCTACTCAGGGTCGCCCTGCCCACGCCCTTGCGACGCCTCTTCGACTATCGCCCCTGCCGAGAGGTTCCCGCTTGTGGCTGGCGCCCAGGACTTCGCGTCAAGGTGCCGTTCGGACGTCGCCAGCTCATCGGTGTGGTGGTCGAGTGCCCCGAACGCAGCGACGTACCGGACGCGCAGCTCAAGTCCGTACTGGCGTGTCTCGACGACGCCCCCTTGCCCGACGACTGGTGGTGGTTGTGCCGCTTCACTGCACGCTACTACCAACACCCGCTGGGCGACACCATCGCCCAGGCACTGCCCGTCGCCTTGCGCCAAGGGCGACCGTTGCAGGCGCGCCATCAGGAGCGCTGGATAGCGCGCGACGGCGATACCAGCCCGCTCGAGCGCGCACCTCGCCAGGCCGAACTGCTGGCGATGCTGCGCCAGCACCCACGTGGATTGATGACGCGCGCGATCACCGCACAAGGCTTCACCCGCGCCCAACTGGAGGGCCTGCTGGCCAAGCACCTCGTCGAATGCCACGAAGAACGCCTGACAGCAACCGAAGAAGCGTCAGGCTCACGGCTCGCCGAACCCTCGCTGCCGCTGACCCGCGAACAGGCGGGCGTCCTCGCCGAGATTCACGAGGGCCTTGAGCGTTACCACCCGTGCCTGCTGCATGGCGTTACCGGCAGCGGCAAGACCGAAGTCTATCTACAACTCATCGAGGCAGTGCTCGCGCGTGGCCGCCAGGCATTGGTACTGGTACCGGAGATCGGCTTGACGCCGCAAACGCTGACCCGCTTCCGGCAACGCTTTCGGGTCCCCGTGGTCGCCCTGCATTCGGGGCTCACCGATCTCGAACGCCTGGACGCCTGGGATGCCGCACGCACCGGCCGGGCACCGATCGTCATCGGTACCCGGTCGGCGGTTTTCACTCCTCTGGCCGCTGCCGGGGTAATCGTCATCGACGAGGAACACGACGGCTCTTTCAAGCAACAGGAAAGCCTGCGTTACCACGCCCGCGACCTGGCCATCGCGCGCGCCCATCGCGAGAACATCCCCATCGTACTGGGCAGCGCCACACCGGCGCTGGAGACACTCGCTCAGGCACGTAGCGGCCGCTACCGGCATCTGCGTCTGACGCAACGCGCCAACCGACACGCCCCGGCACGCCTGGAGCTGACCGACCTACGCGGGCGCCACCGCCAAGGCGGCTTGATCGCCCCCGCCATCGAGGCAATCCGCCAGACCCTGAACGCGGGCAACCAGGTGTTGGTGTTCATCAACCGGCGCGGTTTCGCTCCCACCCTGGCATGCCACGCGTGCGGCTGGTTGGCCGAGTGCCCGCATTGCGATGCCCGCATGACGCTGCATCGCCAGCCCCAGGAGCTGGTCTGCCATCATTGCGATTTTCACCGTCCGCTGCCCGATGCCTGCCCGGAATGCGACAGTGGCGACCTGCGCCCACTGGGCAGCGGCACCGAACGCACCGAGGAAACACTCGCCGCACTATTCCCCGAGACGCCCGTGCATCGCATCGACCGCGACAGCACCCGGCGCAAGCAAGCCTTCGAGGATATCCTGCGCGAGATTCGACGCGGCGAACCCAGCCTGCTGGTCGGCACCCAGATGCTCGCCAAGGGCCATCACTTGCCACATGTCACGCTGGTGGTCGTCGTCAACGCCGACGCCGGCCTCTACGCCAGCGACTTCCGCGCCCTTGAGCACAGTGCCCAACTGCTGGTGCAGGTCGCCGGTCGCGCTGGCCGTGCCGAGCATCCTGGACGCGTGCTGGTCCAGACCCTGCACCCCGAGGACCCCAACCTGCGCCTACTCGCCGACAGCGGCTATGAAGCGCTCGCCGGCCAACTGCTGGAAGAACGGCGCCTGGCCGGCCTGCCGCCCTATCGTCATCTGGCGCTGGCTCGTTTCGAAGCCGCACGCGAGGGACACGTCGCCGAATTCGCCACCGCCGCCGCCGAGGCATTGCGCGAATGGCTCAGTACGCAGGACACCTCGGTCACCTGCCTGGGGCCGGTGCCGGCGCCCATGGAGCGGCGCCAGAATCGCTATCACATGCAGCTGATGCTCTCTGACACGCGCCGCAGCGCCCTGCACCGTGCGTGCGCCTGGCTCGTGCAGTGGCTGGACAATCACCCCGATAGTCGGCGCGTACGCGCCTCGCTGGATGTCGATCCACAAACCCTGAGTTGACGGGAGCCACCGCTCACATCAGCCGCCACGAGCGGCAACGAAAGACACATCGCGTCGCTGGGTTTAAAGGCGTCGGCCAATCGCCGATAATAGGCGACCTAACGCTCTTAGCGCAGCCTGGCGCTCGCCGGCCTGTCGCGCGCCAGACACAGGACATCGGAATTTCATGAAAGACACCATCATCGAACTGCTCGACGCGGCCGGTACGCAGCTCAAGCAGCAAGGCATTCTTCCCCAAGACACCCCGCTTGCCATCAAGGTCGAACCGACCAAAGACAAGGCCCATGGCGACTACGCGAGCAACCTCGCGCTGACCCTGGCCAAGCCGGCCGGACGCAAGCCACGCGAGCTGGCCGAGGCACTGGTCGCGGCGCTGCCGGAAAGCGCCGCCATCCGCCAGGTCGACATCGCCGGCCCCGGCTTCATCAACTTCTTCGCCGCCACCGACGCCGTCGCCCAGGTCGTGCCCAGCATTCTGGATGCCGGCGACACCTACGGGCGCAGCCTGAGCGGCCAGGGCCAGAAAGTGCAGGTGGAGTTCGTCTCCGCCAACCCCACCGGGCCGCTACACGTCGGCCATGGGCGTGGCGCCGCCATCGGCGACTGCCTGTGCCGGCTGCTGGAAGCCACCGGCTTCGATGTCACCCGCGAGTTCTACTACAACGATGCTGGCGTCCAGATCCACAATCTCGCACTCTCGGTGCAAGCCCGCGTGAAAGGCCTCACGCCGGAGGCCGCCGAGTGGCCCGAGAACGGCTATCGCGGCGCCTACATTGGCGATGTCGCCAAGGCGTATCTGGCCGGCGAGACGATTACCGCCGATGACCGAGAAGTCACCGGCAAAAGCGATGCCGAGGATCTCGAGGCCATCCAGGACTTCGCCGTCGCCTACCTGCGTCGCGAGCAGGATCTCGACCTCAAGGCGTTCGGTGTCGCGTTCGATGTCTACTTCCTGGAGTCCTCGCTGTACAACGACGGCAAGGTGGACGCCACGGTGAAAGCACTCGTCGGCGGCGGCCATACGTATGAAGAAGACGGCGCCACCTGGCTGCGCACCACCGATTTCGGTGACGACAAGGACCGGGTGATGCGCAAGAAAGACGGCGATTACACCTATTTTCTGCCGGACGTCGCCTACCACCACGACAAGTGGCAGCGCGGCTTCACCACCGTGATCAACGAACAAGGCGCCGATCACCACTCCACGGTCACCCGGGTGCGGGCCGGCCTACAGGCGCTGGAAACCGGCATCCCGCAAGGCTGGCCGGACTACGTGCTGCATCAGATGGTGCTGGTCACGCGTTCCGGGGTCGAGGTCAAGCTCTCCAAGCGTGCTGGCAGCTACGTGACCCTGCGCGATCTCATCGATGAAGTGGGCCGCGACGCCACCCGTTTCTTCCTCGCCGCACGGCGTGCCGATTCGCAGTTGACGTTCGATATCGACCTCGCCCGCTCGCAGTCCAACGACAACCCGGTCTACTACATCCAGTATGCCCATGCACGCGTGTGCAGCATGATGCGCCGCGCCGAATCCGACGCCAAGGCGTTCGATCATGCGCTGGGTATGCAGCACCTGAGTCGGCTCGACACCGAGCAGGAAAAGGATCTGATGAATCGCCTGGCACGCTACCCGGAGGTCGTCGAACGGGCTGCCCAGACCCGCGAGCCACAGCAGGTCGCCCAGTACCTGATGGACCTGGCCTCCGATTTCCACACCTGCTACAACGCGGTCAAAGTCATGGTCGACGACGATGAATTGCGCAATGCCCGGCTGGCACTGGGCTTGGCCACGCGCCAGGTGCTGCGCAACGGCCTCGACCTGATGGGCGTCAGCGCACCCGAGGAGATGTAAGCATGGCTCGTCGCCCTGCCCAGCAAGGAAAAGGCAACTCCCGCGCCGCGTCACGCGGCGCCACCAGCCGCAAGCGCCAGACCAAGTCATCGCGCGCAGGCCTTCCGGGGTGGCTATGGGGCGTGGCCGGCTTGATCGCCGGCTTCGTGCTCGCCCAGTACCTTCAGCAGTCGGCCCCGTCGCCGGTCGCCACGGTAATGCCCAAGCCCTCCAACAGCGCCTCGTCCGGCAGCGATTCGGCAGGCAGCACAGGCGATGGCGGCTCACCGAGCGGCACCTCCAACGAAGATGCCTCCGAGTCGCGCATGCCGACCTTCGAGTTCTATACCTTGTTACCGGAATCGGAAGTCATCGCGCCCAAGGTGGATAACACCTCGGCGGCGCCCAGTAGCGGCGGTGAGAGTTCGGCGGACACGAGCGACGAGCGTGCCGACGAAGTGGTGGCCGATCCTTCCGCCGATGGACTCAAGTACATGCTGCAGGCAGCCTCGTTTCGCAAGGTGGCCGATGCCGAGCGTCTCGCCAGCCGGCTGCAGGACTTCGGCCTGCTCGCCAACATCACCGAAGTGCAGACCTCCAACGACGAGACCTGGCACCGCGTGCAGGTCGGCCCCTACGAGGACACTCGCGAGCTATCGCGTGCCCAGGACCTGATGGTGACGCAAGGCATCGAGCCACTGCTGATCAAGCTCCAGAACTGAAGGGGCGCCCGGGCGGCTTGATTTCCCCGCCGGCCGCCCGCATTACCGTGAGCATCATGGCATTCGTCGCCACCGTTTTGTTTTATCGCCTGGGGGCCACGGGCGCCTCGGCAATCAAGTCATCGGGTGCCCGACACCCCACAAGGAGTTCCCATCCATGACCACGATCGTATCCGTACGTCGCGGCGAACATGTCGCCCTCGCTGGCGACGGCCAGGTGTCGCTCGGCAACACGGTGATGAAAGGCAACGCCAGCAAGGTACGCCGCATTCACCATGGCAAGGTGCTGGCTGGTTTCGCCGGCGGCACGGCCGACGCCTTCACCCTGTTCGAGCGCTTCGAGGCCCAGTTGGACAAGTACCAAGGACACTTGGTCAAGGCCGCCGTCGAGCTTTCCAAGGAATGGCGCACCGACCGCGCCCTGCGGCGCCTGGAAGCGATGCTTGCCGTGGCCGACAAGAACGCCTCGCTGATCCTCACCGGTAACGGCGATGTCGTCGAACCCGAACGCGGCATCATCGCCATCGGCTCCGGCGGCCACTACGCGCAAGCCTCCGCACGCGCACTACTCGAGAACACCGAGCTCGACGCGCGCGCCATCACCGAGAAGTCGCTCGAAATCGCTGGCGATATCTGCGTTTTCACCAATCAAAACATCACCCTCGAGGAACTGTGAGCCACGCTCACCGCTCCCGGGCAGCATAGGGCTCCGTCATGACACAGATGACTCCCCGCGAGATCGTCCACGCACTGGATCAGTACATCATCGGCCAGCAGGAAGCCAAGCGCTCGGTGGCCATCGCTCTGCGCAACCGCTGGCGCCGCATGCAGCTCGACGACAGTCTGCGCGGCGAGGTGGTGCCCAAGAACATCCTGATGATTGGCCCCACGGGGGTCGGCAAGACCGAGATCGCCCGTCGCCTGGCCAAGCTGGCCGGGGCGCCGTTCATCAAGATCGAGGCGACCAAGTTCACCGAAGTGGGCTATGTCGGTCGCGACGTCGAGTCGATCGTCCGCGACCTGGTCGAAATGGCCATGAAGATGGTCCGTGAGCAGGCCAAGGAAGAAGTCACTCATAAGGCCGAGGACGCTACCGAGGAGCGCATTCTCGACGCGCTTCTGCCCCGGCCGCGCGGCAGCGAGTACGACCATGCCCGCGACGACTCCTCGACGCGCCAGACCTTCCGCAAGAAGCTGCGCGAAGGCCAGCTCGACGACAAGGAAATCGACATCGAGGTCACGCCTCAGGGTGGTAACTTCGATATCTCCGCGCCGCCGGGCATGGAAGAAATGACCAGCCAGCTGCAAAGCATGTTCTCCAACATGGGCAAGCAGAAGTCTGAGTCGCGCCGCGTGACCGTCGAGGAAGCCCGGCGCCTGCTCCACGACGAAGAAGCCGCCAAGCTCGTCAACGAGGAGCAGATCAAGAACCGCGCCATCGAGGCAGTAGAGCAGAACGGCATCGTCTTCCTCGACGAGATCGACAAGGTCGCCAAGCGCGGTGACTCAGGCAGCGGCGGCGACGTCTCCCGCGAAGGCGTGCAGCGCGACCTGCTGCCGCTGATCGAGGGGTCGACAGTGTCCACCAAGCACGGCATGGTCAACACCGACCATATCCTGTTCATCGCTTCGGGGGCGTTCCACCTCTCCAAGCCATCGGACCTGATCCCCGAATTGCAGGGGCGCCTGCCGATCCGCGTCGAGCTGCAAGCGCTGACGCCAGATGACTTCAAGCGCATCCTCACCGAGCCGTCCGCAGCCCTGACCCGGCAATACCAGGCACTGCTGGCGACCGATGGCCTGGAAGTGAACTTCACCGATGAAGGCATCACACGCATCGCCGAGATCGCCTGGCAGGTCAACGAAGGCACCGAGAACATCGGCGCCCGGCGCCTGCACACGGTAATGGAACGCCTACTCGAGGAGCCATCCTTCCAGGGAGGCGACATGGCTAGCCCGCTGATCATCGATGCCGCCTATGTCGACGAGCAACTCGGCGAACTGGCCACCGACGAAGATCTGTCCCGCTACATTCTCTAAGACGTGTGCTTCGAGCTTCGGGCCACGAGCCGCTCGAAGCTCGAAGCTCGAAGCTCGACAATCATCATGTAGCTCTCCACGCTTGAGTTAAGCGTTTTGCTCATGCATCCAGCCGCGAAGCGGCGCTCTTCCAGCTTCAAGCTCACCGGAGGTGCTCATGTCCGCTCACGTTCCCACGCGCATCCATTACCATCAGAAGGCCCGCGAGCTCGAGCTCGGCTATGCCGATGGCACGTCCTACCGCTTGCCGGCAGAGCTGTTACGTGTGTTCTCGCCCTCCGCCGAGGTTCGCGGCCACGGCCCGGATACCGCTGTTCTACAGGTCGGCAAGAAGGATGTCGGCCTCAAGAACATCACCCAGGCCGGGCGTTATGCCCTCAAGCTGCACTTCGATGACGGCCACGACAGCGGCCTGTACAGCTGGGACTACCTCTATGAAATGGCCCGCCATCAAGAGCAATGGTGGGCCGATTACCTGCGCCGCCTCGAGGAGGCCGGTGCCTCGCGCGAGCCTTCCACCATCACCATCAAGGAGTTATAAGACACTCCAGCGTGGCGACAAACGCCGGGGGCGACGTTACAATGCAGCCCCACTTCCACGCACCGCGCGGGCACCCCACGCCTGCCCAAGGAAAGGTCATGGACAAGCGCACGACCCACTTCGGTTATCAGGAAGTTCCGGTCGAGGAGAAAGCCGACCGGGTGGCGCAAGTCTTCCATTCGGTCGCCGCCCGCTATGACGTCATGAACGATCTTATGTCGTTTGGCGTGCATCGCCTCTGGAAACGCCTGACGCTAGAGCGCGCCGGTGTGCGCCCCGGTCATCACGTGCTCGACATCGCGGGCGGCACCGGCGACCTGGCCCTCAAGTTCTCGCGCCTGGTTGGTCCCCGCGGTCGCGTGGTCCTCGCCGACATCAACGCCTCGATGCTGCGTGTGGGCCGCGACAAGCTGCTCGACAATGGTGTCGGCGACAATGTCGAATACGTGCAGGCCAATGCCGAAGCGTTGCCCTTCGCCGATAACAGCTTCGACTGCATCACCATCGCCTTCGGCCTGCGCAACGTCACCGACAAGGAGGCCGCGCTGCGCTCCATGGCGCGCGTACTCAAGCCCGGCGGCCGTCTGCTGGTGCTGGAGTTTTCCAAGCCGGCGAGTGCCGCACTGTCGCGCCTCTACGACGAATATTCCTTCCGCGTCTTGCCGCGTATGGGCGAATGGGTCGCCCAGGACGGCGAGAGTTATCGCTACCTGGCCGAATCGATTCGCATGCATCCCGACCAGGAAACCCTCAAGGCGATGATGGAAGACGCCGGGCTCGAACGTGTCGAGTACACCAACATGACCGGGGGCGTCGTCGCCCTGCATCGTGGCATCAAACTATGAGGCCGTCATGCCGGTGATGTTCACTACCCTGCTGGCCAGCGCTGAAACGTTGGTCAACGGGCTTCTTGCACACGACCCCGCCTCGCCCTCGCGATTGTCGCAGCTCGCCGGACAGCGCATATCGCTGCGTCTGGAACGCCCGGCACTGGCGGCGTTGGTGCATTTCGACACCCACGGCATCACTCTGCTCGCCCAGCACGACCCCGACGAGGCCGATAGCGATGTGGTCGTCGAACTGGACGCCGAGACGCTGGGCGCGCTGCTGGGTGGCGAACGTGTCGAGGCGCTGATGTTCGCCGGACGGCTATCGGTGCGTGGCCGCACCCATGTACTGGAACGCGCCAGTCAGTTGCTCAGCGATCTGGAGATCGACTGGGAAGCCGAACTGGCGCACTGGCTAGGTGACATGCCCGCGCATAGCCTGTCGCAAGGCTTGCGACGCCTGAACCGCTTCGGCCTACGCACGCGCGGCGAGTTGCGACGCGACGTGCATGAATACCTGACCGAGGAAGCAAGGCTACTGCCCAGCCGCACGCAATGGGACATCGCCCGCGAGCACCTGACGCAACTGAGCCTGGCCACCGACCGACTCGAGGCACGCCTTGACCGGCTGGTTCGCGAGATCGAACGTCGCCGACAGGAGGAGCATACGTCGTGAGTTTGCGGCTGTTTCGTATCGCCTGGGTAGTCGCGCGTTTCCGCCTCGACACCCTGATTCCTGCAGAGCGCCTCCCGGGCCTACTGCGCGTGGCGATGAAGCTCTCGCCACTTCGCTTGCTGCCCACCGGCCCGCACACCCGAGGCAAGCGCCTACGCCTGGCACTCGAAGCCTTGGGTCCGATCTTCGTCAAGTTCGGCCAGATGCTCTCCACCCGCCGTGACCTGCTACCGCCGGATATCGCTGACGAGCTCAAGCGTCTACAGGATCAGGTGCCGCCGTTTCCCGGCGAGCAGGCCCGCGCGCTGGTCGAGGAAGAGCTCGGCATGGACATCGATGCCGCCTTCGCCGAATTTACCCGCGAGCCACTCGCCTCGGCCTCCATCGCTCAGGTCCACGGCGCACGCTTGCACAGCGGCGAAGATGTGGTGGTCAAGATCATCCGTCCCAACATCGATGGCGTGATGCGCAAGGACATTGGCCTGCTGTATACCTTCGCGCGCCTGCTCAAACGTGTCCCCGAAGCCAAGCGACTACGCCCCGTCGAGGTCGTGGCCGACTACGAATCCACGTTGTTCGATGAACTGGATCTGCACAAGGAAGCAGCCAACACCTCGCAGCTCAAGCGTAACTTCCGCGATTCGCCGCTCCTTTACGTGCCAGCAATTCACTGGTCGCTGACACGCAAGCAGGTGATGGTCCAGGAACGTATCCATGGCATTCCGGTGGCCGACATGGAGGCCCTGCAAGCGGCCGGCATCGACTTGCGCCGACTCGCCGAGCGCGGTGTGGAGATCTTCTTCACCCAGGTGTTTCGCGATAATTTCTTCCATGCCGACATGCATCCCGGCAATATCTTCGTATCCGCCGACAATCCGCACGACCCGCAGTACATCGCCATCGATTGCGGGATCGTCGGCAGTCTGACCCGCGAGGACCAGGATTACCTGGCCCGCAACCTGCTCGCCTTCTTCCGCCAGGACTACTACGAAGTCGCCGTATTGCACATCGAATCGGGCTGGGTCGGCGAGGACACTCGCGCCAACGAGTTCGCCGCCGCCATTCGCGCAGTATGCGAGCCGATCCTCGAGAAACCGCTCAAGGACATTTCCTTCGGCCAGGTGCTGCTGGGGCTGTTCCAGACCGCGCGCCGCTTCAACATGGAAGTCCAACCACAACTGGTGTTGTTGCAGAAAACGCTACTCAACATCGAAGGGCTGGGTCGCCAGCTGTACCCGGACCTGGACTTGTGGAGCACAGCCAAGCCTTACCTAGAGCAGTGGATGAAGGAGCGAGCCGGGCCACGCGGCTTCTGGGACGCTCTGACCAAGCACGCCCCGGAACTTTCGCGGCAATTGCCCGAACTACCGGTACTGGCGCATCAGGCACTGGCCCGCAGCGAAGACAGCCACCGCCAGCAGCGCCAGCAAACCGAGGCGCTCAATGCCTTCCAGCGGCGCTTGCGCGGTGCCGGGGCGCGCGCGCGGCGTCTGCGTTTCGGTGCCTTGCTGATCGCCGTGGCACTGGCCTGGCAACCCCTCTGGGAATGGGCGCACAGCCAACCCTGGCCGGTGCTGGTCGCCGCCACGCTCGGTCTGTTACTGATCGCGTGGCGTTGACGTGCCCTCACGCCACGCGCCATCTTGCTTATCATCCACCCATCGCCATACGATAACGGGATCGTCATATCATGAGTGATACGCTTGACCAGTTAGCGGATGTCTTGGCCGCGCGTCGCCACGCCGACCCGGATAGCTCCTATGTTGCCAAGCTCCACGCCAAGGGACTCAACAAGATTCTGGAAAAGGTCGGCGAGGAAGCCACCGAGACCCTGCTGGCCGCCAAGGATGCCGAGCATGGCGACGATGCGACACGTCAGGCAGTGGTCGCCGAAACGGCCGACCTGTGGTTTCATAGCCTGGTGATGCTTTCGCATCTGGACATCGACCACCAAGCCGTGTTGGACGAGCTGGCCCGCCGCTTTGGCGTCTCCGGCCTGGACGAGAAGGCGGCACGACAATCACCCTAATCGGCTCGGCCATATCCGAGCATGAAGGAGATCTTCCATGTTAGGTGGAATCAGTATCTGGCAGCTGCTGATCGTTCTCGGCATCGTCATTCTGATCTTCGGCACCAAGAAGCTGCGCAATCTCGGCAGCGACCTGGGTGGCGCCGTGAAAGGCTTCAAGAGTGCGGTCGGCGAAGAAGAACAGGACAAGAAGCAAGACGGCGAAGACGCCAATCAGCAACGCGTCGCCCATGACGCCAACGACGAAACGCTCGACACGTCGTCGAAAGCGCAGCAGTCGTCCGAGGCTGACGAAAAGCCCGAACGGAAATAAGCCGCCATGTTCGATATGGGCTTTCTTGAGCTAATGCTCATTGGCATCGTGGGCCTGCTCGTGCTGGGCCCCGAACGGCTGCCTACGGCCGCCCGCACCGTGGGGTTATGGGTGGGCAAGATCAAACGCACGGTGTCCGGCATGCAGCGCGAAATCAACGCTCAGTTGGAAGCCGAGGATCTGCGCCAGAAACTCAATGAGCAGCAACGCAAGCTCGACGCCGGTCTGCACAAGGTCCGTGACGGGGTCGAGCGACATGGCGATAAACCGCCTGCCCAGGCCGGTGCCGAACAACCTCGGTCGCATACGACGTCGGCAACGTCCCAACCCGCCGATGATGCGCAGGCAACGCCTCGGCCAACCACCACCTCACGGGAAACGCCCGAGGACCCGGCAGCCTCATCCGCCAAGGATTCCAACACCCCATGAGCGATACATCGCCTCGCGAACCGGAGGAGCACGCCCAGACACCCTTGATCGAACACCTGATCGAGCTGCGCTCGCGGCTGGTCAAGGCGGTGGCGGTGATCGTCGTTATCTTCGCGGCGCTTTACGCTTTCTCCAACGACATCTACAGCTTCGTCGCTGACCCGCTGATGGCGCTATTGCCTGAAGGCTCACAGATGATCGCCACTGAAGTGGCATCACCTTTCCTGGCGCCCTTCAAGTTGACGCTGTTCACGGCCTTGTTCATCGCCGTTCCCTTCGTGCTCTACCAGGCCTGGGCATTCATCGCACCGGGCCTCTACCGGCACGAGAAGAGTTTGGCATTTCCACTGCTCGCCTCTAGTATCTTCTTGTTCTACGGTGGCGTGGCCTTCGCCTATTTCGCGGTCTTTCCCCTGCTGTTCGACTTTTTCGTCCACACCGGGCCGGAGAACGTCACGGTAATGACCGATATCAATCAGTATCTCAACTTCGTGCTCAAGCTGTTCTTCGCCTTTGGTGCGGCCTTCGAAATTCCCATCGCCACTTTCCTGCTGATCTGGACCGGCGCGACCAGTGTCGAGAGTCTCGGCAAGAAGCGCCCTTATGTGCTCGTCGGCTGCTTCGTTGTCGGCATGATGATGACGCCACCGGACGTGGTCTCCCAAAGCTTGCTCGCCATCCCCATGTGGCTACTGTTCGAGGTCGGTATTCTCTTCGGCCGCCTGGTGCCGCGCCGCCGGCACGACGCCGAGGACGAGACGCCCCACGAAAGCTGATCTCCGACAAACGGGTCACGTTTGGCCCGTCCTCACCGCGAGTTGATACGCGTCACTCTCTGTTTCGTGCGTATACTGAACATACTGTCCGGTCATCGCTGTCACATTATTGTCACAGAGGGATGTCAGGCTGCCGGGCAGCGGTTGGTCACCAGCGACGACAGGGAGCTCATGATGGACGACACGCGCTCTTCCGATGTTCCGCTCGGTAGCGACAATGCAACCTCTCAGGAATCCGGTGAAACACTACCTCTTCGCGTCAACCGCACGCGCACGGGTATTCATGCTAAACCCGCGCCGTTTCCAGAGGCCGAACTTGACGATCCGGCACTGTACTTCAACCGCGAGCTCTCGCACCTGCAGTTCAATATCCGCGTGCTCGAGCAATCCCTGGATACCTCGCATCCACTGCTCAATCGGCTGATGTTCCTGCTGATCTTCTCCTCGAATCTGGACGAGTTCTTCGAGATTCGCGTGGCCGGCCTCAAGCATCAGATCGCCCTGGCCCGCGAGGAAAGCGGCGCCGATGGTATGCCACCACGCCAGGTACTGACCGAAATCTCGCGCATCGCCCACGAGCAGGTCGAGCGGCAATACCGCATCCTCAACGAGACGCTGATCCCCGCACTCGAGGAGCAGGGACTGCGCTTCCGTCGCCGCACGCAGTGGTCCGAGGCCCAGGCCGACTGGGTACGCGAGTATTTCGCCGAGGAGATCATGCCGGTGATCAGCCCCATCGGCCTCGACCCTTCGCATCCGTTTCCACGCCTGGTCAACAAGAGCTTGAACTTCATCGTCGAGCTCGAAGGCACCGATGCCTTCGGTCGTGAAGGAGGGCTTGCCATCCTGCCAGCGCCACGCTCGCTGCCACGCTTGATGCGCTTGCCCGAAGCACTGAGCGAAACCGGTTATACCGAATACGTGTTCCTGTCGTCGATGATCCACGCCCACGCTCAGGAAGTGTTTCCCGGCATGCAGGTGCACGGTTGCTACCAGTTCCGCCTGACGCGCAACGCCGATCTCGCCGTCGACCCCGAGGACGTCTCGGACTTGGCCTCGGCCTTGCGCGGCGAGCTTCTGGCACGACGCTACGGTAGCGGCGTGCGCCTCGAGGTGGCCGATAATTGCCCCGACCGGCTGGCGAGCTTCCTGCTCACCCAGTTCGAACTCGAGGCGGCGGATCTCTACCGCGTCTCCGGCCCGGTCAATCTGACCCGGCTCATGTCGGTACTCAGCGACGTCGACCGCCCCGACCTGTTGTATCGCGCCTCCACGCCAGGCTTGCCACGTCAGGTCAAGAGCGATGTCAGTCTGTTCTCACAGATCGCCCAGAACGACATCCTGCTGCACCACCCCTTCCAGTCGTTTTCCCTGATCGAGGACTGGCTTCAGGAAGCCGCCAGCGATCCGGACGTGCTGGCGATCAAGCAGACCCTGTACCGAACCGGTGCCGACTCGCCCATCGTCAGCGCCCTGGTCGATGCCGCACGAAACGGCAAGGAAGTCACCGTGGTCATCGAGCTGCGGGCGCGTTTCGATGAGGCCGACAACCTCGCGCTGGCTTCGCGTCTCCAGGAAGCCGGCGCCATCGTCATCTACGGCGTCATGGCCTACAAGACGCATGCCAAGATGCTCCACGTGGTCCGCCGTGAACGCGGCGCGTTGCGTTACTACGCGCATCTAGGCACCGGTAACTATCACTCCAAGACCGCCAAACTATACACCGACTACAGTCTGCTCACCGCCAATGAAACGCTTTGCGAAGACGTTCACAAGGTCTTCCAACAGCTCTCGGGGATGGGCAAACCGCGTCAGATCGATACGCTCTTGCACGCGCCATTCGTGCTACACGACCGTCTGGTGTCGATGATCGACCGCGAAGCACGCTATGCGGAAAAGGGCCACAAGGCGCAACTGATCATCAAGTGCAATTCGTTGACCGAGCCCCAGCTGATCCGCGCGCTGTATCGTGCTTCGCGCGCCGGAGTGCAATGCGACCTGATCATCCGTGGCATGTGCTGCCTGCGCCCCGGGGTCGAAGGGATTTCCGACAATATCCGGGTGCGTTCGATCATCGGCCGCTTCCTGGAACATACCCGCGTATTCCACTTCCACAATGGCGGTAAACCCGAAACCTGGTGTTCCAGCGCGGACTTTATGGAGCGCAACATGTTCCGCCGTGTGGAGACCTGCTTCCCGCTACTCGACAAGAAACTCGCCCAGCGCGTACGCAAGGATCTGGCCACCTACTTGGTGGACAACTGTCAGAGTTGGGAATTACAGACCGACGGCCGCTACCGCCTCCTCGATGCCGGCGACGCCGAACCGATCAGCGCCCAGGAAACCTTGCTCTACGCCTACGCCGTCAAACCCTGAGCTCGAAGCTCGAAGCTCGAAGCTCGAAGCTCGAAGCTCGAAGCTCGAAGCTCGAAGCTCGAAGGCAGCCTAAACCAAATCGCCTCCGTAGCAAGTTCAAGCTACGGAGGCGCCTTTTCTTCCAGCTTCCAGCCGCGTAGCGGCGCTCTTCCAGCTTTCAGTTATACCCCGATCTGGCCACCATCGGCTTTCTGGATCACCACCGTGGCCGCCCGCGGGCGCACGCTGCCGGAGGTGACATGCGTGGCATCCTGTGTCGCAGCATCGGCGTCCGCCGGCCAATTGCCGGGGTGCTGAATGTTGATGAACAGTGCGGTCTTGTCGGGCGTAGCGAAGATTCCTGTCACCTCGCAGTCATTGGGCCCGACCGCGAACCGCTTGAGTTGCTGCTGATTGCCGGCCCCCACCACCGAGGCCTGACCGCTAGCATGTGATAAGGCACCCGGCACGACCGCCAGCACCTGGTCGTTGGTCTGCTCGGCGACACCGTCATAACCGTTGTCGGTCTCGATCCACAGAATGCCCTGGCCGTCACCGCGATCGTCGTACCACAGGCCATCGGGGCTGGCGAACTGGTTGCGCTCGGTCAGCCCCGACAGGTTGTCGGCATCGTCTGCGGCGGCGCCGAACACGAACACCTCCCAGTCGAAACGGGTGGCGTCGTCACCCCGCTCCCGCCAGCGGATCACCTGCCCCGCCTCGTTGTCGGCGCGCGGGTTGGCGGCATTGGCAGGGGCCGTGGCATAACCCACGCCTGCCGCCTCGATGGCGTCGCCTTCATTGGTGAAGGTCGGTGCCGAATCGGCCTCGGTGCGCCGGGAATTGTTGGTCAACGTCATGTAGACCTCGCCGGAGCTCGGGTCGACGGTGCCCCACTCAGGGCGATCCATCGGTGTCGCGCCGAGCAGGTCGGCGGCATCGCAGGTATGTACGATGACGCCTGCGCGATCGCCTTCCGCCAGCGACAAGGCCGCAGCCAGCGTGCGACCGTCCGCCACGCGCGTGTCCGGCTCGAGCGCCAGCCATTCCCCGCCGCCATCGGCATCGAAACGCGCCACGTAAAGCGTTCCCTCGTCCATGTACTTGGCGCCCAGCGCGAGACGGTCATATGCCTCGCCGGGGCGGTTGGCATCCGCCGGGTCCCACTTGGCGTCGGACACGAACTTGTAGATGTACTCGTTGCGGGCGTCATGCCCGGAATAGAAGACGACCGGCTCGCCGGCGACCAGCTTGCCCGGCCAGCAGCCCTCGTGGCGAAAGCGTCCCAGCGCGGTGCGCTTCACGGCGCGGGACTGGCCATCGTACGGATCGATCTCCACGATATAGCCGAAGGTGCGCGTCTCGTTGCGATAGTCGTTCCGCGGCCCGTTGCCACGCGGGGTGACATCGAATCGCGCGAACTCGTCGTCGCGCTCGCCCTCGCTGCCGGCCGCGGTCTCCCAGCCGTAGCGCCCGCGCTCGGTGGGCAGCCCCAGACGCGCATCGTCGGCGTGGCGCTCGCCGGTATTGACGAACACCTCCGGCCAGTTTTCCTCGCAGGTCAGGTAGGTGCCCCATGGAGTATACCCGTTGGCACAGTTGTTGTTGGTGCCGCGTGTATGCGTGCCTTCCGGGGAATAACGCGTCCTGACGTAATCGCTGCCGGCCACGGGGCCCGCCAGCTCCATCGGCGTGGCACTGGTGAAGCGCCGGTTGCGGGCATCGTCCGGCACATGCGTCCAGCGCCCCTCGGCGTCCTTGCGTACCCTGACCAGGGTGATCCCGTGCGCGTTGATCTCGGTGCGCACCTCATCGGCCGGCCGCCGGCCGCTGTCGGCATTCGTCGGCCCGCCCTGCGGCGCCCACAATGCCGCCTGATCGATGTATTCGTTGTTGAGGGCGAGCAGGAAATCCCGCGAGGCATTGTCCGCATCGAGCGCAAAGGCATGCATGCCATCGTGATGCATGCCCACGCGCTCGGCCTGCGCCTCGGCGGTCATGCGCATGTCGTGCTTCCACTCCGCCGCCGCGCCGTTCAGCGGCGTTCCCCAGGGGACCAGGACCTGAGCGGTATAGCCCTCGGGCACCACCACGGCATCGGTGCGCGAGCCGCGCAGCGACTCGAACGCCAGAGCCAGCGGCGTCTTGCCGCTCCCGCTTTCCTGGGCATTGGCGAGGTTGAGCCCGCCGATGCCGCCCAACATGCCCAGAGCGGCCAGACTCAGGCCTCCCCGCATGATGTCACGCCGAGAAACATGGCGCGCTAATACCGACGAGAACGGTTCGTTATCGCTGCAGTTGAAGTTTTGTTGGGTCTCGATTTGCTTGCTCATGGTCTCTCCTCACGGCGTTCGACCGACACTCCGTCGTGTCGGAACATGCTGTGAGGTCATATCCTGAACCGCCGATATGACAGTGCCATGAAGCGCCGCTCAGACACATGCGTCACGCAACCGCTCGGACGCCAATGTCAGCAGGTGCTCGGTGCCTTCCCAACCCAGGCAGGCATCGGTGACGGAGACGCCATAGCGCAACGCGCCCGGCTTGAGCGGCTGCTTGCCCTCGTGCAAATAGCTTTCGAGCATGACGCCGATCACGTCGTGATTGCCGGCCAAGCGCTGTTCGAGCACATCCAGCATGACCTCGGTCTGGCGGCGGTGATCCTTGCGCGAATTGGCATGGCTGCAATCGACCATCAAACGCGGCGTGATACCGGCCGCCTGCAGATCCAGCCGACAGGCGCGCACCGAAGCCGCATCGTAGTTCGGCTTGCCGTGACCGCCACGCAGCACGACATGGGTATGCGGATTGCCCCGGGTCTCGCGCATCGCCGGACGCCCGGCATCGTCGATGGCGAAATGACGATGTGGATGCGCGGCCGACTGCATCGCGGCGATGGCCACGTCGACGCTGCCATCGGTGCCGTTCTTGAATCCCACCGCGGCCTGCAGGCCACTGGCCAGTTCGCGATGCACCTGGGATTCGGTGGTACGTGCGCCGATGGCGACCCAACTGAGCAGATCCTCGAGGTAAGGTGCCGTCATCGGATGCAGCAACTCGGTGGCCACGGGCATGCCCAGGGCGGCGATGTCGCGCATCAGGCGCCGCGACACTTCCAGACCATGTGCCATGTCGTCGCTGCCATCCAGATGGGGATCGTAGGCCAGGCCTTTCCAGCCCACGGTGGTACGCGGCTTCTCGATGTAGACGCGCATCACCATCAGCAGGCGATCGTCGAGACGCGCGGCAAGCTCGCTGAGCTTCTCGGCATACGCCAATGCCGCCTGCGGGTCATGGATCGAGCAAGGGCCGACGACCACCAGAAGGCGATCATCCCGTCCGTCGAGGACCGCCTGGACGGCGTCGCGCTGTTGCGCGATGCGGGCTTCGAGGGCCGGGTCCAGCGGTATGCGCTGCTTGAGCTCACCCGGCGTGGGCAATGGGTGGTGCGAGGGCGACGCGGTGGCGTCGGGGTGTTGGGGCATCGTCAAGGGTGCGTTCATGTCGAGTCTCTTGGCTGGGCTGTCCGTCACGGGCGGACAGCGGAACTTCGTGTTCGGCGGACGCCACCCAGCGTGTCACGGTCGGAGGTGGCAACTGGGGCCGACCGTTCGTCGCTAAATCGCCAATAATATAGTGCGCCCTTGCCTTGCCATGTGCCGCCGAACTCGATCATGTTTCGCTCCCGTGTCGTTCATCAATGTTGGGTGGATTAAACGCAAGAACCCCCGGTCGGGTTGCCGACCGGGGGTTCTAAGACGCAGGAGGCAACCCGGGGTTGGGCGTGCCTCGCGGCGTGTCAGGTCATGTGACCCTACCGCCGGGCACGCCGGGGCTAAACCAATACCAATAGCTAAAGCCAAAGAACGCACGCACGACGTCCTCCGCTGACCGAATCGGCAGGGAATGCATGCTTGCGGTGACTGAGGCTATCGACATGGGTTGACTCCAAAACATGCTCTCATCCTACACGGCTGTCGCCATTTGACAAGCCCACGGTGGGGCTATCGCTCATCGCAGGTGACGACCACCGTCAACGGGCAATATCGCACCCGTCACGAAATCGTTGTCGAGCAGGTAACGCAGTGTTTGATAGATGACGCCCGGCCCCGGCACCTTGGCCATCAACGACTTGGCCTTGGCCTTCTCGACATAAGCCTCGTCGTCATCGTCATTGAGCATGACCAAGGCCGGCGCGATGGCGTTGACCTGGATACTCGGCGCGTACATAGCGGCAAACGACAAGGTCAGATTGTCCAGCCCCGCTTTGGTCGCCGCATAGGCGGCGTGCTTGCGTGAGCCCTTCTGGCTGACATAGTCGGTCATGTGGATGATGTCGCGCTGCGGTTCCTGGCAGGCATCGAGCAGTTCGCGGGCGTGCAGGTTGATCAGGTACGGGGCCTGCATATGCACACGAAACAGGCGCTCGAAATTGGCGCCGGCATCGTCGTCAAGGCTGTCCGGTGCCCAGTCGCTGGCATTATGGACGATGGCACGCAACGACGAGGTCTGCGCCTTGAGGCGTGCGAGGAAATCGTGAATGCCTGCCTCGCTGGAAAAGTCCGCCGCCAGGGTCACCGCCCCACGCCGACGCAACGCCTCCAGAGACTCCCGCTCGCGACGGTAGCTTATGATCACCGGCTGGCCGTCGTCGAGCAGGCGCTCGACGCAATGGCGGCCCAAGCGCTGGGCGCCACCGGTGACGAGAATCGGCGATTGGCTCATGCGTCATCCTCCGCACGGCGCTCGCCGGGCGCCAGCGGTGCGCTCTCGGGATCGTCAGGCAACGGAATCAATGGCACGCGCGGCGCATAGGCAAAGACATCCGAGAATACCCGCTCAGGATCGAGCCCCAGCGGGGCCAGCGTGTCAATGCAGGCGTAGACCATGCCCGGTGAACCGGAGAGATAGACATCCTCACCGGAAACATCACTCAGCGCCTCGGCGAGAACCGCGTCGATACGCCCGACATGGCGCGTCACGCCCGGTGGCGTGCTCAGGCCGGGATCGCTCTCCTCGCTGACGGTGTGCATCTCGACATGCGTATGCTCGGCGACCCATTGCAGCGCCAGGCTTTCCAGATACAGATCCCGCGGATTCTTGACCGCCCACCAAAGCCGAATCGGGCCCGGGTGCTCGTTGGCCAGGGCCGCTTCGACGATGGCCTTCATCTGAGCGAAGCCCGTGCCCGCCGCAATCAGCGTCAGCGGCCGCCGACTGTGAGTATCCAGCACGCAGCCGCCATTGGGCAGGCGCACCGTCAACTGAGCGGCCTGCACCAGGATCTCACGCAGGCGTGCCGAGTTGCTGCGTTCCGGCCAATGCTGGACGTGTAACTCGATGATGCCGTCGTCGACATGCGCGTTGGCGATGGAGAACGGCACCCAGGTCTCCTCGTCGAGCTTGAGTTCCAGATACTGGCCGGGGCTATGCGCAATGGCCTCGCGGCGTCCCGCCAGATGGACGCGAAATACGTCGGCCGTCAGGTCCTCGACCGATTCGACATGGCAGGTCAGCGTCTTAGGCGTCATTCGTGTCCTCGTTCGTCGCTCTGGGGCGAATGGCGGGGGGCCGGTGGCGGCGTAGTGATGCCGTATTCCTCCCAGCGCGCGTCGACACGCCTTTTGACGGCATCGTCCATGACGATGGGCGTGCCCCACTCGCGGTCGGTTTCGCCCGACCATTTGGTGGTGGCATCGAATCCCATCTTCGATCCCAGACCCGCCACCGGCGAGGCAAAATCGAGATAGTCGATGGGCGTATTCTCGACCATGACCGTATCGCGCGCCGGATCCATGCGCGTGGTGATCGCCCAGATCACGTCTTCCCAATTGCGCGCGTCGACATCGTTATCGAGCACGATCACGAACTTGGTGTACATGAACTGGCGCAAGAAGCTCCAGACGCCCATCATCACGCGCTTGGCGTGGCCCGGGTACTGCTTTTTCATAGTCACCACCGCCATGCGGTAGGAACAACCCTCCGGCGGCAGGTAGAAATCGACGATCTCGGGGAATTGCTTGCGCAGGATCGGCACGAACACTTCGTTGAGCGCCAACCCCAGAATGGCGGGCTCGTCCGGTGGCCGCCCCGTATAGGTGGAATGATAGATCGGATCGCGGCGGTGGGTGATGCGTTCCACGGTAAAAACCGGGAAGGTTTCGACCTCGTTGTAGTAGCCGGTGTGATCGCCATAAGGGCCTTCCGGCGCCGTATCGTCGGGGTAAAGGTAACCCTCGAGAACGATTTCGCTGGAAGCCGGCACTTCGAGATCGGCATGGCCGCACTTGACCAGTTCGGTGCGCGAACCGCGCAGCAAACCGGCGAAGGCGTATTCGGAAAGACTGTCTGGCACTGGCGTCACGGCGCCGAGGATGGTCGCCGGGTCGGCGCCCAGCGCCACCGCCACCGGGAACGGCTCGCCAGGATGCGCTTGCTGCCATTCCTGGAAATCCAGCGCTCCACCGCGATGCGACAGCCAGCGCATGATCAGGCGGTTCTTGCCCAATTTCTGCTGGCGATAGATGCCCAGATTCTGGCGCTCCTTGTGGGGCCCCTTGGTCACCACCAAAGACCAGGTCACCAGCGGTGCCACATCGCCCGGCCAGCAATGCTGGATCGGCAGCTGGTCGAGATCGACATCGTCACCTTCGCGGATCACTTCCTGGCATGGCGCCTTGCGCAGCGTCTTGGGCCCCATGCTCATCACCTGCTTGAAGATCGGCAGCTTTTCCCAGGCATCGCGGAAGCCCTTGGGGGGCTCCGGCTCCTTGAGAAACGCCAGCAGTTCGCCTACCTCGCGCAGTGCAGCGATCGAATCCTGGCCCATGCCCAGCGCGACACGCTCCGGCGTCCCGAAGAGATTGCCCAGCAAAGGCATGTCGTGGCCCTTGACGTTCTCGAACAAGAGCGCCGGCCCGCCCGCACGCAGCGTGCGATCACAAATCTCGGTGATCTCCAGGTAGGGATCGACCTCCGCCGTGATTCGCTGGAGCTCGCCACGTTCCTCCAGCGCCGCGATGAAATCGCGCAAGTCCCGATACTTCATGTGGTTTTCCGTGCCAGAACGCGAAAAGGGCAGCATAACATGCCGCCCTTTCATTGACCGCCCATCGGCCTTCAGCCCGGCGATATCTTGCACGCGTCAGCCGAGACAGGCCTTCCGGAGGCGCTATGACTCCATCCCTGGGCGCCACTCGCCTCAGCATATTATCAAGCGTTGAGCGCAGGCCGATGTTATCTACGCTTCATGGCCTCGAAGAATTCCAGATTAGTCTTGGTATCCTTCAAGCGATCGAGCAAGAACTCCGTCGCCGCGATATCATCCATGGGATTGAGTAGCTTGCGCAGAATCCACATGCGCTGCATCTCTTCCTCGGAGGCGATGAGGTCCTCGCGGCGCGTACCACTGCGACGGATATTGAGCGCCGGATAGACCCGCTTCTCGGCCAGCTTGCGGTCGAGGTGCGCCTCCATGTTGCCGGTACCCTTGAACTCTTCGAAGATGACTTCATCCATCTTGGAGCCGGTATCGACCAGCGCCGTGGCGATGATGGTGAGGCTGCCACCTTCCTCGATGTTGCGCGCCGCGCCGAAGAAACGCTTGGGCTTCTCCAACGCGTGGGCATCGACCCCGCCGGTCAAGACCTTGCCCGAGGACGGCACCACAGTGTTGTAGGCACGCGCCAAGCGGGTGATGGAATCGAGCAGGATGACCACATCCCTCTTGTGCTCGACCAGGCGCTTGGCCTTCTCGATGACCATCTCGGCGACCTGGACGTGGCGCGCGGGCGGCTCGTCGAAGGTCGAAGCCACCACTTCGCCACGCACAGTGCGCGACATCTCGGTGACCTCTTCGGGACGTTCATCGATCAGCAGCACGATCAGATGACATTCAGGATTGTTGCGCGTGATCGACGTCGCGATGTTCTGCAACATCAGCGTCTTGCCCGCCTTGGGTGGCGACACAAGCAGACCACGCTGGCCCTTGCCGATGGGCGACGTAAGATCGATTACCCGCGAGGTCAGATCCTCCGTCGAGCCATTGCCGACCTCCATCACCATGCGTTCCTGAGGGAACAGCGGCGTCAGGTTCTCGAACAGAATCTTGTGCTTGGCGTTTTCGGGCCGGTCGAAGTTGATCTGGCTGACCTTGAGCAGCGCGAAATAACGCTCCCCTTCCTTCGGCGGCCGAATCTTGCCGGCGATGCTATCGCCCTTGCGCAGGTTGAAGCGACGGATCTGCGACGGCGAGACATAGATGTCATCGGGGCCGGCCAGATAGGAGCTGTCGGCACTGCGAAGAAAGCCGAAGCCATCCTGCAGGATTTCCAGCACACCATCGCCATAAATGTCTTCACCACTTTTCGCATGCTTCTTGAGAATGGCGAAGATGATGTCTTGTTTACGCGAACGTGCCAGATTGTCGATGCCCATTTCCCGGGCAATATCCAGCAGTTCGGGAACGGTTTTTTGCTTGAGTTCGGTAAGATTCATCGGTTTCGTCAGAGATTGCTCGTGTCGGCGAGGCAATGGGATTGCCGGACAAAAGACAGGAGGCGGTTGTGCGCCGCGCGGTGCGTTCAGAGGGCCCCAGGAAATCCGTTCCACTCATCGCATTCATGCCTCAAGGCATCGCCGCGCGAGGGATTGGCGAAAAACGGTATTGAGAGATTCGGTTCGCGTCGCCTGGCGCCATGCCCAGCTCCTGATCGGGAGGCTTGGCGAGACAAGAATACTTGGGGCGATCTGACGACTTGGAGGACCGCGACGGCAATGCCGCGTGAACGGTCAGGAAGCATTCGGAACAGGCGAACTACTCGATGGTAGTCAAGGCGCCAGCCAAACGCAAGCCCACTTTGCTCATGCGTAATGTCGGGGCGCAACGTCGTGTCTTAACGGGGCTTGACCATCTCCATGGCACGACCTCAATTCGCGAGCTGGTGATCGAGCCATGTCTCCAGTTGCGCAGTGGACAACGCCCCCACTCGCGTCGTATCCAACCCCGCATCGGTAAACAGCGCCAAAGTCGGCATGCCGCGCACACCGTACTTGTGGGCCACGGCTGTATTGAGGTCGACATCACACAGCGCGACCTGCAACGTCGTCTCGCGCGCGCTGGCCAGGGTGGATAAACGCGGGCGCAATGCGACGCAGGGACCACACCAGGACGCCATGAAGGCTACCAGGGTGGGCGTCGCTGCTTCCAGCACGCGATCCTCGAACGTGTCGTCCGTCACCTCGAAAAGCTGTTCGGACATACGCCGTCTCCTGAACATTCGGCCAATTTATCGTTCCCCATTGGACGCTGCATAGCAACAATTGACAAGCCTCGAGCGCCCCCGCAACCTTGCCCTACTTCTGTGAAAAGGATTCTCGCATGAGCAGTCGCCACCCGGCGCCCCGGCGTCTCGCCGCCATCGATCTGGGCTCGAACAGCTTCCACCTGCTGGTGGCCAATCAAGTCGGCGGTGACCTGCAAGTGGTCGCCAAGCAGGGCGAGAAGGTACAACTGGCCGCTGGTCTCGACGACGACGATATTCTCGACGAAGCGGCCATGGAGCGCGCCCTCGCTTGCCTGGAGCGTTTCGCTCCCTATTTGAGCGACCTCGACGCCAGTGACGTGCGCATCGTCGGCACCAATGCACTGCGCGCGGCACACAACCGCCAGACGCTGATCGACCGAGCCGAGGCGCTGATCGGCCACTCTATCGAGATCATCGCCGGCCGCGAGGAGGCGCGTCTGATTTACCTTGGCGCCGCGCATGCGTTGGCCGAAGTGCACGGACGCCGACTCATCGTCGACATCGGCGGCGGCTCCACCGAACTCATCATCGGCGAGCGCTTCGAACCGCTGGCACTGGAAAGCCTGCACATGGGCTGCGTGGCCTATACGCAACGCTTCTTCGCCAATGGCGACATCAGCGAGAAGGCCTTTCGCGCAGCTGAGCTCGCCGCACTTTCCGAGCTCGCCAACATTCGTCGCCCCTACCAAGAACTAGGCTGGCAGGACCCGGTGGGGTCCAGCGGCACCATTAAAGCCATCGCCGCCGTACAGGCCGCCTATGGCGACGGCCCGGAAGGCATGATCACGCGCCAAGGGCTAAAGAACCTGCGCAATCGTCTGTTGAAGTGCAAGAAGCTCGACAAAGTCGCCATGGACGGACTCAAGAGCGACAGGGCACGGGTATTCCCGGCAGGCGTGGCGATTCTGTGCGCCATCTTCGAGGCTTTCGAGCTAGAGCGCATGCGCTACTCCGACGGCGCCCTGCGCGATGGTGTGCTCTACGATCTCCTCGGCCGCAATACCGCCGAGGATTCCCGCGCGTCGGCGCTACTCACGCTGCGCCGACGCTTTGATGTCGACATGCGTCAGGCCAGCAACGTACGCACCACCGCCGAACACCTCTGCGCGCATGTCGCCGACGTGTGGCCCCTGAGCCAGGAGCAGCGCCAGTTTCTCGCCTGGGCCGCCGAGCTGCACGAAATCGGCCTGGCGATCTCGCACAGCCAGTTTCACCGCCACGGCGCCTATCTGCTGGAAAACTCCGACCTGGCCGGCTTTTCGCGTCCCGAGCAACAAGCCCTAGCCTTTCTGGTGCGTGCCCATCGACGCAAGTTCCCCGGCAAGGAGCTCGATGCCCTCCCATCCGCCTCGCGATCGACCTATGCACGACTGGCGCGACTTCTGCGCCTGGCGGTGGCACTCAATCATTCGCGCCCCGAGGCGCCCGTCCTCGACGTACGCCTCCAGGCCGATGGCGAGACCCTATACGTGTATCTCGACCAGGCCAGCGACCAACCGCTGTTGATGGCCGATCTTGATCAGGAAGCACGTTATCAACGCAATGCCGGTTTTCGACTCGAGATCAGCACCTGACCGACGCGTCGCTAGCAAGAGCAGGCATCGCCCGCAGCCGCCAGCCTTCGGCTGCGGCGATGCCCAGCACCCCGACCAGGGTCTCGCCCTCCCAGGCCAGCCACACACGCTCGCGTTGCCAGGGCGGTACTCCGGCCTCCTGCAAGAGCCGTTTGACGTCGCGCCGACCGCGTCCCGACACACGCAGCGTCTCGCCGCCCCGACGCCTACTCAGCGTAAGACGGACACGACGCGGTGGGTCGGGAATCAGTTGCCACGCCACCGGACCCAGCGGCGTTTCCAGGGGGGCGCAGCCATCCCACTCGGCCTCCCAGTCGACGTCGATAGGCTCGAGCGGCGCCAACAGATAGAGATATCCTCGCCAGCGCCTGGCCTCTCCCCCTGGCCAAGCGAGGCGGACCTGCGCATCACCGCGGGCCTGTAATTGATCGAGCAAGCTTTCGAGGCGCGCGCGCGGCGGCGTGGGCAGAGAGAGTTGCCGGCAGGCATGTCGCACCAGCAGACGCTGCCGGGGCCGGGATAGCGCCACGAGGCTAGCGACCGACAAGCAGGCCGCCTCGCCTCCCAGCGCCTGCAAGGTTTCTTCGGCCAACTCCTCCAACAGCGCATCGCTCTCGCCCAGTTGCTCGGCGGTGCGCGCGAACGATGTCGCCGCACCCGGCCAGCGCGCCGCCAGCGCTGGCATGACCGTATGGCGTAGATAATTGCGATCGAAGCCTTGGTCGGCGTTGCTCGGGTCGTCGATCCAACGCAGGCCACGTTTCTCGGCCTCGCGCTCCAGCGTCACCCGCGTCACGGATAGCCATGGCCGGACCATGAAGCGTCCCTGCCACTCACGGCTCTCAGGCATGCCGGCCATGCCGCGTAAACCACTACCGCGCAAGCTCGCCAGCAACAGGCATTCGGCCTGATCGTCAGCATGCTGCGCCAGCAGCAGGGTGTCTCCCGGTGCGACACGTCGGGCGAACGCCGCCAGGCGGGCGTCGCGGGCGTGGGCCTCGAGGCCCCGTGCGCCGCGCTCCACCGTGGCACGCTCTATGAACAATGGCACCCCGAGACGCCCGCACAACCATCGCGCATGGTCTTCGAACGCGGCAGCGGCATCCTGCAGGCCGTGATTGACGTGTAATGCATAAAGTGGCCGTGGATGACGACGGCAAGCGGCCACCGCCAGCGTCAGCATCAAGGAGGAATCCAGGCCGCCCGACAGCGCCACCCAAACACGACGCCCCGGCGAGGTCATCGCCAGGGCGTCGTCGACAAGGGCTTCAGGGGTCGGCCGCGCGTTATTGGGGTGCGCCATAGCTCATCAGACGCTCATAGCGACGCGACAGCAGATCATCCGTCTCCATGGCTTCCATGCGCTCGAGGCTGGCGCCGAGGGCGTCCTTGATGCTGTCAGCCATCTTCTGCGGGTTGCGGTGCGCGCCCCCCAACGGCTCCTTGATCAAGGTATCGACGAAGCCGAGCTCCTTGAGACGCTCGGCGGTAATACCCATCGCCTGCGCTGCCTCGGAGGCCTTTTCGGCGCTCTTCCACAGAATCGAGGCGCAGCCTTCCGGAGAGATCACCGCATAGGTCGAATACTGCAGCATCTGCAGCTCGTCGCAGACACCGATCGCCAGCGCCCCGCCGGAGCCACCCTCGCCCACGACGGTGGAAATGATCGGCGTCTTGAGGCGCGACATGACCGCCAGATTGTAGGCGATGGCCTCGCTCTGGCCACGCTCCTCGGCATCGATCCCGGGATAGGCGCCGGGAGTGTCGATGAAGGTCAATACCGGCATCTTGAAGCGCTCGGCCATTTCCATCAGCCGGCACGCCTTGCGATAGCCTTCCGGGCGCGGCATACCGAAGTTGCGCCGCACCTTCTCTTTGACGTCACGCCCCTTCTGATGACCGATGATCATCACCGGTTTGTCGTCGAGGCGTGCCACGCCGCCCACGATGGCGGCGTCATCGGCGAAGTGACGATCGCCATGCAGCTCATCGAAGTCCTCGAACAGAGTGTCGAGGTAATCCAGCGTGTAAGGACGCTGAGGATGACGCGAGAGCTGCGATACCTGCCAGGCGCTAAGATCGCGAAAAATCGATTCGGTGAGCTTGCGATTCTTTTCTTCAAGCTTGCCGATTTCGTCGCTCAAGCTGATACGGCTGTCGTTACCGACCAGGCGTAGCTCATCAATCTTGGCTTCCAGCTCGGCGATCGGCTGTTCAAAGTCCAGGTAGTTGGGATTCATAGAACGTCTACTTTGTGGTCTTGGGCAGCCCGGGGCCGCACGTCCGATGTCGCGCGAGGCGACGCTGTGACGGACAGGGCATGGCGCCAACCGGCCGTAAACCGGCATTATCGCACCCTGAACGCATCACGCAAGACACCGCGCGCCAGCACCATCGCCAGCGATGACGGCATCACCCACGATAACGCAACGTAACCGCTTCCTGACCCTCCACCTCGCGCAGGGCGATGAGTAGGTCGTCGCTAGGCGACACCCGCCAGGGATCGCCCAGTTCCAGCACGCCACTGGCCTGGGGATTGCGGTAACGCACGCGCACCGGCAACCCCTGGGGATCACGCCACTGGGTCAGGCTATCTTGTAAAGTGCGCGCGAAACGTCCATTGAGACGCGCGCCGTCCACCGCGAGCTCCACGGCCTCGCCATAGCGCGTGCGCGCATCGACCATTGGCGTCACTTCCTTGCCACGCAGGCGCAGGCCACCCGAATAATCGTCGGTGCTCACTTCGCCTTCGATGATCAGGACGTCATCGGCACCGAGCTTGCCACGCATCTGTTCGTACATCTCGCCGAACAACGAGGCCTCGATACGCCCGGTACGGTCGTCCAGGGTGATAAAAGCCATGGTGTCGCCGCGCTTGGATTTCATGGTACGCATGGCCACCACCAGCCCCGCGACACGCTGCGACTCGCCGCGCTGAGGTTTCAGGTCGACGATGCGCGTCGACACGAAGCGCTTGAGTTCGCTTTCGTACTCGTCGATGGGATGGCCGGTCAGATAGAGGCCCAAGGTGTCCTTCTCGCCGGCCAGACGCTCCTTGTCGGTCCACTCGCGGGCATGATGATAATCGGCGTAGACATCGCCGCTTTCCGGTTCGACGAACGCATCGCCGAACATGTCGATCATCCCTGCGCTGGCATTGGCATTGCTCTGCGACGCCGCCTTGAGTGCGGCGTCCAGCGACGCCATCAACACCGCCCGGGTCGGCCCCAGGTTGTCCAGCGCGCCGGAGCGGATCAAAGCCTCCAGCGTACGCTTGTTGAGACGCTTGGCGTCGACACGGCGGCAGAAGTCAAACAGATCGCTGAAGGCGCCGTCGGCCTCGCGCGCCTCGACGATCGCACCGATGGGCCCTTCACCGACGCCGCGAATCGCGCCCAAGCCATAGACGACACGGTTTTGCTCATCGACGGTGAACTTGTAACTGCCGATGTTGACGTCCGGCGGCGTGACCGTCAGCCCCTGCTTACGGCATTCCTCGATCAGTGGCACGACCTTGTCGAGGTTGTCCATCTCGGTGGATAGCACCGCCGCCATGAAGGGGGCAGGATAATGCGCCTTGAGCCACGCCGTCTGGTACGAGACCAGACCGTAGGCCGCCGAGTGCGACTTGTTGAACCCGTAACCGGCGAATTTTTCCACCAGATCGAAGAGGTTACCGGCCAGGTCCTTGTCGACGCCGTTGGCGGCGCAGCCCTCCATGAAACCGGCGCGCTGCTTGGCCATTTCCTCGGGCTTCTTCTTGCCCATGGCGCGGCGCAGCATGTCGGCCTGCCCCAGGCTGTAACCCGCGATCACCTGGGCGATCTGCATCACCTGCTCTTGATAGAGAATGATGCCATAGGTGGGACCGAGCACCGGCTTGAGCAGCTCATGCTGATAATCCGGGTGCGGATAGGCAACCTCGGCGCGGCCATGCTTGCGGTTGATGAAGTCGTCGACCATCCCGGATTGCAGCGGCCCCGGACGGAACAGTGCCACCAAGGCGATCATGTCTTCCAGCGAGTCGGGCTGCAGGCGCTTGATCAGCTCCTTCATGCCGCGCGATTCGAGCTGGAAGACCGCCGTGGTCTCGGCCTTCTTGAGCATATCGAAGGTCGGCACGTCATCGAGCGGGATCGAGGCGATGTCCAGCGGCCCTTGGCCTTCGCGGGCGCGCACCGTATCAACCATCTCCAACGCCCAGTCGATGATGGTCAGCGTGCGCAGCCCCAGGAAGTCGAACTTGACCAGCCCGGCTTCCTCGATGTCGTTCTTGTCGTACTGCACCACCAGGCCGCTGCCGTCCTCATCGCACAGCAGCGGCGAGAAATCGGTCAGTTTGGTAGGCGCAATCACCACCCCACCGGCGTGCTTGCCGGTGCCGCGCGTGATGCCCTCGAGCTTGAGGGCCATGTCCCAGATTTCCTGGGATTCCTCGTCGTTGTCCAGATACTCCTTGAGCGCTGGCTCCTGCTCGATGGCCTTGGCCAGGGTCATGCCGACCTCGAAGGGGATCAGCTTGGAGAGCTTGTCACCCATCGAGTACGGCTTGCCCTGGGCCCGGGCCACATCACGCACCACGGCCTTGGCGGCCATGGTGCCGAAGGTCACGATCTGCGAGACGGCATCGCGGCCGTAGCGACTCGCCACGTACTCGATGACCCGGTCGCGCTTCTCCATGCAGAAGTCGACGTCGAAGTCGGGCATCGATACGCGTTCCGGGTTGAGGAAGCGCTCGAACAGCAGATCATATTCGAGCGGATCCAGGTCGGTGATCTTGAGTGCGTAGGCAACCAGCGAGCCGGCCCCCGACCCCCTTCCCGGGCCGACTGGGATATCGTTGTCCTTGGCCCACTGGATGAAGTCCATGACGATCAGGAAGTATCCGGGGAAGCCCATCTCGAGGATGATGTTGAGCTCGAAATCGAGCCGCTCGCGATAGGCCTCCTCGTGCTCACTGAGATTGCGCCCGGGATAGATCGGGTTCTCGCCGGAGAACAGCTTGTCGAGTCGCTCGGTGAGGCCGTCATGGGAAATTTTGCGGAAGAAGCCGTCCATGCTCATGCCGTCCGGTACCGGGTACTCGGGCAGGAAGATTTCTCCCAGCGGTACGTCGACATTGCAGCGCGCGGCGATCATCACGCTGTTCTCCAGCGCCTCGGGCAGGTCCGAGAACAGTTCGGCCATTTCCTGCGGGCTCTTCAGGTACTGCTCTTCGCTGTAACGGCGTTCGCGCCGCGGGTCGTCGAGTGCCTTGCCCTCACCGATCGCCACCCGCGTTTCGTGGGCCCAGAACCCCTCGCGGGTCAGGAATCGGACGTCATTGGTCGCCACCACCGGCGTCTGGGTTTCGGCCGCCAGTGCCACCGACAGATGCAAGCATTCCTCATCGTGTTCGCGCCCGGTGCGCTGGAGCTCCAGATAAAACCGTCCGGGGAAGGCGGCGTTCCAGGCCTCGCACATTTCCCGCGCCGCCTGGCCGTGTTCGGTCAGGAGATGACGCCCGATCTCCCCCTCGCGAGCACCGGACAAGGCGATCAGCCCCGCGCTTCGGGCGAAGATCCATTCCTTCTTGAGGATGCCCTGACCGCGCTGCTGCCCCTCGCTCCAACCTTGAGAGATCAGCTCGGTGAGATGGCGATAACCTTCGTTGTCCATCGCCAGGAGCGTCAAGCGATAGGGGTGTCCCTCGTCGTGGGGATTCTCCATCCACAGGTCGGCGCCGATGATGGGCTTGAGACCCGCGCCTTGGGCGCCTTTATAGGCTTTGACCAGACCGAACAGATTGGAATCGTCGGTCACGGCAACGGCGGGCATGCCGCCCTCGGTCGTCGCTTCGATCAGCGGCTTCAAGCGCACCAGGCCATCGACCAGGGAGTATTCACTGTGAACGCGCAGATGAACGAACGGCGTAGTCATGACGAGCTCTTGAGACGAAACGGACGATGCCACTCGGGCGGCACCTTCCTGAATGAATTGGGTAACGGCGTGATGTGGCGCTACACCGGCAGCAACTTCTTGACCGGCGCAAACGAGCGGCGATGTTCATCGAGCGGCCCCAAGCGCTCGAGCGCCTCGAGATGCTCACGGGTAGGATAGCCCTTGTGGCGCGCAAACCCATACTCAGGATAGCACTCGTGCAGCGCGAGCATCTGAGCATCACGCGTCACCTTGGCCAGAATCGAGGCGGCGCCGATGGCCACATGGCGCTGGTCACCCTTGACCGCGCACTGCCCCGGCACATGATGCCCCGGCATCCGATTGCCGTCCACCAGCAGATATTCCGCGGCCACCGGCAGGGCGTCGATGGCACGCCGCATGGCCAGATGCGTCGCGTGGTAGATGTTGTGAGCGTCGATCTCTGCGGGCGACGCTTCGCCTATTGCGAAAGCCGTCGCGTGTTGCCGAATGGCCTCGGCCAATACGAGACGGCGTTTTGCGCTGAGGGTCTTGGAGTCGGCCAGCCCCTCGATGGGGCGCGCCGGATCGAGAATCACCGCAGCCGCTACCACGCTACCCACCAACGGGCCGCGCCCCACTTCATCGACGCCCGCCAGACACGTGCCCTGATAATCGATCACCAACGGCGGTAGCTCCGTCATGCGCTCTCCTCCTGTGGCGGCAAACGACCGTGCGTGATCAGGCCATCGATGGCCTCGGCAGCGCGCTCGCTGGCGCCACGCTGGAGCGTGGCATGCAAGTCGGCAAAACGCGCCTCCATCGCCTGGCGCTTGGCGTCGTCACCGAGCCATTCGAGCAGCGCCCCACCGATCGCCTCATGACTGGCGGCGTCCTGTACCAGCTCAGGCACCAGCGTCTCCTGGGCGATCAGGTTGGGCAGCGAGATCCAGTCAGTCTTGACCATGCGCTTGGCTAGCCAGTGCGTGGCCGGCGCCATCTTGTAGGCTACCACCATGGGACGATGACAGAGCATGGCTTCGAGCGCAGCAGTCCCGGACGCGAGCAGCACCGCATCGGCGGCGGTCATCGCCTGACGTGACTCGCCATCGCACAGGACAACGATATCGCGGGCCGGATGATCGGCCAGCAGCACCTCGAGTTCTTCGCGACGTGCCGGGGACGCCGCCGGCACGATCACTTGCAGGTCGGGAATCCGTTCATGCAACCAGGCGACGCTATCCAAAAACGTAGGCCCTAAAAAGCGGATTTCGTTACCGCGTGAGCCCGGCAACAACGCCAGCACCGGCCTCGTGGACGACAACCCCAGCGCCGCGCGTGCCGCCTGGCGATCGTTGACAAGCGGCAGTTCATCGGCCAGCGGATGCCCGACGAAGGCCACCGGCACGTCATGGCGCGCGTAAAAAGCCGCCTCGAAGGGCAGGAAAGTGAGCATGGCATCGACCGACTGGGCAATGCTCTTCACCCGGCCCTGGCGCCACGCCCAGACCGAGGGACTGACGTAATGCGCGGTAGGAATGCCGGCAACACGCAATTGGCGCTCGAGTCCCAAGTTGAAGTCGGGCGCATCGATGCCGATCATCGCGTCCGGCTCCCAAGCCAGGGCATCACGCCGCAAATGACGTCGGACTTTGATCAGCCCCGGCAGGTGCTTGAGCACCTCGACCAGCCCCATGACCGACAGCGTCTCCAGCGGGTACAACGAGTGCAAGCCTTCGGCGAGCATGCGTGGGCCGCCGATACCACGAAACTCGGCGTCAGGATGGCGACGCTTCAACGCCTGCATCAAGCCGGCGCCGAGGATATCGCCCGACAGCTCTCCCGCGACCAGGTAGATACGCATGGCGTGCCTCGTTCAGCGCGTGATACCGCGCTGGGAATCCTTCAGCGACGCCAGGAACGTCGCGACTTCCGGGCCTTCAAAATCGCTCTCGAGACGCTCCAGCGCTTGCTCCATGGTCAACCCCTGGCGATAGACGGTGCGGTAAGCTTCTCCCAGCACTCGCAGAGCCTCGCGCGAGAAGCCACGCCGCTTGAGCCCCACCAGGTTGAGCCCGTGCGTCTGCGCCGGGTTGCCATTGACGATGACGTAGGCCGGGACATCCTTGGTGATGATCGACCCGCCACCGCACATGGCATGGGTACCGATATGGCAAAACTGATGGATCGCCGAGAGACCACCGAGGATAGCGTGATCGCCGATGGTGACATGTCCGGCCAAGGTCGCCTGGTTGGCAAGAATGCAATCATCGCCGATGACGCAATCGTGCCCGACATGCGCGTAAGCCATGAAAAGATTGCGCGAGCCGATGATGGTTGCTTCTTTGTCCTGCACTGTACCACGGTGCAGGGTAACGCCTTCGCGCACGACGTTGTCGTCGCCCATCTCCAGGCGAGTGGGCTCTCCGGCGTACTTCTTGTCCTGACAGTCTTCGCCGACGGAGGCGAACTGGAAAATCCGATTGCGCTTCCCCAGGCGCGTGGGGCCCTTGAGCACCACGTGCGGACCGATCACCGTACCTTCCCCGATTTCCACGTCGGGGCCAATCACGCAGAACGGGCCGATTTCGACGTCATCGGGCACACGCGCACTGGAGTCGACGATGGCAGTGGGATGAATCAAGCGACTTTCCTCTCGGCACAGATGATCTCGGCTTCGCAGGCTAGCTCACCGTCGACCGTAGCACGACAGGCGAATTTCCAGATCCCGCGCTTGCCCTTGATGACGTTGGCTTCCAGGCGCAGTTGATCGCCCGGCATCACCGGACGCTTGAAGCGCACGTTATCGCTTCCTACAAGATAATAGACATAACCGTCAGCGGGCATCTTGTTGACGCTCTTGAAACCTAGGATACCGCATGCCTGCGCCATGGCCTCGATGATCAACACGCCGGGCATGATGGGATGATGCGGGAAATGCCCATTGAAAAATGGCTCGTTGATGCTGACATTCTTGTAGGCGACGATCGACTCGCCGACCGTGATCTCCATGACGCGATCCACCAGCAAGAACGGATAACGATGCGGTAGATACTCACGGATCTCGTTGATGTCCATTACCATCGATACAACCTCTGAAATAACGAAGTGCCTGCCATGAAGGGCAGGCACACGAGGACGGAGTACTCCGCCTATCTGGATGGGCAGGGATTATACAGATCCGCCTCGCTAGCAGCCATCAGCCTCTCGCTAGCAACCATCAGCCTTGAGCGGCGTCCGAGGCATCCCTTTCCAGACGCACCAGGCGCTTGGCGAGATCGTCGAGCTGCTTGAAGCGCACCGCGTTCTTGCGCCACAAGGCATTGGGCATGGCGCCCGTTCCCGAAGAATAAACCCCGGGCTCGTGGATGGAATTGGTGACCAGACTCATGCCAGTGACCTGAACGCCATCGCAAATCGTCAGGTGCCCCGAGAGACCCACGCCACCACCCAGCATGCAGTGGCGTCCGACGCGGGTCGATCCCGCGATGCCCACGCACCCGGCCAGGGCGCTATGATTGCCGACCTGCACGTTATGCGCGATCTGCACCTGGCTGTCGATCTTGACGTCATCGCCGATCAACGTGTCACCCAAGGCACCGCGGTCAATGCTAGAGCAGCTACCGATTTCCACATCATCGCCCACGATGACACCGCCCAACTGCGCGATCTTGTGCCAGCCTTGGCCATCATGAGCGAAACCGAAGCCATCCGCGCCTACCACACAACCGCTGTGCAAGATGGCACGCCGCCCGACACTCACACCGTGGTAGACGGTGACATTGGCATGCAGGCGAGAGTCAGCACCGATTTCGCTGTGGGCACCGACGATGCTACCGGCGCCGATCACGCAGCCATCACCGATGACAGCGCCGGCTTCGATCACGCACTGAGGACCAATCGAGACTCGGGCCCCCAGACGCGCGCTTTCGGCGACCACCGCACTGGGGTGAACGCCTTCCGGCGACTGCCCCACTAGCGGATCGAAAAGCCTCGATAGCTCGGCGTAACCGAGATAGGGATTCTCGAGTTCGAGCCGCGCGCAAGGCACCTCGGCGCCATACGCGGGGTGCACCAGCACGCCGGCCGCTTTCGTTTCGGGCAAGTACTTGAGATAGGTCTTGTTGGCCAGGAACGTAATGTCGTTCGGGCCCGCATCAAGCAAAGTAGCCAGGCCGGTGACACGGTGATCGCTATCGCCGACCAAGCGGGCCTTGAGACGTTCGGCTAGTTCACCGAGCGTGAAGGCGCAAGGAGTAAGGGTCTTCATGTGCGCTTGGAACCGCTAACCACGAGGCGCCAACGGCGCCCGGTGGGCTCAGTTGAGCGAGTTAAAGATGCGAGTTACTTCCTCGGTGACGTCGAGGCCATCCTCTGAATATACCACCGCATCACGATCCACCACGAGGTCCAGGTCGTGCCGTTCGACGACCTGCTCGATGGCGCGATCGAGCTTGGGCTTGGCCGACTGCATGAAGGACTGTTCCTTTTCCTGTTGCATGCTCTGAATCTGCTGACGCAACTGCTGGAAATCGGACCCCTTGGCACGCAATTCCTGTTGAGCGCTGTTGCGCTCAGAATCGGACATCACGGCACCATCTTGCTGAAGCTTCTGTTGCAGCTGCTGCAGTTCTTGGCTGAGTGACTCGGCGCGTTGCTTCTTGTCGCCGATCTGATTCTTGAGCTCGTTCATCGAACGCTGGGCGGCGTCCGAATCCAGCAACGCCTGACGCCAGTCGATAACACCAACCTCGTTCGCCATGGCCGGCATGGACATCACACTCATCACCCCAAGACATAGGGCACCCGTCAATTTGCGCATCACACCCTCTCCTTGATTCGTTATGGTCACTCGGTGCGGCGGCCACGCCCCCGCACCTGGCGCATTACGCTGCGTCAGCCCGCTTTAGAAGGTCTGACCCAGCGAGAATTGGAAGACCTGAGTATCGTCGTCTTCTTCATCGCTGATCGGCTTGGCGACACTAAAGGTCAACGGCCCCACCGGGGTCAACCAGGAAAGCCCCAGCCCGACGCTATAGCGCAGGTCCCCCATGTCCACGCCACTGCTGCAGCTAGAACTGGTACCCGCCGGCACATCGTAGCAATCGGTCAGGTAGGTATTGCCGGCGTCGAAGAAGACGCTGGTCTGCAGCGAGCGACGGTCCTCGACCCAGGGGAACGGATAGATCAACTCGGCCGAGCCTTCGACGAGCACGTTACCCCCCAGGGTGTCATCATCCCCGTCATTACGCGGCGTGGTATTTGGCCCCAGCGTATTGCTGGAGAAGCCACGTACCGAGCCCAGACCACCCGAATAGAAATTCTCGTAGAAGGGGTAGGCATCACCACCGACGGTATCCGCATAGCCAACGTTGGTGCTGAATTTCAGTGACCACTCAGGACGAAATTCAAACAGCTTCTGGCCTTCATAGCGCGTCTTGTAGTACTGCGTATCGCTTCCCGGCACCGCGGCCTCCAGCGACAGCTTCTGATAGCTGCCATCGGTAGGCATGATGCCGCGATTGAGGTTGTTGCGCGTCCAGCTGGCGGTGAGCTTGTAATTCATGAAGTCATCACCCTCGTCCTCCGTGTACTGGACGATTTCGGCCGGCGTATCGCGATAGGTATCGAGCGATAGGTCCTCGACGCCGACACCGAAGTTGAGGCGCGACAGGTCGTTGATCGGATACCCGAAATTGACGCTACCTCCAATGGCATCCGAGGAATAGGTCGAGATGTCATCGAAGTCTTCGTAATTGGTCTCGCGATAATAAAGATTATAGCCGCGCGAGATGCCGTCCAGCGTCCAGTAGGGATCGGTATAGCCGAAGTTGAGATTGGTGAAATAATCACCTTTCTGCGCATTGACGTTGACGCGGTTACCGGTGCCCAGGAAGTTGCTCTGAGACAATGACGCACCGTAGATGACCCCGGCGCTTTGCGAATACCCCAGGCTGGCCGAGACCGAACCGGACGGCTGCTCCTCGACGTTGTAGGTCACGTCGAGCTGGTCGGACTCATCGGAGACGGGACGCGTTTCGACGTCGACCGAGCGGAAGAAGCCCAGACGCTGCAAGCGCTCGCGGGATTGGCTGATCTGATCGGTGGAAGCCGGCGCCCCTTCCATCTGGACCATCTCGCGACGCAGCACTTCGTCCTGGGTCGTGGTATTGCCCTCGAAATTGATGCGTCGCACATAGGCACGCCGCCCCGGATCGACCTGGAAGGTCACATCCACGGTATCGCCGTCGGCATCGACCTCGGGCACGCTGTTGATTTCGGCGAAGGCGAACCCTTCGGCGCCGAGACGCTTGCGCAAGGCCTCGGCGGACTCGGTCATCGCGCTTTCCGAGTAATACTCACCCGGCTCGGCGGTCACCAGCTCACGCGCTTCGCTTTCGCCGATCTTGAGGTCGCCCGCAAAGCGAATTTCATCGAGCTTGTAGCGCTTGCCTTCATCAACATTGATAGTGATGAAGATGTCGGACTTGTCGGGGCTGATCGACACTTGGGAAGAGCTGATGTCGAAGTTGACGTAGCCGCGATCCAAGTAGAAGGAGCGTAGCGTCTCAAGATCGCCCGAGAGCTTGTCGCGAGAATATTCATCGTCGGAAAACCAGCCAAAGAACCAACCCGGCTTGTCTTCCAACGCAAACAAGTCACGTAGGGTGTCATCGTCGAAGTCTTGGTTGCCGACGAAGTTGATCTGATGAATCTTGGCGACCGCACCCTCGCTGATGTCGATATCGACTTCGACTCGGTTATTGTCGAGTTCCTCGACTCTGGTCTCGATATTGGCGCTATAACGCCCTTGAGATTGGTACAGCCGCTCGAGTTCGCGCTGAACCTCATCGAGCGTCGAACGCTGCAATACCTGGCCTTCATCAAGCCCGGCCTCGGTCATCCCCTTGCGAAGGTCCTCATCGGCCACCTGAGAGTTGCCGTTGAGCTCGATGCTGGCGATGGTAGGACGCTCGACCACATTGACAATCAATACATCGCCATCACGCGAAAGCTCAATGTCGTCGAACAGACCTGTATCGAACAGCTCCTGCGACGCCTCGGCCAATTCACGGTCATCGACCTGGTCACGCGCACTGACTGGAAAGGCATTGAACACCGATGCCGGCGATACGCGCTGCAGCCCTTCCACGCGAATATCTGAAATCTCGAAGGGGGCCGCCAGTGCCGCGGGAGTCGCGGTCAGCAGCAGCGCCGCCAATCCGATGGTCTTGATCTTCATGCAGTCGATTCGCTTTTCTCGAGTCCGCCCGCTCATGGAACAGGCACCTTATACATTTCCCTGGGTGACTGGCAAGGTCGTACCCCGCCTCGCAGTGACACCCGGGTCGCTCATCCTTGCGGCCAATGACCGCTTACGACATGCCTTTGATGGCCCACATTAAAGCCCACTGGCGAGCCGTCCCGCAGCGACGCTTCTATAGACGCATCAAATCGAAATACAACGCCATCAACATCAACGAGCCCACCAAGGCGACACCGATGCGCAACCCAAAGGCTTGCACAGCCTCGGGCACCGGACGCCCCCGCACCGCTTCGATCAGGTAGTAAACCAAGTGACCTCCGTCGAGCACGGGAATCGGCAAGAGGTTGAGAACCCCCAGGCTGATCGATAAATAGGCCAGGAAGCTGATGAAGCTCTCCACGCCATTACGCGCGGAATCACCCGCGATGCGTGCAATCGTCACCGGACCCGACAGATTGGAGGGCGAGATCAGCCCTACCAGCATCTTGCGGATCGAATCCAGCGTGAGCAAGCTCATCTCACCGGTCTTGCTCACCGCCTCACCGACGGCGTCCAGCGGCCCATAGCGAATCTCGCGACGGTACCGCTCGGGCCACTCGGTGGTTTGCACCCCGACGCCGATGTAACCTATCGCCGTGCCGTCTTCCTGCTCGCGCGTGGCCGGCGTCAACATCACGTCGCGGCGCTCACCGTCACGCTCGACTCGCAGCGCAAGCGTCGTGCCGGGGTTGTCACGCACACGTTCGACGAATGCCATCCAATCTTCGACGGCGACACCGTCGACGCTGACGATGCGGTCGCCGCTCTGCAACCCGGCCTGCTGGGCACGCCCGTCACCGAGCACCTCGCCCAGCACAGCGGGCAAATCGGGGCGCCACGGCGTCACACCCAACGTGGCCAAGGGGCGCGGCGGGTCCTGGCGTACCAACCAGTCGCTGACCGGCACGCGATGACGCTCCGGCGAGACCGTCTCGGACTCACGCGTCGTGACCTCGAGCTCACCATTGGCGCCTATGGCCGCCACCAACTTGAGATTGACCTCCCCCCAGGAAGGCGTGCGTTCACCCTCGACGGCCACGATCTCCTGCCCGGATTGCAAGCCGCCCCGGGCGGCCGGCGAGTCTGCGGCAATGTCGCCGATCACCGGCGCCACCGTGGTCGTGCCATAGACGAACAGCGCCCAATAGGCGACGAAGGCGAGCAGGAAGTTGGCCGCAGGGCCGGCGGAGACGATGGCAATGCGCGCCCAGACACTTTTGCGATTGAATGCCTGCGCTTGCTCCTCCGGCGCCACCGGCCCCTCACGCTCGTCGAGCATCTTGACGTAGCCACCCAGCGGTATCGCAGCCACGGCGAACTCCGTGCCATGGCGGTCGACGCGCGACCAGAGCGGCTTGCCGAATCCTACCGAGAAACGCAGCACCTTGACGCCACAACGCCGCGCAACCCAGAAATGTCCGTACTCGTGGAAGGTGATCAACAACCCCAGCACCACGATGACCGCCAGCAGATTCTCAATCACGCCCATGGGGTCGCCCTCCTTCCTGCGGCTTGCCAACGCCGCGCATCATGACGTGAACCCCGTCAATTGCCGTTCGGCCTCGCGCCGCGCCGCCTCGTCCGCAGCCAGCACCGCGCTTAACTCATGCGCCGAATGTACCTCGCAAGCCTCGCAGACCGCCGCCACGACACGTGGAATATCCGCGAACCCTAGCCGTGCGTCGAGAAACGCCTCCACCGCCACTTCATTGGCGGCATTGAGCGTGGCCGGGGCGGTACCGCCCGCCGCCATCGCCTCACGGGCGAGACGCAGACACGGGAAGCGTGCTTCATCGGGCGCCTCGAAATCGAGCCGCGCCACCTGAAACAGGTCCAACGGCGCCACGCCGGCATCGATGCGCTCGGGCCAGGCCAGTCCATAGGCGATCGGTGTACGCATATCGGGATTGCCCAACTGCGCAATCACCGAACCGTCACTATAAGCGGCCATGGAGTGAACGACGCTTTGCGGATGCACCACGACCTGAATCTGTTCCGGCCGCGCATCGAACAACCAGCATGCCTCGATCAGCTCAAGCCCCTTGTTCATCAGGGTGGCGCTATCCACCGAGATCTTTCGCCCCATCGACCAGTTGGGATGCGCACACGCCTGATCCGGCGTTACCGCCTTCAATTGCGCCTGGGACCAGTCACGAAATGGCCCTCCGGAAGCGGTCAACAACAACTGGGTCACGCCCTGGCGTGCCAACCCACCACGGTGCTCCGTGGGTAGACACTGATAAATGGCATTATGTTCAGAATCGATAGGCAACAAGACCGCGCCATGACGTTCCACGGCCTCCATGAACAGCGCGCCGGACATCACCAGGGCTTCCTTGTTGGCGAGCAGGACGCGCTTGCCGGCACGCACTGCAGCCAGCGTCGGCATCAAGCCGGCCGCCCCCATGATGGCGGCCATTACCACGTCGCTGTCGGCGCTTCCGGCCACTTCCGATAGTGCCGCCTCGCCGGCGCGCACCTGGGTATCGATACCGGCCTCGGCGAGGACGTCACGCAACCAAGCGGCGTCGCGCTCCTCGCCGAGCACCGCGACCTCGGGGCGATGAACCAAACATTGATCGCGCAGCGTTTCGCGCGAACGGTAGGCGGTCAAGGCATGCAGCCGATAACGTTGGGGATGACGGGCAATGACATCGAGGGTGCTCTTGCCGATGGAGCCGGTGGCTCCAAGCACGGTCACACTTTGTATCCGAGCACAATCGGCATATTCCATGCGTCACCTCAGCCCAACCATGGGCGCAACAATACGAAAAGCGGAATAGCGGCAGTCAAACTATCGATGCGATCGAGCACGCCGCCATGTCCGGGCAGCAGGTGGCTTGAGTCCTTCAAGCCGCGTTGGCGCTTGAGCATGCTTTCGAACAAATCGCCCAGCACCGACATCAGTACCACCGGCAGCGCCAGGACCATCATCCACAGTGCGTCACGGCCAGCCGCTCCCTGCCACGGCGCGAAGACCAGAGCCAGCACCGCAACCGCCGCCATACCGCCATAGACGCCTTCCCAGGACTTGCCGGGGCTAACGTGTACGGCCAGTTTGCGGCGCCCGAACGCACGACCCGCAAAGTAGGCACCGACATCCGCAACCCAGACCAGCAAAAGCACGAACAGCAGCCACGCTGCGCCGTCGCCGCGCAATTGCACGAAGCCGATCCAGCACGGTAACAGCACCCACAGCCCCATGCCCAGGCGCACCGCGCGACCTTGCCATTGCTCGTGTTGCCGGGGATAGCGAACCACCCAATAGAGATTGGCCAGCCAGCCCAGCATACCCAACCACAAAGGCCAAGGCTGATGCACGGCATCGCTCAGCCATAAAAGGAGCATCGCCACGGCACAGGCCGCAGCAAAGGCCAGGCGCGACACCTGGCGCTCGAAACCGGCCAGGTTGGCCCACTCCCAGGCGCCGATCAGCACGATCGCGCCCGTGAACAAGGCAAAAGGAAGACCGGTGAGCCCAAACAAGCCGAGCAGTGCCAATGGCGCCAGGACCAGCGCCGTGAGGATACGTTGCCTAAGCACCATGCGCCTCGACTTGTTCTTGGGACATGCCGAAACGGCGCTGACGCTCTCCGTAGGCGTCCAGCGCGGCATCGAACGCCTCGGCACCGAAATCCGGCCACAGCTCAGGGGTGAAATAGAATTCCGCGTAGGCTAGTTGCCACAACAAGAAGTTGGAAATCCGCTGCTCACCGCTGGTACGGATGCACAGGTCGACCGGGGCTTCGTCGGCCAGGCTGATTTCGGTCCCCAGCGTTTCTTCGTCGATGGCGTCGGGCGACAACTCCCCGGCCGAGACCCGCTGCGCTAACCGTCGCGCGGCACTGGTAATATCCCAGCGGCCGCCATAATTGGCAGCGACCACCAGATGAAGCCCTTGATTGTCGCGGGTCATGGCCTCGGCCCGTTCGATGTATTGCTGGATGGACGTGGAAAACTCCTCGCGCTGGCCGATCACCGACAGGCGGATACCGTGGCTATGGAGCTTTTTGACCTCGCGCTTGAGCGCAATCAGGAACAGCTCCATCAACGCATCAACTTCGGAGGCGGGGCGTTTCCAGTTCTCGCTGGAGAAGGCGAACAAGGTGAGCGTGTCGACGCCTCGCTCGGCGGCGCGACGAATCACCGCGCGCACCGACTCTACACCCGCGCGATGACCACGGATGCCAGACAGTCCACGTGCGCGCGCCCAGCGATTGTTACCATCCATGATGACCGCCACGTGGCGCGGCAGCTCGCCCGCACGGGAGGGAGAAAACGGCTGTGAGGTCATGGGATCCCGTATCATGGAGATCGACGGGAGCGCGTCCCGACGGTCACCTCTCAGACCTGCAGGAGGTCATGTTCCTTGGTTTCCAGAAGCTTGTCGATTTCGGCGACATACTTGTCGGTCATCTTCTGGATCTCATCGATGGCGTGATGTTCATCGTCTTCAGTGACCGCTTTCTCCTTGAGGAGTGCCTTGAGATCACCGTTGGCATCACGCCGCACGTTGCGGATCGCGACTCGCGCGTTTTCCGCCTCGCCACGCGCCTGCTTGATATAATTGCGGCGCGTTTCCTCGGTCAGTGGCGGCAAAGGCACGCGAATCACGTTTCCCGCAGCGGCGGGATTGAGGCCCAGATCGGAGGTCATGATGGCCTTCTCGACCTTAGGCACCATGCTCTTTTCCCACGGCACGACCGCCAGGGTTCGCGCGTCTTCCACATTGACGCTCGCCACCTGGTTGAGCGGCATGTCAGCACCGTAGTAATTCACGTGCACCGCATCCAGCAGGCTGGGATGCGCGCGCCCGGTGCGGATCTTGTGAAAATTGGCGTTAAGCGCCTCGACGCTTTTCTTCATGCGCGCGTCGGCGTCTTTCTTGATATCGTTGATCACTGTTTCAGCCTCTATCTACCAGCGTTCCTTCCTTGCCCCCAACCACAAGGTTGAGCAAGGCCCCCGGCTTGGTCATATCGAACACGCGCACCGGCATGTCATGGTCCCGCACCAAGCAGATAGCGGTCAAATCCATCACGCCGAGCTTCTGATCGAGCACGTCGTCGTAGGAAAGACGTTCGTACTTGGCGGCATCGCTGTGCTTGACCGGATCCTTATTGTAAACACCATCCACCTTGGTGGCCTTGAGCACCACATTGGCATCGATCTCGATGCCGCGCAGACAGGCCGCCGAGTCGGTAGTGAAGAATGGATTACCGGTCCCCGCGGAGAAAATCACCACATCACCCGACGTCAGGTAACGGATGGCGGTACGCCGATCGTAATGCTCGACGACGCCGCTCATGGGAATCGCCGACATCACCCGCGAGCGAATATTGGAACGCTCCAGGGCGTCACGCATCGCCAAAGCATTCATCACGGTCGCCAGCATGCCCATGTGATCACCAGTGACACGTTCCATACCCGCCGCGTGTAGCGCCGCCCCACGGAACAAGTTACCACCGCCGACCACGATCCCCACCTGGACCCCGATTCCGACCAATTGGCCAATTTCCAGCGCCATACGGTCGAGTACCTTGGGATCGATTCCGAATTCGTGCTCGCCCGTCAGAGCTTCACCGGACAGTTTCAACAGAATGCGCTTGTACTTCGACTTCTCGTTACGCTCTGGGGAAGCGGCGTTACGATCGGTGGGAACAGACATTCGGACTCTCCTCGTCTCAGCGGACTGTATCGGCGTGGGTAGGAACAGCTCGGCCAGGCAACGGCCGGATACGCGAAGGCGTGCGCAACCGCGCACGCCAACGACAACACAGGCACATGGCAGCTTAGCTGCGACGCGCCTGATCCTTGACTTCCTGAGCGAAGTCGACTTCTTCCTTCTCGATGCCTTCACCCACTTCGAAGCGGGTAAAGCTGACCACTTCGCCACCCGCAGCCTTCACGTATTCGGCCACGGTCTGGTTGGGGTCCTTGACGAAAGGCTGCTGAGTCAGGCTATTTTCGGCCAGGTACTTCTTCAGGCGGCCCTGAACCATCTTCTCGGCGATTTCCGCCGGCTTGCCGGCCATGTCCGGCTGCGCCAGGATAATCGCCTTTTCGCTATCCAGCTCTGCCTGGGGCATTTCTTCCGGATGCGCAGCACTCGGATTGATTGCCGCCACGTGCATGGCAATGTCTTTGGCCACATCGGCGTTGCCGGCACTGAGAACGGTCAGCACGCCGATACGGCTACCGTGCACATAGGCACCCACGACACCACCTTCCGGGGCATCGACGACCACTGCGCGACGCACGCTGATGTTTTCGCCGATCTTCTGCACCAGCTGTTGACGCGCGTCTTCCAGCCCACCTTCCATCAGGCTCGCCACGTCTTCGCTCTTGGTTTCGAACACCTTGGCGACGACCTGGTCGGCGAAAGCGGTGAAGTTATCATCGCGCGCCACGAAATCGGTCTCGGAGTTGACCTCGAGCATCACACCGTAAGAACCGTCGTCGGCGACACGCGTCACCACGGCCCCTTCGGCTGCCGTACGATCGGCTTTCTTGGCTGCTTTAAGGCCGGAGTTCTTGCGCAGATTTTCGATGGCGGTTTCGATGTCACCGTCAGCTTCGGTCAGAGCTTTCTTGCACTCCATCATGCCGAGGCCGGTGCGCTCGCGCAGTTCCTTGACCAGAGATGCGCTGATAGCTGCCATGGTAAATACCTCTGAATGTGGTTCGACGTCTGGTGGAAACGCTGCCTCGTCGCCGGCACGGCTTGAGCGTGACTTGGCGTGACATGCACGCGCGACGTGCGACCAGCATCTCCTTTGAATGAAGAATTCCTTCAGGGTTCACCGCCCTTGCATCCGGACGGTGAAAAGGGGGCTTGTAGCCCCCTTTTGGTCCGTGCTGCGCCGCCTTCACGGGCTGCTTTATGTCTCGTCGCTCGCGTGCGAGCGTCAGCACGGACCCGCCACCATCACTCGGCGGCGGCTTCGTTCGCTTCGCTTGCCTCGTCGGTCACTTCGACGAACTCGCTAGCGCTGTTGCCTTTGGCCTGCACACAGGCGTCGGCGACGGCCTGAGTGTAGATCTGAAGGGCGCGAATGGAGTCGTCGTTGCCCGGGATCACGTAGTCGACACCGTCCGGATTGGAGTTGGTATCGACGACACCGATGACCGGAATGCCCAACTTATTGGCTTCGTTGATCGCGATACGCTCGTGGTCAACGTCGATCACGAACAGCGCGTCGGGGAGGCCGCCCATGTCCTTGATACCGCCGACGCTGCGCTCGAGCTTGTCTTGCTCGCGGGTCGCCATCAGGACTTCTTTCTTGGTCAGCTTCTCGAACGTGCCGTCTTCGTGCATGGCTTCAAGTTCGCGCAGACGCTTGATCGACACGCGAATGGTCTTGAAGTTCGTCAGCATACCGCCCAACCAACGATGGTTGACGAACGGCTGACCGGCACGACGGGCCTCTTCCTTGACGATCTTGCTGGCAGCACGCTTGGTGCCGACGAACAGGACCTTGTTGTTGGAAGCCACCATCTTCTCGACGACGGCGAGCGCGTCGTTCAGCGCCGGCAGCGTGTGCTCGAGGTTGATGATGTGAATCTTGTTGCGTGCACCGAAGATGTACTTGCTCATCTTCGGGTTCCAGTAACGGGTCTGGTGACCGAAGTGAGCGCCTGCCTTGAGCAGGTCACGCATATTGACTTGTGCCATGGATGACTCCTGAATCGGGTTAGGCCTCCATGCACCCCATGGATCCGACCACGACGACATCGAACGTCGCCCCGGCACCCGGGACCATGTGACGGTGCATGTGTGTTTTCAAGGCGTTATCATTTCTCGCCCGCTTGCCGCGCCACGCCAATGCGTCGATCTAACTGAACGCGCTAGGCGGCGATTGCAGTAAGGCGCGCGGCTTTATACCATAGATCGATTCCAAGATGAAGTCGCCCCTGGTCCGCCACGCCTTACGAGACGCCCGTATGGTGCATCTCGCGCGCCCTCGTCGGGCGCCGAGACTATAGGCCAGGAGCCACCCCGACGCCAGACCCGAACCCTCCGAATTCGAGATCGCATGAACATTCCCATTAAAACCGCCGACGAAATCGAAAAAATGCGCGAAGCCGGTCGCCAGGCCGCTTCGGTACTGGAAATGATCACGCCACATGTAGTGGCCGGCATCAGCACCGGCGAGATCGACCGGCTGTGCCACGAATACATCGTGGACGAGCTGGGCTCCACGCCCGCGCCGCTCAACTATCACGGCTTTCCCTACGCCACCTGCACCTCGATCAACCATGTCGTCTGCCACGGCATGCCCGATTTCGCCAAGAAGCTCAAGAACGGCGACATCATGAACCTCGATATCACCGTAAAAACCACCGATGGCTATCACGGCGATTCCAGCATGATGTTCGTGGTCGGCAACAGCATTCAGGGTGGCCGCCTGGCCCGCATTACCCAAGAATGCCTGTACAAGAGTATCGCCCAGGTGCGCCCCGGCGTACACCTCTCCGAGTTGGCGCGCACGATCCAGCAGCACGCCGAGGGCAACGGCTATTCGGTGGTGCGCGATTTCTGCGGCCACGGCATCGGCGCCGGCTTCCACGAAGACCCGCAATTCCTGCATTACGACGGTTACGAGCCCAATGCCGATATCGCGCTGGCTGAAGGCATGTGCTTTACCATAGAGCCCATGATCAATGTCGGCGACTATCGCACCAAGGTGCTGCGCGACGGCTGGACGGCGGTGACCAAGGACAAGAGCTTGTCGGCCCAGTGGGAACACACGCTGCTGGTCACCGCGACCGGCGTCGAGGTGCTCACCGCGCGCAGTGACGAGGACTTCAGCTTCCTCGAGGCGTAAACGCCGCCGCTCAACCGGTTACCCGACGACGTAACGCGCGAACAGGAGTGCCACGCGAATGCTGCTTCATCACTATCGCTTCGTGCCCGACGAGACGCTGTTCGACGCGTCCGCCTTCCGCGAAGCGCTAGCCACCAGTCGCACGCCAATCGCCGTGTTCAAGGACGCGTTACGCGAGTTGCAAG